>NZ_AP018222.1:2706533-3649033 GCF_002368035.1 Nostoc linckia NIES-25 | reverse complement strand
TCGCATTCCTGGCAGTCTTCAGGGTTTTGAAGATGGGAAAAGGTTAAAGATAAGTTTTTTACCTTTTCCCCCTTGCCCTAAAAGTTTTCCTGGTGTCTATTGCGCGGTGGAACCACACTGAATCCTTCCCGAACTCAGAGGTGAAACGCTGCTGCGGCAACGATAGTTTAGGGGTTGCCCTACGCTAAAATAGCTCGATGCCAGGTTTTATATTCAAACTCAAACCCTTTTGCTCACATCTATAGCAACAGGGTTTTTGTTTATATATTTATAAATATGATTTTAATTGTCAAAATTGGAATAAGGCGATCTCCGACTTATTTGAAAAGTTGGAGATCTTGTTTAATCACAAATGATTCAGCACTGTTGAATTATGCGAAGAGCCAATTTTAATCAGATATCTAAAGATTTGCAGGTTTCTACTCTGCGTTCACAAATTCCAAATATCCATTGCTAAGTTCTTTCACTGCTAACTCATAAAATTGTTTGCCATGTTCTGGCGTTGCTAAAGCCGGATTCGATCCCATACGTCCATCTGGATAATGCGCCCGAAAGTCTGCTGCACTATAAATCTTGTATCCGCTTGCAACTTCTGGTGAAAGGGGTGCTTGCTTAATTGCTTCTGGATAAACGTACTGGGTAAGGGCTACTTCACTTGGAGTTGCGTGAGAACCTTCTCGATCGCCATATAATTGTTTAGCTAGTTTATATACTGAACTGCACATAAACCAGTTAGCCACTTGACATTGTACTTGTTGGGCATTGGCAACGTGTAAATCTTCTAAATGAGCGTAAGTTTCGGAAAAAGCGGCTTTGAGGGTGGCGATGTTACCGCCGTGTCCGTTGATAAAGTAGAACTTGCTAAAACCAGCTTTGGCAAGACTAATTACATAGTCTCGCACTACTTGAATTAAAGTACTGGGGCGCAGACTGATTGTGCCAGGAAAAGCAGTATGGTGCAGTGCCATGCCTACATTAATTGTAGGGGCAACGATCGCTCCAGTTGCATCGCCCACACCGCGAGCGATCGCTTCTGCACAAATAGCATCAGTACCAATCAATCCTGTTGGCCCGTGTTGTTCTGTGGAACCAATGGGAAAAATAATACCCTTTGATTGCTGTAAATAAGCTTCAACTTCTTGCCAAGTACTTAAATGTAGTAACATTTTTGATGATTTTCCTCTGAGAAGGCATCTTCTCCGATTTAACTTCTACTAACATAATTATGAAGTTTCTTTTATGAGAATAAACCACAGATCCCCGACTTCTTTAAGAAGTCGGGGATCTTACAGCAGATTTCAAGTTCTTGAAGTAGACAAGCTAAGTTAAGTACCCAAGTATTAAGCCTGGTTTGCATCTGAATTCTGCCGTATTTTTCAATAATTAGGATTGAATTATAAAATATTGTTTTTTTGGATCGTCAAGAAAACAAAGGGGATCAATCCCTAATCTAGATTAATCAAAGTAATAATGTTTTTTTACGTTACTTTTAATTTCCCAGACGCAAGACATACCAGCAGGAAAAATTACTAAATCGCCTTCACCCATTTGCACTGGCTGTCCACCATCAGGAGTAACAATTACATCTCCTTCCAAAAAGTAGCAGGTTTCTTGAGAATCATAAGTCCAAGGGAATTTTGAGACTTCCTTTTTCCAAATTGCCCATTTGGACACACCCAATTGTTCGAGACGTTGTTGACTGGGTTGATGCTCAACTTTAATTTCCATACTATGTTTTTTCTAGTTTTATTTAGCAGTAGGATTGGATATCTTCTCCACATTGATCTACTAAATAACACAAAGCCCGAAAACGCAAGCTCACAAGTTCGTTATAAAGGGGATTGAGTTTGCACATTGGAGGAATGTGAGCTATTGTGCGGCCAAAAAGCATAATATCACGCTCAAATGGACACTGGGCAGGAATAAGCTTGGCAATAAATTTGGCGAATTTACGATTCTGAACATCTATTGCGTCCAGCCATTGACGTAATGGTTGCAGTAAATCTAATTTACGTTGAAGAATTTGTTTTTTAGTACCTGCTAGATTTTTTTCTTGTATGGGGCTAATAAAAGCAGGTAGAAAAATCCGCCGATTATTTGTTTCAAGCATAGTTTTTAGCAAGGTTTTCCTTGTTATAGATGAACTATTTGCCAATTTGGAATGCTGCTATGTAACTTATTTAGGCAATTTGCATTCTGCTTATCAACTGAAGTAAAATCCGCAAATTACAAAGAATTTACATGCATCTTTGGGGGGAAATCGTTTGATTAATTGTTATTTAAACCCACCAAATGTTCGAGAACTGTCCCGTTAAATACAAAATAACAAAGAAAATATAAAAATTGCATTTCTTTAACTTATTGATTTCTAATGTGAAATATTGCAATTCTATATACAAAATATAAAACCTGGGTGACAAAAATGCCTAGTACCTAGAGGTGTACTTTAGGAAGAAAAACAGAGTATTGCTGCCTTCGGATATACACTCCGCTAGGATTAGCACCCTAATATCTCTAGATATTAGGGCACTGAATATTCGTAATCTGTACTATATAGCACACAAGATAACCTAGATATTATCTAATAAGTAGTCGAAATACTTTGATAAGCTCAAACTAATATTAGAACTGACATATCACAATACAGCACACTTGGCGAAATTAAAACGGAAACTGCGAATTGGAATAATGGTATTTCATACCAAAATCGAAAAATTATGTGTGGACTTGAACCCCAGAATTCAGTTAGCAATTATCCACTAATTAAGCGTGTCTTTCGCAAGCTCCTTCGTTACGCCACAATTGATATAATTGCGTGGCTGGCATCGTCATATATAAAATATCGCCGGGACTGAGGTTGGTTTCTAGTAAATCCCAGCCGTGTAGGGTTTGGTGGTTCGTTTCTACGTATAAAGGTACGCAGTCAGTAGACATAGCTACATCTTTCACCCACTGACCGCAAAAAGCGTGTAAAGGTGTAATCACTGTGGCAAAAGCTACCCAAAGACTATCTGCTGTGATGCCATTACCAAGGATTCTTCCCCCTAGTGCAGCTGCGGCAAAAGCTGGGGCTGCCAATTCAGCCGGGCTGAGTACTGCCTCGAAGTCAAATAGCTGTTGCGCTATGCCAGCAAAATCGGGATCGGCATAATGGACAATTACCGGAATACTTGGTGCCAAGCTTTTGGCTTTGAGGGCTATTTCTAAATTAGTGGCATCGTTATTGGTTACGGCCAGCACTGCGGCGGCAGTATGTATATTGCTGGACTTGAGTATGGTGCGGAAGCTAGCATCACCTTGAATTACGGGAATGCCTAGCCCTCTAGTGGTGTTGACAAATCTGTTATTAGAATCGGTTTCGATCGCTACGACTTCATGGCCGCTGGTGTGGAGTTGCTCGACGATTTTGACGCCAATACCGCTTAAACCACAGACAATGTAGTGATAGCGCTGGGGTATTCGTGCTGCGTCCCAAAATTGCTTAAAGCGGCTTCCCAGGACAAAATCGGTGAGCATTGCATACCAGATACCAATTACCACTGCGCCAACCAGCATCATGATAACGGTAAATAATTTAATACTGTTGGGAGCATTTTCTACTACTTTGTCATTACCACCTGCTCCGGTTATCATGCCTACAGAAAAATATAAGGCATCGATTAGAGACAATTTTAATTCAGCAGATGTGTAGGTGAGTGTGGCAAGTAGAATTACTGCGAGTAAGACAACAGCACCCACAACTACCGATCGCCCATGTTGCTGAAAGTGTCTGAGACTAGTTATTACTTTCAGCAATTTTCTAATTAGCGATCGCTTGGGAGGACGGTTGCGGGGTTGCGTACCAACAATTAAGCGATCGCCCACTTTTAACTCTTGTCCTGAGATGACGGCGGATACTAAATCCATTTCACCTTCTACAGGTAGATAATAAATCAGCATCCGCGATCGGTCTTCCCACAATTCACTCAGTTTTCGACCTTTCCACAAATGATTTTCATCAATATATTCTTCGTGAATCGGCCAAGTTTGCTGAAATAATTTGATTTGGCCAATTGCTCGACTTCCCATTGCTGCAAAGGTGAATACTGGCGCTGCCAAACCGACAACACTCATACTCAAATGATCTGGCAAAGTTTGATCTAAACGCTCGCCTAAATTTGTATTATAAAAGCGGTTGATGATGCGAATCTGGGGATTCAACACTCGCGCTTGCATCATAACTGACAAATTTAATTCATCTTTAGATCCAGCAATTACTAAAGTGTGAGCTTGCTCAATTCCTGCTGCTTTTAAGGTAGCTGCTGCTTGCAGATCGCCAACAATCACATCCGATGCAGTTTCGCCTGGGATCGGTTGGTAATGAATGCCAACAACAAATGCTCCCTGCTGTCTGAGCAAACGAAAGATTTTATATCCAGTACGTCCTAAGCCACAAACAATAATTCGAGGTTTCATGAAACGGCAGCATCTTTTACAGGCGGGGCTGCATTTCTAGTTAATTATTGAAATTATTACCTGTTTTCCTCGGTTTAACTGTAACTGGCAACACGATTGCTTTAAGTCAAAGAGTTAGGAGTTTAGAGTTATGAGTTAGGAGTTATGAGTTAGGAGTTTGGAGTAAAAAAGTGTTTATATTTGACTTTGACCCTTAGATAAACTGCTGTTAGATGGCACTTTTACAAAGTCATAAAAGTCAATGTGATTTGGATACCTGAACTTTTAAAACATTCGCCTGATGAAAAAGTTAGTACAATTAAAAAACTTTGGTAGTGTTTTATGCCCCTTAATTCTGGCAGGAACCCTAACCACGACAGCACAAGCACAGCCCGGCCCTATTTCTGCACCTAATGTCACACTGAATGTACAACGTAGCAACGGTACGTGTCCTCAAACAATTGGGCTGTGGTGGTTTACTTTACCTTATGAAGGCGGTGCTGAACATACGGTAGTCGCAGATACTAGAGAATTTGCAGATTCAACTAAATTAGTTTCATCTAATAACCAGTTTGCAGAATTTGTTTCACCTTTACGCAGTGATTATGCATCGTGTGTTGGTAAAACTCGCACCCAGGAATATAGTTTTTACAATGTAGAATTTAAGAATAAAAAAGCTTATTTCCGTGTGGATTTACGAAAAATTAATTCACCAGGACGGTTAATCACCTACAAAAGTGTAGCGGCTTCTCGTCCTTATGTCAGATGGGCGATCGCTGATTAATGTCTCCAATATTTAAGCCCAATAGCTGATTGACAAATATTCTAATATGGCAATCAAATTTGATGGCGTGAAGAAATAACATATATCTTAAGGCAATAGGTAATTAATCTTTGGCTATTGCCTATTGCCTCTCTCTACAAGGAAGTTAAAAATCAAATATTATTTGTCAATAATGCTTCTCTAGATACTCATCCCTCGCTCGCAAAATTTATTAAAATTAAAGAAAGAAGAACATATTGATAAATTAATAAGTTTACTTCATGACTGCAATCCAGTTCCAAACTTTACCCCACACACAGCAACAAAAAGCCACTGTACCCCACTTGGGGCTGGTTTGTATCACCTTTGATAAACAAGTGCGCTTTCGGACAATGACGCGCACGCGCTACTTAAAACTGACTCTTGAAGAGCGTGAAACTGCCTTAACAGAACTGTATCAGCATAATTTACAGCGTTTGCATGACGCTCTCTCCTTTTGCCAGAAAAATCAGATTCAGCTGTATCGCATGTCTTGTGCTTTATTTCCTCTTTGCGATATGGAAGACGAAATCGGCGCAAATATATTAGAGGAAATGAGCGATGAATTAGCAAAAATTGGCGAACGTGCAAAAGCATTAAACATCAGAATGGTACTGCATCCGGATCAATATGTAGTGCTGAGTTCTGATTCTCCAGAAGTGGTAAAAACAAGTATCAAAATTCTCGAACGACACGCCCGCAACCTTGACTTATTAGGCTTACCGCAATCGCCTTGGTCATTGATGAATATTCATGGTGGCAAATCTCAACGTACCGAACAACTTGTAAAAGTAATCTCAGAATTACCACCAGCGATTAAAAATCGGTTGACTTTTGAAAATGATGAATATGCCTATAGTGCTAGTGAAATTTTAGAAGTGTGTCAGCAAGCAGGAATACCAATGGTATTCGATGCTCATCACCATATTTGCCACGAAAATTTAGATAGCTATGACGATCCGAGTGTGGCATCTATGTTATACGCAGCAAGGGAAACTTGGGCGAATCAAGATTGGCAATTAGTTCATATTTCCAATGGCGAACAAGCTTTCAATGATCGCAAGCACAGCGATTTAATTACAGCTATGCCCAGTGTTTACCACGAAGTACCTTGGATAGAAGTCGAAGCTAAACAAAAAGAAGTAGCGATCGCTCATTTACGTTCTTGGTGGCTGATGGAGTCAGAAGTCAGAATCTAGAATTCAGAATTCAAAATTTAGAATTTAGATGCAATGAGTTCAGAGTAGGACTCAATAGTGTATGTTAACTACTGAATCAAAAATTGAATGTGCTGTTTTACTATTTCTTCAACAGCCACTCGAACTCCTGACTCCTGAATTCTGAGTTCTGAATTCCTTCTTGATAAAATATGGCGATCGCAATCGATTTTGGTACTAGCAACACAGTCATTGCTCGTTGGAACCCCGTAACCCAGCAGCCAGAAACCCTGAATCTACCAGGTTTATCAATTAAACAAAGTCTCAATCCGCCACTGATACCCAGTTTGGTTTATGTTGAAGACGCAGCACAAGGTAAAATCTTAGTCGGTCAACAAGTACGCGATCGCGGTCTTGACCTCAAAGGCGAAACTAGATTTTTCCGTAGCTTCAAGCGCGGTATCGGTGCAAATATTCAAGGTTTCTTACCCGAACTTGATGGGCAAATTGTCACCTTTGAGCAAGTAGGGCAATGGTTTCTCACCCAAGTAATTGAAGAACTAGCACCCCTAGAAGGTGGTTTAGATTCTCTAGTGTTAACCGTACCCGTAGATAGTTTTGAAGCTTATCGTCATTGGTTAGGAAAAGTTTGCCAATCGCTAAAAGTCGAACAAGTGCGAATGCTGGATGAACCCACAGCCGCCGCCTTGGGTTATGGCTTGGCAGATCGAGAAATACTCTTGGTAATCGACTTTGGTGGCGGGACTTTGGATTTGTCCCTTGTTCGGTTGGATCGAGGCGTCCAAACCACTACAAAACCCGTGGGATTTCTGCTGAAATGGGGTAATAAATCCTTAGCCGAAGATTCAAAACAAAAAGTCAAAACAGCCCGTGTCTTGGCGAAAGCTGGGCAGAATTTGGGCGGAACTGATATTGATAATTGGTTAGTAGATTACTTTGCCAAAACTCAAGGACTAGCGGTAAGTCCTTTGACAACAAGATTGGCAGAACGGGTAAAAATTCAGCTATCAACTCAAAACCAAGCTAGCGAAGTTTATTTTGATGATGAAACATTTGAAAGTTACGAACTGGAATTAAACCGCGATACTTTTGAAAATGTCCTCAAAGAACACGCCTTTTTTGAGTTATTAGATGAATCCATGACGACACTGTTGCAACAAGCAAGACGCCAAGGAATAGAAGTTGCAGATATTAATGCCGTTTTATTAGTTGGTGGAACTGTACAATTGCCAGCAGTGCAGACATGGATAAAACAATATTTTGAGCCAGAAAAAATCCGTTGCGAACGTCCCTTTGAAGCGATCGCGCAAGGTGCGTTACAAATCGCCCAAGGCATTGAAATCAAAGACTTTCTCTATCATAGCTATGGTATTCGCTACTGGGATCGCCGCAATCAACGCCACCATTGGCACCCGATAATTAAGGCTGGACAACCATATCCCATGAGTCAGCCAGTGGAATTAGTGTTAGGCGCTTCTGTAGAGAATCAGCCGAGCATCGAATTAATTATGGGAGAATTGGGGGCAGACACAGGTAATACCGAAGTTTATTTTGATGGCGATCGCTTGATTACTCGTCGTCTTGAAAGTACTGAAACCACCGTCAAACCCCTCAACGACAAAGATGGCGCTAGAACAATAGCCCAACTAACGCCTAACGGATATCCTGGGAGCGATCGGATTAAAATTTTCTTTCAAGTTGATGATAAACGCTTTTTGCGAATCACCGTTGAGGACTTGTTAACAAATGCCACACTTTTAGAAAATCAACTTGTAGCACAGTTGAGTTAGGGAATTAGCAATAAGTCATATCATGTCTGGTAAATAGTTGACTTGATATGACTTATCTTTATAGTGGTTCCAAAACTACCCAAATAACAAATTCCTAAGTCCAGTCTTCTATATGTAAACCTACAATTTGTCCAAAATCAGAGGAATTACGAGTTAGTAAAGTGGCTTGATTAACTAGAGCGATCACTCCAATTTTCAAATCCATTGTGCCAAGCCTTGGATATGCCTTTTTTAGACGTTGAAATTCTTGGGCTGCTTGTTCATCAAATTCTAAAATTGGGATAGCACAGTAATTGGTTAGTTGCCTCTTTAACTGTTTGTAGGCTAGTATTTGTCCCTCAACAGTTTGAGCTTTCGCCACATAACTTAACCAACCTCGCATTTGCTCCTCGTAGCTGATGATTGTTGCTGCAACCTCATTGGGATTGATATTCGCTAACCGTATGAGAAGGCTTTGCGCCCCTGCTCCTCCACGATCTAAAACACTAAGATGATCGGTATCGAGAACGTACATCTATATATCGTGTGGTTCTACAGAATTTGAGCGTAGGGATTCACGATATTCGCGCCCTAGCTGCATCGCTTCATCATAAGCTGAATTGTCAGTAAATGTTCCAGCAATTTTATCCCACCAAGGTGTTGTTGGGGAAGAAACAACCTCTAATTTACTTTTAAGGCGTGCAACTTCAGCCTCTAGAATTGCGACTCGTTGTTCTAATTGTTCTGACATTGTTGACATAACTTATTTATCTTTGAGTTATTCCAGAACTATTTCCACGATTTTACGATTATTAGCAACTTCAAGCCAACCTTCAATAGCATCCTTTAAATTAGCCATCACCTCTTCCATCGTCTCTCCTTCAGTAACACAACCGAGAAGCTCAGGAACTTCTGCCCAATAGCCGCCTTCTTCTGCTGGATGAATGATTGCTCTAATTTTCATACATGTGTTGAGCTAGTTTGTGAGAATATGCTAACAACTATATTTGTTTGCTCTTAACTGTGACTGATTAAATTAATCTTGCTACGGTTTAAATAACGAGTATGAGTAACTTTTAAATTGTCCCTACAACTGAGAGAGCAACCTGTCATACTCGGCGTGTGAACCAAGCCAAAACCAAATCACGGTATCTCCATCTAACTGTCCAACTGCTCGGTAACTTTTGCTAATCCGTGCTGAATAAATTGGTAGTTCTGGATGTACTTTTTTGAAACCCAAGCTTAGATGGCTAGGATCTTGTTTGAAGAGGCGATATGCTTCACGCGTCTGCTGTTGAACTTGCTCAGGTAAATCGGCAAACCCTTGACGAAACTGAGCAGTTATAGGTGACTTCACAACGTATGTGGATCTAAATCTTGGGTTTTACCTGCACGGTATTCAGCCATTGCCTCAGCTGCAAGTTTGGCAAGCATGTCTGGATAACGCGCAAAAGCTTCATCCCAACGGCGTTCATCTTCTAGTTCTGCTAAAATCATTGCTGCAATGGCATCTTGTTCAGTGGCAGGCAAATTTTTTAGTTTAGCGATCGCTTGTTCAAGTAAGTCAGTCATAGCTATGATTCGTTACGAAAGTCATACTATCAATTATCTCTGTTTGCACTGTATTGGGATTGTTCGCGATCGCTTTAGGTGAGAGCAAAGCGCGATCGCTCTCAATAGCAGAAGTCGTAGGATTTGAGTAGAAGCAAGTGTTGAGTTTGTTCCTGCCAATCCAATCTATAACTGTTAGCCAATGATATTGTTCTGCCGCAGTTTACTTAGCTTGCTATCGAAGTATATTTTACTCTGATAGCAGTGATGTGTATGCGTCAGTGCCAAATTGCTCATCACGCCATGCAATAACAACTGCTTGAAGCATATCTATTACAATCCTCTCCATGTTTGGTATGTCTTGCTCTGGATCGCGAGCAATTGAAGTGAAGGTCTCAACTGAATGAGTAAGTGGATTTCTGACGTGCTTCCACAAATCCTTTACTACATTCAATACATCACTTTTTTCGTCCCAACCTGATTGTGCTATCTGAGCAATACGATTTCGTAATTCGAGTCCCTGGAGACGTTCAGTGGCATCCTTTTTTGCTAGATGTTCTGCTAGAGAAGCCAATCTCAAAAATCTTGCCTCTTGATTTTGAATTTCTCGACTTTCTCGAAATGCAAATAATCCCTGAAAAATTTGTTTGAGCAAAGGATCGAGGTTGTCAAGAGTATTGCAGGCAGCAGAACAAAGCTCTGTAAATACAGGGTCGTTATATATTTTTCGCACATCTGTAAGTGTTACCCGCATTGGTTTTTGAACAAATTGATAAGGAGAAACTTGTCTAGCAATAAATTTTGCGTGTTGACCATCATCACCAATCCACACACCAGAAATCCCATTTCCAACAGCTCCGACACGCCCCATACTTGTGTTATTTCCAGGTTTGAAAAGGAATAATCTAATTACATCGATAATTCTTTCCCCCTGTTCTAGTAATTGCTGTAAAAATTTTTTGTTGTTGTTTACACTTCCGATTGAAGCTAAATCTTGATCGTTAACATTTGCTTCAAAAGCAATGCAAGTGAAATCCCTAAGTCTTCTATTTTCAAGGCTTTCCATAGCCTCTAGAGTCAAATTATCCATTGCTGAAATAGGGCTAAATAAAGCGTAATCTTTGAATGGAATCACGCCAAGATATTCATATGGCTGACGATACACTTCATGCAGTCCTGTGGGGCTAGGTGCGTAATCTGGCTGACAGCCAAACAAAGCAGCCGAGTAAACAACAAAATCGCACGTTAGGTGTAAACCTTCCACTGTAGTAAAAACGTAATACATAACGCAGTAAATAATGTCACAAAAGGTATATGCTAAAACTAGCAATTAAACAACAGCCGCTTCTGGAATTGCACCTTGCATTTTCGCAAAAGCATCAATCAAACTTTGCAATTGTTGGTCAGCTTTGAAAACTCCTAAACCGCGCACTGTGACTTTCCCAGGAGAATAGACAAAGCGGGTTTTGAGATTGTCTGGTAAATTCGCCGCTAACAAGTTCCAAGCTGGTTCTTCCATTGGTGTTTCTAAAACAACGTGCTGCTTGCTTTCTGGTTTAATCCTACTAAAGCCTAGTTTTTTCGCTAACTGTTTGAGTTCCATGACTCGCAACAGTTGATTGGCTGGGACTGGCAAAGTACCATAGCGATCGCTCCACTCAGCTGCAATCTGTTTTAATTCTCCTTTTGATTTCGCTGTAGCCACCGCTCGGTAAGCACTCATCTTTTGATCCAAATCGGTAATATAATCTGCGGGAATAAATGCCGTCAGGTTGAGGTCAATCTGGGTATCTTCAACTTGGGGAATTTCTTGGCCGCGAATTTCCCGAATTGCTTCTTCGAGCATTTCCATGTATAAATCAAAACCGATGGCATCCATTTGACCGGATTGTTCTGCACCCAGTAAGTTACCCACTCCGCGAATTTCCATATCGCGCATTGCTAATTGATACCCAGAACCTAGCTGAGTAAATTCTTGAATTGCTCGCAAACGTTGCCGCGCCGCATCAGATAACGTTCGTTGCTTGGGATAAAATAGCCAAGCATGAGCTTGGATACCTGCGCGTCCGACACGACCGCGTAATTGATACAATTGTGCCAAGCCGAAGCGATGAGCATCTTCAATTAAGATGGTGTTGACTCGCGGAATATCTAAGCCAGATTCAATAATTGTTGTGCAAACGAGGATATCTGCTTCACCATTGCTGAAGGTGAGCATGGTTGATTCTAACTCGCTTTCATCCATTTGCCCGTGAGCGATCGCAAATCTACCTCCCGGTATCATTTCTCGCAAGTTTGCAGTTGTCTCTTCAATTCCTTCAACTCGTGGAACTACATAAAATACTTGTCCACCTCGGTCTAATTCTTGACGTATGGCACTCCGCACGCTTTCGGGATTTAGCGGTGCGAGGTGAGTTTTAATCGGGCGTCTGGTTGGAGGTGGTGTGGTAATTAAACTCATTTCCCGAATTCCCGACAAAGACATGTACAGGGTACGAGGAATGGGAGTCGCGGAGAGAGTCAGCACGTCAACTTGAGTTTTCAAGCTTTTAATTTTCTCTTTTTGGTTTACTCCAAAACGCTGCTCTTCATCCACCACCAACAAGCCTAAATCTTTAAATGATACGCCTTTGCCTAAGAGTTGGTGTGTGCCAACTACTACATCAAGTTCGCCAGTTGCCAATCGCTTTTGAATATCGCGGCGTTCTTCAGCGGAACGAAAGCGGTTGAGTAAGCCGACATTCACCGGGTACGGAGCAAAACGTTCTTTGAGTGTATGGTAGTGTTGCTGTGTTAAAATAGTCGTTGGCGCAAGGAGTGCCACTTGTTTCCCGGCGGTGACTGCTTTAAAAACAGCACGAATCGCCACTTCCGTCTTTCCAAAACCGACATCGCCACAAACTAAGCGATCCATTGGCCTATCGCTTTCCATGTCGCGTTTAACATCTTGTACGGCTTTTAGCTGATCTGTTGTGGGTTGGTAAGGGAAGGAGTCTTCCATTTCCTCTTGCCAAGGCATATCGCTGGGGAAACTAAAACCTTGTTGTTGCGATCGCGCTGCATATAATTTCAGCAAGTCCACCGCCAATTTCTTAATTGCTTTGCGGACTCTATTCTTGGTATTATCCCAAGCTTTACCAGTCATCTTATTGAGTTCTGGTGCTCTATCCCCGGCGGCGCGGAACCGAGATAAAGCACCTAATTGATCGGCTGCGACTCTCAGTAAACCGTCAGCATATTGCACCACCAAGTAATCGCGAGTTTCGTCATTAATCGTTAAGCTTTCCAGCTTGACAAATTTGCCAACGCCATGATTTCTGTGAACCACATAATCCCCCGGACGCAGCTTATTGGGGTCAACTTGCTTAGAAGTTGCTTTGTGGCGTTTGCGGATAAAACCAGGAGTTGCTAAGGAATGCTGACCGTAAAATTCTCGGTCGGTGACGACTACTAAGCGATACGTAGGCAGAATAAAACCTTCTAATTCTGCCAAACCAGAATATTTAAGTGCGACTGGAGTGTGGTTGATTTGTAGCTTATCAATCGCTAGGTAGTCGCGGGGATTGGGGATAAATTGAGCCGGACAATCGTGTTCTTGCAACAGCGACACAGAACGCGAAGGTTGAGCAGAAATCAGCCAGATAGAGAAATTGCGATCGCGTTCGTGGCGGATAGTATCAGCTAATTTAGCAAACTGATGCGGCGTAACCGGAACAGATCTACTCGCAAGATTAATGCCATCATTCTCCTCAGAAAGTTCCGATAAATATAAAGTTTGAAACCTCGCAACATCAGCCAAACACTCATCAAACGACCGATGAATTTTTGGTAGTCCGCTGATGACTGATACTTCGACTCCGCTCAGTACAAGTGACTGATGACTGATGAGTGACCATTGCTCTTCCGCATTTTCTACCCAGCGATCGCTATGAGCGTGACACTGTTCTGGTTCATCAATGGCAATTAAGGTATTTTCTGGTAAATAGTCTAGCAGGGATGCTGGTTGCTCGAACGCTAAACCCAAAAAACGACGGCTACCTTCAATCAGTCCTGAGTTTCCATTATCGAGTCCTGAATCAGTATTTAACTGGGCACTCAACACTCGAAACTCAGCACTCTCCTTGAGTGGCGCCATGATGATGGGAGCAAAGCTAGTTGGCGTGAGAATTAACTGCTCGACTTTATCGAGGGCAGAACGTTGAGTTGCTGGGTCAAATTCGCGTATTTGTTCGATTTCGTCGCCAAACCATTCCAGCCTCACTGGTAACTCCGATGAAACCGGAAACACATCAACAATATCCCCGCGCCGACTCCATTGCCCTTCAGTTTCCACCAGAGGTACCCGTTCGTACCCCAAAAGAGTGACTTTTTCACTAAAAGCATTGAGATCTATCTCCATCCCCCGCTTTAGCGTCAAGCAAAATTCTTGAAAAGCCTCTGGCGGCGGCAAATGCGGCTGCAACGCCCCTTGAGTCGCCACAATTGCTATATTTGTCGCTTGTCCTTTATCATTTGTCCTTTGGTTTGTTTCTGATGACAAATGACTAATGACTAATGACTCTTGACTTTTGACCAAATCCGCCAAAACCTGCATTTGCCCCCAACTCATTTCAGTTTCCGGGTCAAAAGGTTCGTAAGGAGAAGCTTCAGAAGTGGGGTAAAAATGTACTGTTTGCCATCCCATTGCCTCTAGTTGTGCGTAAACGCGTCCAGCTTCTTCCAGAGTGGCGCATACCACGAACAAATTCCTGCCTTGAGTTTGGGCCAATGCCGAAGCTACCAAACCCTTTGGTAGCCGAGGAATGCCATTTAAGCGCAATTCTTGTTGGCGATTTAACTTAGAAATAAACTCAGTAGTGAGTGGCGATCGCCCTAAGGCACGCACAATAGAAGAAAATGACATAAGTTCTACTAGCAATCGAAATCTTGGCGCTTGTTGAAAATCTTGAGGCAGGTTATGTCCACCATTTTAAAAGTGTTAACAGCCCTCTAATTCATTCTCAGGAAGAATAATGTACAACGACATCATAAAATCAACAACTCATAACTATTACTTTGTGTACAGTCAAACAATTTATCGAAGCACCTTTAATACTAGATACTAAGGATTGAGCTACGTTCGCTCTGATAAGCGGCAATTTTAAACATGTCCTCCATCACTTTTGAAATTTTAATCATCTTGGTGCTAATTATTGCCAACGGCATATTTTCGATGTCTGAGATGGCAATTGTCTCGGCGCGGAAAGTTAGACTACAGCAGCTTGCCAATCAAGGGGATGCTAAGGCAAGGGTAGCACTCAAACTCGCGGAGTCTCCAAATAATTTCCTGTCAACTATTCAAGTAGGTATTTCTCTAATTGGTATTCTGACTGGTGCTTTTGGAGGAGCAACAATCGCTAATCGGCTGGCAGTCTATGTGCGGCTTGTTCCTGTATTGGCACCTTATAGCGAACCCGTATCTTTTGGAATCGTGGTGTTGATTATTACCTATTTGTCACTGATTATCGGCGAATTAGTGCCGAAGCGTTTGGCATTAAATAACCCAGAAGGCATTGCAGCATTTGTAGCTATTCCCATGCGTGCCTTATCGGCGATCGCTTCTCCTATGGTACATCTTTTAAGTGCTTCGACGGATATGGTACTGCGAGTTTTGGGGGTTACCCAATCAACCGAACCGCAAGTCACCGAAGAAGAAATTAAAATCTTAATCGAGCAAGGTACTGAAGCGGGAACCTTTGAGGAAGCCGAACAGGATATGGTAGAGCGAGTTTTTCGTTTAGGCGATCGCCCTGTAAGCTATTTAATGACACCCCGTCCTGATATCGTCTGGCTAGATTTAGATGACACCGCTGAAGAAAATCGCCAAAAAATGGTTGATAGTGCCTACTCTCGGTATCCAGTTTGTCAAGGGGGACTTGATAATGTCCTGGGTGTAATCCCAGTTACCGACTTATTAGCTAGGAGTTTTCGAGGCGAACAGCTAGACTTAACAGTAGGATTGCGGCAACCAGTCTTTGTACCAGAAAGCACCCGCGGTTTGAAAGTTTTAGAATTATTTAAGCAAACCGTGACTCACATGGCACTGGTAGTTGATGAATACGGCGTCATTCAAGGATTAGTCACTCTCAACGACATCATGAGCGAAATCGTCGGCGATGTTCCTTCAACAGATGGACAAGATCAACCACAAGCCGTGCAACGGGAAGATGGTTCTTGGCTTCTGGATGGAATGTTACCTGTGGAAGAGTTTTTAGAACTTTTCGAGATGGAAGAATGGGAATCTGAGGAACGTGGCAGTTATCAAACCTTAGGCGGTTTTGTCATCACTCATTTAGGTCGTATTCCCACCGCAGCAGATCATTTTGAATGGGAAGGTATGCGAATTGAAGTTATGGATATGGATGGTAACCGCGTTGATAAGGTGCTAGTTGTACCAAGCGCCAATCAAATGAAAAATATCGCATCTGATTAAATATCGACTTCTAGCACTATACAGCTTACCCATATACAGCAGTTTTCAATTGAATGGAATACACATACTGGAAAATTAAATTATTGTTATACAGTTTCACTTTAATGATGATACAAATACGTTGGTAGGGGCACGGCAATGCCGTGCCCCTACGCGAAATCTATATGTATCAGGCTTTTAGTGAAATGGTATCAGTTAGTTACCACAGCTTTGCTACCCCAGTACGGTCTATTTAACTGTGAATTGCTGTAAGTAAAATACTCTGAGAAGTTCGCATCTAAAGATTGCCCAATAAAGGCACAATAGATGCTACCGCGAGACAAAACCAAGGAATCCTCATAAATAAATTTAGGGGATTCCTTTTGCTCTTTTTGGTAGTTGTACAAGCATCTGCAAAATTAATAAAATATTTGACTTTGATAGAAAAATATAGCAGTCCTAAATGAGTTATACCGTTTGAATTTAATGATGATACAAATGCTTTGGTAGGGGCACGGCATTGCCCATTGGTGTCAACTTAACGTGAAACCCTAATAGAAAGGTGATGAGCGAGTTCTACTCATTTACCATCAAGATCCGCGTTACCCCACCCCGGTTTTGTCTAAAGCCAAAACCTCCCCTCCCCTTGGCAAGGGGAGGGGTTGGGGGTGGGGTAAAATGCCTGTGGGAATAAGCTTTTGAGCTTAAGTTGACACCAATGGGCATTGCCGTGCCCCTACGCGAAATCGATCGGGCTTTTAGTGAAATGGTATTACACAGGACTTACGCAAGATGTGATTGAAAACCTTATTCAAGCGTTGCGGTAATTCATGAATTACCGCTACTTTCGTTATCTTTTGCGTAAGTCCTGTTACAAACAAAAAGATCTGACTTTTCACGTCATGTGGAAAAGTCCACGGAAAATCTAACTTCCAAACCAGGAATTCAAAGTCTCTCTCCTCGCAGGAGAGAGATTTAGAGAGAGGTTTTCCAGATACCGTGAAAAGTTAGACAAAAAGATCCCCGACTTCTTGAAGAAGTCGGAGATCTGAAGCCCACTAATGGAGAGCAAATCAAATAGGATTGCTATAGTGCATAAGACATCTTTTAATTATGGGGATTGCTCTGTTGCCCGTTCCCTTTTCCTTTTACTGTTGAGACAATCGTTTTACTTCTTCGCCAGCCAATAATTGATGTGCTTTTTGGAGAATTCGCGGGATTTTATCTGCGTGGGGGCTGCCGACAAGACATTGGCGCAAGTCTAATTCGTTTAATCGATCGCTCTTATTTCCAGGAAACCAATGACTAGCATTACCAAGCAGGTTATAACGCATTTTGCCATAGTCTACCAAATCGTAGGCGATCGCTAAATTCCACAACCACAAAATCACCCGAATATTTATCTCTCCAGGGGTTTTGTCAACGGTGGGTAAATTATTTTGCCAGGTTTTTACCCAATCTTCTCCCAAAGTGGCGATCGCTTCTGCTTCTAAACGTGCCAAAATTGGTGGCAGAATTTCTGATGCTCTATCTATTAATTCTAAAGTCTTCAGATGTTCGTCAAAATCTTCTGGTTTTGCTGCTCCCAAACTCAAGGTATGCACTTGGGAATGGCTCAAACAAAACAGATCGTTAAACACTATTGGACTCAAAGGAGCGCAAAGATTAACTAATTTTTGCGGCGGTTGATGCAACAAACCTCCTTTATCAGTTGGGCTAATAATAAATACCCCCATGTCGTGACGTTTAGCTGCTTCAATTGCTGCCCAATTCCACTGATTAATGTAGTACCAGTGCAGGTTTACATAATCAAATTGATTAGTATTAATTGTCTGCACAATTACATCAGTGGGGCCATGTGTGGAAAACCCAACAAATCTGACTTTCCCCTCTGCTTGCAACTGACGTACCACATCCAAACAGCCACCGGGACGGATGCTGTAGTCTAATAACTCAGGAGTATTAATGCCGTGCAACCCTAAAAGGTCAACATAATCTAGCTGGAGATATTTTAATGATTTATCAAAATTTTCCCGGAATTCTTTTGCATCTTCCTTTGGGCCGACTTTAGTTTGAACAATCAATTTTTCGCGGGGAAACTTAGGTAATATTCTTCCCAATTGCATTTCGGAAGTGCCATAACCACGAGCAGTTTCAATGTGATTAATACCAACTTCCAGGGCTTTTTTAATAGTCGCTTCCAAGTTTGCTTGGTTCTTAGCAGGAATTTCCGATTCAGGAACATCTTCCCATTTGAATTGATATCTCATACCGCCGCAGGAAAACACCGGCATCTGTAATTCTGTGCGTCCAAATCTTCTGTATAGCATTAGTGGATTGTGGATTATTTAACAACTTACAGCAGAATTCAGAAGTCAGGAGCCAAAATTCAGAATGAGTTTTTTCTGAGTAGCCGATGTAGCTTGCCTTTCTGTAGAGGTTTAAATTGGTTTAAATCCTCCACCAAATTCAAAATTTGGTAGTCTTCAATCAGTGCAAAGTCAGAGCTGAGGTTTCCGACCATCTGAACTTTGTAAGAGGGTGGCGGATCTAAATTACCAGCTGATTGCATTCTGAATTCTCGATTCTGACTTCTGATTTAATGTCACAATAATTACCTCTGTTTAACCTGTGACATCAGCAAGATTTATCGCATTATGAGATTGTAAGGTCTTTTGGTTATTAGACTGCGACTTGTTCCAGTTCCACAAACAATTATGACATCCTAGTTCATACTAGCAATGATTTTTCGATTATTTTTGTCAATTTCGATGGAAGAGGTTCTGGGGGCTGAGAAACAGCTGTACGCCCCTACCTATATAAATCAAAGAGGAATGCGATCGCAAATATTAGATTTGTTGCCTAACAATATATATTAAAGCTGTCCTACAAGGATGGGGTTTGAGACCCAGGAGTTTCGATAAACTACTTGCGAATCCACGGTAGCATTAAATGGGAATGAAGTTGCCGCTAAATGCGATCGCCCTGTGTCCGCGACCCGAAGGATATTCTCTGGTTCTCTTAGAGTGCTTGCTTCTTCGTGTAAAGCGCATATTCATTATCAGTAAGTTTAATTCTCACTTGGCGACCAACACCACAACCAATGTCTAATAATTTTTCTGGATCGGTATAGTAGTTTTATTTTTTACCTATGACTTTATTGTGGATAACAATACTATATGTAAGCATTGTTATTTCAGAGTTTCAGTATTAATTGAGGTAAATTTATCCACGAGTAAATTGATTAGCTTCGTTTTATCTGACTTATCGGCATCTGGTTTGTAATTTATGCAAAAAATATGATAAGCTTTCTTAAGAAAAGATAAAATTCAATTTACTAAACGACTACTGAATGTGGAGGAAATAGTCGAGTAAGTTTACTGATAAATGTCTGGTAAACAAATTAAGTAGCGATCGCACAGTAATACATTTAGTGGTATCGGACAAAGACAACAGACATACGTGAATTAGCTTTAAAATGCAAAAGTCAATAGAGAAAAATTAATTGCCTTCTGGCTCATGCCCTGTGTTTGTTGCCTGTTGCCCCTTCCCCATTCCCTTCTACTTAAATTGAGAATTCACACCAAAGACTGGTTCTATTCTGAATTCACCAATTCAGAATTGGTGAATTCTTTTGTTGACAAATTGTTAACTATTAACACCTTTTTGGACGTTATCAATTACGAAATTATACTTTCCGCTACAACTTAGTAACAATGTAGCAGTCTGATTATGTAGATAACCCGACCGTGGGAAAATCAAGATACCGAAACCAGAAATTAGAGAGGAAAACCCTGTAATATGCATCTGAGCGAAATAACCCATCCCAATCAGTTGCACGGTTTATCCGTTCGACAGCTGCAACAAATTGCCCGTCAAATTCGAGATAAGCATCTTCAGACCGTAGCAGTTAATGGTGGACATTTGGGGCCAGGGTTGGGTGTCGTAGAATTAACACTAGGGCTTTATCAAACACTGGACTTAGATCGGGATAAAGTCGTTTGGGATGTAGGACACCAAGCTTATCCCCATAAACTACTTACAGGACGTTACGATTCCTTCTACAGCCTTAGACAAAAGGGCGGAGTTGCAGGTTATCTCAAGCGTTGTGAAAACAAATTCGATCATTTTGGTGCGGGACACGCTTCCACCAGCATCTCAGCAGCACTGGGCATGGCTTTAGCGCGAGATTTAAAAGGCGAAAAATTTAAAGCTGTGGCTGTCATTGGCGATGGCGCACTTACAGGAGGTATGGCTTTAGAAGCCATTAATCATGCCGGACACTTGCCAAAAACTAATTTACTAGTTGTTCTCAACGACAACGAAATGTCCATATCTCCTAATGTGGGTGCGATTCCTCGCTATCTGAACAAAATGCGCCTCAGCCCACCAGTGCAGTTTATCAAAGATAATTTTGAGGAACAGTTTAAGCAAATTCCCTTCGTAGGTGAATCTTTGTCTCCCGAACTCGGACGCATCAAGGAAGGTATGAAGCGGTTGGCTGTTCCTAAAGTCGGTGCAGTATTTGAAGAACTCGGCTTTACCTACATCGGCCCAGTTGACGGACATAATTTAGAAGAATTAATTGCCACATTCCAACAAGCGCATCAAATACCAGGCCCGGTTTTAGTACATGTGGCAACAGTCAAGGGCAAAGGCTATGAAATCGCAGAACAAGACCAAGTAGGCTACCACGCCCAAAGCCCCTTCAATTTAGTAACTGGCAAAGCTATTCCCTCCAGCAAACCCAAACCACCAGCTTATGCCAAAGTCTTTTCTCACACTTTAGTAAAACTTGCCGAACAAAACCCAAAAATCGTTGGCATCACTGCGGCGATGGCAACCGGAACAGGCTTAGATAAACTCCAAGCAAAACTGCCCAATCAATATATAGATGTCGGCATTGCCGAACAACACGCTGTCACCTTAGCAGCCGGTTTGGCAACCGAAGGAATGCGCCCCATTGCCGCCATTTATTCTACCTTCTTGCAACGCGCCTACGACCAGATCGTTCACGATGTCTGCATCCAAAACTTACCAGTGTTCTTCTGCTTAGACAGGGCAGGAATTGTGGGTGCTGACGGCCCCACTCACCAAGGTATGTATGACATCGCTTATCTGCGTTGCATTCCTAACATGGTACTGATGGCACCCAAAGACGAAGCAGAACTGCAACGGATGATGGTAACTGGGGTTAACCATACTAGCGGCCCCATCGCTATGCGTTACCCGCGTGGCAATGGCTACGGCGTGCCGTTGATGGAAGAAGGCTGGGAACCTTTGGAAATTGGCAAAAGCGAGATTCTGCGTACAGGGGATGACGTGTTAATTGTCGGCTATGGCACAATGGTTTATCCAGGAATGCAAGCTGCGGAAATTTTGAGCGAACATGGCATTGAAGCAACTGTAATTAATGCGCGTTTTGCTAAACCTTTGGATACCGAGTTGATTTTGCCTTTAGCTAAGAAAATCGGACGCGTTATTACCTTAGAAGAAGGCTGCGTCATGGGTGGTTTTGGTAGTGCGATCGCCGAAGCTTTATTAGATGCAGACATCCTCGTTCCTGTGAAGCGTTTTGGCGTACCAGATGTATTAGTAGACCATGCCGAACCCGATGAATCGAAGACAGAATTAGGTTTGACTAGTCATCAAATAGCAGAGAGAGTTTTGCAAGCTTTCTTTAAACAACAAGTATCTGCTGTTGTTTAGCTAATTCTTCATAATCACGAATCGCCCGCACTTGTGACTCAGGTGTGGGCGATCGCTTTATTGTCGGTTGCCAGACTTAATGAAAATTTCCTACAGAATCATCGGGCTTTTGGCTTTTATTGTCGCAGACTAAGTGAAAAATTTTCCTCATATTTGCGGACTTGTTGAAAATCTTCGACATAGGAAAAGATTAAAATCTGAAACAAAATAGGGGCAATACGAACATCGCTACCGCCACGAGTAATGTCACCTAGAAGCTTAAATTTTGAAGATTGTAACTAAACAGTTCATAATTGGACTTACTGAAAATTTCAAAATTCTTGAGATTTTCTAAAGAACCAAGAATATATTGAATTTTTAGTAGAATAATTAACCATTACTAACAGTGTAAATATTTATATTCCCCCGCCTACCGACTATAAATGGCAGGCTTTGTAGATTTTCCGGAAGAAGTTAATAATTACTAAAAGTAAATTTATGTATTTTTTTGAAACTAACGCGTAATAAATTTATGAATTATTTGAGAACGGATATTATTTCGATTTTTGATTTAGATTTCTTAGGAGATTCAATTTCCTCGTCAACTATGTATAAACTGGAGAAAATGAATCAAAAAACAGACATTGAAACTATTTATAAATCTAGCTACCAATGGATATTTTATCAAGGTTTATTTCGACAATTTAATAGATTTTACTTTCAAGTACCAATATCTACCTCTATAAGCAGAGGTTGTTCTATTCTGGTAAATAAGGAATATGGGATTGGCATTCTTTCCATCTGGTTAACATTTAGAAATGTAGATGATCCAATAGGCTGCAAACATAAAGTTTGGAATATTGACGATAGTACATGTTCAGAAATTAATTCTGTTTTACAATTATCTTCAGATTGGGATATTGAAGAGATGGAGCGTCATTATGCTTTTACTTCTATCCAAATAAACTCAGATAATATTTCCGAATTTTGTTATGAGAATGCAGTAATGCTTGGTAGATTATTTACAGGCGGTTACGAACATGAAGAGGAGGAAATACTCAAAAAATATATAGAGCAGAATAATATTAGTAGCCGCCACTATGAGAGACTTTTTATTCGCTGGACAGATGCACTCGCTGTTTATAGTCGTTATATTGACGATCGTCAATATGAGATAGCTTTATGTCGTGCAATCCAAATTTTTGAAACTTGTATTCTTTTACGCAGACTTTTTAAAAATATTTCTGCAAAAAGTGAGAAAATTTCTTCTTCTTTATCAGTAATAAATCCTAATCCTTGGGCTGTTAATAAACTGCAAAGCTCTTTCTCTAGACTAGAGAGAAACTTTGTAGTATCTCCTCCCATTATTTCGGTAGAAGCTGAAAGACTTCTCAAGGCTGCTTATAAAAATTTTGGTATTTTTGAAATGATAGAATCTACCAGACAAGAATGTGAGTTTATGGAAAGACGCTTTCAATGGGTAAAAACTCAATTTATTATTAGTCTTGCTATACTTACATATTTTTTAGATAAAATTTGGGATATTCTAAAAGAGTTATTGATAAAAAAATAGAAAAATTTATTGAGATTACTTAACAGACAGCCCTTTCCACTTAGCCCACAAAAATTTTCAACTAGTCTGCGAACCTACATTTATCAAATTTAGGAAAAGTTATGAAACTATTTACAATTGGTGACAGTATTTCTCAAGGCTTTATGTCTTTGGCAGCAGCCCGGACAGACCTTTGCTTTTCAACTTTGATTGCTAAATCAATGGGGTTACAAGTTGGTGCTGAATATCTTTATCCTGAATGGCCGATGGGGGGACTACCAGCCAATATTGAGAATATTTTACGGCGTTTAGAGAAAAAATATGGCTCAGATATCAACGGTTTTGATTGGGTCACCATATTGCCAACTCTTGAGAAAGTACTAGATGAAGCTGAAGATTACTACGAACGCCAGGGAGGTAGTGCTAAACAGCCTTACCCAGGAAGAACTGAATTCTTCCATAATGTAGCAATACAAGGCTTTGATGTTGCTGATTCTTGGATGATTACACCCCAGATTTGTAAATATCAAATTGAAATTAGTAACGAAAAAGGAGAAGGCAAACCTGATTTTTTAGGTCTGCCTAATGCTGCGTTCTACCGAACAGCACTTAAAGTTCTCAACCCATCTTTAAACCCTATTTATGATAACTATAGTCAACTGGATTGGTTGGAGCATCATACAACCAAAACTCAAGGAGTTGAGAATTTAATTCTCTGGTTAGGATCGAACAATGCCCTTGGAACTGTCATCAGTTTAGAAATTAATCAAACTCCCAATGACCCGAATCAAACTCTCACAAACCCAAGTCAAAAACCCGAATCATTCCGTGAGGTAAGAGAACAATGGAACCTGTGGCATCCCAAAGATTTTGAAGTTGAATATCAAGAATTGCTCGATCGCGTTGATACCATCATGCAGGATAACAACAATCCTGATTGGAATGTCTTCGTTGGAACAGTACCGCTGGTAACTATCGTACCTTTAGCAAAAGGTGTAGGCCCAACTACTGAAATTAACGTCCCTGGAGATGATAGGCCTTCAATTTACTACAAATACTATACTTATTTCCCTTTTGAAGAAGATACAGTTAGAAAAACTGGAACCTTATACTTAACGCTACAAGATGCCCTCTACATTGATGACTGTATTCGTAGCTACAATCAAATAATCAGAGAAGTAGTGAAGAGTAAGAACAGTAACTATCAGCGATCGCGGTATCATATTGTTGAACTCGCTAATGCCTTACAAGAAATTGCCTTCAAGCGAAATGCTGGAGAAGTGCAGTATGATTTTCCCGAATACTTCGATTTTGTCTATCCCCAAGTCAACACCAAATACTACCATGCAGACACATCTGGGCGACTTCGACAAGGTGGACTATTTAGTTTAGATGGCATTCATCCATCTGCCATTGGTCAAGGTCTGATTGCTTATGAATTTCTCAAAGTAATGGCACAGGTTGGAGTTGTTAATAGTACCGAACTAGATTGGAAATCAATCTTTTTTAGCGATAAACTTTATTCACAACCTATTACTTTAATGCATGAGTTTTACGATAATAAAGAATTTGCTGAAACCATCATCAAGCTGTTCGGAAGAAATCCCCTTGCTAGAAAAATACCTATGGCTAGAAGAGTTGGTTAAAGTAATTGGTCGAAGGCAGGAGGCAGGAGGCAGAAGGCAGAAGGCAGGAGGCAGAAGACTGTTTCCTGTCAAGCGGTTTGGTGTACAAAATGTATTAGTACATACCATCGCTGATGAAAACATAAAGTTTTATATGAAAAATATGATGTTTTATTAAAGCTTAGTTAATTACCGAAAATCATCTATATTAAATAATTACTTAAATTAACTTTTATCGCTCCATTATCTGTATACTTAATCTAGTTAATTACTAGGATTAGTATAGTATCAATTTACTACCAGTATCAATTTAGGAGCAAGCGATCGCTCTATTTTTTATGGGTTTAACGACTTGTAGCAGTAGTCAGCAACATTAGCACATCAACTGATTGTTAAACATCGGCATCAAGAGATTTTGAAGCTTGGTACTTTTTGCCTGTTTGCTGCTATAAATTAACCCCGTGTTTTGTCGTGGATTTTTTTTTAAATCAATCTTGATTTTGATATTCAATCCATAAGAATTTTTGTCCAGATTTCAAAATACCAGCACTATCTTAAAACTCAAAAAAAGAGGATAAAATCATGGCTATTTTAGGAACAAACAATAACGATAATCTAGTCGGCACTTCTGGAAATGATACTATTCAAGGCTTAAACGGTAATGATAGCCTTTCTGGGCTAGGTGGAAACGATCAATTATCAGGTGGTGCTGGAAGTGATACCTTATCTGGCGGTGCAGGGAACGACCAATTTGTCTTCGAGTACTTTGATAATTCCATCGCTGCCAAAGAGCAAGATATCGTCACAGATTTTCAGAAGGGACAAGACAAAATAGATCTGAGAACTCTAGGCATCAGCGACTTCAATAATCTCTTACTGCTAACAACGAATGATACCGATGGGAACGCCATCATTAGTGTCAGATATCGAGTGTTTGATGGCGATTATTATTATCGACTTAAACTCAATGGTATTAGCAGCAGCCAATTACAAGCGAGTGATTTTATTTTCAACAGTGCAGTTGTAAATAACAACATTACAGGAACTCCATACAATGATGATTTGTTTGGTGGTTTAGGTAACGATACTCTCTCTGGTGGTGACGGTAATGACAGTTTATTTGGCGAACAGGGAAATGACAGATTATTAGGTGGTGAAGGAAATGATACCTTGTATGGTGGTGCAGGAAACGATGAATTTGTTTTCGAGTACTTTGATAATTCCATCGCTGCTAAAGAGCAAGATATCGTCATTGATTTTCAGAAGGGACAAGACAAAATAGATCTGAGAACTCTAAATATCAGCGACTTCAATAATCTCTTACTGCTCACAACGAATGATACCGATGGGAACGCCATCATTAGTGTCAGATATCGAGTGTTTGATGGCGATTATTATTATCGACTTAAACTCAATGGCATTAGCAGCAGCCAATTACAAGCGAGTGATTTTATTTTCAACAGTGCAGTTGTAAATAACAACATTACAGGAACTCCATACAATGATGATTTGTTTGGTGGTTTAGGTAACGATACTCTCTCTGGTGGTGACGGTAATGACAGTTTATTTGGCGAACAAGGAAATGACAGATTATTAGGTGGTGAAGGAAATGATACCTTGTATGGTGGTGCAGGAAACGATGAATTTGTTTTCGAGTACTTTGATAATTCCATCGCTGCTAAAGAGCAAGATATCGTCATTGATTTTCAAAAGGGACAAGACAAAATAGATGTTAGAACTCTAAATATCAGCGACTTCAATAATCTCTTACTGCTCACAACTAATGATACCGATGGGAACGCCATCATTAGTGTCAGATATCGAGTGTTTGATGGCGATTATTATTATCGACTTAAACTCAATGGTATTAGCAGCAGCCAATTACAAGCGAGTGATTTTATTTTCAACAGTGCAGTTGTAAATAACAACATTACAGGAACTCCATACAATGATGATTTGTTTGGTGGTTTAGGTAACGATACTCTCTCTGGTGGTGACGGTAATGACAGTTTATTTGGCGAACAAGGAAATGACAGATTATTAGGTGGTGAAGGAAATGATACCTTGTATGGTGGTGCAGGAAACGATGAATTTGTTTTCGAGTACTTTGATAATTCCATCGCTGCTAAAGAGCAAGATATCGTCATTGATTTTCAAAAGGGACAAGACAAAATAGATGTTAGAACTCTAAATATCAGCGACTTCAATAATCTCTTACTGCTCACAACTAATGATACCGATGGGAACGCCATCATTAGTGTCAGATATCGAGTGTTTGATGGCGATTATTATTATCGACTTAAACTCAATGGTATTAGCAGCAGCCAATTACAAGCGAGTGATTTTATTTTCAACAGTGCAGTTGTAAATAACAACATTACAGGAACTCCATACAATGATGATTTGTTTGGTGGTTTAGGTAACGATACTCTCTCTGGTGGTGACGGTAATGACCGTTTATTTGGGGAACAAGGAGATGATAGATTCTCAGGTGATGCTGGAAATGATACTTTGTATGGTGGCGTAGGAAATGATACTTATTCTTTCCTAGCGAATACTGCTTTGGGAACGGACACAATAATAGAAACTACAACAGGTGGTACTGATACTATTAACTTTAGCGGTACTACAGTTGCGGTCAATTTAAATCTAGGTTTAACCACATTGCAAACGGTTAATAGCAATCTCAAACTCATTCTCTCTGCCAACAACGTTATTGAAAATGCAACGGGTGGCACGGGTAATGACACTCTCACTGGCAATACACTGAATAACACTCTAATTGGTGGTGGTGGAAATGACCGACTTCAAGGTTTAACAGGAAACGATACTTATTCTTTTGTAGCGAATACTGCCTTGGGAACCGACACAATAATAGAAACTACAACAGGGGGTACTGACACTATTAACTTTAGCGGTACTACAGTTGCCGTCAATCTAAATCTAGGTGTCACAACTTCCCAAACAGTTAATAGTAATCTCAACCTGATTCTCTCTGCCAATAACGTTATTGAAAATGCAACAGGTGGCACAGGTAATGACACTCTCACTGGTAATACACTCAATAACACTTTAATTGGTGGTGGTGGAAATGACCGACTCCAAGGGTTAACAGGAAATGATACTTATTCTTTTGTAGCGAATACTGCCTTGGGAACCGACACAATAATAGAAACCACAACAGGTGGTACTGATACTATTAACTTTGGCGGTACTACAGTTGCCGTCAATTTAAATCTAGGTGTCACAACTTCGCAAATAGTTAATAGCAATCTCAACCTCATTCTTTCTGCCAATAACGTTATTGAAAATGCAACGGGTGGCACAGGCAATGACACTCTTACTGGTAATACACTAAATAACACCCTGGTTGGTGGTGATGGAAACGATCGACTCCAAGGCTTAGGAGGAAATGATACCCTCTTGGGAGGTAATGGTAATGATACTCTTACAGGTGGAATTGGTAGTGATAAATATCTGTTCCAAAGTAATAGTGTGTTTAACACAAGCTTAGGTATTGATACCATCACTGACTTTGAAGCGGGACAAGACCAAATTGTGCTGAGTAAAACGACTTTCAATGCGATTACTAATACTGTGGGACAAACTTTAACTGACTTTGCAGTTGTTACCGATAATCAATCCGTCAACGCTAGTAATGCACGTATTGTCTTTAGCCAAAGTAGTGGCAGCTTATTCTATAACCAGGATGGCAATGTTTTAGGTGCAGGAACAGTGTTTGAGTTTGCCCGTTTACAAAATCCTAATATTACTTTGAGTAGTAGTAATTTGAGTCTGATTGGCTAGTGGTCTGTCCCATTAATTTTGCTGATTTGTGGGTGTTCAGATCCCCGACTTCTTTAAGAAGTCGGGGATCTATAAGCCTTCATAACTAATGCGACGAACCACTAGCCTTGGTGGCTTCTACAGACTTTTTTTTCTCTGTGTTGTGTCAAAGATGGAGCGATAACGTAGACGCGGAGCGGCTTGCCGCAGGCTACCGCAAAGGACGCTAAGGACACAAAGTCAGAACAGAAAGAAATGATAGAAGTTAATAACAGCAAGAGTTTCACGTTAAATTGACACGTATGTTCTATAAGTCCACCCCACAACATTGGATAATTTATTTTTTGGAAGTCTCTTAACTACCTTCACCGATCGCAATAAAATTAAAACAGAATTCTGAATTCTGAATTCTTTGATTTCAATCTGTAAAAGTTTATTATTCTCTGAGCAAATTTAAAAAATATTGCCTTATTTTATGACAGGTTCTACAAACCAGGTTTATCCAGTCATTTGGCGCAACGACTCAGTGTCACTAATTGACCAAACTCTTTTACCGAATGAATATACATTCGTAGAAATTCACCGCAGTGAAGATATGGCGCGGGCGATTAAAACGATGATTGTCCGGGGTGCGCCTGCAATTGGTGTGGCTGCGGCATACGGAATGTATCTTGGCGCAAGGGAAATTCAGACAAGCGATCGCCACGAATTTTTGCAACACTTAGATAAAGTTGCCCAGTTATTGCGTTCTACTCGTCCCACAGCCGTAAACTTATTTTGGGCAATTAGCCGGATGCTGAAAATTGCCTACGAAACCTTGGGAACAGTAGAAGAAATCAAACAAATTCTCTTGGAAACAGCCCAAGCAATCAACACTGAAGATTTGCAAACTTGTAAAGCGATCGGTGACAATGGCTTAACAGTTTTGCCTACTACCCCAGAAAAGCTGACATTGCTTACCCACTGTAACGCCGGGGCATTAGCCACTGCTGGTTATGGTACAGCCTTGGGTGTTGTCCGTTCTGCTTGGAGACAAGGACGTTTAGGGCGTTTATTTGCTGACGAAACCCGTCCGCGTTTGCAAGGCGCAAAACTCACCACTTGGGAATGCGTGCAAGAAGGTATTCCAGTCACATTAATTACTGATAACATGGCAGCACATTGCATGAAACAGGGTTTGATTCATGCAGTAGTTGTGGGTGCCGATCGCATTGCCGCTAATGGTGACACTGCGAATAAAATTGGTACATATAGCGTAGCGATCGCTGCTAAAGCACATAATATACCCTTCTTTGTTGCCGCACCTCTTTCCACCGTTGATTTTGAACTAGCAGATGGTAGCAAAATTCCCATCGAAGAACGCGATCCTACAGAAATATATCAAGTTGGCGATACAATACTCACACCTGCGGGGGTAGATTTTTACAACCCAGCATTTGATGTCACCCCAGCCGAATTAATTACAGCCATCATTACAGAAAATGGAGCGATCGCACCTAGCGAATTGGCAAAATCACAGGTAGAGCAGGTAGTTTAAGGAGGCAGGGGACAGGAGGCAGGGGGCAGGAGGAATCCTTACTCCCTTTATTTATTGAAAGGATACATACATGACTCAAGAGCAATGGACTGCGGTAGATGGCTTCGCTAAGGGAAAAGGGTAAAGGTTGAAGGGTAAAGGGTAAAGGTTAAAGGTTAAAGGGAAAAGAGAGATCTTTCCTTTCTCCCTTTCCCCCTTCCCCCTTCCCCACTTTCCCTTTCCCTATGCCCCAGTACTTTTGATTTTGCCAAAATGGCGAGACTAATTAGCACAGCGATCGCTACATTAGAAGATATATAAATAAATATATAAATAGAAATCATTGTTGATTTTTATTAATCCGCAGTTCAACGAAAAACATGAGTGCAAGTACCATTCTTTTTGACAACCCTTTACTCCAAGGCACTGGCTTACCTCCATTTGCAGAGATTAAACCAGAACGAGTAGTACCAGCCTTTAACCAATTGCTGGCAGAACTTGACCAGGAGCTTACAGCTTTAGAGGCTAATGTAGAGCCGACTTGGGAAGGTTTAGTAGAACCTTTAGAAAAGCTGACTGAACGGCTTACCTGGAGTTGGGGAGCAGTAAATCATTTAATGGGTGTTAAAAATAGCCCTGAACTGCGGGAAGCTCATGAAACCATACAGCCACAGGTAATACAATTTATCAACAAGCTCGGTCAAAGCCAACCAATCTACAATGCGTTTAAAGTCCTCCGTAGTAGCGATAATTGGGAAACTCTAGAACTAGCCCAACAGCGCATCGTAGAAGCCGCCATTCGAGATGCAGAACTTTCTGGTGTTGGCTTAGAAGGAGAAGCCAGAGAGCGTTTCAATGTCATTCAGATGGAATTAGCAGAACTTTCTACGAAGTTCTCTAACCACGTACTGGATGCTACTAAAAGTTTTAGCTTAACCCTGACAACAAAAGCCGAAGTTGACGGTTTACCCCCAAGCTTAGTCAGTTTAGCAGCCCAAGCTGCCCGTGAGGCTGGCGAAATCAACGCCACACCAGAAAATGGCCCTTGGCGTATTACTTTGGACTTCCCCAGCTACGGCCCTTTCATGCAGCACAGCACCCGCCGAGATTTACGCGAAAAGCTTTACAAAGCTTATATCACCCGCGCTTCTAGTGGCGATTTAGATAACAACCCTTTAATTGAGCGGATTTTAGAGTTACGCCAAGAACTCGCAGATTTACTTGGCTTTGGTAGTTATGCCGAGTTGAGTCTTGCCAGTAAAATGGCTCCTAACGTTCAAGCAGTGGAAGCATTATTAGAAGAGCTACGTCAAGCCAGTTATGATGCTGCTGTCAAAGACTTAAAAGAACTCCAAGCTTTTGCTGCATCACATGGAAAAGAACATCAAGATTTAAAACACTGGGATATTAGCTTTTGGGCAGAACGCCAACGAGAAGCAAAATTTGCCTTTACCGCCGAAGAATTACGTCCTTACTTTCCCCTTCCCCAAGTGCTGGATGGCTTATTTGGACTTGTGAAGCGATTATTTGGCGTCACCGTCACCCCTGCCGATGGTCAAGCCCCAGTATGGCATGAGGATGTCCGTTATTTTCAAATTGCTGATGAAACTGGTTCTCCCATAGCTTACTTCTACTTAGATCCTTACAGCCGTCCCGCAGAAAAACGCGGTGGTGCTTGGATGGATGTGTGCATCAATCGTGCCAAAATCACAGAAAATGGTGTAACCAGCATCCGCTTACCCGTGAGTTACTTGATATGTAACCAAACTCCGCCAATAGATGGCAAACCTAGTTTGATGACTTTCTATGAAGTAGAGACTTTGTTTCACGAGTTTGGTCATGGATTACACCACATGCTTACCAAGATTGATTATGCGGGAGCCGCAGGCATCAACAATGTGGAATGGGATGCGGTGGAACTACCTAGTCAGTTTATGGAAAACTGGTGCTATGAGCGACTGACTTTATTCGGTATGGCGAAGCATTACAAAACCGGGGAAGCTCTACCAGAACATTATTATCAAAAACTGCTGGCAGCGCGTAATTATATGAGCGGTACCGCCATGTTACGCCAGCTTCACTTTAGCACCGTTGATTTAGAACTACACTACCGCTATCGTTCTCATGGTGATGAAACCCCGGCAGATGTGCGCCATCGCATAGCTAAGACTACTACCGTTTTACCACCACTTCCAGAAGATTCGATGTTATGTGCTTTCGGGCACATATTTGAGGGTGGTTACGCGGCAGGATATTACAGTTACAAATGGGCTGAAGTACTTAGTGCCGACGCTTTTGCCGCTTTTGAAGAAGCTGGACTAGAAAATGAAGAAGCAATAAAAGCTACAGGACGCCGTTATCGAGATACCGTACTAGCACTTGGTGGGGGAAAACATCCAATGCAGGTGTTTAAAACTTTTCGGGGTCGCGAACCAAGTACGATCGCCCTGCTCAGGCACAATGGTTTAGTTAGCGCTAAGTAGAGAGGCTCTAGAGCCAGGGGAAAAGGGGAAAGGGTAAAGGTTAAAGGGTAAAGGGTAAAGAGAGATCTTTCCTTTCCCCTTTCCCCCTTACCCTTTTCCCCTTTCCCCATGCCCCATGCCCCAAAATCTAAGGTTTATCTAACAAAAGCGGTTCTTTGGCAACATCATCTAAGCGGATACTGGCTAGTAAATTCTGCCACTGTGTCTGAAGCCTTTCATCTTGGGGGTTTTTGTGATGCAGTTGAGCTAGTATCGCTAGTGCTTCGTGCCATATCCCTTTTTGGGCATAGATTGTATAGCGCTTTAAAGGATCTGCGTTTTCTAGTTCTTTAAGTGTTGATTCACCGAGGTCAACTCGTTTTAGGGACTTCCAAAGAATAAATTATCCCAAAAAAATCAATAAGCCAGATTTGTTTAATAATGATAATCATTTTATAGGGGGATATTGGGTTGCCGACGGCAACCCAATATCCCCCAAAGAGTGTGCATGATAAATCTGCACTCAGCGTCGATGAGTGGTATGATTTTTATTAAATATTTTCTGATTTTCTGTATCTATGGGTTTTTTTACTAAATAATTTAGGTGACTCCATAACAGATATCAATAAACCAATTACCTAGATTCGGAAAATCCTTATTATTGGAATTGCTTAATCGGTTAATTTGTTTCTCAATTTGAGACATGGCTTTTTTTGTAAGCTTTACTCCAGTTTCATAGGTTTGATGTACTAACTTAACCACTGGATATTTTCCTTTCCATTTCATACTAGTGGCATACTTTAAAGCTGTTTCTACTTCATCCAGAATACTTCCGTTCCAATGGTTTTCTAATACAGCCCAAGTTCTCTCAATAGGATTATATTTACTGTGATATGGTGGATAATAAGCTAAACGTATATTAAGTTCATATTTGTGAGCAAATTCAACTATACGTTTCATAAACTGGGTACGCCGAGAACTATTATCTGGCCCATTATCTTGATTGAGAACTAATGTTTTAACTTGAGAAAAACGATGTTTCTCACAAGACCAAAAATCCTCTAAAACATCAACTATAAAATCGCTTGTAACTTTCGACTCGGTAAAATATAAAAACAGTTGATCGAGCTCTGGAAGAAATATCCCATAAGGAGTCACGGTGGTTTTCGGATGATAATCATGGTCATCAGCTTTAACCGTAGCCCGGCTTTTACCTCCTCGGTCAAATGAACCAATTTTGACGCGAGCTTTCCCATCCATACTCAGACGTAAAATACTTTTATCTTCAATTGCGTTTTGGTTTACTATATCTAGTTGCTCAAAGATTGCGTCGGTTTCCGGAATTTTTTTTGAGGTTGAACTTTCGCTACTCGCCTCAAGTTATAACCCAACTCATTCAATTTAAGCCGAATTGTTTCTGCGATGGGTAAATCTTCGTCATCATAACCATACTTTTCTATTAATTGTTTTCTGACTTCGGCAGCAGAAAGGCGAGTATATAGCCTTTTACTTTTGAAACTAGGGTCAGTTTGGCTTTGAGAATCTACTAAATTTTTTATATCTTGTAAAAGATTTGGTAAGTGTAATTCTGCTTTATAGCGTCCTTTCGCGCTCATATTATCAACGCAAGTAATGCCACTAGTTAATTCTTTGATTCCTTTACGAATAGTACCTCGATTCCATCCTAATTCTGATTCTGCTAATCTTTGCCCTCCTAGACCCAAACCCTGCACTGTTGACGCTATAAATTTACGTTTTGCAGCACCTTTTAACTGAGATGCTGTTTGTCTCAATAGTTGTTTCAGTGAAGAAGTTAATGCTATAGACACCCAAGTTGCACCCAAAAATTCAATCATCATTACTGAATTTACTACAAAAGGGAGGGGAGAAAGCGGCAGGCGATGCCTGCCGCTTTCTCCCCTTGTACAATGATTATCATTATCTTCGATGGGATGTTTTATTTTTTGGAAGTCCCTTATAACCCCTTCGACGTAAGTCCAGGGGGCATTTTTTTGTTTATCGCAGTTAACGCTGAAAAACCAACGATATTGTTTGTTTAATGTTAAAGCGGGAGCAGTGCTAGGTAGAGAAACGCTTATAACTCCAGGCTTATCTTTGAGAGCGATCGCTTGTTTGTAAACTGGGTTAGAATCCCCATCTTGCAGCACAAATTCCACTGCATAAGCCACATCTTTAGTATATGGCATATAGAAAAACCAACTTGGACGTTCTAATGTCGTTTGCGACCAGACATTAACCACATCATCAGCTTCCTCAGTAAAGGGCACTAAAGCCGTGAGGTCAGGTTTAGCAGCTGGGCATGTTGTTCCGTTTCCCCGCGTAGCCCCGCCCCGGACGCGTCCTCCAGGAGGAGGGCCTGGTGGAACTGGGGGTTGTTCAAAGGGTGGAGTTTGAGCAACAATGATTTTAGAATTAGAGCGATCGCCAATTTCACCACCAAGGCTCGAAATCTCGCTAGCTAGGAAACCAGTGCAGCTCAAAGCTAATACTAAAAATAGTTTTATTGGTTGTAAATTACACTTCATAAAAATATTGCCTCATAGGATTTTGAATTGGGCATTGGGTATGGGGGAAAGGGGAAAGGGGAAAGGGGAAGGGGGAAAGGAAAGATCTCTCTTTTCCCTTTAACCTTTACCCTTTTCCCTTAGCGAAGCCATCTCCCCACTCTCTAAGTATTTCTACTAGGAATTATTGTTTTAAAATTATAAATTGACATCAAGCCAACGGTGGCTAATAAGGACAAAGCTGAGGGTACAAAAGGTACCCAAGTACCTGAAATTAATAGACCAAAACAAGCTACATACAAAACACTACAGGTAACACCTACTGCTAGTCCCAACCAAGGTAAAGAAAGGTTTCGCCAAGCTAGGACTCCTCCGACCACAGACCAGCCCCAAATCCAAGCCACTTCCAGCCACAGCGACCAAACCCGCAGCAATGGACGCCCATCTTTGACAGCGCTAAGAATTTGGCTGACCATGTGTGCTTGTACCAAGACTCCTGGCATTTGTTCGTCGAGAGGAACTCCATAAGGTGTTGGCCAGGTATCTGGAGAATCTCCTCTTGATATGACACCAATCAAAACAATCCGGTTTTTGACAGCATTGGGGTTAACTGGACTAGATAAAAATTCCGTTAGTGTCACCTGTTCGGCAACTTCTTTTGCAGAACGGTAGTTGAGTAGGATTTGACCGCCATCGGCATTGATATTTTGATAAGCACCACTACGAGATTTGAGATTTGGAAAAACAGTCTTACCCAGCTGCAAATTTCCTTCGGGGGTGAATTTGACTCGAATTCCTGAAGGTCGCAGATAGAGGGAAGCCAGTTGTAAACTGAATGAGTATGAGGTAGAACACAATGATGTCGGCTCTTGGTTCATGAATAAAAGATGGCGACGGATAACTCCATCGCGGTCATGAATAAAGTCGCTAAAGCCGATATTTGTTTTCGGGATTTCTGGTGGCGATTGAATACCTCTGATATTGGCTGTGCCATCGCTTCCTTTACATACGCCAATTAAGTTTGGAGTTTTTTGCAGACGAGTAATTAAATCTGGCTGTTTGGCATTAAAATCACGGTAGATATCTAAGCCGATCGCTCTAGGTTCATATTTATTCAGTTTTTCTAAAACTTTGCTGAGAGATTTCTCGGAAATCGAAGCTCCAATTAAAGACTCACCATTTTTTCTTTGAGTTGCCAAATCATCATCGTCGATGGTGATTACCAACAGTCGCGAATCAATTCCTTCTGATGGACGCGATCGCAACATCTGGTCATAGGCTTGAATCTCTGGAGTTTCCAGCATTCCCACTAACCTCACCCCAAAAACTAAGGCTGTGATTGTCACACTGAATGAGAAAGCAATGCTAAATCTGCGTTTGATGGAGGGAGATGAATTCACCATCTCTTCAATTTCTGTAGACCTTAATTCATCCCAAGTGGGAGGTATCTGGGCTGGATTTTGGCAAATCACCGGTAGCCAAGTCGCACAGGGAAATCGATCTTCAAGTCCTTGCAAGCGTTCCCGCGCTTGGCGCACTGATTGATATAAAGACTCTCCACTAGCAAAACCTTGGAGAAAATACTTTAAAAACTCTTGAGCAACCTGGTCTGGAACCGGTTCGCGCATGACAATTATTTGAGGAATTTGCAAATCAGCCAATTCTCGCGCCAATCCCAACCCATCGCAGGAATTGAATATGGCTAGTTGCAAACCATTCTCAATGGCTTTCCTCAGAGCATACTTTAACTCGCCAATGGTGAGACTATCAGTTTTATTGAGGTAAATTCGTCCGCTTTCTCCATTTCCTTGACTAGAACTATGTCCAGCAAAGAAGAGAATATCCCAATTTTTTCCCCACAGATGCTCAGTTAACTCTTTGCGTTGTGGTTCCACGATAAAACTGACTTCGGCGTTGCTACACTGTTGCAATAAAACTCGATCTGCCTGGGTGTCAATTCCTTGACTATTACCGACAATTGCCAAAATTTTGACTAAAGGATTGGGAGTGCGTGACTTTTGAATGCGATCGTAAGTTGGTGAAGAAAGGGCGATTTCAGCCTTGGGATAGCGTTCCAATAAGTCCCACAAATGCCACGGTAATAGCTGTAATTGACTATTTTCTGTTTGTAAAATTACTCGGACTTCTTCTGTAGAAGATAATCTTTCTAACCATTTCTCTCTTACAGAGCGAAACTCCTCTGCTTTGAGCCAGGTATTAAAACGTGCCCGCAAAATATGAGAAGTGTTTTCGCAGTCTTGGATCATCGATACATTTGTCACCTGCACTTGCTCAGCATGGAGGCGATAACGATTGCCTATCTGCCGATAACTAGACTGCCAATGACTATAGTAGAGCGGCATTTCGGGAAATGGAGGTAATTTACCCGTGACTTCTGTTGTAGCACGCTGGTGTTCTTCACCAATTTGGAGGGTGACAGCAAAACCTTGCTCAAAACTACCCTCTCCGAATTTTAGAACTACTAACTTACCCATGACCGTCCGTATCCCTCTTTCTGTGCAAACTCACAAACCTCTGATATCTGGCGAACAGCTTCACCAAGCGCCTACAGAACTTTTTTGAAAGTCCCAAAAAGGTGATTTGAATTTTTAATTAATCAATAGACTACTTAATAAATTATCGACAAAGAGGGAAGATAGCTAGATGTTTTAAATCCGGAAATGTTCAGTAATACTGATACCATTCAATGCTACCCTAACGCTAAATTCTTCTCTGGGTTCGCCGCGAAACTGTAATTGAATGTAATTATCTGATTTTCTCGATTGAGCATCTAAAAAGATTGCTCCCGAACTATCTAGAACGGTAAGATGAACTCCTGGTGGCAAGTAAATTTGACTGCCAGTTGCGTGCAACTGAAGGTGGATGCTTGTTTGCCGATTTTCTGAAGGGGTAATTTCCACAATCAACATCACCGGGTGATTGAGAATTTGAATACCCAAATCAATCAGTTTTGCACGTTTAGTAATTGATTCTGGTGAATTTAAAGTATTTAGTTCTAGAGTTTCAGTACTGCGAAAAGCATAACCTGGTCTAAGTTCTGGCAGATTCCACAAAGATTCGACAGTTTGCCAGCCCGTCTCAAATATACCAGTAAACCACTGACTTAAATTCACCAGTGCAGCAAGTGGAGATTCCCGCAGTTGCGCCATATGGTCGATAAACGCTTCCAATGGTTGTAGTTGTCTCAAAGGTAGTATTTCAGTTGCTACACTAGGCACAAAACCCAGCAGCTTGGCTTCTTGGAGGGATTCATCAAATTGAACCACTAAATAACCCACTCGTTCTTCCCAGGTTTCAGGAGGAATGGAACATATCTGCTGGTATTGATAAACGGGACGACATTCCAGACGACCAACTGATGGCACTTCTAAGTCAGCGACATCTCCGCACAGGCGTATGATGGGGTTCCAGCTGTCACTAGCTGGAAGATTAGTGGGAATATCCATCATTTGCAAATAGTCATTTACCACCCATACAGCTAAAGTATTGAGCCGGACTTGCTCTGCTTTTTGAGAATTTGGCTGCTCATGAGCAAATTGCTGGGCAGTTATGCGAGCTATTTGGGGAATTGGCAATGTTAATGTGAAATCGTCTAGCTGATAGGTGGAGTTATTCATAAGTCAGTTGGTAACGATCAACGCTGTTATGTACATATCGCCCGCATTCACTAAATTTATGCCACAAAATAGAGAATCATTCTTAAAAAAGAGAATTGGGCATGGGGCATAGGGGATGGGTAAAGGGGAAAGGTTAAAGGGAAAAGGGAAAAGGAATAAATTTAATCTTTCCCCCTTACCCTTTCCCCCTTACCCTTTACCCTTTACCCATCCCCCATTCGCAGTCTCTATTTTGAAGTTGCAGCGTCTTACTCTAGAATTTCAGTTTAAAATAACTGAGTTAATATTTAAACTCAGGATAATTTCAGTATCTAAGTTGAAAAACAGTAAAACTTGTGATATTGAAAACATCAGGCATATGGCTGCAAAAATTCCGGTGACAGTAATTACAGGCTTTTTAGGTAGTGGAAAAACTAGCCTAATTCGCCACCTGCTACAAAACAACCAAGGACGCCGCATTGCGGTTTTGGTCAATGAATTTGGCGAACTCGGTATTGATGGCGAATTGTTGAAATCTTGTCAAATTTGCCCTGAGGATGGTGAGGGCGAGAGCAATATTTTTGAATTAACCAACGGCTGCTTATGCTGTACCGTCCAGGAAGAGTTTTTCCCGACGATGCAAGAGTTGATTAAGCGGCGAGATAGTATTGATTGTATTTTGATTGAAACTTCTGGTTTGGCGTTACCAAAACCACTGGTGAAAGCTTTTCGCTGGCAGGAAATTCGCAATGCAGCCACGGTGGATGCTGTGATTACTGTGGTTGATTGTGCGGCTGTCGCAGCAGGGACATTTGCCAGCGATCCCCAGGCGATCGCAGCCCAACGACAAGCTGATGATAGTATAGAACACGAAACGCCTTTGCAAGAACTGTTTGAAGACCAACTTGCTTGTGCAGACTTAGTGGTGTTGAATAAAACTGACTTGGTAGACGCCGACACGAAAGCCAAAGTAGAGGAATTGATTAAACAAGAGTTGCCCAGAGTAGTGAAGATTGTCGAAAGCGATCGCTCTCAACTCGATGCATCTATATTATTAGGATTCCAGGCCGCAGTGGAAGACGACCTAGATTCTCGCCCCAGTCATCACGACACCGAAGAAGACCACGACCACGATGAAGAAATTACCTCTGCCAATTTAATTTTAGATCGTGCCTTCGATCCAGAAAAGTTACAACAACAGTTGCAAGCGTTAGCACAAGAACAAGAAATTTATCGAATCAAAGGCTTTGTGGCAGTACCAAACAAACCCATGCGCTTAGTAATGCAAGGTGTGGGAACTAGATTTGATAAATTTTACGATCGCCCCTGGCAACCAGAGGAACCCAGACAAACCCGCTTAGTTTTCATCGGTCGCGATTTAAAATCCTCAGAAATCGAATCCCAACTTGTAGCTTTATAAATTCCGCATTGGGCAAACATGGTATGGGGAAAGGGAAAGGGGTATGGTTCGACAAGCTCACCAACCGGGGAAAAGGGGAAAGATTAAATTTATTCCTTTTCCCTTTAACCTTTAACCTTTTCCCCTGCCTCAAGAGCCTCCCATCTCCCCAAATCCCCAGTCCCCAATCCCCATTCCCCACGTTAGAAAACTATGACGATTTCTCAAATATTTAATATTGCGAATCTTTTCGTTTTGCCTTTTTGGGCTTTGATGATTTTATTGCCAAATTGGAAAGTAACACAGCGAATCATGGCATCATATTTGCCTTTTGTGCTGTTAGCTGGAGTATATTTGTATTTGTTTATCAACAGCGTTACGCCAGAAAACGCCCAAGATTTCTCGAATTTGGAATTAGCTAATGTTGCCCGACTTTTTGCAGACGAAAAAGTTGCAGCAACGGGTTGGGTTCATTATTTAGTGATGGATTTATTTGTTGGCCGCTGGATATACTTAGAAGGCCAAAAAACAGGTATTTGGACAATTCATTCCCTTGCTTTGTGTTTCTTTGCTGGCCCTCTGGGATTACTATCTCACATTTCGACTGACTGGATATCTAAGAAATTTTTCCCTAAATTTCAGCAAAATGAAGCGGTGACAGTAGCAGAACAATAAATATCATTAACTAACAGTTAGTAAGCTCTTATGCTTTGAATTGAACATAGGACTTACGCATTGACAGAAAATACCAAATATGAATGTTTTAAAAACCACATCTGTCGTAGGGGCACAGCAGTGCTGATTGGTGTCAACTTAACGTGAAACCCTGATAGAAATGTGATGAGCGAGTTCTACTCATTTACCATCAAGATCCGCGTTACCCCACCCCGATTTTGTCTAAAGCCAAAATCGCCCCTCCCCGATGCCTTGGGGAGGGGTTGGGGGTGGGGTAAAACGATTGTGGGGCAAGAGTTTTAACTTAAGTTGACACGTATGAGCAATGCTAAAGCCCCTACACCCAGGGTCTATTTACCATCAAATAATGATTAATAAAAGCCTGAAACGACCTATGCATATAAACGCACACCATGATTAATTTGTACAGTACGTAACTCCTAGAACAGTCACTTATGCTGTTGACTGTTGATGGTTAACTTTCAACCTTCAACAGCCAACATTAAAATATCTGCTGCGTTAAATGCTCTAAACCTTAGTAACGAGGTACAGCTATAGAACTCATATTTCTTAAAAAGTGGGTGACCTGAGATTCGAACTCAGAACCAGCGGATTAAGAGTCCGATGCTCTACCGTTGAGCTAGTCACCCATACAGATAACGATCGTAGCAAACTTCTTAGAAATTTGCTAGTGGAACAGCCCAAAAAACTAGTTAAACGGGAAATTTGACGGTAAAGGTGGTTTGACCTGCTGCACTTTCTACAAAAATTGAACCGCCTAAATGTCTGACCATTTTTTGCACTAATGCCAATTCCAATCCGGTGCCGCTATGTTTCCAAGGATCGTGTTTGTCAAGGTGATAAAAAGGCTCAAAAATTCGTGACAGTTCGTTGCTTGTAAGTTCGATTCCAGAACTGGTAATTTTTAACTCTATTGCGTTGCTTACCAGTTCAGCCGAAACTGCGATCGATTCGCCTGCTGGGGTGTATTTACAGGCATGGTTGAGCAGTTCGGTGACAATCCGTTCTAGGTCTGTGATATCTGTTTCTAAAAGTGGGAGGGTGCGATCGATATTTAGGTTTAATTGCTGGCGCTGGCAGTTGGTAACATCTCGAAAAGTTTCAATGATGGGGTGAAGCCAGCTTTGTAAGTCAATGGCAATTAAAGTTGGGGGATTTGGTTCGGCTTCTAAAGATGTGAGTGTGAGTAGGTCGTTAATTAACTTGCTCTCTCGCCCACATTCGTTATGCAATATCTGTAAAAGCTGGGGAACGATTTCTATATCTAATATTTGTTCGGGTGCAAGCACACTTTCGAGAGTTTGAGCTGCGAGGCTGATGCTAGTTATTGGTGTCCGCAGTTCTTGGGACAGTGTTCTGAGAAATTCATTTTTTAATCTTTCGTGTTTTTCTAATTCTTTTACTTGGGAGAGGGTTTTTTGGTAAAGTTGCCCTTGGCGAATAGCGATCGCACATTCATTTGCTATCTGCTGCACTAGCCCAACTTCAAATTCATCAAAGGCTTCTTGTGTTGGTCTTGTCAACCAAATGTTTCCCAAAATTCCTTGAGTATCGAAAATTGGACAAGCCATCTGAGCAACAACTAACAATTTTGGTTGCCATCCAGGTAAAATTTCTAAAAATTGCAAAGGTTGTTTTTGCAAAAGTGGTTGATAAACTTCGGGACGGTCTGTTATTTCTTTGGTCAATCCCAAACACTTGGGTAAATTAGTAGTGTACTCGTAAGTAATATGTACCTTGGTTTGACAGGTGCTATAAAGTTCGATTTGGCAACGGTCAAGGTTGAGTAAGTCTACTAATTTTTGGGTAACTGTCTGCAAAACCTGAGTTTCATCGACACTATCGCGGATTTGCTCCGTCATCTGTCGCACCAAGGCTTGAAAGTTTCGTACTTGTTGCAACTGATTGATGTGTTTTTGTTTGTGCAACTCGATTTTGACTTTGAAATCGTTGAGTTGCTGATGAAGTTCTGACTGTTGGATAGCAATGCCGATTTGAGTTGCCAGCTGTTTGAGCAAGTTAGTTTCAATTTCTTGCCATTGACGCGGCTGATGGCAATGCTGAGCAATTAATAGTCCCCATACATCTTGCTTCAAAAAAATTGGCACAACTAGATTTGCTCTCACGTGCAAAGATGCCAGGAAATCTATATGGCAAGGGTGTAACCCGGCTGTATGAATATCTTCAATAACTTGAATGTAACCCTGGCTGTCGTATTGTTGATTTTGACTACCAAAGCAGGGATCGGCGATGTTTTTTCCTAACAGTGACTCGCTATTAGTCACAGTTGATTCGGCAATGACTACTCCGTTACTATTGCCACCAAAGCGATATATTAGCACGCGATCGCTCTTTAAAAACTGCCGCAGTTCTTGTGTTGTCTGGTGGAGAATTGTCTCTAATTCTACAGCTTGGTGAATCCTAGAGGCGATCGCTTCTATGAGTTGCTCGCGTTGTGCTTGGAGTTCAACTGCTTGTTCTGTTTCTTGAATAGAAGTGATATTACTGCTAGTACCAATTAATCGATAAATTTTGGAGTTTGCATCCCGTAATGGAGTCAGAGTCGTACTCCACCAAGTTGGAACGCCTTGGAATTGCAAACATTGTTTGTAGGAAATAGTTTTGCCAAATAATACGCAATCAGTGTAACGCTGACGCACCCTAGCAGCATCAATGGGCGAGAGAATATCCTCTGGTTTTTTGCCCCGCAGATCGTCTGAAGTTATGCCTATCCAACGCTCATGAGTCGGATTGAGTGCTACATATCGAAAATCTCCGTCTTCTAGCACATCCACTACAAATATTGATGCCTGCACAGAATCGTACATACTCAGTAGAAACTGCTCGCTACTACTTTTTTTATCTACTTCCGTGCCGAAGAGAACCTGAGGAGGTGGTAATTGTGTCAGTTTTATAGTTGATTCAGTCGGATTTATATTCATGCGAGAGTCCCTGTCTGGTATTACTGACTCTTCTCGGCGCTCTCTTGTTATTGTGGTTGTAGTAGATGCAGTTGGGCGCCTCAGGCAAAGTGTTGTCAGCCGTTGCTCGTGGAAATTTGGATCTTTCTCTACTTCGCGATCGGAAATTTGGGAAAGCTAATAGGAGTCAGCTTAACAAATCATGCTTTTTCAAGGCGAAAATGCATTGGCAGGTGAGAAAAAATTGCTGATTTTGAACGGTTTTTTCAGAATTGTTGCATATACTTAGGTGCAATCATCAAGTTTTATCAATTAAATTAATAATTTTTAATATTGGAAATGGGGCATCTGACTTTTCACGGTATCTGGAAAACCCCTCTCCAAACCTCTCCCCTGCAAGGAGAGAGGCTTTGATTTCTCCCCCTTCCCTACTAGGGAAGGGGGCTGGGGGGTTAGGTTTTGCGTTAGCTTTTCCACATGACGTGAAAAGTCAGATGCCCAATTCCCCATGCCCCATACCCAATTTACGATCGCAATTTATCAGCATTGATTCCAGTCAGCATACCAACCAGCAGCCAAGTAATAGCTAATCCGATGACTTCGCCTAAGAATAAGTGAGTTAAGCGGCGTAAAACAATCCCAACAGCAGAACCGCAAGGAATGGCAATTGCCCAACTTGCCGAAGAGACAAATATCCATCGCCACGCCACAGAGGCGGGTTGAGAAATTGCTAACGATTGTGTTAAACCAATTCCTAAGCCGCCGAGTCCTCCATAAATTGCCCCATAGAGAATTCTCAAAGGCAAAAACTGAGTGCTAAATATAAACCAACCCAAGCCACCAATACCAATGGCAGTGATGATACTCCAACCCAAAATACTTGACAAAATCCACCTGATACAAACTATAGGTTGCTTGAGAAGAAAACCTTGAAAAAGTGCGATCGCAAATCCGCCGATAGCAGCTTCCGCTACTCCAATATCAGGCTTTTCACCAATTTCAATTAACAACAAACTCAACAAAAAACCGCTAAAAGTAGCTAAAGTCCAGAGAAAATTAAACTTAAATAATGGCATTGAGGAAACTGGGGACTGGGGACTGGGGAGATGGCTTCGCCAAGGGAAAAGGGGAAAGGTTAAAGGGAAAAGGAGGGATCTTTCTTTTGCCCTTTGCCCTTTGCCCCATACCCAGTCCCCAATCCCTAATCCCCAGTCCCTTTTGTAAACATGTCAAGAAAAGCTTTGCGTCGCTGTTGGGGTGATTCGGGTACGATGTAACCCCATAGACTCTCCCAGTAAAAAAAGGAGATACCGTCAAAATTGCGATCGCGTACTGCTTGCACCTGTGCTTTAATTTGGGGTATTTTTACTGGATTATGCATCGTTCCAGATAATATACCAATTCCAACTGGAATTAAAGTTTGAGCCAATTTCACAGATGGTTGTTCGAGTTGAGCGATAAAAGAGTTTTTGTCACTTCGATATACCTGCAAAATTAACTCATCAACTAAGCCTTTTTTTACCCAATTTTCCCAATCTTGCAAATAGTATTTATAGGCAAAAGCTTGGTAGTTGGGAGACAAAGATATTTTAGCTTTCGGCTTCACTGCCTTAACAGCTTGATAGATTTCTGCCATGAAATCAGTAATTTTGTCTGCTCGCCAACGCATCCATTCTGTGTTGAAAGGATTGTTTGGAGGATTTTTGCCTTGATGTTCTTCTTGATAAAGTTCGATAGTGAAGGGATCGTAACCAAACTGTACGGGCATCCCAAAGTGATCGTCAAGCTGGATACCATCGACATCGTAATTTTTGACTACTTCCACAATTAGCCCTTGGATAAATTCTTGCACTTGTGGGTGTAAAGGATTCAGCCAAGCTTGCTTATTTACTAAACCATTGTCGATTTCTTCTGGTGGACTATCTTGAATTGAATTTATACCTTGTTGCCCAATTGTCAACCAGTCAGGATAACGCCTTGCTAATTCTGAATAATGCGGCGTCATAAATCCATATTCAAACCAGGGAATGACTCTCAAATCTTTATTTTTGGCAAGTTTGGCTATCTTTGTTAAAACATCTTGGCCGCCATGCATAAACTTGAGTAAAGGTTGAGTATCTGAGCCTGTGGTCATTTTAGCTACAGCACTTTGATAAAAAGTATGACCTCGGTTCCAAACTACAGGATAAATTGTATTAAAGTTGAGAGCCGATAATTGATTGAGAGCGCGATTAATACCCCAAGGTACAAATAGTACGCCACTAGCAACATTAGTCAGCCAAACACCGCGAATTTCTGTAATTAAAGGACTTGTTTTTTGAGAATAAACTAGACCTGAAGAGGTTGAAAAAACTGTTATAGAGATTACTAATCCCAAACACAGAAAGTAACAAAAAAAACGGCGTGCAACCTGATTCATTTGTCAGCGTTATCGAAGTGCGATCGCAATATTATATATAACTACGAAATTAAATTCTAATTCTCCGGAATATGTGAATAAATGATGATTAAATTCCCTAAAAGCTGCAATTAGGTATAGTTAAACTTACTACAAAAAAAGGAGTCAATTTTGCGATCGCTAGCACAAAAATGCCATAGCTGACTAGCTTTCTCAGACGCATCCTGCTATCTTTTTGTCTTGTATAGTTTATAACTCAAAAAATTTTCATTACGCATAGAAGCTTTACCGAGCTTTAATGAAAAAGCTTGGCTATCGCATCGTTTCGTTCACAATGATGTTGTGTAAGAAATTAACTATGCCAAATTACTTACGTATAATCCCAATACTTGTCGGTTAAGGGGAAAAGGGGAAGGGGAAAGGGGAAAGAAAAAACCTTTAACCTTTACCCTTTAACCTTTTCCCAAAACCCAATTCCGAGTTAAAAATGCTTAACCGAGCAGTATTGCGTATAATCCTGCTCGTGCATCCGGGAAAATACAATCTTTTTGTATGTTTTTTTGATACCTTAATAAAACAAAATCGTTGGATGGCGATCGCCATCCAACGATTTTGTTTTATATGACTTTTTACATTCAGTAAAAACCCTGAGCTTTATAAACTCTTTATCTCGCCCATCACTGTTTCTTAAAATCTTTCCACGCCTTCAAATTGCTTGATAGGGAATGCATTTGCAGCTTCTCCACAAGTTCGTGGCGTAGGGAATATTTTTTCAGGATTTGCTAAACCTTGAGGATTAAAAACTTGCCGTATCCATTGCATAGTTTCTAAATCAACTTGGGTAAACATTTGCGGCATATAGCATTTTTTCTCTTCACCAATGCCATGTTCGCCAGAAATGCTACCACCAACTTGGACGCAAAGTTTGAGAATTTTTCCTCCCATTTCTTCCACTTTTTCTAATGCTCCAGGCACAGAATTATCATAAAGGATTAATGGATGAAGATTGCCATCGCCAGCGTGAAATACATTCGCAACTCGATAACCATATTGTTGACTTAACATCTCAATTTCATGCAGCACATAAGGCAACTGAGTCCGGGGAATTACACCATCTTGCACATAATAATCTGGGCTTAAATGCCCAGCAGCAGCAAAAGCAGCTTTACGTCCTTTCCATAGCTTCAACCGGGTTTCTGGGTCGCTAGCAGAAGTCACATTACGCGCACCATTCTTTTGACAAATTTCTATAACTCGCTGCTTATTCCCTGCAACTTCAACTTCTAAACCGTCAATTTCTATCAGCAAAATCGCAGTGGCATCGCGGGGATAACAATTAGTTGCTACCACATCTTCAACTGCATTAATACTAAAGTTATCCATCATCTCCATCCCACCAGGAATAATCCCGGCGCTGATGATGTCAGAAACAGTCGCCCCAGCAGCTTCAATACTAGTAAAATCTGCTAATAATACACAAATTGATTCTGCACTTTTGAGAATTCGTAAAGTAATTTCTGTAGCAATTCCTAAAGTACCTTCAGAACCAACAAAAACACCCGTTAAATCATAACCAGGCATTTCTGGAATTTGTCCGCCTAAATCAACAATTTCCCCTAACGGCGTGACAATTTTTAATCCTAAAACGTGGTTAGTAGTGACGCCATATTTAAGGCAATGTACTCCACCAGAATTTTCCGCAATATTTCCGCCAATAGAGCAAATAATTTGACTTGAAGGATCGGGAGCGTAGTAAAAACCAGCACCGCTAACCGCTTGTGTTACCCAACTATTAATCACCCCTGGTTGCACAACTGTCCGTTGATTTTCCAAATCAATGCTAAGGATTTGCCGCATTAATGAAGTGACAATTAAAACCGAATCTTCCAACGGCAAAGCACCGCCAGATAAACCAGTGCCAGAACCGCGTGCTATGAAGGGGATAGAGTATTGGTTGCATATTTTCACAACTTCGGCAACTTGTTCTGTAGTTCTAGGTAGCACCACCACAGCCGGACGTTGACGATAACCGGTTAAACCATCGCATTCATAGGTAATAAGTTCTTCCCGGCGTTGCACCACACCATTTTTGCCAAGTACAGCCTCGAATGCTTTGATAATGGGCTTCCAGTTACGTTGTTTTTTATCTTGGGTAAGCATAGGTTTTAGAGTTAAAGGTAGATGTTTAAGCCTGGTTGATATGGCTGTAATTACCATTGTTGCAAGAATAGCAGTTCGTGAGGAGTAAGAAGCGATCGCACTCATCTTCAACTAACATCAAGTTCTGTAAGCCAATGGTGTCCAGGGTGACACACCCTTATTGCCTGCTTGAGCCAAACTTGACGTTCTTCATCCAGTAACCTGCATACACTGTGAAAATCATCTTCATCCTTAGCCCTGGGATTTTTGGCTTTGTATAAGAGTACAATTTCTGGAGCCAGGAACGGTATATCAATCTCAGAACATAACCGAATTCTTGATAATGGACGACCAATATCAAGATTCCTCCGAAATCTCCATTCGCTTTCTGAAGACTCATCCAAAAGAATTTCTAGTTTTGAGAATAAGCTATTTTGAGTATGAGCATGAATTTCATGTATCGGTAACTCTAGCCATTCATGTTCATTCCAATGCTCCATTTTTCCATTCACAACCTTAGTAAATTCCCAGCCAAATAAATATTCTCGTAGACTGTTTTGGTCTTTCCTAAATATTGCGATTTCTATATCTTTATGTAACCTCGTTATATCTCCTACAAAAAGGTCTATCGCCCATCCACCTGCTACAAACCAGGGTTTTTTGAAATCATTTAATAGCCTAGAAAGCTTGATAAGTTCTAAAAAACATTCCATTGATGACTAATCCTCACAAATTTTCACTATAAAATATTGGGTCAATGCACCCTTTCATCCCAAATCAATTAATCTATAAATAACGCTCTTAAATAGTGGATGAAGTCATGGTTGAGCAACTTCTAATCAATGATGATGATTTCTATGTACCAGATGCCAACCTGCTAGTAACCGAAAATGACACTTTAGATAACTTTCCCACAGCTAAATACAAGCGCATTTTAGTGAGTTCTCTTTATAGTTCTCTACAAAACCAGACTTTTTTCGCTGAAGCTAATCTGGGCATTTACTACACAGACCTTCAGCCAGCCATTGTACCTGATGTCTTTCTCAGCTTGGATGTGCAAGTGCCTGAAAATTGCTGGGAAAAACAAAATCGTTGTTATATGGTTTGGCGTTTTGGTAAACCTCCAGAAGTTGTCCTCGAAATTGTATCTAACAAAGAAGGTGATGAACTGGGCAAAAAGCTGCAAATTTATGAACATATGCGGGCTAGTTACTACATTGTTTACGATCCAAATCAGCAATTAGGAGAAAAAGTACTGCACGTTTATGAACTTAGGGGAAGACGTTACTTTGAAAGTCAATAAATTTGGGTCGAACAAGTTGATTTAGGTGTAACTTTATGGGAAGGTGAATTTGAAAGCAGACACGATACTTGGTTACGCTGGTGCTACCAAGATGGAACCGTTTTACCAACTGGAGATGAACGCGCTTCCCAAGCCGAACAACGTGCTTCCCAAGCTGAATAACGCGCACAAATTCTAGCAGAAAGGCTATGGTCTATAGGCATCGATCCCGAAACTATCTAAGACACTCATGTAAAGACGTAAATAAAACTAAAATTTTCCGTCTTTGCGGCTTTGCGCTAGCAAAAAAATCTCACGAATTTCTACAACTGATAAACTCATTTATTCGCTGCCAGACCTTTTCTAATAAATTAGGATCGTCCGCATCAAACCACTCAATTTGTGGATATGCTTTAAACCAAGTACGTTGTCGCTTGGCAAATTGTCTTGTATGCAAAACAGTTAATTCTTTCGCTTCATCTAGGGAAATATCCCCAGCTAAATATTGCTTGATCTCTTGATAGCCTAAAGTATTCAATAATGACAAATCAGCGCCATATTTTTGACAAAGAGATTCCACTTCAGCAACCAAACCATTGGCTATCATTTGTTCAGTACGCTGTTGAATACGAGCCTCTAATTTTTCAACATCACAATCCAACCCAATTTGTAAAATCGGGTAATTCGGTGGATTTTCTCCTTGCAGTTCTGAAATTGGATATCCAGTAACATAATATACTTCTAATGCTCGTAAAGTTCGTACTGAATCATTAGCGTGAATTTTTTGTGCAGCAACAGGATCGACTTGTTGTAACATTGCATAAAGCTGATTTTGTCCTAGAGATTCAAGTTGCGATCGCAATTCATTTTGCGGTGCCACACGAGGAATTTTCATGCCTTGGACAATGGAACGTATGTATAAACCAGTACCCCCAACCATCAAGAGTGGTGAGGAAGATGGAAGAGAATTGATTAAGGCTTGCGCTTTTTGCTGATAGTCTGCTACTGTCATCGTGTCTGTTGGGTCGCAGATATCTATTAAATAGTGCGGTACTAATTTTTGTTCAGCCAGACTTGGTTTTGCCGTACCAATATCAAACTCCCGATAAACTTGGCGAGAGTCAGCACTGAGAATTACAGAACCCAACCGCATTGCCAAAGCCAAAGCCAACCCTGACTTACCTGTTGCCGTCGCCCCACAAATTACAATTAATCTTGTCATTAGTCATTAGTCATTAGTCATTAGTCATTAGTCATTAGGCATTGGGCATGGGAAAAGGGGGAAAAGTTAGATTTATCCCTTTACCCTTTAACCTTTTCCCCTGCCTCCCCTGCCCCTCTGCCTCCCAACGGGACTGGAACCCCTGTATAAACTTCTCTTGAAAATGCCCTAGAGACGCCAGCAAGGCTTTTGTGTTACAATTTTGGAGTGTTTTTACTTTTATTTGCCTTTCGGCGAGTTAAACCCCACGCATCAGGAGAATTTACATGACGAGCAGTTACAGTGCCGATCAGATTCAAGTTCTGGAAGGTCTGGAAGCCGTCCGCAAACGACCAGGAATGTACATCGGTACTACAGGGCCGCGAGGACTCCACCATTTAGTTTACGAGGTGGTGGACAATTCAATTGATGAGGCTTTGGCGGGTTACTGCACCCATATAGAAGTGGATATCAACGCTGATGGTTCTGTAACTGTAACAGATGATGGTCGTGGTATTCCCACAGATACTCACTCGCGAACCGGAAAATCGGCTTTGGAAACCGTGATGACGGTACTGCACGCCGGAGGTAAGTTTGGCGGCGGTGGTTACAAAGTTTCTGGAGGACTGCACGGAGTTGGTATTTCTGTAGTTAACGCCTTATCTGAGATTGTAGAAGTTACAGTTTGGCGAGATAAAAAGGTTCATATTCAACGTTATGAACGAGGTGTGCCAGTTACCGATTTGCAAGTCAAGCCTTATAAAGAAGCTAGAACAGGAACTTCTGTCACCTTCAAGCCAGATAGCCAAATTTTTACCACTGGTATTGAGTTTGATTACATTACTTTATCAGGTCGCCTACGGGAATTAGCTTATCTAAATGCTGGTGTCAAAATTACCTTTACTGACCACCGCTTAGAATTACTCAAAAGCGATACACCCAAAGTAGAATCCTACGAATACAAGGGTGGGATTAAAGAGTATATCGCTTACATGAACCGTGAAAAACAGCCACTCCATGAAGAAATTATCTATGTCCAAGGCGAACGTAACAACGTTCAAGTGGAAGTTTCTTTACAGTGGTGTACTGATGCTTATACGGATAACGTGTTAGGCTTTGCTAACAATATTCGCACGGTTGATGGAGGTACGCACTTAGAAGGGTTGAAAGCAGTTCTGACTCGCACGTTAAATGCGATCGCCCGCAAGCGAAATAAAATTAAAGAAAATGAACCCAACCTCAGTGGCGAACACGTCCGCGAAGGTTTAACAGCAGTCATTTCTGTAAAAGTCCCCGACCCAGAATTTGAAGGACAAACAAAAACCAAACTCGGTAACACCGAAGTCCGGGGAATTGTCGATTCTTTGGTGGGAGAAGTCCTCACCGAGTACCTAGAATTTCACCCCAGTATTGCTGATGCGATTTTAGATAAAGCCATCCAAGCTTTCAAAGCTGCTGAAGCCGCACGTCACGCACGAGAATTAGTCAGACGCAAATCTGTACTCGAATCTTCGCCATTACCCGGTAAATTGGCAGATTGTAGTTCTCGCGATCCCAGCGAATCAGAAATTTTCATCGTGGAAGGCGACTCAGCCGGTGGAAGTGCCAAACAAGGACGCGATCGCCGCACTCAAGCTATCTTGCCTCTACGTGGTAAAATTCTCAACATTGAAAAAACCGACGACGCCAAAATTTATAAAAATAACGAAGTTCAAGCGTTAATTACAGCACTCGGTTTAGGTGTCAAAGGCGAAGAATTCGACTCCTCCCAACTGCGCTATCACCGCATAGTGATTATGACTGACGCTGACGTAGACGGAGCGCACATCCGCACTTTGTTGTTAACTTTCTTCTATCGCTATCAGCGATCGCTCATCGAACAAGGCTTTATTTATATTGCTTGTCCGCCATTATATAAGGTAGAACGCGGGCGCAATCATGAATATTGCTATAGCGATCGCGAAAAAGACCAAGTAATCGCCAAATTCCCAGCCAACGCCAACTACACCATCCAACGCTTCAAAGGTTTGGGTGAAATGATGCCACAACAACTCTGGGATACCACAATGAACCCAGAAACTCGCAAACTCAAACAAGTCGAAATCGAAGATGCTGCCGAAGCAGATCGCATTTTCACTATTTTAATGGGCGATCGTGTCGCACCTCGAAGAGAATTTATTGAAACCTATGGTTCTAAACTCAACTTCACCGATCTAGATATTTAATTCAATTTTTTCTCACGACTCTGATAATTTGTGACGCTAGTAATGGGTAATGGATAAAAAATCTATTACCCATTATTTTTTGATTACTACTATAATCTCCATCTTCATCCAAGCGATCGTCTTAGGATTTACCCCAGGCAAAATTTAAGAAACACCAGGGTTTTAAAAGAATACAGTTTATATAAGTAGGTGGACACAATTATTTAGGACTTACGCATACTCTATGAATTCTTCTCTACGAGACGCTGCGCGTTCGCGAAGCGTTCCGCAGGAAAGGCGTTCTTGGCGTCTTGGCGGTTCGATAAATTAGGCTTTTCAGCGATTTTTGCGTAAGTCCTATTATTTAGAAGACGCATTTCGACTTCCCTCAATGCTCGCTCCTTGAGAAGACGAGGGTTGAGCGGAGTCGAAACCCAGCAACCTCTTTTTTAGTTTAATTTAGTGTTTCTACTTAGGATTGTAAAATACAAAAGTTTAAAATCCTGATAACAACTAACTTTTCCCTCCTACCCGGTCACTGAGTTTAGCCTGAGCGCAGCCGTACCCCTATAATACGAGCAAGCTAGCAAGAGCGTCTCGTCTCGTAGAGAAGTGCTGCCTCCTGCCTTCTACTTACCTCTTTTGGCTGATGGCAAACTAAAAAATTACTCAATATCTTCCCTTGATATTTTTTGTAACTACAAACTATACCGTTAGATAAGTGACTATAGTCCATCAATTCATTAATTATTGTCAATAATTATCTATTCAACTGGATTTTAGACAAAATTATGAAAGCGAGTAAAAGCATAGTAAAAAAAATATTTTTTAATATTGTTGGTATAAGTAGCTTGGTTGCTCTGTCTGCTTGTGCTGAGCCTGTCACTCAAACTCCCACAACAACTATCCCTCCAGTTACTCAAACCCCCATAACAACTCCTCCTCCCGTCACGCAAACTCCTGCTCCCAGCCAAAATTTAGCAGAACTGGCAAAGTCAGCAGCAGCGCAGGGACAATTTCAAACTCTCATAAAAGCGGTAGGAGCCGCTGGCCTAAATGAACAATTGACTACGCCAGGGCCTTACACAGTTTTTGCACCTACTGACGCTGCTTTCTCTGCTTTACCTAAAGCTACTTTAGATAAACTTTTGCAGCCAGCTAACAAGCAACAATTAATCAGGCTTTTGGCTTACCACGTTATACCCGGCCGAATTACCTCTCAAGAGTTGACATCTGGACAAGTAAAAACTGTGGAGGGTACTCCCGTTAAAATCACAGTCGATCCCAGTACCAAAACTATAACCGTCAACAACGCTAAAGTGACTCAACCCGATATCCCAGCCAGCAATGGCATCGTTCACATCATTGACCAAGTAATTTTGCCACCCAATTTTCCGACAACCCTAAATACCACGCCAACACCACATTAGTTCAAGAAAGCTAATACATCTACATTGCTCAAACGCCACTTAAGCTTTCATTAGGACAAGGGGAAAAAGAAAAACCTCTTGTCTTAAGGGTTTGGCAGCTAATAAATTCAAACTAGCAAAACTATAATTCATTAATACATATACTACAAAAAAATATCAATTTTTCAGCTAGCAACTCATCATATAATTTGAGTTAATGTAAAGATTTAAAAAAATCAATGTTAAAGTATCAGTAACCATACCAATATTGTTGGAATTCACTTAACTAATGCCTTTTGCCCTGACTCGCTGATTAATTTTGCCCACCAGCGAGAAACACATTTGTTATGCTTGGATAACATAACTAAATATCATCTATCAACAACAGTTAATAAGTATCTTGAGGATTTCTCATAATCAAATGACAAAATGACAAGATTTTACTGAATCAAAAGTAATTAAGAGCACAAATACTTTACTTAAAAAGCTTTTCAAGCAAGTCATCAGGCAAATCTTTGAGTTTTTTTGCTCAACGCAATGCCTAGTGGAAACAAACATCATCTTGCTGAAAACTTGTTAATATCTTCATATACCACCTTGGAAATAGCTATTGCATCGCATGTATTCAATGTATTTGTGCCTTAGGTAAACTTATATCAACGATCTTTCAGGGCAAATCATTTTTGAATTGATTAAAATATCGTTGTATACAATAAGAAAAGTTTGTCAAGTTTCATAGGGCTGAAATCGCCACAGTGCGCTAACGTGTGAATAAGACCAAATTAGTTAAACCTAAAGCGATCTGCTATCAGGTCGATTCTGCAACAACCTCAACTCCTTAGTTAAGGTAATGCTCGGACAGAAGGTTAACTGGTTTCAGGCAAATACCACCACTGTTGTTGTATTTACTCATAGGAAAAATCCACTTCGATCCAAGGACTTAATGATTTATGAAGGAAATGTAAAATAGGTAGGTTAAGACTTTTCGCCTGAGTTAACATAACAATGCACTCTTTCTCAGTAATTAACGTTGTGTAAAATACATGAATTGAGCAAAACAAAGTGTACTTAACTTTTAAACGTAATCAAAGAACCACTGCAATTCTGAAAAGTCTAGAAAATATTTAAGGGTGTAATTCCCGTGTTTAATGTCTTTTTGGTAAAAGTGGCTAACACTTGTTTAATAAATTCACGATCGATACACAAAATAGAGTGCAATTTCTGTGAAACAGGCTACAATCGGAAGAGTCTTTATACGAAAATCTGCCAAAAGTCTGAATTAGTTTGTATCGAGTGGCAAGTTTTTGGTAAAGGTGAGTCTTTTTTTAAGACCAGTCACTTAAAAAATATGTGTCATAGCAACACATATGACATTTACTTTCATTGAGCAAGTCACCTTTTATTAGTGACTTAAACTAAAGTAAAAAGCCCTCTAAAAGAGGTGCAAAAGTGCCGAAAATATCTCTGGTAAATCTGCCAAAAAGTTTATTTTCGGTTGTCAACAAGCTCGTTTTAAAGAGCATTAAACACATCTTGAGTAATTGATTCTGCAAGGAGCATGAGGAACGCGGCATGAACCAGGCTAACAACGTACTCGAAAGCATATATCAGCCTGACCTAGAAATAATGAATCAGCCTGAGCTCGAGTTAGAAGAACTCTTAATAGACGATGAAGAGGACTTCCCGATCGTAGATGAAGGTGACGATGAGTTTTTAGAGCCTCAGTCTGATGAGGACGACGCAAAGTCTGGAAAAGCCGCTAAATCGCGTCGTCGGACACAAAGCAAGAAAAAGCACTATACAGAAGATTCAATTCGGCTTTACTTGCAAGAGATTGGTAGAATTCGCCTATTGCGGGCAGATGAAGAAATTGAATTAGCCCGTAAAATTGCTGATTTACTCGAATTAGAAAGGGTACGGGAAAGACTTTCAGAACAGTTAGATCGCGATCCTCGCGATAGTGAATGGGCAGAAGCCGTGCAACTGCCACTACCAGCTTTTCGTTATCGCCTGCATGTTGGACGCAGGGCGAAAGACAAGATGGTGCAATCTAACTTGCGTCTTGTAGTTTCAATTGCTAAGAAATACATGAATCGCGGTTTGTCATTCCAAGACTTAATTCAAGAAGGTAGTCTTGGTTTGATTCGTGCCGCTGAAAAGTTTGACCATGAGAAAGGTTATAAGTTTTCTACCTACGCTACATGGTGGATTCGTCAAGCAATTACCCGCGCGATCGCCGATCAATCCCGCACAATTCGACTTCCAGTCCACCTTTACGAAACCATTTCTCGAATTAAGAAAACCACCAAATTATTATCTCAAGAAATGGGTCGCAAACCCACGGAAGAAGAAATCGCCACTCGTATGGAAATGACCATTGAGAAGTTGCGGTTTATTGCTAAATCAGCCCAATTACCTATTTCATTAGAAACGCCCATTGGGAAAGAAGAAGACTCTCGGTTGGGCGATTTTATTGAGTCAGATGGCGAAACACCAGAAGATCAAGTTTCCAAAAATCTGCTGCGCGAAGACCTAGAAAAAGTTCTCGACAGTCTCAGCCCTCGCGAACGCGATGTTCTCAGACTGCGGTACGGCTTGGATGATGGTCGCATGAAGACACTTGAAGAAATTGGGCAGATTTTTAACGTCACTCGCGAACGCATTCGTCAAATTGAAGCGAAGGCACTCCGCAAGTTACGTCACCCAAATCGCAACAGCGTTCTCAAGGAATATATTCGGTAATCAAGGGTCATTTATCAATAGTCATTAGTCATTAGTCATTAGTCATTAGTCATTAGTGAAGAAACAAAACGCAAAGGACAAATGACAAAATACAAATGACAGATGACAAACAAATAAAAAACCTGGTAGTGGGTAATCACTCCAGGTTTTTTGATTTATGGGTCATCTTAGATATTAAAACTTATACCAATTTGAAAAATGAATTAGCAGAACCTTTTGTGGAAAAGAAATTCTCAATCCAAAATGGTATTAAAGGATGCCCCAAAAGTGTAAGAAACCTTGGCCAGAAAAGACTTCAACTAGTACTGCCGCTAAAAAGCCAATCATTGCTAAACGGCCGTTCCAAATTTCTGCTTGTGGAGTAAAGCCCCAACGCCAAGCATTGCGATCTTCAACTACAGGAGTAGTGACTTTTGTTGTTGTTGTTGCATTTGTCATGGTTGACACTCCAAATTAAATTTTTAAGCTTTATTGCCTTACGTAAACTAATATAACAAATATTTTAATAAAAACAACGATTATTATATTTTTGTTGCGATGTCTTGACATTGAATTTAATAGTGAATCAACAAGAATTGAAGCATCTATCTTTCGATACAACTATTAAAGAGTATAGAAAATTATTGAGATAATTTATCAATTATTTTAGCATTTAACTAATGATGGATGGCTATGAGCTATGAAAAACAAGAATTTAAATTCAAAATAATATGTATTAACTAAAATTTAATTAGTATTAATTAGCATTAATTCAGAAATCTAGGGTACGGTTCATAGGTTGAAAGTACCTTGTTTAGCAATCTTGTGGTTGAAGAGTTAAATAATTAAGAGTGCTTGTTATCTACCCACTTACTAAAACAGGACTTACCCAAGATGTGACCAAAAGGCTTATTCTTGCGTAGCGGTAATTCATGAATTACCGCTACTTTCGTTATATTTTGCGTGAGTCCTAAATTATTAATTTAGCTTTGTCATCGAGATAGTTAAGTTAGAGTTCTTAAAAATAAAAATAATTTATAACTTAAATAAATTTAAATTTAATAAATTAATATTTAGACTGTTTGTTAGTAGCTCGAAAAACTTATGAACAAACCATTTTATAGAAATTGATGCTACTAGCCGTCCTAGCGAGTTTTCCAAGAGTAGTCGATTACTCAAAGCCGGACAACAGTGATGATTTTGTGTGAAGGATTGCTGACACATCTAACTTTGGCAGAAAAACAACTTGTGTGTGCCAATATCCGCGAGATGCTTCATTGTTATGGTGGTGTTTGGATTATTCCTGATTTCATTGATACAGGTATTTTAGTGCGATCGCAACAAGATGACTCAGGTTTACAAAAGCTATTACAAACAAGCACTAACTTCACTTTGCGGCATTTTATCTGCCAAATAGTTTCTAGTAGCTGCTGTTTCGGTATTATCTTTAATATCGCCAGCCTCACGCAGGAGTTCAAGGCGCAGTCGAACTAGCGCCTCTAAATCTCCTAAGTTGGCTCGCCGCAGTTTTAACATCATTTTTACTATGAGCGGACTTCAGCCACCGTGATAATTTTTTCATCGCGGTTGAGTTGGATGATGCTTTCGCCTTTGACATCTCTGCTTAAGATAGGTACTTTTTCTATAGGTATCCGCAATACCCGGTCTTTGTTTGTCACTAGGGCTACTTCACTAGAAGCGTTGGCGTAGCCCGCCGAAGGCATCGCCTTTACCATAGCAGCTAAATTATCAGTTTTAGTGGTAAATTTCAACGCTTGCGTGCCTAAATCCCCGCGATTAGCCGCTCTTAATTGACTCGCAATCATCCGTTTAGCATACCCTTCTTGAGTCACTAACAATAGCTGGTCATCTTTGCTGACATTGACACAACCAACCATTTGCTGATTTCTCAATAATCGAAATGCTTGTAAACCCATCGCTGTGCGACCCATGATTGGTAATTGTTCGTCATTAACCGCAAATCGCAATACTCGCCCGCCAGAACTAGCTAAAATCAGATGCTCCCCTGGAATTGTGAACTGAGTAAATGACAATTCATCGTCGTCTTTGAGCTTGAGAATTGTAATTCCGCGACGAGTCAAATTAGTGAATTCTTCCAAAGACAAACGCTTAATTCGTCCCTGTTTTGTTAGCAGAACCATTTGGCTAGTTTCAGGATTTTCCGGTAGTAAAAAGCGGCTAACCACACCTTCTTGAGCGCCTTGAGCAGTATTGCTGAGCATGGTAATCAGCGGCGTTCCGCGTGGAGAACGTCCAGTGGTTTGAGGAATTTCTCCTACCTTCACAGGGTAGACTTTTCCGCCACTCGTTAATATCAGTAAATCTTTTTCTGTATCGGTCAATACACTTTGGATAATAAAATCATTTTCGTGCAGACCATTTTCAACTTTTGACTTTTTCCCAGATGTATTAATACGACGTACATAACCGCGTTGAGTAAACTCTAAAACTGCTTCCTGGGCGGGTTCAGAAGGTTTGAGGCTTTCTTCATCTTCCTCTGCCCTAGACCTCTGCCCCTCTGCCCCTCTGCCCTTTTGTTCCTGGGCGATTGCGCCCTTTGGTTCCTCTACTATTTTTGTGCGTCGGGCATCGCTGTATTTGCGTTTGAGCGATCGCAAATCTTTTTTCAGCGCCTTGAGTAATTCGTGGCGATCGTTGAGTAATCTTTGTAATAAATCAATTTGTTGGCTGAGTTCTTCAAATTCGCGCTGTAAGTTTTGCTGCTCTAAACTGGTGAGGCGGCGCAACGGCATAGCTAGAATTGCATCTCCTTGTACCTCACTCAAATCGAGTCGGCTGCAAAGGTTGATTTTTGCGGTACTACCATCAGTCGCTTGGCGCAAAATTTCAATTACTTCATCCAAATTAGACAAAGCTTTGAGCAAACCTTCCACTAAATGCGATCGACTTTGAGCTTTCTCCAACTCATAACTGTAGCGACGGTTGAGAGTTTGTTCTCGGAAACTCAAAAACTCCTGTAAAAGTTGTCGCAAACTTAACTGGCGGGGTTGTCCATCGACTATTGCCAACAGAATTGCGCCAAAGTTACTTTGTAAAGCAGTTTGGTGGTATAAATGTTGCAGAACTTCTTGGGGATTTGTATCGCGTTTGAGTTCGATTACCACGCGCATACCTTCGCGATCGCTTTCATCCCGCAAATCGGAAATTCCCTGCAAGCGGCCTTGATTTACTAAGTCCGCGACCTTCTCAATCCAGCCAGCTTTATTTACTTGATACGGCAATTCTGTGACAATAATTGCTGTTCGTCGCTTGCTTCCCCTGGTCGCTGGAATTTCCTCCAACGTTGCCAGTCCACGCAGCACAATTCCACCCTTACCTGTGGTGTAAGCCTCACGAATTCCCACTTCACCAACTATTTCCCCACCAGTGGGAAAATCCGGCCCTGGAATTAACTCGAATAACTTTTGATCTGACAAATCTGGGGTGTCGATTAAAGCAATCAACCCATCAACTATTTCCCCCAAATTGTGCGGCGGAATATTCGTTGCCATCCCTACCGCAATCCCAGAACAGCCATTGAGCAATAGAAATGGTAATTGAGCAGGTAAAACCGTCGGTTCTTGCTGAGAATTATCGAAGTTACCGACAAATTCCACCGTTTCTTCGCCAATTTCTGCCAGCATTCCCTCATGGCTAATAGGTGCAAGGCGGGTTTCAGTGTAGCGCATCGCCGCCGGAGGGTCATTATCAACGCTGCCAAAATTACCGTGTCCTGCCAGTAAAGGATAGCGGCTAGAAAATTCCTGCACCAGCCTGACTAAAGCATCGTAAACCGCTTGATCTCCGTGGGGGTGGTATTTACCCAGAACATCACCCACTACACGGGCACATTTACGGTAAGGTCTATCTGGTATCAAACCGAGTTCGTGCATTGCGTAAAGAATGCGGCGATGCACTGGTTTTAAGCCATCACGCACGTCTGGTAGCGCTCGCCCGACAATCACGCTCATGGCATATTCTAAGTAAGACCGTTGCATCTCGGTGTGCAGGGCTGTTGTAATTACCTGTCCCGTTGAGAGAAGGTTTAACTGTTTTGCCATGAGTTTTTTCCCTGAAATTTAACTACACAAAAACCGATGAAACTCAATACTCCAGCTACCACAGCATAACGGATGAAATGGGATTCCTGACAAAATCTTGATAGTCAAATAAGAAAAAGCAGTAGTATCATCCTTGATGACGAGGCTCTTGATTGACTATTAAAAAGAAGGCAGACAAATATAATCTACATACATTTAGTAGCCAGGATATTTACCATGATTGCATTTCTTAATTTGAAATTTTGGCCAAAGTCTGAACAAGTTTGGGTGATGGCTGTGGCAACCCCAAAGGCAAACACACGCCAGTTAAATCCTTTGGGAACTCCAAGGGCAAACAAGCCAGGATACTCTTACAATAAAGTGGCTCAAATTTAGCCCAGGAATTTTGAATTTTGCCAAAATTTTGTAACTGGCTGAGTTCAGAACTTCTCCTCTGGTCGCCGCTAGATTTAGCAATATCCCAAAGGGTATGGTTAGCGCTCAAAACTGTCCAACACTGATTTTTAAATCCCCCCAGCTCCATAACTAAAATTCTCATGAAAACCGTTTTAATTGTCGAAGACGATCTAATTAATGCTCGTGTTTTTTCCAAGATTTTGTCCAAGCGCGGCGGCTTGGGTGTAAAACACACTGAAAATGTAGAAGAAGTAATAAAAATTGCCCAATCAGGAGAAGCAGACTTGATTTTGATGGACGTTTCTCTCTCAAGAAGTGTTTATCAAGGCAAGTCAGTTGATGGCATCAAGATTACACAAATGTTGAAATCAGACCCAAAAACCGCAAACTTACCCGTTATTCTGGTGACAGCCCATGCTATGGAAGGCGATCGCGAGAACTTTCTCAAGCAAAGCGGTGCTGATGGCTACATTTCTAAACCAGTTGTTGACCATCAACAGTTTGTTGACCAAATCATCACGCTTCTACCCACAGATAACGACTGAAAAATCGCGACTGATTTCCAGAATACTCGCCCAATAATCTTTTTGGCCGACTAGTTCCTATGTTTAATTAAGTATATATGTACTATAAGCAGGTACTTTTCGGCAAGTAAGTAATAAAACTTGGGTATGGGGGATGGGGCATAGGGCATGGGGAAAGGGAAAGGGGTATGGTTCGACAAGCTCACCAACCGGGGAAAAGGGGAAAGATTAAATTTATTCCTTTTCCCTTTAACCTTTAACCTTTTCCCCTGCTCTCCCTACCTCAAGAGCCTCTCCACTCCCCAATCCCCGCTCCTATTGCGTAGGCCGTTGTTGGGGGACTGATGAGCTTCCCCCTTGTTGTAGAGCTGCTTGAATACGAGGTAATTCTAGGAATTTTTTCGTATCAGATAGTAAGCGATCGCCCCAGAGATTTTCTTTGAGAAAATTCAAACTACCATAGCGCGGATCGATGCGGAGTGCGGCTTCTCCGAGGCTGAGTCCTTGTTGGGTATCGCCTTTGGTATAGAGTGCCACTGCCAAAGCTAGTAAAGGTTCTGCGGCTTGTTTATCAATTTTTACAGCCGATTGCCATTGCTTAATCGCTCCTGAGGTATCACCTTGTTCGTAGTTGATTAAGCCTATATTGTTGATCGCCGGCCAGAATTTTTTATCATAAGTCACAGCTTGATTGTACTGAGTGATGGCATCTGGGAACCGACCCAACTGATAGTAAGCATTACCCAAATTAAACAAGCCTTCTGGGTCATTAGGTTTTAACTTCAATCCGTCTTGATAATTAACAACAGCCTCCTGGTACTTTTGCTGTTGAAAATTAGCCGATCCTATAGCGAACACAATATCAGCATTTTTGGGATTGAGAGATTGAGCTTTTTTTAACGCGGCGATCGCTCCGTCAAACTCTTTAGTTTGTAACTGCAATCCACCTAAGAGCAACCATACTTTATCATTGTTGGGAGCCAGTTGAGCAGCCAGCCGCGCTCGTGGCAAAGCTAAGTCAACCTGTTGAAACTGAGCTAATTGAGCCGCCTCTTGCGCCAGAGTCAACCCCTGCTTTTCTAACTTTGCTGCATCTAGTTGCAGTGTATGGGGTATTAATGCCTGCCCGTTAGCGGCTTTTGGAACACTCCACAAACTACAGACAACCACAAGAAAAATCAAATAAAAATGTTTAGGCACACTACCGCCTCTAAGCCACTAATCAAAGAATCTTTCAGCTAGCTTAAACGATCTCCGCTAATGACGGCAGTAAAATCTTGTATTGGGTATGGGGAAAGGGAAAGGGGTAAGGGGAAAAGGGAAAGGGGTATGGTTCGACAAGCTCACCAACCGGGGAAAAGGGGAAAGGGGTAAGGGGGAAAGGGAAAGGGGTATGGTTCGACAAGCTCACCAACCGGGGAAAAGGGGAAAGATTAAATTTATTCCTTTTCCCTTTTCCCTTTAACCTTTTCCCTTTAACCTTTCCCCTACCTCTCCCTCCCCATTACAAAAACTGATGACTTTGGTCATACACCAGTCTGGAATTACTTATGACTTTAGTCCTACATCAGTTTGGACGTTTCGATCGATAATTATTATGTATGAATTTATACGAGGAGGTAAAAATATACATTTTACAGCGGATTTAAATTTAAGGAGTCAATATTATGTTGAAAAACTGTGCGTTTATAGTCTTAACAGCGGCGATCGCTTTTCCTACTGTTTTGAGTGCGCCTGCAAATGCTCAAACTGAAGTTTACACGATTGGTGAGAGCGATCGAGATTGGAACCGCGATCGCAGATCCGATGCTGTAGAAGTCAGAACTATCCCAAGCCAGGACAACTGGAACCGTGACGGTAGGCCTAATCCTAGAGAAATCAGAAATCGCTCAAACTGGGACAACTGGAACCGCGACGGTAGGCCTAATCCTAGAGAAGTTAGAAATCGCTCAAACTGGGACAACTGGAACCGCGACGGTAGACCTAATCCTAGAGAAGTTAGAAATCGCTCAAACTGGGACAACTGGAACCGCGACAACCAACCTTATACCAGAGTAGTCAGACTTGGTAATGGTGACATTAGATATCCTAATGGACAAATTATTCCTGCTAGGAGCATAGTTAGACTACGCGATCGAGGTTACTTTAGACTTCCCAATGGCGATATTCTGCTTCCCAGTGAGGAAATTGTTCCTGCTGGAAGATTAGTTAGAGTGCGTGATGGTTATTTCAGACTTCCTGATGGACTGATACTGCAAATTAACCTTTAAAACACTAAAAACTCAAAATAATTGTCAGTATGGAGCTACCAGGCTATAGTTTTAGCCGTGAAGAACAGCTCGGTAGCCGTTTCTTCTAGACTTAAGTAAATATGCAATTTAATACACAAGACTCTGTAAATTCACCAGTTTTGGTTCCAGAGGTAAAGAAAAAAAAGGGCAGCAAAAATTGGCTCTCTTGGTTACTCGTACTTGCTCTGTTCGGTGGCATTGGCTATGCAGTTTATTACCAAGTAACCGTCGTTCCGCGTCAAGAAGCTAGACGCCGCGTCCTAACAAGGCCTGTACAAAGGCAAAATTTAGTAATCAAAGTATCAGCAAACGGAGAGGTGAAGCCCGAACGGTCAATCAACCTCAGCCCGAAAAATTCAGGCGTACTCAAAACCCTACTAGTGAAGGAAGGAGATATCGTCAGACAAGGGCAGATTTTGGCTTACATGGATGATTCCAACCTACGCGGGCAGCTCACTTCTGCTCAAGGGCAATTGGCACAAGCTCAAGCGAATCTGCAAAAAGCACAGGCAGGCAATCGCCCCCAAGATATTGCTCAAGCACAGGCACAACTCGACGAAGCCCAAGCGAATCTGCAAAAGGTACAAGCAGGCAATCGCTCTCAAGATATTGCCCAAGCACAGGCACGTTTACAAAGCGCTCAAGCAAGTTTAAGTAAAGCTGAAGATGATTTTCGGCGCAATCAAGAACTCTACAATGCACGGGCTATTTCTCTTCAAAGTCTAAATCAAACCCGCGCCGATCGAGATAGTGCCCAAGCTGCTGTCAATGAAGCACAGCAAGCACTGGGTCTGCAAAAAGCTGGGTCGCGTCCAGAAGACATCGAACAAGCACGCGCTGTGGTCAACCAAAGACAACAAGCTTTGGCACTCCTCAAAGCCGGAACCCGCCAAGAAGATATAGAGGCAGCCCGCGCCCAGGTAACATCTGCTCGTGGTTCGTTGCAAAATATCCAAGCCGAAATCAATGACACAATTATTCGCGCTCCTTTTGATGGCGTGGTGACGAAAAAGTATGCCGACCCAGGCGCTTTCGTAACTCCTACAACTGCCAGTAGTGAGATATCTTCTGCTACTTCTTCTTCAATCTTGTCTCTGGCTTCCACCAATGAAGTTGTTGCTAATTTAGCCGAAACCAATATTTCTAAAATTAGCATCGGTCAAAAAGTTACCATTCAAGCGGATGCCTACCCAGGAAAAATCTTTGAAGGGAAAGTCAGGCAAATTGCTGCTCAATCTGTAGTGGAACAAAACGTTACCAGTTTTGAAGTCAGAGTGTCACTTTCAGACCCTGAAAGAGTACTACGGTCTGGGATGAATGTAGAAGCAGATTTTCAAGTTGGTGAAGTTAAAAATGTCTTGGTTGTGCCCACAGCCTCGGTGGTGCGTCAAGAAAATGCTACAGGTGTGTTTGTACCAGGAAACAATGGCAGACCCGTCTTTACTCCCATTGAAACGGGTGTGACTGCCAATAACTTTACTGAAGTTAAGTCTGGATTGACAGGAAATGAAAGGGTACTGCTGAGTTTCCCACCAGGAGCGCGTCCCCAATCAACACCACGAGGAGGAGTTTTTCCAGGCCTCGGAGGAGGCGGTGGTGGTGGCGGTGGCGGCGGTGGAAGAGGAGGTCGTTCGGGCGGCGGTTCTCCTTAAAGTTAGTTTGAAATACAACCTTATGTTTAAGTTATTTAAGGGTTTTTACAAAGCTAAGAATACCCGTACAGTGCCGCTGTCAGAAATATTGTCAATGGCGATAGAAACACTGTGGAGTAATAAATTACGCACAGGATTAACTATGTTGGGTGTAGTTATTGGCATTTCCTCAGTGATTGCGATTACTTCTGTTGGTCAAGGAGTGCAAAAGGGAGTCGAACAACAGATCCAAGCATTGGGTACAGATGTGCTGCAAATTTTGGCTGGTGCAGCCAGAAGTGGGAATGTCCGTCAAGGAATAGGTTCTAGTAGCACCTTGACGTGGGAAGATGCTAAAGCGATCGCCACAGAAGCACCATCAGTTCAACTTGTTTCCGCCTACCTCCAGCGAACTGCTCAAGTTGTTTATTCAGGACAAAACACCTCAACAACAATTTATGGTACAGATTTAAACTATCCAGAAGTCAGAAATACTCACCCCCAACAGGGGAGATATTTTACTGAAGAAGAACTAAATAGCGCCGTCCAAGTTGCCGTTCTTGGCCCTACAGTCCAACGGACACTTTTTGGACAGGGTGGCAATGTTATTGGCCAGAGAATTCGCATTCAGGGAGAAGCTTACGAAGTCATTGGGGTAATGGAACCTAAAGGTTCTCAAGGCCCGATGGATAGAGATGACCAAATTTTCATTCCTCTAACTAGTATGTCGGCAAGACTAGTTGGGAATAATGCTTTGGTCGGGGTTTCTGTAACTGGAATTTTAGTTAAATCCGCCAATCAAGAAGATTTAGAAGCAGCTCAGTTTCAAGTCACCAATTTATTACGTTTGCGACATAATATTTATCCGCCCCAAGCTGATGATTTTCGACTAACTAACCAAGCTGATATTGTTAGTACCTTTACGAATGTTGTGGGTTTATTTACAGTCATGGTAGTGGCGATCGCCGGAATTTCTTTAGTAGTTGGTGGCATTGGGATTGCCAACATCATGTTAGTTTCCGTAGTCGAACGCACGCGGGAAATTGGCATTCGTAAAGCCGTAGGTGCTACCAATTCAGCAATCCTCAATCAATTTTTAGCGGAAGCGATCGTCATTTCCATTGTTGGCGGATGCATTGGTATGGTAGGCGGTATCGCGATCGCTTATGCAGCTGCAAATGTTTTTAAGTTTCCATTCGTAATTTCTTTATTATCAATTATTGCTGGATTTGGGCTTTCGATAACCGTTGGCTTAATTGCTGGAGTTGTTCCCGCACGCAACGCTTCAAAATTAGATCCAATTACTGCTTTACGCAGTGACTAAATAATTCATACTGGAAATTTTCAAAATTAAAAGCTTTCTGAAAACAGGTGAATATATGCAACTCGAACTAGACCATATCTTTGTGTGTGTTGAACCAGAAGCACCACCCGCAGATTTGCTCGCTGCTTTTGGAATCACAGAAGGTACTCATAGAATTCATCAAGGACAAGGAAGTGCCAACGTTTGCTTCTTCTTTGAGAATGCTTATCTTGAGTTACTTTGGCTTGTTGACATTAACGAGGCTCAATCTGCTCTTGTTCGTCCTACAGGTTTGTGGGAACGTTGCCGTTGGCAAGAAACCGAGGCTTGCCCTTTTGGCATTTCATTCCGGCGAACACCATTAGATTCACGAGAAATTCCATTTTCTACTTGGGATTACTATGCAAAATATTTGCCACCACATGCTTCTATTACCATCGCAACCAATAGTGATAATTTGTCAGAACCATTGATTTTCATTTCACCTACAACTAAAAAACCTACAGATTACGCCCTAGAACGGCGACTTCCTTTAGTTCATAAAGCTGGATTCAAAGAAATTACAGCATTACAGGTCATATTACCCAGTACTCAAAAGTTTTCAGATGAAGTTAGAACTTTAATTGACCTTGGATTAGTGCAATTTTCACAAGGAGATTTTTACCAGCTACAAATAGAGTTTGATAATGCCAAGGAAGGTAAGTCACAAGATTTCGGTTCGGAATTCCCAATTTTATTTAGATGGTGATTATGAGAGCGTTTGTGAGACTTTAAGCAAAATTTTTCAATGAAAGCAGTAATTTGATTTTAAAATTTTACGAATTTAAGGTTAAATAATATTGAAAATGATTTGTAATTGAATTTTATATATTAAAATTCAATTTTAGTAAAAAAATAATTTAATCATTTTTCAATTATAAAAATAGCGCGATCGCTTGAAAATTAGCAACAAAAAACTAACTATTTATTAAGTTAAAATCAATATGCCAACCATGATATGGATGGAATCCATTACTAAGACCTACCATTTAGGAGAAATCAATGTTCCCATACTTAAAGGTATTCAACTCTCTATTGAAGAAGGGGAATACGTCTCGATTATGGGTGCGTCAGGTTCGGGGAAATCCACGCTTATGAATATTTTGGGATGTCTGGATAGACCTACAACTGGAGACTATATTTTTGAGGGCAGAAACCTCACAACTTTTGATGATGATGAATTAGCTTATATTCGGAATCAAAGGATAGGTTTTGTTTTCCAACAATTTAATTTATTAGCGCGAGCAACAGCATTGGAAAATGTGATGTTGCCAATGGTTTATGCTAACTTACCCAAAACAAAACGCCGCGAAAGGGCATTAGAAGCTTTGGAAAAGGTAGGACTAGGAGGACGTATTTCTAACCGTCCTAGTCAACTCTCTGGCGGACAACAACAACGAGTAGCTATTGCTCGTGCTTTAGTCAACCGGCCTGCATTAGTTTTGGCAGACGAACCAACAGGCGCTTTAGATACTGAGACTTCTTATGAAGTGATGAATTTATTGACAGAACTTAATCAGCAAGGCATCACAATTGTAATTGTCACTCATGAACCAGATATCGCTGCTCAAACTAAAAGAATTATCCGAGTTCAAGATGGTTTGATTGTCGGTTAGGGAATGGGGCATTGAGAAGAGGCAGAGGGCAGGGGGCAGGGGGAGCAGGGGAGGCAGGGGGGCAGGGGAAGTAAATTCTCCATCGTCTCCCCCATCCCCCCATCTCCCCATCCCCCCATCCCCCTATCCCCCTGCTCCCCCTGCTCCCTTACCTTCCCACTTCCCACTCCCACTTTCCATTCTCATTACAGATATGAATTTGATTTTTTGGCGTGTAAATTCTACCTGGGTTATTTTGGCGTTGGCGGTAGCCTTGCCGTCAGGCATTGGTATTTTTTCTCCAACTTTCGCAAGTGCAACGACTCCCCCAAAAACCCAAAATTCCTCAAGTTCTTCACAGGTTCCTGATTACCTCAATCCCAATCCCAATCCTTTGCAATTTCCTACTAAGCCGGAGGAAGTGAGGATTCAGCAAACTGTACCAATCAGTTTGACACAAGCTTTAGAATTAGCTCGACGCAATAATCGAGATTTACAGATAGCCATTTTAGGACTAGAACGCAGTCGTTCAGCACTGCGGGAATCTCAAGCAGCTTTATTTCCTAATCTTGGACTCAATGGAAATTTGACTAACAGTGGTAATGGTTTTAGGAGCAGTTCATCTCAAGCTAGTACTTCTTTTAATGGTTCAGCACAACTGAATTATGATTTGTATACCTCTGGTAACCGCCAAGCTACTATCCGAGCAGCTGAGGAACAGTTACGGCTAGATGAATTAAATGTTGAAAGTACGTCTTTGGAAATTCAGCTGAATGTTACGACCGAATATTATGATTTGCAACAGGCAGACGAACAAGTACGAATTAATCAGTCTGCTGTGAATAATGCCGAGGCGAGTTTGCGGGATACTCAAGCTAGGGAAAACGCTGGGGTGGGTACGGGGTTTGATGTGCTGCAATCTCAGGTAAATTTAGCAAATGCTCAACAAGAACTGACTAATGCTATTTCCCAACAGCAAATTGCCCGTCGCCAACTTGTAACGGTGTTAAGTTTAGCCCAATCAGTTAATATCACTGCCTCAGATCCCGTACAAATAGCAGGGCTTTGGCAGCCAACGCTGGAAGAAACTATTATCCAAGCTTTTCAAAATCGTCCAGAATTGCAACAACAATTAGCACAACGTAATATTTACGAGCAACAGCGACGACAAGCACTTTCACAACTGGGGCCGCAACTTAGTTTAGCTGGTAGCTACAACCTACTAGATCGGTATAATGATGGTGTCAGCATTACCGATGGCTATTCAGTCGGACTGCAAGCAAATTTAAATTTGTTCGATGGGGGAGCAGCGAAAGCACGTGCAAATCAATCTAAAGCTAATATAGCGATCGCAGAAAATCAATTTGCAAGCCAGCGCGACCAAATCCGCTTTGATGTAGAACAGTACTATTCTCAATTACAATCCAATTTGAATAATGTGCAGACTTCTAGCGTGGCTTTAAATCAAGCTACCCAGGCTTTGGATTTAGCCAGGTTGAGATTCCAAGCTGGTGTAGGAACTCAAACAGAGGTAATTGCTGCGGAAAATGACCTGACAAGAGCACAGGGAAATCGAGTTACAGCTATCTTGGATTACAATCGCGCTCTAGCTAATTTACAAAGATCCGTCACTTCCAGGGTTTCGCGCTAAGGAACTTCCAAAAAATAAATTATCCCAAATTATTTGTGCATTTCTAGGGGCTTTACAGCTGTGCATTGGTGTCAACTTAACATGAAAGACTAGTCTGATAAGCATTTCAAAATTTTTCGATGTGCTACCTAGATTTTCGATCCCCCCTAACCCCCCTTGTAAAGGGGGGAACTAGAGTCTTTTGCCCCCTTTTTAAGGGAACTAGAGTCTTTTGCCCCCTTTTTAAGGGGGTTGGGGGATCTAAAACCACGGTAAATTGAGTGTTTGAGCTTAAGTTGACACGTATGCACAGCCGTAAAGCTCCTACATCGGATGTTTTTTTCATTGGAAGTTCATAAAGTGGAATTATTGCACAGTAGAGGTTCTTAGGCACATTTCTCTGTTGGCGATCGCTAACATTATCAACAAAAACCTGATAAATTAACGTGAATTCGATGTATAGGATTTTGACCTCACCCCCCGGCCTCTCTCTTTCAAGGAGAGGGGAGTAAAAAGCCTAATTTTTCGTCACTCCTCCCTCTATTTAATTGGTGTTAATAGTTTTGATGAAGCTGTATCCCCATGTTTATCTGATAATCCTTATTATTTTTCTTGCGTCTTGTCAATCAACAGAAATTCCGCCAGAATCAAAACCGAACACTGCTCAAACAAGCACATCTCAAAAGATAGTGACTCTCGATAAAAATTTCCAGATCGCAATGGGTCAAACTATCTATGTTCCTGTCTATTCACATATTTATCATCACAATCGAAAGGAAAATTTTGAGTTAGCAGTTACCCTGAGTATTCGGAATACAGATTTGAATAATTCGATGGTCGTGACTTCTGTGCGTTACTATAACTCAGAAGGTAAATTAGTGAAGCAATATTTAGAGCGTCCGATTCAACTTGATGCCCTCGCTTCCACAGATTTTTTTATTAATAGAAATGACACTAGTGGAGGTTTAGGAGCAAACTTTATTGTTGAGTGGGTAGCGCAAACACAAATATCTGAACCTATAGTAGAAGCAGTGATGATTGGTACTGATTTTCAGCAAGGAATTTCTTTTACTAGTAGTGGTAGAGTTATTAAAAGCCAAAAGAACGATAAGCGATCGCTCTCAAAATAAGGGAAAATATAGTAGTTGGTGACTGTCCCTTTAATGCTTTTACCATCTATGCCATACCATTCTGATTCTTCTAAAATAACGTACTGTTGCACCCACTGATTAAATATGGCTACCAATTCTCTATAAATTTATTACTAAAACTCCTAAATATTTTTCTACATCAAAGAATTCTTTGTATAGATTACAGAGAATTAATACGGCTATATTATAAACAGGACTTACGCACAGCTAACGGAAAATCGAACCGCAGAGGCGCAGAGGTCACGGAGAAATGAGAGTTTGAGAGATATTTTGCGTAAGTCCTAATAAATTTTCTAAGTACAACTTAGTGGTATATAAGGATAAGGAGGTGAAAAGTAGTCTACACCGACTAAATAGCTTCGATCTTCCTCATTCTTCTTATAAAAAGGAAAGTCTCCACCCTCATCTTGAGCCTGAGACCATTTGGCAATATTCTCAGGAGATAGATTAATCTCGGAAGGTATGGGAGGATAAGGAATAATAGCTTCATAAGCAATAGAAGACTTTCCTGGGTCTACTTTTAGCTCTTTGATATCACCTTGAAACTTATCCCAAGTAACTTCTAAGCCATATTTAATAACTATTTCACCAGTACTGAGAATTGGCTGAGAAATTTGATGATAATATGTTTTTTCACCTTGCTTGATTTCATAATATGCCTGCCCTGCCATCAAGAGGCTCAAAGTAATTCCCTGCCAAGCTTTACTACTAGGTAAAATCAAAAACCTTGCTTTTTCATCAAATTGTTCGCTATTTAGTGGATAATAAATATCAAGGTTATTAGGTAGTAAGCGATCGGGTGAAGATTGTCGGTCGAAAAAGAAAATTTCTCTGGCTATGAGACCATCCAAAATATCAGAATCAATCTCATCCCATTTACCACGAGCAAAGTCATACCACACATCAGTTGCTTTCGCTTCTAAGTAGCAATGCCAGGTTTTAGCAATTAGTTGGGATATTTTGCGGGTATGCAGTAGAGTTCGGATTGGATCGTAAAAATTATTGCTTTCAATTGGTTGATTTTTGGAAGACTCATCTGAAAACAAAGCATTTAGAAAACCTTTAGGAAAAACTACTCCGGGAGAAGGAAGATAAGAGGCTATAGTTTTATTAGTATCCTCAATATCTGGTATATAATTTTTGAGATTTTGTTGTGTTTTTTCGTCAAGAGGGTATTTTTTAAATTGTCCTCTTTTTTGAGTTAAGATTGTTGTTTCTATGTATTGTCCTTCAGATTTATTTTGGCGAGGAGCGACTAAGAGAATTTGGTAATAAGTATCATCGTCATACCATTGACCTGGTTTTAATGGATCTGTAACTGTGAAGTTTTTTGGCATAAAGATATGTGTTTTTATTTAGGGTTAACAAACTTGGGAATTTTTCAAGCCAAACTGTAAAACTTGTGAGGATTATCCCAAACAATTTTTTGTACTATTTTTTGAGATAATTGTGCCTCAAGCTCTAGAACTGTTTTCACAATATTCGGCTGATGATCCATATGAGGGTAATCAGAGCCGAAGATTAAGTTATCAGCACCAATATATTCGATAATTTGAGGTAAGTAAGGCTCATTAGGTGCGATCGCAATAAAGCACTGACGCTGAAAATACTCTGAGGGCTTCATTTTGACATTATCTTTAACCTCCCAATATAAGTTTTCGTACTCTTCATCTAGTCGCCATAGCCAGTAAGGTAACCAACCACAACCAGACTCTAAAAAACCCACTTTCAAGTGGGGATGACGCTCTAAAACACCCCCTTCAATGAGGGCTAAAAGTGCCATCATTTGTTCCATCGGATGAGAGCAAGCATGGAGAGCAAAACGAGTATTAAATCGCTTTGCTCCTGTAGTTGGTAACCGACTATGAGTTCCTTCATGAATTCCCACCGCTATGTTCATTTCTTCGCATTTTGTCCAAAATGCTTCATAAGTGGGGTGACTCAATATTCTTCCTTTAACTGGGTTGGGGCGTAATAATACAGCCTTCCAGCCAAACTCAGCTATGCGATGTAATTCTGTCACCATCTGTTCGGGTGCATGAAAATTAATCGCTCCTACTCCTTTTAACCTATCTGGAGCATAACTACAAAATTCTTCATATAACCAAGTGTTGTAAGCACGAGTAAAAGCTCCCGCTACTTCCGGCGCCATATCGTCAATTCCCCAAAGCCATAACCCGTATGTTGGATAAATGAATGCAATATCAATCCCCATCTGTAACATTGCTTGGATATGAGATTCAGCATCGTAACCCTTGAAATAAGCATTGGGGTGAGCCTCCATCATTTGCTGATTTCCTTGGTAGCGAACTTGCTGCGAAATCTTCTCAACAATCTCTTCTCCTTGAATTTTCATATCTGCGGAAGGAGCAAAGTGCTTAAATTTTGGTTCCAAATATTTAGCCCACAAAGATGGAGGCTCAATAACATGGGAATCAGCATCAATAATTTGATATCCATTAAGCATATAAAAATCTATTAGAACAAAGAATTTTAGATTTTGGATTAAATAATACCAATTCAAATAATGTTTGCGACACATCAATTATCCGTAGGGGCACAATAATGTTCATTAGTGTCAACTTAACGTCAAACCCTGATAGAAAGGTGATGAGCGAGTTCTACTCATTTACCATCAAGATCCGCGTTACCCCACCCCGGTTTTGCTGGCGCAAAACCTCCCCTCCCCAAAGCATCCGGGAGGGGTTGGGGGTGGGGTAAAACGATTGTGGGGCAACAGTTTGAGCTTAAGTTGACACCAATGAATAATGTTGTGCCCCTACCGTCTGTCGCATTCTTTTTTTAAATCGGTATAATTTAAAATTATCAACCTAGCATAATATTAAGCGCTTAGCTGCAAATATAAAATTTTATGTTGAATAAAATCAAAAGTTTCTTATCCAGAACCAATACTTAAAAAAATATAAATAGCTGCACCAAAAAGCATGATTTTAATCTAGGATGGAAAACCCAAATATTTGAGTATGACACTCACATCCACATGGGAAAAGGATTAAGTTGATTTTCTGTTAATGGCTGTTTCAACCATCCCATTTTTACAGGAATGTCATACAATCTTCCCGAACCTAAACGCTTCCACATGTGGCGCATTCCTGGAATTATCACTTTAGCCACTCTCAGTCCAACATCAGGACGAGTCTGATCTAAAACGAGCATTTCTAGACCATTTTTTTCAACAATTTGTTGACAAAGTTTGATATCTTCTAGCAAATCGTCACTGGCGAGTTGGGGATAATCTGTATAGATTTTTGCAGGTTTTTCTTCATCGGGAATCAGGTAAGGTTGATTGGCTAAAGTTGCGGTTTTCCACCAATCTATTGCTAGGCGATCGCCAGATATAGGATATTGAGTACTACCATCGTCTTTTGCAGATAAAAGATTAGGCAAAATTTGATTAACTTCAGTCAAAGCTCGACCCAGAGCGATTTTTGCATCAAAATGAGTTCCATAACCTAATATAATATCTTCTACTTCTCGATTAATTCTGCGAGTAATTGCAGCAAAAGTAGGAATATTAAAATCGCTGGTTATATCCAACACCCATAGTTCTCGCTCGATACTTTGATAATACTGTTTAAGGGTGAGAAAATACGGTTCGTTAAAACTCTCTAAATCCACATGAGATTTTTGCAGGCGATTATACCACCACAATGCCACACAATCCCGTTCCACTAATTCCATAAACCCTTGAAGAATAGCTTCTTCAATAGTATTACCCGCTGCACATCCATTGGAATCTGCCCAACAATCAGGTTCCTCAGATAAAGGATACCCATAATAACAATAAGCGGTTGGTAAATATTTAAATTCTTCGTGAGTTAATGACCAAACTGGCGTCCAGTCAATTTGTTTTTCTATATCAAAAGGTTTTGGAACTTTTTGAAACCAGCCCTGACATTCAACATTCCATTGTTCTCGATTTTCGTATTGTTGTTGGCTGAAGTTCATACAAACATTAGGATGAATCCCTTTCTCTTGCAGTTGTTGAAAACTGGCTTTTTTTCTGATTTCATCACCTTGAAACACCCCAGAATATCGCTCAATAGCTTCACAAAAACCACTTGCTTGTGCTTGAATATCAGTTCTACCTTTTCCGGAACTTCTACCTCCAATATTTTGACGTAGGCTAGTTATGTCGTCAAAAACACTCAAAAAGTGATGTTTAGCAACATAAGTATGGGTTAATGGATTTCCTGGTATTTTGTTCAATTCTCGAACAATACCTGTAATCGGATTAATTAGATGTTGATATTTTATTAGGGTTTCTTCAGGCGGACAAGAACGGTGTCCTCCATCTGCAATAAATGTTTTTTTGCGGTGTTCTAAAACAACGGGTAAGGGTTCGCTTATCAACCCATTAGTTATTTCTCCACAGGTAGGACATTGAGAGCGCTTAACGAAGACACAATCTTGGGTTTTTAAAGTGAGAGTATCATAGGTAACTATAGTTTCTACTAAACGTTTATTTTCTCCTTGAATAATCCATTTAAATACTTCTGTGGCTGCTATTCCTAAGGCAGTTTGTACTGTAGATGCTAAAAACCCTGAAGGAGAAAATAAGGGAGTAGAAATGTTTTTATGTCTTTGAATAAATGCTTGAATAGGTCTATTATCTCGCAAGCGATGTGCTAGACATTCCCAACAAGCGGTTTTGTTACCATTAAATATAGGCCCTATCCACAGCATTGTTCCCAAGGGTTTGATTAGCATCCAAGGAGATTGGGATTTTAACGCTTGTTGATTGAATTCATCTAAAGTTGGGTGGAGATAGTCGTCAGTTAAGACTATTGTGAAATCTCCTTCGTCTGCTATTTGAATTTCCAGGGATTTCAGAATGGCAATAAAATCATCAGCGTGAAGCGAACCAAAAGTTTTTACTGCTACTTTAGTCGATCGCAATTTTTGATGAGCTTTGCTAGGACTGATATTCAGATGATTGCAGAAGATAGCGAATTGCGATCGCGCTTTATCATCTTGTTCTACAATATAGCCCTGTCTTTCCATTTGAAATAGAGCAGACTGGGCTTTAATACTAATATCAAGAACATTTTGAAAAAAGAAATTATAATCTGAAAACGATTTTCGATCTGGCAGTAGTTCTAATTGAATTAGTTCGATAATTTCGTCAACATGACGATGCCCATCAATTAAACATGCTAATAAATAATAAATGCGATCGCTCAATAAAACCGTATCTCTCTCGGATAATAAAAATACTTTATCTGGCGGAATTTTTTGAATAACATAACAATCCTTGAAAATAGGCTTGTTGAGCATTTTTTAGGTTTTTATTTTAATTAATCTAATAAATCAAACTTGGAGGTTTACTCAAAAACTACAAGAGCCAAATTATTTTAACTGCTAGTTAGTAAATGTTACCTGTCTTTTTTCATCAACAGAAAGTGATTGAAAGTATTGTCGATATAGTTGAGAACTAGGTATTGCTTTATTATTATCTAACTTAATCAGCCCCATACTATTTAACTTGTAAGCAGTAATCGGTTCTAATGGTATAGGTTCGCTAGAATTGATCGTATTATACAGAGCGATCGCTAATTCTGGTTGCTTTTGCAATACTGTCAAATGTCGCTGCAAAAAATGAGCATAAATTCCACTGGACGTAGGAGCAGTTTCTAATAATTGTGCTAGAGATATTTTCTGAGAACTTAAATAATATAATGCAATATGTATTAGCGCTGGATGCCCCCCAACTATTGTCATTAATTGCTTTGCTTCCTCACCATCAGACCACTTCAAACCATAACGTTGAGCTAATTCCCCCACCTGGCCTAAATTAAAGTCTGGTAACTGAATTGGCAACCCAATATTGAAAGGCGACTGCTGAAGTTGTAAAGGAACATAAATTTCAGTTGAATGCACCACAACTAAGCGTAGCTTTTGCCAGATTTTACATCTTTTGGCTTCTTCAAACCAGGAACGCAACAAAGGAAAAAAATCTTTTGCTACTTCCGGATGCTCAAAAATATAGTTGACTTCATCTAATACTAAAACCAAAGAAGTATTAATTTGATTTAGTACATAATTCCGCAAATAAAAAGTAGAACTCAGTTTGCTACCAAAATCTTTATTCCAATATTCATCTAGTTTTTGTTCCATCTGAAGCTGTTGGGTAATATTGGCACATAGCCACCGCAAAAATAGATTGGCATCACTGAGAATTGTCCGATCGACTTGTTCAAAGCTTAAGCTAACTGTACGGTAGCCTATGCGTTCTGCGTAATCTAAAATCCTCAGCGTTAATGAAGTTTTACCCATTTCCCTTGGAGCTTTAATCCGTACTAATGCTCCTAGCTTTGTAATCTCTGCATACGCTGATTTCTGAATATTAGGATGTTCTATATAAAATGGTGAGTTAAGAGGAACTGAACCACTCGGATAACAAGGAAGTGCATCTTCTCTCAAATTCAATTCTAGAGAATTTAATTTAATTGAGTTTTTTGTAGGTGTAGTTTGTTCTGTTATGTAAGATTCCAGTATGACTCGACAATTTTTTTTGTTAACACGCCTGCCGAAAAGTAAAGAAACTTTGCGGTACAATCGTGGAGCAACAACATTGGTAATATAGCCGCAGCTATATCTTTGTTCTTGAGCTATTTCTTCATAGGTTTTGTTCTCACATACACCCTGTAAAACTAAAATTTCTGTGGAATGGAGAGGATCTTCTTGAATTTCTACTAGCTTGCGGTTAAGAATATCAAGGATAAAATCTATTGGCATAAAAGTTAAAACATAACTGCTAGGTGTTGACGCTCATCACAGATAGAAGAAACTATTTTGTTAATTTAGAAGTAGCTGAGGAAAGGCGATCGCCCAAAATTATATATTGTCAAATCATAAATCACAGCAAGTGATTTTGGTCATTGACAAGATGCAACTTAATATTGCATCTCAGCTACCCACCACCCGCTATAAATGAAACATTTTCTTTTTCGACTTTCCATTAAAAGTGTTTTTTGACAGCAGATGCACTCATAGTTCGCCATCCGTTAGTAATCAAACAAACACCTTCTTTGCTCGCACCTCATTCGCTACTGAGAGGGTTTCTTTAGTGGTTAAGCAAAAGTATATGAAATCTATATGAGATTTATAGGTTCCATTTTTGAAAACAAACAACTACATTGAAATATAGCAGGACTTACGCAAAAGATAACGAAAGTAGCGGTAATTCATGAATTACCGCTACGCAATAATAAGGTTTTCAGTCACATATTACGTAAGTCCTGTATAGTTAATCCCTGGTTGGGAAAGTAACTTTTACTGTACTCAACACTTCCTCCCAGAGACTCACCACAGTTTAAGTGAGTGCGGTCAATATTGAACATAATTCTCGTTGAGATTACATAATATCAGGTTAATTAACCTATGAAAAATAGTTCTAAAAGCCTCCAACAGTTACATGAGGCCAGCTTCAATATGCCCAATGGCTTGATAAGTCGTAACCTCAATGCCGAAAATCAACTCTACAAATGGGTTATTCCATCCCAAAAAGAGTTTAACTTCGATCGAACAGCGATATCTGAGTGGTAAGCGACAATGGCTTTGCCCGCCGCAGGTATCGCAACCCAAAATATTGTCGATGAAATTAATTATAAAGTAACCACTAAGTAGAACGACGTAAAAAAACCGAAGTATGTAACTGAAAGTAAAGTTGCCCAAAAAGCTCTTCCCTTCTGCCTTCTGCCCTCTGCCTTCTGCCTTGTCATAACGACAATTTTCAACACCGACCTACTTATATGTATAGAAACCTTACCACACTCTTGGTATTCTCCCAATTCTCTGCGGTAAAGATGAATGCTTGCCTACTCTTAGATGAAAAACCAATTAAACAAGATCCCAAACTCAAAACATTAAGTAAGTACATGCAACAGTATCCCCAAGGATGGAAAAAACGCTTGGAATTAGCTAAGTTGTTTTATGCGATGGGACGATGGGAGCAAGCTATTGACGAATATCGCCAAATAATTGAGCTACAGCCCCAATTGCTTGACGCGCGGCTACAACTGGCAAAAATCTTGCACCTCATGGGACGACAGACAGAGGCAATAGAAGTTTATGAGAATGCTTTGCCCTTGTCTGGTAATGAAGCAAATCGGCAGCACATACGTGGATTAATTGAAGCTTGCAAAGGTGATAATCAAAAGGCAATTAAAGCTCTTGAATCTGCTGCTTGCTTAGAACCTGACAAAGTAGTCCACTGGCTTGCTTTGGGACAGGTGCATATGGCAATAGAGAATACTGTTGCAGCTTTGCAAGCCTTTGATACAGTTTTGTCACTCAACCCAGATGATATTGTTGCTTTGATTCTCAGCTATGACGCCCTGATAGCGATGGGGAACTTTCAGGCAGCTAGGGAAAAATTAAGCAAAGTTGTAAAATTAGCCCCCGACGATTTCCAAGTACTTCAACGACAGTTAGATGAGCGTTGCCGGATGAGATTGGTATTAGGGGAACAAGGCAAGCAGACAAAAAATGCGATCGCATCTGCTCTGCAACAAGCGCCAAATGCAGCTGAATTCCACAAATCCCTAGCATACTATCACATTTTCCGAGGAGATTGGGCGCAAGGGGTAGCAGTTTTAGCACAATTTACTGAGAAATACCCCAATAATCCTACTGGTTGGTATTATTATGGGCGGTCTTTATCCGACATAGGAGAAAACGAAAAAGCGGCCGAGGCAATTTTGAAAGCTTATCATTTGTATCCCAATGATTGTGAAATCTATCAAGCATTGTGCGATATTTTGCCTGCCGCGGGAAGATTAAATGAACTGTATCCCTTGGCACAAGAGATGCTTCGCCGTTTTCCCGAACGCTGGAGTGCTTGGGCTACGGCGGGGCGAACGCTGGTAGAAAGCTTCAAAGAAATTGAGTGGGGGTGTGGTGTCTCTGCTCGTTCAACGCAACTTCAACCCCAATTACCTGATGCTTGGTTTTGTCATGGACGGGTTTTGGCATTGGCCGGAAAACACCGAGAAGCGGTAGAGACCTTAGTGCAAGGATGGCAGTTCTTAGCAGAAAAAGGAGGTTATCTACAATATCTACCTGGGCTAGTTTGGCTTGGGGAGAGTTATCGAGCCTTAGGAAATAATGCCGCGAGTCGGCGGTATTGGCAAGAAGCTTGCCTGCAAGCTGAAAAATTGATGGAATTTGACCCAGCCACAGCTCATTACTGGCAAGGGAGAGCCTTAGAACAATTGGGGGATGAGTTAGGAGCTATCGAAGCTTATCGAAACGCCATGAGTCAGCAATTGCTTTACCCTGCTCATGGGGAAGTTAAAGACGCTCTGAAATGGTTGCAAACTATGTTACGAAATGGTTTTCGTGCTTGAGGCTCGTTTGATAGATTGACTCGAATTTAATAAAAAAAGCTTGTAACTCTAAGAGGATGTTTTAAAAGTCCTTTTGTCGGTATTAAAAAGTTCTAGATCCGTCATTATCCTCCTTAAAAAGGAGGACTTTGATTCCGGTTCCCCCCCTTTTGAAGGGGAGCCAGCGCGGTCTTGGGGTCTCCCCAAGTGGAGCGACTGGCGTGGGTTAGGGGGGATCGATAAGTGCTCAAAATCACAGCCAAATACTTTTAAAACAACCTCTAAAATTTCAGAAATTGATTTTGGTAATTATCTTACATACAAAATCAATAAATAACGCCAAAGGATTTGAAGACTTTAGGTAGTTCAATTGGCTTGACAAACAGTGAATTTCTGCAATTCGGTAAGATAGGCATAGGCTAATCCCAAATACCATCGTTATGGTAAAAACACCTCCACAAAATCAAACAATTCCCTTGTTGGAAAATGGCGACAAACTCACCCGTTATGAATTTGAGCGGCGATATAACGCCATGCCTAACTTGAAAAAAGCCGAATTAATTGAGGGAATTGTCTATATCATGCCTGCTGCTTTGCGTTTTAGAAGTCACGGTCAACCGCACGGTTGGATTATTGGTTGGTTATTTACCTACCAAGCAGCTACACCTGGTGTAGCTTTGGGTGTTGAACCCACAGTGCGCCTAGACTTAGATAACGAACCTCAACCAGATGCCGTTCTCCTCATCAACCCAGAAGTGGGCGGTCAAGCAAGGCTCAGTGAAGATGATTATATTGAAGGCGCACCAGAGTTAATTGTCGAAATTGCCGCCAGTAGCGTCGCCATCGACCTCCATGCCAAAAAACAAGCCTATCGTCGCAATGGAGTCAAAGAATATATCGTCTGGCAAGTACTAGATGAGAAATTGAGTTGGTTTTATTTAGAACAAGGTGAGTATCTAGAGTTAGCTACTGATAGTAGTGGAATCCTGCGAAGTCGGGTTTTTCCAGGGCTGTGGTTAGCGGGTGCAGAGTTGTTAGCTGGGAATATGCAGTCCGTGTTAAGTGTTTTACAAGCAGGCTTGCAATCTCCCGAACACGGAGCACTTGTAGAGAAATTAGCAGATTTGGGCTGAAGCGATCGCCTTTGCTCCATGATTTGGCATATACGGCTACCAAAGCATTTAGCTTTAAGGTACCTGACTGTACAGCACTATAGACCATATTGAAAGTAACTTTAGCTTAAACTTTTTCAACATAAGCACACAACACTAGTTATAATTTCCTATAAGTTGAAAAAACTCTTAAGATTTAGCGTGATTATTACGCTTCTCTCACACCGACTAGCTGACAACCACATTAGGAGGACTATCTATGGCGCTTGTACCACTGCGGCTGCTGTTGGATCACGCGGCTGAAAACGGTTACGGCATCCCAGCTTTCAACGTTAACAATTTGGAGCAGATTCAAGCAATCCTGAAGGCTGCTGTAGAGACAGATAGCCCCGTAATTTTACAAGCTTCTCGTGGCGCTCGTGCTTATGCTGGAGAAAACTTCCTGCGCCACCTGATTTTAGCAGCGGTAGAAACCTATCCTCAGATTCCCATTGTCATGCACCAAGATCATGGTAATGCTCCTGCTACCTGCTATTCAGCAATTAAGAACAACTTCACCAGCGTGATGATGGATGGTTCTTTGGAAGCTGATGCTAAAACTCCCGCTAGCTTCGAGTACAACGTCAATGTTACCCGCGAAGTCGTAAATGTAGCTCATGCTTTGGGCGTCAGCGTCGAAGGTGAACTCGGTTGTTTGGGTTCTCTAGAAACTGGTGCTGGTGAAGCTGAAGATGGTCACGGTTTTGAAGGAACACTCGACCACTCCCAACTACTGACTGACCCCGACCAAGCAGTTGATTTCGTAGAGCAAACCCAAGTAGACGCTTTGGCAGTCGCCATTGGCACTAGCCACGGTGCTTACAAGTTTACCCGCAAGCCGACTGGGGAAATTTTAGCCATCAGCCGCATTGAAGAAATTCACCGCCGTCTACCTAACACCCACTTGGTAATGCACGGTTCCTCCTCTGTACCAGAAGATTTACTGGCGCTGATTAACCAATATGGTGGTGCAATTCCTGAAACCTACGGTGTACCTGTAGAAGAAATCCAAAAAGGCATCAAGAGCGGTGTACGTAAGGTAAATATTGACACTGATAACCGTCTAGCAATTACCGCAGCGGTACGTGAAGCTTTAGCTAAAAATCCCAAGGAATTTGACCCCCGTCACTTCCTCAAGCCTTCTATTACATATATGCAGAAGGTTTGTGCTGAACGCTATCAGCAGTTTGGTACAGCTGGCAACGCAAGCAAGATTAAGCAAATTTCTTTGGAAGATTTTGCTGCTAAGTATGCTAAAGGCGAACTCAACGTTGTTACCAAATCAGCTGCCAAAGTTTAATCAATAAAAAGGACTGGGGAGATGGGGAGATGGGGAGATGGGGAGATGGGGAGATAGGGAGATGGGGGAGAATAACTTTTAACTCCTAACTTCTAACTTCTAACTTCTAACTCCCAACTCTTAATTCCTTTTATTTACAAATAGGAGCAAAAGCACTCCTATGTACCAAGAAAAGTAAGAACTTTAATATTGACATAAATAAACTGGGTGACTTCAATGCCACCCAGTTTTTTGTTTTTTCATGACAATTAGGCATGGAGAGTGCTGACTGATGACTGTTGACTGATAATTGAGGAGTTATTCTTCCCCATCTCCCCATCTCCCCATTCCCCACTCCCCAGTCCCTAAAATACCCGATGCTGTAAAGAGGGCATTTGACGGCGGACTTGTTCGAGTCTGGTGGGTTTGATTTCTGCGATCGCAATTCCTGGTTTTTCTCCAGCATCCGCTAAAATGACTCCCCAAGGGTCGATAATCACCGCGTGTCCGTGGGTTAGGCGACGACCGTAGTTGTTGCCTGTTTGAGCGGGAGCAATGACGTAAGCGGTATTTTCTATGGCTCTTGCTTGTAATAATACTTGCCAGTGGTCTTTGCCAGTAAAGGCGGTAAAGGCAGCCGGAACAAATAACACATCAGCACCCTTATCTGCTAAATGGCGATACAGTTCTGGAAAGCGGACATCATAACAAATAGAAAGTCCTAAATTACCGAGTTTTTCTGAAAAATGGACGGGGGGTAGTTGTGTACCAGCTACAACAGTATTGGATTCGCGATAGGTATTGCCATCAGGGACATCAACATCAAATAAGTGTACTTTGTAGTAGCGGGAAAGTTCTTGACCGCTTGGATCGATGAGTAGAGTGGTGTTATAAACTTTGCCTGTATTATCTACTGGAAGTGGAAAGCTGCCGCCCAAAATGGTAATTTGAAAGCGTTGAGCCATTTTTTTGAGGAATTTTTCACTTTCAATAGCGATGGTATCCCCTTGGGCGAGTCTGTCTTTTTCTTCTCCCATAAAAGAAAAGTTTTCTGGCAAACCTACCAATTCAGCACCTTGACGCACGGCAAGATCTATTAATTCTTCTGCGTGTGCCAAATTTTTTTGCAGATCGGACACACTGGTTAATTGAATAGCGGCGGCTAAATAAGACTTCATAGATTCAACAACGAATAGTTGATTTATGGGAAATAGATTATCAAAATATATCGCTACTTCAGCATCTGTGAAACTTAATTAGAAATCCATGACTTGTTGCTTTTCTTGAACAAACTTATTATTCACATTGTTTATTTTAATCTTCCTCTAGGTTCTAGCAAACCGAGCAAGATTGCCGTTAAGTTGTGACCAAACCCTTTCTAAAGCTAGCAACTCGTGGATATCTCTATTCTGATTCAGACATTTATCGCTGTGTTTGTCTTGGCAGATGCTGTGGGCAATATACCGATTGTTTTAGTTTTGACTAAGGGCATGATGCCAGAAGATAGAAACAAGGTCATAGATAAAGCAATTATGGTCGCGATCGCAGTTCTTTTGCTGTTTGCCAATGCTTACCAAATAATTTTGAATTATCTCGAAATCAGTATTGGATCTTTGCGAGTAGCAGGAGGATTATTGTTACTGCTAATTGCTTTACAAATGCTCCGGGGAGAATTAGATAGGCCAATTATTGAGGAAGGACGCGATGTGGCAATTACTCCACTAGCTTTACCTCTGCTAGCAGGGCCGGGCACTTTGACGACGGTAATGTTGTTGATGTCGAAATCACACAGTCCCCATCTGAGTATCGTCGTAGGTATCTTAGCTGCGATGTTTGTTACTTGGTTGATTTTGCGTTTGGCAAATTTCATTGACCAATGGATTGGTGCAGAAGGTGGAGTGATTGTAACTCAGCTTTTGGGTTTTCTGTTAGCAGCGTTAGCGGTGGAAATTGGTAGTACAGGGATTAAGGAGTTGTTTCTGAGCTAAAAAACTCCTACAAATATTAAAACATTCTTAAATTACGTACAAATGTAAACAAGTTTGAAAGACCGGGAATTTAAGCCTTTCAAACTTGTTTGCAAAAATTAACTTAAAGTGACAACAGTATATATAACTCAAGAGGATTTTGTTGCCAATTGAGTTTCAAAGATACTTTTCCAGAGTGCTAGATAATGTAGTTTTGGGCACGGCGCCAACCACCATATCCACTTTTTGTCCACCCTTAAAAATCATTAATGTCGGAATACTGCGGATGCCGTACTGACTGGCAACATTAGGATTTTCATCTGTGTTGACCTTTACGACTTTTATTTGACCTTTGTACTGTTCGGAGATTTCATCGACAACAGGAGCTACCATACGGCATGGTCCGCACCAGGGTGCCCAAAAGTCAACTAAAACGGGTACTTCGCTGTCGAGTACTTCTTGCTTAAAAGTAGAATCCGTAACTTGTGCGGCTGCTGACATGCCTAAAACCTTCGCCAAATATATCTGAGCTTCGTGAAAATTCTACCATAGCAAAAACATCTGCTTCGGAGTAAAGGATGTACATTTGCAAAGAAGCTTTAGATTTTATTCATAAACATAAGGAACCGCCCGAACAGTAGTCCGGGCGGAGTGTGGTGTGAGGAGTGAACGGAAACATGCGTCTCCGCTATTTCTATTGTAGGCGACATATAGAATTTTTCCAGGAATTGTTTAGGGGCCTGGAAAATTTTTTTAATAATTTGTTGGGCATTGGGCATAAGAGGCAGAGGGGCAGGGAGCAGGGAGCAGGGGAGAGAATTAAATCTTCTTTCCCCCCACACTCCCCATCTCCTCATCTCCCCCTCTGTCGCAGTCCCCAGTCCCCAGTTCCCTTATTTCCCCATTCCTAACTGCTGAGCTTTTTGGTAAACTTTGCCCTCGGTTAATAGGGAAGGAGCAATCACAACTTCTACTTGTTGCATTTCTTTAATATTTTTCGCTCCTAAGGTGCCCATACTGGTCTTTAAGGCACCTAAAAGATTGTGAGTGCCATCATCTAGTCCTGCTGGGCCAACTAGTATTTGCTCTAGGCTGCCAGTGGTGGCAACGCGAATGCGGGTGCCACGGGGCAGGACTGGGCTGGGAGTTGCCATGCCCCAATGATAACCCCGTCCTGGGGCTTCGGCGGCTCTGGCAAAGGGGGAACCAATCATCACACCATCAGCACCACAAGCAATGCATTTGCAAATGTCGCCACCAGTGATTAAACCACCATCAGCGATGACGGGGATATAATTACCAGTTTCCTTGAAATAATCATCTCGTGCCGCAGCACAATCAGCGATCGCAGTTGCTTGTGGCACACCCACACCCAACACCCCACGAGATGTACAAGCAGCACCAGGGCCAATTCCCACTAGTACCCCAGCTGCCCCAGCTTTTAACAAATTCAAAGTGACTTCGTAAGTTACACAATTCCCCAACACCACGGGAATAGGCATTGAACGACAAAATTCTGCTAAATCAAGTGGCACTAAAGACTCTGGTGACAAATGCGCTGTGGAAACCACCGTAGCCTGCACAAAAAATAAATCTGCTCCGGCTTTTGCTACTGCTTCACCGTATTTGCTGGCTCCTGCTGGAGTCGCACTCACCGCCGCAATGCCACCTTGTTGTTTAATTTCCTGAATACGTTTTTCTATTAATTCCGGTTTTATTGGTTCGGCATAGAGTTCTTGCATCAGGGCAACGAATTCATCTTTCCCCACGGAGGCAATGCGATCTAATATTGGGTCTGGGTCAGCATAGCGAGTTTGAATCCCCTCTAAGTTGAGGACACCTAATGCTCCTAACTGCGACAAACGTACAGCCATGCGAACATCTACTACGCCATCCATTGCACTAGCAATTATCGGGATTTCTCGCTCAATATTGCCAATACGCCATCTAGTATCTGCCAAACTGGGGTCTAGTGTTCTGTTACCGGGGACTAGAGCAATTTCATCTATTCCGTAAGCTCTGCGAGCTGTTTTTCCCCGCCCAAGTTGAATTTCCACGCTTTAACTTTTCTCAAATCTGTTTAAGCTAGGGTATCAAATTGTGGGTGAAGTTGGGGCGTTTTTTTCTCGAACTATATAGGTAACTTGTAACCGTTGTCATTAGTCTTCAGACGCGATTAACCCAAGTCTTTAGAAGATTTAAGAATTATTCTCCTTGTTTTCTTGTCTTTTTCCTATGCCCAATGCCCTGTTTGGCCAATGCCCAATAACTAGATTATTAGCGCTAATTCCAAAATCTCAAATTGCTGTTATTTACTGTTTAGTTTTAGCTGCATCAACGCCAGTGTAACCAGTTACTAACCAAAGTATGGCTCTAGCACCATCTCGAACAGACTTTTCAATAGATTCAGGAGGATTTTCTGAGGGAACTGGTACTGGTTTTAAATAAATACCCCGGCTACCTAAAATAATTTCGCCGATGACACAAGCCCGACGCATGTGAAAGTCAGAAGTAACCAAATAAACACTCTTGATCCCACGAGCTTGCAAATCATCTACCAAAGTTGTAAAATTAGTAACTGTATCAACTGCTTCATAGTCCAAATGTAAACGTTTAGGATCGACACCAGCTTTAGTAAATACCCGTTGTGTATACTTTGCTGGGCTACCCCCTGTAATCCAAATTGGTATATTTGGATGCTTACGGACAAATTCTGCCGTAAACTTCTCTCGCTCTAAACGTCTCGTCGAACCACCCAACACTATAACGGCTTGCGGCTGTACAAATAGGTTTTGTACTTCTTTGTATCCCCACCACATGACTAGCGGTAGGAAAAAAGCCATAAATTTCCAAGATTTACCTGTAAAGAGTAGCTTATTCAAGGCTTGATAACTTAATTTACTGAGTCGAAATTTTCTTTAACTAAAAAACAAAAATAGTAGAATGGCAACCTCCCCAAATAATCCGCCCAAGGTTGAATTTGGGCTAATTTTGTGTTGCAAAGCGCTTAATCGCGTTTTGCTGCGAGATCTTCCTCTAATTGATGGATTATCCTAACCTGTATCTGCCGATCCATCAAAGGGTTGCAACCACTTTATCAGGACTTACGCAATATCTGACTGAAAACCTTATTCAAGCGTTGCGGTAATTCATGAATAACCGCTACTTTCGTTATCTTTTGCGTAAGTCCTGTTTATATATCGATACGCTTGGGTTAAAGGTTAATTCTACAAAATTGTGGGTTTACCAGACGCGACGCCAGTCGCTACAACGGGAGGAACCCCAACGCGAGTTGTTCATGGGGGAAACCCCCAAGACCACACTCGCTCCGCAACGCGCTGGCTCATAAATCGGCGTCTCTACAAGTGTTTTGGTCTTATTTGAACTGTATTGCTTTATCTACACACAATATTGCAGCAGGCGTGACGTACAAATAATCGTAGGGGCGCATAGCCATGCGCCCCTCAGACTTTACTTCATTTATCTAAAATATGCTGTATTTCTTTCCCAGTCCCTTTATGCAACGTTCGATTTAGACATTTACTGGCTGTTTATTAGTCTCTGATGTGTAATAAGTGTTGCGATCGCTAATTTCTAACTGCGTGGCTGATTCTTGACCTGTAATTAATCTAGCTCCACGATTACGGGTGAAATAGTTCCACGCCCATTGAATCATTACTACTAATTTGTTGTTAAATTCAATTAAGAAATAAATGTGAATTAATAGCCAAAATGCCCACGCAAAGAAGCCTTTGAGCTTGAGAAAACCTAAATCCACCACAGCCGAATTTTGCCCAATCATCGCTAAACTACCGCGATCGACATAAGCAAAGGCTGGCAAAGTTTGACCTACAAGCCGTTTTTGAATTAGTTCTGCGACGTATTCTCCTTCTTGCTTGGCTACAGGTGCAACACCGGGTAGTGGTTTAGCATTTTGGTGAGAAAAATTCGCCAAGTCGCCAATTACAAAAATATTCGGATATCCCTTAATACTCAAGTCAGGTTCGACGATGACACGTCCAGCGCGATCGCATTCGGCACCTGTGCGTTCTGTTAGCACTTTTCCCATTGCCGAAGCTTTCACACCTGCTGCCCATAATACCGTTTTTGAGGCAATCTCTTTGACTTCATCCCCTTGTTTGAGGGTGACAATATCATTTTCAATATTGGTTACTAATGTTTTTGTTTGGACAACCACTCCCAAGCGCGTTAGAGATGCTTCGGCTTCTTGTGATAATTCTGGTGCAAATGGTGGCAGAATTCGATCTAGTCCTTCTAAGAGCAAAATCTGAGCTTCTGAGGTGTCGATGTTGCGGAAATCTTCTTTGAGAGTTTGATTTGCCAGTTCTGCGATCGCTCCCGCTAATTCTACACCAGTAGGGCCGCCACCAACAATCACAAAAGTTAACCAGGCACGGCGTTTTTCTGGGTCGGTTTCTTTTTCTGCTGCTTCAAATGCCATAAAAATCCGGCGACGCATTTCTATCGCGTCTTCAACAGTTTTCAAGCCGGGGGCGAATTCTTCCCAATTGTCTTTGCCAAAATAGGAATGCTTTGCACCAGTGGCAACAATCAACGTGTCGTAAGGTATTGCTTCGTTGCCCACAATTACTTTTTGTGCTTCTGGATCGATATTATTCACCTCTCCCAGAAGTACTTTTGTATTCTTGCTCTTACTGAGTACAGAACGCAAAGGCGAGGAAATATCAGCGGGAGATAAAGCGCCTGTAGCGACTTGGTAAAGGAGGGGTTGAAATAGATGAAAGTTACGTTTATCGATCAAAGTAACATTTACTGCTGTCTTAGCGAGTGTTTTTGCTGCATAAAGTCCACCAAAACCACCGCCAACAATGACAACTTGATGGGTTGGGTTATTGTCAAGTGAGTTTACCATAAGAAATATTTCTTTGAATGATGACTGCTGTAACTATTCTTAACAAATTTATCTCAAACTTGTCATCATAAATTTGTATTTTTTTTTACATTTATAATAATAGGGACTGGAGACTGGGGATTAGGGACTAGGGATTGGGAAAGAAATATTTTGATTACTAAAGTAACTTTTATCTCCTAAATATACTGAAAATATTTATTGTGTAGATTTATCGGCGATTGATAACGTATTTATGCAAATTTAAAAATCAAGGGACAGAGGACTAGAAAAAACTTTCTCACTCTCCATTCCCCAGTCCCCAGTCCCCAGCCCCCAGTCCCCATTCCCCATTCCGTAGTTTTTCACTACACAATTTGAGGTACAATCATAAGCCTGCCAATTTAATGATGCTTGCTGACAGGAGATGCTTCTATGGCCCGGATGTATTATGACGAAGATGCCAATTTAGACCTTTTGAGCGGAAAAACTATTGCTATCATCGGCTATGGTTCCCAAGGTCATGCCCACGCTCTCAACTTAAAAGATAGTGGTTTGAATGTAATTGTGGGACTATATCCGGGCAGTAAGTCAGTGGCGAAAGCCGAAGCAGCTGGTTTAACTGTGAAAAATGTTGCCGATGCGGCTAATGCTGCTGACTTCATTATGATTTTGTTACCTGATGAAGTCCAAAAAACGATTTACAAAAACGAGATTGAACCGAATTTAGAAGAAGGGAATGTGTTAGCCTTTGCCCACGGTTTCAATATTCATTTTGGGCAAGTTGTACCGCCAGCGAATGTAGATGTGGTGATGGTGGCACCAAAAGGGCCGGGGCATTTAGTACGGCGGACTTATGAAAGTGGTGAAGGCGTACCAGCGCTGTTTGCAGTTTATCAAGACGCTAGCGGTCAGGCACGCGATCGCGCAATGGCATACGCTAAAGGTATCGGTGGTTCTCGTGCGGGTATTCTGGAAACTACTTTCCGCGAAGAAACTGAAACTGATTTATTTGGCGAACAAGCGGTATTGTGCGGTGGTTTGAGTGCATTAATTAAAGCCGGGTTTGAAACTTTGGTAGAAGCTGGTTATCAACCGGAATTGGCTTATTTTGAATGTCTCCATGAAGTCAAGTTGATTGTTGACTTGGTTGTGGAAGGCGGCTTAGCGAAAATGCGCGATAGCATTTCTAACACAGCTGAATATGGCGATTATACCCGCGGCCCGCGGATTGTCACCGAACAAACCAAAGCTGAAATGCAGAAGATTCTCAGCGAAATTCAATCTGGGCAATTTGCACGAGAGTTTGTTTTGGAAAACCAATCTGGTAAACCAGGATTTACTGCCTTGCGTCGCAAAGAAGCCGAACACAAAATTGAGGAAGTTGGTAAAGATTTACGCGCCATGTTTAGCTGGTTGAAAAAAGCTTAAACAAAACAATGCGGTTACACTAACCTACAATTATCCTTATAGCTATTTTCAGCCCAATAGACTACGCTCTAGGGGCGCACAGCTAGTTGTGCGCCCCTACAATATTTATATGGTTCAAATAAATGAAAATTGCTGTAACTGAACCGTATTAGGAGATAACTTTGTTTTTAAGCCAATATTTCCTAGAAATTGTCCTCCGCACTGGAGAACATTTAATATTAGTTGTAATTGCAATGGTGGTGGCGGTTTCCATTGGCATTCCTTTAGGCATATTTATCACTCGCCAACCGAAACTCGCCCAACCTATTATCGGTTTAACTAATGCTATTCAAACCACTCCCAGTTTAGCTATCTTTGGGTTTTTGATTTCGGTACCATTTCTTGGCGGAATTGGCAAAGTTCCTGCGATTGTCGCCTTAATTCTTTATGCTTTGCTCCCAGTAATTCGCAATACTTATATCGGTATTAATAGCGTTGAGCCGGCAATTAGAGAAGCGGGACGAGGAATGGGAATGACAGATCGGCAATTGCTATTTCAAGTAGAAATTCCCTTAGCTTTAGGCGTAATTTTGGCAGGAGTTAGGGTAGCAACTGTTATTTCTGTGGGAATTGCTACCATTGCGGCAGCTATTGGCGGCGGGGGTTTGGGAGTGTTTCTTTTTCGGGGCATTTCTACTCTTAATAATCAGCTGATTTTAGCTGGGGCAATACCCGCCGCTTTGATTGCGTTAGGTGCCGATTTTACCTTTGGATGGTTAGAAAAAAACCTGACACAGCAAAGTGAAAAAAGTATAAAAATTAATCGTAAAACAGGCATTTATTTCGGTATATTAATGTTAATAATTGCCGGATTAATTGCCTTTACCTATTGGCTAACACCACCAACAATTATTATTGGTTCAAAAAATTTTACCGAACAATTTATTTTAGGGGAACTACTAGCTCAACAAATAGAATCCCATACTGAATTAAGGGTTGATAGACGCTTAAATTTAGGTGGAACTTTTATTTGCCATGAAGCGTTGAAAGCAGGGCAAATAGCTGGGTATATAGAATACACAGGAACGAGTTTAACATCTGTTTTGAAACAAAAACCTATTAGCGATCCTCAAGTAGTCTATCAAAAAGTTAAACAAGACTACAGCCAAAAATTTAAATTAGAAGTTATGGAGCCTTTGGGATTTAACAACACCTTCGCTATGATTATTCGCAGTGAAGATGCTAAACGGTGGCAGATTAAAACCCTTTCTGAAGCTGCTAAGTATACACCTCAAATGCGGGCAGGATTTGGTTATGAATTTCTGGGACGACAAGATGGTTATCCGGGGTTAGCTAAAACTTATGGCTTCAAATTTGCTAAACCCCCCCAACAAATGGAGTTAGGACTGATATATCAAGCTATCAAGGAAAAGAAAGTAGATTTGATAGCAGGTAATTCTACAGATGGCTTGATTGCTGTTTTGAATTTAGTCATTTTAGAAGATGATAAAAAATACTTTCCACCTTATGAAGCTGTGCCTGTTTTCAATCAAGCAATTTTGGAAAGATATCCAGAGTTACGAAAAGCTATCAATCAATTGGCTGGGCTAATTTCCACTGAAGAAATGCAAAAAATGAATTATCAAGTTGATAATCAATCTCTTCCTGTCGAACAAGTTGTCCGCGAATGGCTGAAGTCTAAGAAACTGGTTGATTAAATTTTTGTATTAGAATTACCACCACATTGTTCCAGGACTGCCTTTAAATGGGCCGACAATATCACTAGTAATCCATCCTGCATAAAAATCACCAGGTTGAGGTGTTGCTAGTTCATCATTAACATAGCAAGCATCCATTAAACTAGGCATAAAAGCATAATATTTTTCAAGGGAAACAAAATCAGGGGTGGGGTCAATATATCGCCAAGCAGCAGATTTTAGATACTTATCGCCCACGCTGACATCATAATATTGATATCTCCCTTTCCATTCACACAAGCCTTTTTTCGGCGTTTCAATCAAATGTTCTAGTTTAATATCTTCCGTGGGAAAATAATAGACTGGAGGATGGCTGGTTTCTAAAACTCTTTTACCTTTATTGGTTTGTGCCAAAACAATCCCATTACAAATTATCCGCAGGTGTTTATTAGTGTCTTCTAAACGAGCGGGACGCGGATAATCCCAAACTGATTCTTGACCGGGTTGTGGTGGTATTGGATTTGGTCTCATAGTTCATAATTTCCTGTTTTAAGGTAGTTTGGATTGGATGAATCCAAACTGTATCCTTCAGCCTGTTAATCTTTGATATCTCGAACAATCCTAAAACCTGCGTGTTGATAAAAATTGGGACGGAACCAGTTGCGATAATATTTTAAAGCTTCTGTGCCATTAGTTATCCAACATCCTCCCAACATCATATAATGTTTGGTGTCAAAAAAGATAGCAGAATTATCTTCGTACAGGTAATGAGGTTTATATCCGGAAAGGGGATTTAAATTATCGCTCAACCATTCCCAAACATTGCCTCGTAAATCGTATAAACCATGACTTTTGGCTGTTTCTAACGTTCCAACTGGACTTGGCGAACCAAATTTTAAATTGAGATTGTAATTGTCTATATCTTCTGAGAAATTATTGCCGTAAGTTGCTAAATGATATTCTGGTTCGGTCATTAAGCGAGTATCTTCACCTTGCCAACGGCAATAAGCCATTGCTTCATAATGATTGACTTCCACTGGCCAATCTAAGGGTAATTCCATTTCATCAAACATAGCTCGATATTTATAACTACCATTTCTAGGTAGCCAAAATTTGGGATGTTTGATGTTATTTTGAGTTTTCCAATTCCAAGATTCCTTATCCCAATATTCGGGATTTTCGTAGCCACCAGCCTTGACAAAATAAATAAACTCGGCGTTGGTAATTAGATATTTACTGGCGAAAAAAGATTGAACTTCAACAGTGCGATCGCCATAATCAATATCCCATCCATAAGTCGGATCGTCAAAGGCTTTACCAAGTTTTACTACCCCACCAGGAACTTCTATGATTTCATTGTGAGGGGTGTAACCATTAAAAGCAGCATATTTCCAATTTGAAGGACGTTTGACTCTTTCAATTGGTAGTTGGCGAATTAACATCGAAGAAGTTTCAATGTGAATGCGCTGGTGTTCAATTGCCATCATTAATGCCCAAAGGGGACAATCGGGATGAATTGGCAAAGTAATTGGAGTTGTTTTAATTACTTCCGAGATGAGGGAATATGCTTGTTTTCGATATTCCCAGGTTTGGGCTAAAGACGGCCAATTCAAATGAGCGATCGCTTCATTCAATTCCTCTGGTTTTTCTGGATCGACTCCAATTTCAAATAAAATTTCATACTCTGGATTTAGGCGTTTTTCTAATAACCCAACGCGAATTAATTTATTGATGTAAAAAACAGCCGAATGTCCCAGATAAAAAATTAGAGGATTTCTCAAAGGATCGGGATTGATATAAAATGTATCCTCCCCAACTAGACTTTCCATTAAAACATCTTCTAGTTGCCAAGCATTCTCAAAGTAATCGAGAATAACTTGAGAATTACAACTATCCAGTTTTGGAGGTTTAGTAGATTGTAGGCTACTCATGCTGTCAAACAATTTTGGATTTTAGATTTTGCGGTTGCGTAGCTTGTCAAAGACAATAGTTTGAGTCAGTACTTCTGGGAATAATTCGCCTCGTGAAAACGCAATTGTTCGCATCTTTACATGAGGGTTTTCGGCTGATGTAAGCTGTATTGAAATTTACCCTATTCCCTTTTTCTTAAGCTTGACAAAGAATTAACCCGAACCATTCTTGCGGATCTGTCCAAGTCTTCAGTGTCTTAAGTCCATGTATCTTAAGTTGTTCTTGGATACTTGCTAAATCAAACTTGCGCGAAATTTCGGTAAGAATGCTTTCTCCCTCTGTAAAAGAAACTTCTAGATTTAATGCTTCTAAAGATACCTGATGATTCTTTTGGCAATGCAGATACATCTCAATTTGAGCATCAGTTTGGTTATAAATAGCTTGATGAGCGAATAAATTGAGGTCAAAATTGCCTTGAAAACGCCAATTTAAATGAGACAGCATATTCAAGTTAAAAGCAGCCGTTATTCCCTGACTGTCGTTATAAGCTGGCTCTAAAATTTCCTTGGGTTTTTGTAAATCAATCCCCAAAAGAAAGTAATCCCCTGGTTGTAAAGTCTTAGCAATTTGCCCTAAAAACTTATCGCATTCCTGCGGGTTAAAATTTCCCAGAGAACTGCCTAAGAAAAAAATCATCCGTGATGCTGCAAAAGTTGATTCTAGTTTTGCTAAGGCTTGTTCGTAGGTTCCGATTAAACCTTCAATAAAAAAAGCTGGATATTTTTGTTGCAGCTTTAATACGCTAGATTGAACGATACCACGACTCACATCAATGGGTATATATCTACAGTAACTGGCGATTTTTTGGTAAGCATCTAACAAAAATAAAGTTTTTGTAGAACTGCCGCTACCTAATTCTACAAGTTCGCAAGCACCTGTTATTTGAGCAATTTCATCAGCATATTGCTGCAAAATCCATGCTTCTGTTCGTGTTGGATAATATTCTGGTAATTCACATATTTGTTCAAATAATTCTGAACCGCGATCGTCGTAGAAATATTTTGGGGGTATACTTTTCGGCGTTCGAGTTAATCCTTGAATGACATCTTGTCCCTCGTTAGACAGAGCTTGATAATGGTCATTCAAAATTTTTAGAGATTTTGTTAACATTATGTGAATGTGTTGATTTATTGATTTAATTCTTCAATATTACAGATTTAAAATTTAATAGCAAGCGTGATTTTTAAATAAATTCATAATTTCTTTTTATCTACTAAAAACCAATCGGAATACTGTGGTATATTTCTCATTTGAATAATTTAGTCATTAGCTAATAGCCCTCTTTCTTCAGTCTGAATTAGAGAAGAATTTCATCCATCGCAAGTATTAATTTTAAGTGAAAGGCTTATTTCACTATAATGTTATAAAATAAAGTCTAAAAAATTTTTTAATCTTTCAAAATCGACTTCGATTTTTCTTTACCGAGACTGATTAAAGAACGGTAAGTTAGTGGGTGAGAATAAACAGCACTATATTATTCAAGGTAAGCCGTTTTCCAGACTTTACTGATGAAATATAGCAAATTACAAATGATAATTCTCAGAAGTTAGCTTTATTTGTGCCGTTTTACTTACAGTTAAGTTAATTAAAAAAAATTGTACCTTGGGTGGCGATCGCCAAACCAAAACTACTGGCGTGGCAAGACTAAAATAGTGTATTAGCAGTAGGTTGGGTTGAAGGTCGTGAAACCCAACATTAGACTTCTTGCACAAGTCGGGAAAAGGGGAAAGGTTTGGTATTTTCCCTTTCCCCAATAAAGATGAGTCCCTTTTCCCACAAGAGTGCAAAAAGCACTTTTTGCAAGAGGTCTATTGATTGAGGTGTTGGGTTTCGTTCCTCAACCCAACCTACAATTTTATTGTGGGATGGGTGTCCTCACCCGTCCAGGCGGGCAGGATGCCCACCCTACAATAGTTTACTAATGCACTATTTTAAGCTTGCCACGCTGTTACTTTTTGCTTTCGATATATGGCTAAAGTATATTGAATTACGAGTAGTATTAAAATACAAAAATTCTCTTAAGTAGATAGGCATAATTAAACATTATATAAAATCCTAGTTCATAGTGAGCGATTCATCGCTGATTCAGGATTATCAAGACTTTAAGGTCTAAATCCCTCACTAAATTGATTGCTGAATTCTGAATTCTGAATTCTGAATTCTGTTTTAAATTTATTTACGCCTAGCTACTTTGTGTCTGCAATAAATTTTGTCTAATTAATTGAGAGAAGCATACGGCGATGCCTTCACAGTAGGCATCGCGGATTTTAGATTGCTCGAATCTAAAATCCCAAATCGATTTAACGATTTAGCGCCGCAGCTTCCCTTGCTGCTGCTGCTTGATCTGGGTGGATACCCAAGCGTGTAAGATTAATCCGGCCTTTGTTATCAATTTCGCGCACTTTGATAATCACTTCATCGCCTACTGCGACTTCATCTTCAACTTTGCCAACGCGGTAGTCAGCTAGTTGAGAAATGTGAATCATGCCTTCTTTTCCAGGCAGAAATTCCACAAATGCGCCTATTGGTATAATCCGAGTTACGCGCCCTACGTAGACATCCCCTTCGTGCAGCTTGCGGGTCATGCCTTGAATAATACTACGTGCTTTCTTCGCTTTGCCCTCATCCACAGCGGAAATTGTCACTGTGCCATCGTCTTCGATATCAATTTTTGCACCAGTTTCTTCGGTAATTCCCTTGATAGTCTTGCCTCCGGGACCAATGACTAGACCAATCATGTCTGAATCAATCTTGATTGTTAACAGACGTGGGGCATAGGGTGAAGTTTCGGTGCGCGGTTGGGCAATGCAAGCGAGCATTTTTTCCAGAATGTGCAACCGGGCTGATTTCGCTTGGTGGATGGCTTGGGCAATAACGTCTAAAGACAGGCCGGAAATTTTCATATCCATTTGCAGGGCTGTAATCCCGCTATCCGTCCCAGCAACTTTAAAGTCCATGTCGCCCAAAAAGTCTTCAATGCCTTGAATATCAGTCAAGACACGGACTTCATCTCCTTCTTTTATTAAACCCATTGCCGCACCACTGACGGGTTTGATAATTGGCACGCCAGCATCCATTAAGGCCAGGGTGGAACCGCACACAGAACCCATTGAGGTGGAACCGTTGGAAGAAAGAACTTCCGATACGACGCGAATCACGTAAGGGAATTGTTCTTTTGTTGGTAGCACAGGCAACAGCGATCGCTCTGCTAAGGCACCGTGACCGATTTCACGTCTTCCCGGCGCACGTAAGGGTTTGGTTTCCCCGACTGAGAACGGCGGGAAGTTGTAATGGTGGATGTAGCGTTTGGATTGGTCGATTTGCAAATCGTCGTTGAGGTTTTGGGCATCTCCTGGTGTACCCAAGGTACAAGCAGATAATACCTGGGTTAAACCCCGATTAAATAAACCGCTACCGTGGACTCGCTTTGGCAAAAGATCTATTTGGCAGGAAACGGGACGTACTTCATCGAGTTTGCGACCATCAACGCGGACGTTATCTTCGATGATTTGACGGCGCATGAAGTATTTAGTAATGTCTTTAAATGTATTACCAAGTGCCTTAGAGTTTGCAGTTGCAGCAACTTTGATTGGGTCTTCCTCTGGCAGTTCGGCGATCGCAGTTTCAATTTTTTCCTTGACGACATCTAAAGCGGCATCACGTTCGGGTTTACCCAAATCAAATTGAGACAGAATTTTTTTAATTTCGTCGTTGGCGCGATCGCGGATATAATTTTCCAGCGTTGCGTCTACTTCTGGTGGTGCTTCTTGCACTAGTTGTAAACCGAGTTCTGCGACTAAATCTTCCTGGGCTTTGATTAAATCCCGTACCGCTTCATAACCAAAGTCAATTGCCTCGATAATATCTCGCTCTGGCAATTGATTGGCTCCCGCCTCGACCATAATCACACCATGCGGCGAACCTGCTACTATCAGATCCAAATCTCCGGCTTCAATTTCTGCATAGGTAGGATTGATGATAAAATCATCTCCCACTAACCCAACCCGCACGGCTGCCATTGGCCCGTTAAAAGGAATCTGAGCAATGAGGGTAGCAATTGAAGCACCTGTAACTGCTAGCACATCGGGTGGCACTAACTCGTCCATCGACAGTGTTAAAGCCACAATTTGCAAGTCATCGCGTAACCATGAAGGAAACAAAGGACGCAGAGGACGATCTATCAGACGGCTGGTAAGAATTGTTTTTTCTGGTGGACGACCTTCGCGCCGCATAATTCCGCCGGGAATTCTACCAGCGGCATATAGCCTTTCTTCGTAATCTACTGTGAGGGGAAGAAAATCAATGCCTTCTCTGGCTTGCGATCGCGTAGCCGTCACCAAAACAGCTGTATCCCCTGATTCTATCAAAACCGACCCACCAGCTTGGGGAGCTAGTAGGCCTACTTTCAGTCGAATATCCCGTCCATCGAAGGATATTGACTTATCAACTTCAGCCATTCAGTTTTTTTTCCTTCTCTTTCGCTATTCTCTTTCTGTGGCAATCCTAACATTTATGCACTATGGCTGGCTTCTGGTACATACAAAGTTAACTGTTGACAGTTGACGGTTTAGACTCATTAGTCAACAGTTAAGGACATCGATTGCCATCTTTCAAGGCAAAGTGCGATACAACATTAGTGCGTCTACCACTTGCTCATTTTCTAGCTTGGCAGCACGGGGAATCCGCCCAACGATCTCAAATCCTAAAGATTGCCAAAGTGTAATTGAAGCTATATTAGTTTCAAAGACCAAATTGAACATTACTGCTTCGTAGCCCAAGTGTGCTGCGATCTTGAGCATCGACTCTCCCATGAACCGCCCTATACCCTGACCCCGCAATCTGGCTTGTACAATAAAACCAGCATTGCAAATATGGCTACACCGACCAGGAAAGTTTGGCTTTAAATAAAATGCTCCCAATATTTCTTTTGGTTTTTGTGTAGCATCTACACCCGATGCCCTGACAACAAAGGCATCCTTGCTTAACCAGTAACTTGAAAATTCTGCTTGGGATAGAGGTTGCTTTTGAGGATAAGTTTTACCTTCAAGAATTACACTATTTAATAATGCTCTCACCGCCTCCTCTTCCTCAGGATGCATATAATCTATTTCGTATTTTATACCAAGTTTTAAAACTTTAACAATCGGAAAATCCATTATTAATAATGTCTCAATTTAGTGACAAATTACCAGTATATAATTTTATTACAATCTATAAGTAATTGATAATAAATGTACTGAAGTAGCAAGTAAAATCCTGGTAATTGGAATTATTTAATTTTACGAGAATTTGAGTAGTTAAAAATGGCGATTTTACACGGAAACTGGTTACTAAAAAATCAAAATGGTAGTTTATTTATTTGGGGAGAAACTTGGCGATCGCCGCGAGTAAATTTGGCGTCGAATGAATCTGAAGAAATACCATTACATCCACTGGCAATGACATCGGTTGAGTTAAGCGAGTGGTTGCGTTCCCAAAATATGCCGATTGCCAACTTTATCCAGCAACCCCAAGTAGCTACAACTAATCGGGCACGCAAAGCAACTAGTACCACTGAGATTGCTTTACCAACCCACTCCCAAATTATTGCCCTACCAACTTACATACCAGAAAACACTGATAAAGAAACACCAGGGATTTTCCCCGTTCATTCTGCTAGTTTCGAGATAGAAGCAGACTCACCACAATATTTACATCCGTGGCGAGTTGAAGGTTTTTGTCTCACCCCCGCCCAAGCAGTAAAATTTCTGGCTGCTGTTCCCCTAAATGCTACTAAAGGGGAAGATACTTTTTTGGGTACAGATTTACGCTTTTGGTCGCAGGTTGCCCGTTGGAGTCTCGATTTAATTTCTCGGTGTAAGTTTTTACCAACTATCAAACGGCAATCCGATGGTTCTACACTTGCTAAGTGGCAAGTACTTTTAGACAGTGCTGTAGACGGCACCCGCCTAGAAAAATTTTCTGCCAAGATGCCCTTGGTTTGTCGCACCTATCAGGAAGGGATGGAGGGATGGGGAGATGGGGGGACAAGGGGACAAGGGGACAAGGGGACAAGGGGACAAGAGAATATTCTTAACTCCTCACTCCTCACTCCTCACTCCTCACTCCCAATATATATAGACTTTCCTACAGAACCTCAAGAATTGTTACTGGGATTTCTCAATAGTACGATAGATGCCCAAATACGAGAGATGGTGGGTTTCCAATCGGTGATGGAAGCCAAGGCAATGGCATCTTTACCAGCTGCGGTGCGAGAGTGGTTGCCAGCTTTAACTAGTGCATCTGGTACAGTCAATGCAGAAGCCATTGAAGTGGAACGACTAGAAGGGGCACTTAAAGCCTGGACTATGCCGCTACAATATCAGCTAACTTTGAAAACTCTGTTTCGTACTTGTTTTCAACTGCGTTCTCCGGAGTCTGGCGAAACAGATTGGACATTGGCGTATTTTCTGCAAGCGGCAGACAATCCAGAGTTTTTGGTGGATGCGGCAACAATTTGGCACAATCCAGTTGAACGATTGGTGTATGAACGCACAATTGACCAACCCCAAGAAACATTCTTGCGGGGTTTGGGGTTAGCTTCCCGATTGTATCCAGTCCTTGCACCGAGTTTAGAAACAGAATATCCCCAATCTTTTCGTCTTAACCCCATCCAAGCATACGAGTTTATCAAGTCCGTGGCTTGGAGATTTGAAGATAGCGGTTTGGGAGTGATTTTACCTCCTAGTTTGACGAACCGTGAAGGATGGGCGAACCGTTTGGGTTTGAAAATTACAGCCGAAACTCCAAAGACAAAACAAGGACGTTTGGGGTTGCAAAGTCTATTGAATTTCCAATGGCAATTGGCAATTGGCGGACAGAATATTTCTAAAGCTGAATTTGATAAACTTGTGGCTTTAAATAGCCCCTTGGTAGAAATTAATGGCGAGTGGGTGGAATTGCGACCCCAAGACATTAAGACAGCCCAAACCTTTTTCGCTTCCCGGAAAGACCAAATGGCGCTGTCTTTAGAAGATGCTTTGCGTTTGAGTACAGGGGATACCCAGGTAATCGAAAAATTACCAGTGGTTAGCTTTGAGGCGTCTGGGGCATTACAAGAGTTGATTGGGGCCTTAACCAATAATCAAGCCATTGAACCTTTGCCCGCGCCAGCCAGCTTTCAAGGAGAGTTGCGACCTTATCAAGAACGCGGTGCTGCTTGGCTGTCCTTCTTAGAACGTTGGGGCTTGGGTGCATGTCTAGCGGACGATATGGGACTTGGGAAAACGATTCAGTTCATTGCTTTTCTTCTACATCTCAAAGAACAAGATGCACTAGAAAATCCAACTTTACTAGTTTGCCCAACTTCCGTTTTAGGCAACTGGGAAAGGGAAGTTAAGAAATTTGCACCAAGTCTGAAAGTTTTGCAATATCACGGTGATAAACGTCCTAAAGGAAAGGCGTTTGTAGAAGCAGTTAAAAAGCACGATCTAGTCATCACTAGTTACTCACTGATTCATCGTGATATTAAATCATTAGAGACTGTGAATTGGCAGATAATTGTTTTAGATGAAGCCCAAAATGTGAAAAATTACGAGGCGAAGCAATCAAAAGCAGTGCGGCAATTAGCAGCGACATTTCGGATTGCGTTGACGGGGACACCAGTAGAAAATAGACTGCAAGAATTGTGGTCTATTTTGGATTTTCTCAATCCCGGATATTTGGGCAATCGGCAATTTTTCCAGAGGCGATTTGCGATGCCTATTGAAAAGTATGGGGATACGGCTTCTTTGAGTCAATTACGTTCGTTGGTTCAACCATTTATACTGCGGCGATTAAAAAGCGATCGCGAAATTATTCAAGACTTGCCAGAGAAGCAAGAAATGACAGTCTTTTGTGGTTTAACTGCCGACCAAGCCGCACTTTATCAAAAAGTAGTAGAAGCATCTTTAGCAGAAATTGAATCTGCTGAAGGTTTGCAACGTCGAGGGATGATTTTGGCTTTATTAATCAAACTCAAACAAATCTGCAATCACCCGGCGCAATATTTGAAACAAGCCACATTAGGACAACATCATTCAGCCAAACTGCTGCGGCTAGAAGAAATGTTAGAAGAACTTTTGGCAGAAGAGGATCGCGCTTTAATCTTCACCCAATTTGCTGAGTGGGGTAAGTTACTTAAACCTCATTTAGAAAAACAGTTAGGACGAGAAATATTCTTTTTATATGGCAGTACCAATAAAAAACAACGCGAGGAAATGATAGACCGTTTCCAACACGATCCCCAAGGGCCGCCGATTATGATTCTTTCTCTAAAAGCAGGTGGTGTAGGATTGAATTTAACACGAGCAAATCATGTATTCCATTTTGATAGATGGTGGAATCCAGCCGTAGAAAACCAAGCTACAGACCGAGTATTTCGCATTGGTCAAACCCGCAATGTGCAAGTACATAAATTTGTCTGCACTGGCACTTTAGAAGAGAAAATTCACGACATGATTGAAAGTAAAAAACAACTAGCCGAACAAGTTGTAGGTGCAGGCGAAGAATGGTTGACTGAACTAGATACAGACCAACTTCGTAACTTACTAATCCTCGATCGCAATGCAGTCATTGACGAAGATGAAAGTTAATGCAGACGAGTCAAATTACTTAATTTGAATATAGGACTAGTATTTTATTTTTGAAATACATGTAGTCGTGTGACAAGACTAAAATGTTGCAAAAAAATTTGTAGGTTGGGGAGCCACTGCGTTGGACGGGTTTCCCGGCTTAAAGCAAGTGGCGTTTGAGGAACGTAGACGCCGGAGGCGGCTTCCCGGAGGGTAACCCAACACTCCGATCGATGTTGGGTTGAGCAACGCGAAACCCAACCTACATCTAACAATCAAACTGGATTCCTATATTTTTCAATAATTCAAAAGGTAAAATCATGACGAATTATACTCTTCAAGCTAGTCGAGAATGGTGGTCGCAGCAATGGCTAGATTTACTAGATTCTTATCGCTTTAAAAAGCGTTTGGAACGTGCTAGAAACTATGCACGCCAAGGAAATGTTTTAAATATTGAGTTTCAAGGTGCAAAAGTATTGGCTAGGGTACAAGGTAGTGAAGTGGAACCTTATCAAGTTTCCCTTTCCCTTGAACCTTTTAGCGATGAACAATGGGGTTATGTCATTGAAACTATGTCCCAAAAGGCTATTTTTGCTGCCAAATTGTTGGCGGGAGAAATGCCGCAAAACATAGCAGAAGTGTTCACCGCTAATGGTCTTTCGTTATTTCCTTTTACCCTTTCTGATGTTCACAGTAAATGCTCTTGTCCAGATAAAGCAAATCCCTGTAAACATATTGGTGCGGTATACTATCAATTAGGCGATCGCTTTAGTGAAGACCCTTTTGTACTCTTTCAATTACGCGGACGCACTAAAGAGCAAATTCTCAGCGATTTACGACATTTACGTAGTGGCAAGATAGAAACCATAACATCAAAAGCACCTGATGTCCAACAATCAATTCCTCACAACAAATACTCGGTAAAAATAGACTCTTTCTGGCAATACAATGAACCACTAGAGTCTTCTTTAGTAGTAATTGCACCTTCAGCTAGCGAGACAATATTAGATGCATTAGGAGCAATTCCTTTAGCAAAGGAAGAAGAAAATGTAGTAAATTTAACTTCCACTGATGTCGTTATGAAGTATTTGAATACAGTTTACACAGATGTCAGCCAGAAAGCTGTTTTAGCAGCGATGAATGTGGGAGGAAGCTGAGTAAATTGTATATTTTAGATTTTGGATTCAATTAAATCAAAATTGAAAACTTTGTTTAAGTTTTCAATTGCTTAAATTGATTGATGAATAAAAAATAAGATTTCGCTGACCTCAAAACTATCTGCATTGATGTATTAATCCCAATCTAAAATTTAATACCAATTCAATAGACCTCTTGCAAAAGTTCCTAACACCCCACCCCCAACCCCTCCCCTTAGCAAGGGGAGGGGAGACAAAGCGTAGCTTTGGCGGGGGTGGGGTTCTTATTTTCGATTTATGCAACAGGTCTAATAATTGTTTGCAACACATCAATTATTCGTAATACCAATTCTCTGTGAACTTGCACTTAATGATAATTCTTTCTTCCTTGGCGCTCTTCTCTACGAGACGCTGCGCGTTCGCGAAGCGTTCCGCAGGAAAGGCGTCCTTGGCGGTTCGTTTAATAAATATTAAGTGCATCTTCATGGAGAATCGGTATAAGGACACAACAATGTTGTGCCCTTACTCAACTGTCACATTCTTTTTCCAAATTGCTATAAAATCCAAAATCGAAAAATATTTTATTGTCCAAACTCAAGCCTAGCTTGTTCTACCAAATCCCCTGTCACGACCTGTTGCTGAGCTTGACGAGCCAAGGCCTCAATTCGAGCTTTTGCTTGAGGGCGCACAAAAAAGGGAATATTTTGCAACTTTTCTTTTGCTTCGGCTGTCCAGCGCAAAGCGTCGATAAAATTTGATTCGCTCATAGTATTAATTACCTCGGTAAACTATAAAATTTTGGATTGATAATTTATTTTTGATAAAGGATTTATTAATCTATTTGCCCTATTCATTTGTGAAATTAGCATTACTAATTTTTGTTTAAGTACTATACAGCAGATTCCAAGTTAGTGAAGTATACCATCTAGGCCTGTTAGCTAAAGCGAGAGTCTATCCTAATTCTGAACTCTGACTCCTGAATTCTGCTATTTTCTATAAAAAAAACTCTTGCTTTTATGCAAGAGTCTGTAAGCTAATTGATTGTCAGTGATGAAAGAAACTTTGTAACCTAGTCGAGGAAGTCCATCGACATTACTGGTTCATTATCACGGTCGATACCTTTTTCAAAACCACCAGCAGCTGCACGAGCGCGACCAGCGTGCCACAAGTGCCCAACTAGGAAGAAGAATCCTAGTACGAAGTGCGAACACGACAACCAAGCGCGAGGAGACACGTAGTTGAAGGAGTTGATTTCGGTAGCCACACCACCTACAGAGTTCAGAGAACCCAGAGGAGCATGGGTCATGTATTCAGCAGCACGACGAGCTTGCCAAGGCTGAATATCGTTCTTGATTTTTTCTAGGTCAAGACCGTTGGGGCCGCGCAGAGGCTCCAACCAAGGGCCGCGGAAATCCCAGAAGCGCATGGTTTCACCACCGAAGATGATTTCACCAGTAGGAGAGCGCATCAAGTATTTACCCAAACCTGTGGGGCCTTGGGCAGAACCAACGTTAGCACCTAACCGTTGGTCGCGAATTAAGAAGGTCAAAGCTTGAGCTTGAGAAGCTTCAGGACCGGTAGGGCCAAAGAATTCGCTGGGGTAAACAGTGTTGTTGTACCAAACCATGATGGAAGCAATGAAGCCCATCAGGGAGAGCGCACCCAAGCTGTAGGATAGGTAAGCTTCACCAGACCAGATGAAGGCACGACGCGCCCAACCAAAAGGCTTGGTGAGAATGTGGAAAATACCGCCAGAAATACAGATAAAAGCAATCCAGATATGACCGCCGATAACATCTTCCAAGTTATCAACGCTCACAATCCAGCCTTCGCCGCCGAAGGGAGATTTGATCAGATAACCAAAGATAACTGCTGGATTGAGTGTGGGGTTAGTAATGATCCGAACATCACCACCACCTGGCGCCCAGGTATCATAGATACCGCCAAAGAACATTGCCTTCAGCACCAACAACAGCGCACCGCTTCCCAAAATGATTAAGTGGAAACCGATGATGTTGGTCATCTTGTTCTTGTCTTTCCAGTCGTAACCAAAGAATGAGGAGTATTCTTCTAAGGTTTCTGGCCCACGAACGGCGTGATAGATACCGCCAAAGCCAAGGACTGCCGAGGAAATTAGGTGCAGTACACCAACAACAAAGTAGGGGAAAGTGTCGATGACTTCACCGCCAGCACCAACACCCCAGCCCAAAGTGGCAAGGTGAGGCAGCAGGATCAAACCCTGCTCATACATGGGCTTTTCAGGAATGAAGTGAGCGACTTCAAACAAAGTCATCGCTCCAGCCCAGAATACAATCAAACCAGCGTGAGCAACGTGAGCGCCCAGCAGTTTGCCAGAAAGGTTGATTAAACGGGCGTTACCAGACCACCAGGCAAAGCCGGTAGATTCTTGGTCGCGTCCAGCGCCGCCTAAAATATTTGGTCTATTAGAGAGCGTTACCACGTGGTAATACCTCCTCAGGGAATACAAATTGTTCGTGGATCTGATCTTGAGGAGCCATCCAAGCGCGGATACCCTCGTTGAGCAAAATGTTTTTGGTATAGAAAGTTTCAAACTCTGGGTCTTCCGCCGCCCGCAACTCTTGGGAGACGAAATCATAAGCCCGCAGGTTGAGTGCCAAACCGACAATACCAACCGCTGCCATCCACAAGCCTGTTACTGGCACAAACAACATAAAGAAGTGCAGCCAGCGCTTGTTGGAGAAGGCAATACCGAAAATCTGTGACCAGAAACGGTTTGCGGTCACCATTGAATAGGTTTCTTCTGATTGGGTAGGATTGAATGCCCGGAAGGTGTTAGCTCCATCTCCGTCTTCAAACAAGGTGTTTTCTACGGTGGCTCCGTGAATCGCACACAATAGCGCACCACCCAACACCCCTGCTACTCCCATCATGTGGAAGGGGTTGAGGGTGAAGTTATGGAAACCTTGGACAAATAGAATGAAACGGAAGATTCCGGCTACACCAAAGCTGGGAGCAAAAAACCAAGATGATTGTCCCAAGGGGTACATCAAAAATACACTGACGAATACCGCGATGGGAGCTGAAAATGCTAACGCGTTGTAGGGACGAATTCCTACTAGCCGCGCAATTTCAAATTGGCGCAACATGAAGCCAATCAAACCGAAGGCTCCGTGTAGGGCTACGAATGGCCACAATCCACCCAATTGGAACCAACGGGTGAGGGAGCCTTGGGCTTCTGGTCCCCACAACAGCAATAGCGAATGTCCTAAACTGTCTGCTGGGGTGGATACTGCCACTGTCAAGAAGTTACAGCCTTCCAAGTATGAGGAGGCTAAACCGTGGGTGTACCAAGAGGTGACGAAGGTTGTACCTGTCAGCCAACCGCCTAATGCTAGGTATGCACAGGGGAACAGTAGTAATCCTGACCAACCTACGAATACAAAGCGATCGCGCTTGAGCCAGTCGTCTACTACGTCAAACCACCCTCTTGTACTTGGGGCGCGTCCAACTGCGATGGTCATCGGACTAAAATCCTCTTTTTTTACTAAAATTGCAACGTTTTTGAACCAGCGCCACTTTAAAGCTTTGCTTTCTTAGCGACTACCGTGAGGAATTAACGTTTTTTTGACAATTTCAACAGCTTATAAAGCTACTGAATTTCTGAGAGCTTGCTGTCTAGTGAAGTCAGCATTTCTCAGACCTATGCCATTACACGTACCACTGGCTAGTAACTTAGCTTGTGGTAACTTAATGATTCTTAACTTATCATATTAGTTCGTTTTTGGCCAGACACACGCAAGCGGATCGGGTATTTAACACGAACGTATATTTATATATGAATATCAGAATTTTTACAATTTGACACAACTTTTCTCAGAAATCTAAACAATTTGGGTTGGGGATTGGGGACTGGGGACTGGTGACTGGGGACTGGGAGGTGTGGGAAGAGAGGGAAGTGTGGGAGGCATAAATTCTCTTTCTCCCCACACTCCCCACACTTCCCCATCCTCCATTCCCTAGTCCCTAATCCCCAATCCCCAGTCACCAGTCACCAGTCCCCAGCCCCCAATCCCCAGTTGCAATATATCCCGATTCAATGGCAGACTCTTAAAGAGAGTATCTCACAGGCAATGGTAGTTCAATGACGGCATCAACAACGATTAACAAAGGCGATCGCCTGCTGCATCAAAACGTTCTCGGTTCTCGTCGGTTTAGTAACTACTGGTGGGCAACTATCGTTACTTTGGGAGCAACAGGCTTTCTACTGGCTGGCATATCCAGTTACCTAAAAATTAATTTACTCATAGTTACCGATCCAACTCAACTAATATTCGTCCCTCAAGGATTGGTGATGGGATTATATGGCACAGCTGGCTTGTTACTAGCCACGTACTTATGGTTAGTAATTTTATGGGATGTAGGAGGCGGTTACAACGAATTCGATCGGGAAACCAGCACATTTAAAATATTTCGTTGGGGATTTCCAGGCAAAAACCGTCGCATTGAAATTGATGGGCGCATAGAAGATGTACAATCTGTGCGGATAGCCGTCAAAGAAGGTATTAATCCCCTTCGTGCGCTTTATCTGCGCGTTAAAAATCGGCGAGATATACCCTTAACAAGGGTTGGACAACCATTATCTTTAACAGAGTTAGAAACAGAAGGTGCAAAGCTGGCTCGCTTTTTGGGAGTATCGTTAGAAGGGCTTTGAGGAGATGGGGAGATAGGGAGATGGGGAGATGGGGGGAGAAGAGGACAAGGAGAATAATTCTTAACTCTTAACTCCTCACTCAACACTCACCACTCCCTGTTTGCCCAATGCCCAATTCCCTTTAAAACGATAAGATACATAAGTTGAATCAGTAACTAGCAATGCGCTTAAAAATTTCACAATTTTTGCTTTCTGTTGCGATCGCCAGTGCCTTGATGTTGGGAGCATGTTCAACACAGCAAGTCGCTTCTAATACTTCTTCTCCAACATCGACAGCTACCTCAAGCGCAAGTGAGGCAACTACTAAGACAACTACTGAAGCAACGCCTGTATCTCAAAATACTAATGACGTTTCTGGATTCGCCAATTTACCAAGGCTCGAAGGCAAGGCTACTGTAGTACTTACAGTTAAAGGCTCACCGATTACTATCGAAGTAGATGGTACTAACGCCCCAATTACAGCTGGTAACTTTGTAGATTTAGTTCAAAGGGGCGTCTACAATGGCTTAGCTTTCCACAGAGTCGAACGCGGAACTCCAGAACAACCCCAGCCGTTTGTAGTTCAAGGCGGCGATCCCCAAAGCAAAGACCCAAATTTTCCAGTAGATCGATTGGGAACGGGCAGTTATATTGACCCGAAAACTGGAAATGCTCGCTATATACCCTTAGAAATTAAGCCAAAAAACTCAAATACACCGATTTATAATCAAACATTTGATGCTACTGCTCAACCGGTTGTATTGCCTCATAAGCAAGGTGCGGTAGCAATGGCGCGATCGCAACAGCCAGATTCTGCTTCTTCACAGTTTTATTTTGCTCTAGCAGATATAGGATTTCTAGATGGTAAATACGCCGTATTTGGCAATGTTACTCAAGGCTTTGAGGTAGTTAACAAAATTCAGCAAGGCGATCGCATCGACTCTGCTAAAGTCACCCAAGGCGCTGAAAATTTGAAAGCACCAGCCCAGTAAGAGGGACAAGGGGACAAGGGGACAAGGGGGACAAGGGAGACAACGAGAATAATAATTTATTACTTTTAAGCTCCTAAGTTCAAACTCCTAATTCCCAAATTTGTGAAAGTAGTTGTTACTGGTATTGGTCTAGTTTCTGCTTTGGGTGGAAGTTTAGAGGAAAGTTGGCAAAATTTGCTAGCGGGTAAATCTGGAATTAGATTACTTCAACCATTTCCAGAACTTAGACCATTTCCTATGGGTTTGATTGGTCAAAAGCCAACTGACTTAGCAATGCTAACTCAGTTGGTTGTTACTTCTGCTTTGCAAGATGCTGGCTTAGTTCCACCTTTAGCGGATTGTGCTGTAGTTATTGGCTCAAGTCGCTCTCATCAAGCATCTTGGGAAGTCTTGGCGCGGCAGATGTATGAGGACGTAAGCGCTAAGAAAGACACAAAGAATTTCTCCTCATCCCCGCGTCCTTCCCTCCCCGCGTCATGTTTAGAAAATTGGCTCGATACATTGCCTCACATGAACGCTATCGCCACTGCGCGACAAATTGGCGCGTCTGGGATAGTTTTGGCGCCAATGGTAGCTTGTGCTACTGGAATTTTATCTATTGCCCAAGCAGCTTTACTTATACAAACTGGGCAATGTCAAAGGGCGATCGCAGGCGCAGTGGAAGCACCAATTACACCTTTGACTTTGGCAGGATTTCAACAGATGGGTGCTTTGGCAAAAACTGGCGCTTATCCTTTTGATGTGCATCGGGAAGGCTTAGTTTTGGGCGAAGGCGCAGCTGTGTTTGTCTTGGAATCAGCAGAGTTGGCAAAACAGCGTCAAGCAAAAGTGTATGGTGAAATTCTCGGTTTCGGCTTAACCAACGACGCATATCATACTAATTCTCCGGAACCTGAGGGAAAAAGTGCGATCGCTGCTATCAAACAATGTCTAGAACGTAGTTGTTTATCGCCAGCTGATATTGATTACATTCATGCTCATGGCACAGCTACCCAGCTAAATGACCAAATGGAGAGTATGGTAATCCAGCATTTGTTTCCCCAAGGCATAGCAGTTAGCTCCACCAAGGGAAGCTCAGGTCATACACTTGGAGCATCCGGAGCCTTAGGTGTGGCTTTTTCGCTGATGGCTTTAAAGCATCAAATTTTACCTCCTTGCGTTGGCTTACGGCAACCAGAGTTTGATTTAAAATTAATTACAGCAGCGCATCTCAGTAATATTAACCATGTATTATGTTTGAGTTTTGGCTTTGGCGGACAGAATGCAGCGATCGCTCTAGGAAAGTGATTGTCTAATGGCAACTTCTAATGCATATCCTCTTCAAGAAAACTGTAACAAAAACTACAAAATTCCTATTTTTCAAAAAAAGAGGGTAAGCTAGGCAATATATAAGATCCGGTTCGCGCAAAGGGCGCGATTGGGAGAAAATTTTATGAGTTTAGCATCTGCGTTGCCGTTGGAAGCTGCTTCTCCAGCGCATATTTGTCCATTCGATCAAGCCTGTAGTTACCTAGAAGCTGCGGCTAAGGAATTAAGGTTAGATCCGGGATTGATAGAAATTCTCAGCCATCCACGCAAAGTGGTAACAGTTTCGGTTCCTGTGAAACTAGATAATGGAGAAATACGAGTTTTCGCTGGACATCGGGTGCAGCACTCTGATGTTTTAGGCCCCTACAAAGGTGGAATACGTTATCATCCGGCTGTGACATTGCGGGAAGTTTCAGCCTTAGCAATGCTAATGACTTGGAAATGTGCCCTGTTGGGTATTCCTTACGGTGGGGGTAAGGGTGGTATTGCGATCGATCCAAAACGTTATAGTGTCGGGGAACTAGAACGCATCAGCCGTCGTTATATCAGCGAGTTGATTAAAGATATCGGGCCTTCCGTCGATATTCCTGCCCCAGATATGGGTACTTCTGCGCGTGAAATGGCTTGGATGATGGATACTTACTCCGTAAATGTCGGTCATGCTGTACCGGGTGTTGTCACTGGGAAGCCAATTTCTGTTGGTGGTTCCAAGGGACGCGAAATGGCAACCGGACGCGGCGCGATGATTGCTGTACGTGAAGCGCTAGCAGATCAAGGTAAATCTTTGGCGGGAGTGCGAGTAGTCATCCAAGGTTTTGGTAATGTTGGCGGCGCCGCAGCTGATTTACTATATGAAGCGGGAGCGAAAATTATCGCTGTTTCTACGAGTGCTGGGGGACTATTTTCCGAAGATGGTCTTGATATTCCCAAGTTGAAAGTCTACGCTGCGGAAAATCACAAGAATATCGTCGGTTTTCCGGAAGCAGTAGCAATTAGCAATGCAGATTTATTAACTTTGCCTTGCGATGTCTTGATACCAGCAGCTTTGGAAAACCAAATCACTGAAGAAAACGCCAATCGGGTGCAAGCGCAGATTGTTGCGGAAGCAGCTAACGGCCCGGTGACTCTTGAGGCTAGCTTGTCCTTAGAGGCGCGTGGTGTGACAGTGCTACCAGATATTTTGGCTAATGCTGGTGGTGTAGTGGTGAGTTATTTGGAGTGGGTGCAAGGTCTTTCTTACGTATTTTGGGATGAGGAACGCGTCAACCGCGAAATGGAACATTTGATGGTGCAGGCTTACCGCCAAGTGATTGAGCAGTCGAAGAAACGACAAGTTTCTTTGAGATTAGCAGCTTATACATTGGGAGTAGGTAGAGTGGCTCAAGCCTTGACTGATAGGGGTCTTTATCCTTAAGGTTTAGGGGTATGCGGCGGTTTTCAATTAAATAGACGATATGAGTAGGGGCACAATATATTGTGCCCCTACAATAATTTTTGATTTGTGTGTGTCAAAGATACTTAAGCTTGATGACTAACCAGAAGGTGTAGCAGCATGAATTAAGTCTGGGCTTTCGCCAACAGGAGGACGTTTAATACTTTGAGATGATGTGGGACGTTGATGGCGTAGTTTACCGCCGTAGGCATCGCGAGTTTCTATCTTTACGGGTTGACCAATTTTAATTGACTCGTAAAGCGCCTGAATGATACTAACATCAATCAACCCTTCAATTCCAGATGGTTCTGGATCTTTATCTTCAAGAATACAATTAGAGAAGTAAGTAAACTCAGCTGCTAATTGATCGCGATCGTCAAAGGTACGCTCTTGAGTTTCACCATTAATTGTTAGGTAATGCTTAATTTCTCCCTGCCAAGGATAGGCGGGTTGTACTCGCAAATCTCCTTTAGTACCTACAATCTGATAAGTTGAAACGCTAGCTGCTCCAAAGCTACAGGTAAAGGTTGCCAATCTTTCATTGGGAAAACGTAAGATGACACTAGTCATTTCTTCAACTTCGCTAAAGCGTTGTTCTCCCTTATTAGCAGCTACAGCAAATACTTCGATTGGTTCATCTTGAAATAGATAACGGGCTGCATTAATACAGTAAATGCCGATATCGTCGAGCGTTCCACCACCCGTTACATTTCGTAAACGAATATTCCCTTCTTGTACTTGTTGAGTAAAAACAGAATTGAAAATTCGTGGTTCGCCAATTTGCTTTGAACGGACAATTTCCACCGCTTGTAAATTTGCTTCTTCCAAATGTAAGCGGTAGGCAATCATCAGTTTGACGCCGTTATCATTGGCAGCTTTAATCATTTCCTCACATTCTTGTTCTGTTATGGCCATTGGCTTTTCACACAACACATGAATTGCCTGATTAGCAGCCCGTACAGCGTATTCACGATGCAAGTGATTGGGCAAGGCAATATAAACTGCATCAACCTCACCACTTGTCAGACAGTTTTCATACTCTTCGTATGAATAACTTTGCTTTATGCCGTACTTTTTACTCAATTCTTGTCTTTTAGTGGGGTCATCAGAGACCAGTGCAACTAATTCTGAGTTTTCCGCGTGGGCAAAGGAAGGTAAAGCAGCATCTTGAGCAAACCAACCTAAACCAACAACGGCATAACGAATTTTACGCTTACCATTTGTAGCAGTCATTTTTGTACCTGGTGATGAACAAATTTTGTGAATTTTAATGGACTAGCTATCAAAAAATCTAGAATAAATAGCAGTCGGAGTAGAAGACGAATAAATAGACCTCTTGCATAAATAATTTTTTGTCGGCCTACGCCCCGCTTCTCTACGAGATGCTACGCGTAGCTTGCTTCTCCGTAGGAGTACGCTAACACGCAAAGGCAAGGCAGCGCGGTCTTGGGGAGCCACTGCGGTCTTGGGGGTTTCCCCCATGAGCAAGTGGCGTGGTTTCCCCAATGAGCGGCTGCCGCGCAAAGACGCAAAGAAGAGAGCGAAGAAAAGGACTTTTGCAAGAAGTCTAATGTAAAGACACCAGATTGAGATTTACTGGTGCTTCCAAGTTGAGGTTTTAATTCTTTACAAGAGTGATTGTAATGTTGAATTCTGAATGATTATTCAGTTAGATTATCTGGTTAAGGCAGCTTCAATTTCTGGTTCTAATTGAGCTTTAGTTTTCTGAAATTCCTGGCCTAATTCAGTTAGCTCTTGCTCATCCATACACTCGCGCACAGCACCAAAAATTTCGCTTTCTTCCTCTTCCACATGGTACTGAACTGCTTCTTTTAATTCACTCATTTTTTCTTTAAACTCAGGAGCAGTAGATTTAAGAGCCTTAATTTCTTCCAAAATTAAAGAAACTTCTTCATGTTCTTCTTCAGCTTCTTCAACATATTGTTCGGTTTCATCGTATTCTCGCAAAGCTGGGTAGAAGACTAATTCTTCAGTTCTAGCATGTAAATTCAGTGCTTTATATAATTGATTGAAGTGTTCCTGTAATTTACTTCCCTTAGCTTTTTCAGCTTGTGCAAAAAGTTGCTCAACTTGACGATGCTCTGCTTCAATTAATGAGAGAATATCTGTTGCTTTAGTTTTAGCCATTTTGTCCCCTCAGTAACAATCGATTTATAGGGCTGAAAATGTAGAGGTCGAACTATGGGTTCTCGTAACATTCTCAATAATTTGACAAATTAAAACCTCATTCTTTTAGTAAGCTTTTGTTTAGACTTAAGGAATATTTATGGCATTGCAGCGTGACTGAAATTCATAACCTCGGCATGAGGGATAATGAGTATGTGGTACTAGCAGCCACAACTACTACTAGGAGCTAAACAAGTGTATGGCGATCCAAATACAACCAACAACTCAGACTTTATACGACCAAGATTATTACCTTTGGCTGAGGGCAAAAATCAATCAACTTTGCTATTCGCCTTGATACCCATCGGCTCTTTTGAAGAAATTTTAGATGAAGATTGGTTCCCTGAATAACGCTATTTGGCAAATATTACAATTAAATCAAAACGATAATAGTTTTTTTTGAATTGCTTTCATACAAAGGGCGACGCGGGAATTGATATCTTTTTGCTCAACCTCATCGATTCCCAATTTTACCTTGAGGTGTTGGATATGACTTTGAACAGCCCTGAGCGATATGTGGAGATGATGAGCGATCGCTTGGTCTGTTAAGGATTCTTGACACAAAAGTTTGAGGACTTCTAATTCCGTATCATTTAAATCTAAATCTTGACGTAACTCTTTAGGTAGTTTTAATTCTCCATTCAGCGCACTTTCAACTCCCTCTAAAAAAGCTTTGCGCCGTTCCATTTTATTGACTACTACAAACCCACCGTAGTGATGATTAATAGATTTAACAAAGTTTATTAGCCAACTGGGTTCACTGCTATATATGAGGATATTGAGAGAAGAATAAGCATCAAAAATTAAGTCTAACAGTTCTAAAGAAGATTTAGCCGACTGAGAACCAGAATTTACCCCAAATTGTAAATCGAGGACAATTAAATCTGGTGTCTCTATTTGTAGACGTTGTAGTGCTTCTGCGGGAGTGTTGGCGATGATACAAACAGCAGAAGGGTCAAATTTTCTCAAAAAATCACAGTTATTTTGGGCTACCTCCGGGTGATCTTCTACAACGAGAAACAGCAGTGGCTTGGCTTTCATCTCTTTAGTAATGATTCTGTAATTAGGGAGACTAGATCCCCGACTTCTCAAAGAAGTCGGGGATCTGAATGACGTGTAAGCATCGCTTATAATCATCGTGTCACCGAAAGTGCAATTTTTCTCTAGCTTTTGAAGTCCTAAATAGGAGAAACAACAACTATGTCCTTACAACTAATAATCAACTACCCTGAAACCTTACCTGATGCTGTTGGCCAAACCAGAGAGCAATTTGAACAAGAATCGAAATGGGCAATGGCAGTTAAACTCTATGAAATGAAACGCCTTTCCTCTGGTATGGCTGCCGCATTAGTGGGAGTAGATCGAGTTACCTTTATCCTCAAACTCAATGACTATGGAGTTCCCTTAATTGACCTTAACGAAGAGGAATTGTTATCAGACCTAAAAAATGCCTAGTACCAATCAAATTGTTATTAATACTTCTCCCTTAATTGCTCTCGTCGCTGCTGTAGGGGACTTAAATATTTTACAGTCTCTCTATACAGATGTTCTTGTTCCGTTTGAAGTTTATGAAGAAATATTAATTGGTGGCACTACAGGTTTGGCTGTAACCGAATTTCAATTGGCATCATGGTTACAAAAGCAAACTTCTCCTTTAAATATTTCTCCCTTTCTATTTAATTCTTTAGATTTGGGAGAAGCATCAGTTATTCAACTAGCACTAGATAAAAATATTTCAACCGTTTGTATTGATGAAGCTGTAGGGCGAAGAATAGCTAGATTAAGCGGTCTTTCGGTCACCGGTTCAATTGGAATTTTATTACGTGCTAAACGTGAAGGTTATCCTCTTTCTATTAAAACAGCTATTCAAAAAATGCTTAATCACAATATTCGTTTAAGTCAAACTGTTATTGATTTTGCACTGAAAGAAGCTGGAGAAAGCTTATAACTTGCTTCTGTTAAGCAGATAAACTTATCGTGTAATTAAAATTGCGTAGTTTACCGCCGTAGGCATCGCTTCCCTTAGATCCCCGACTTCTTAAAGAAGTCGGGGATCTGAATGGTCTGTGGTGGAAAGTGCGATCGCGTTTATAGTTAAGTAAGCGAAAATCATATTTTTAATTGCTCTTTAAAGTAGTCACTTCCCTAAATAAACTAAAGTCACAGAATTGCATTGACTATTATCGTCGCAATTATTCACATTTATTGAATCTTTAGAAAACTGCTGAATGTAAAAATTATCAGCATTGTATCTTCCACGCACATACTGTGTTAAAACTTCCCCATCAAGAATATATCCACCTTGAGGGTTTACATTAAGAGTCATCTTTTGTTCTACAGCTGCTCCACGATTGCTAACTAATATCATTCTTCCAGAGTTACCTTGCATCCGCAAAATACCATTCCAGTCACCATTTTTTACAACCCAAGCGCCGTAAACACCGGAATTCCCGTTATTAGAATTAGAGTTATTTGTATAGCCTGAAGCCCAGTTGGGTGGTGCTGGTGGGCCACAAACGACTTGACCAAAATTCGCTATGCAAGCCCCTCCAGGCCAATCGGCACACTTAACCTGTCCAAAATTTGCTATGCAATTATAGCCACAAGCATTCTGACCAAAATTACTTATACATTGAGCTTTAGGAATTTCTTGAGCAAAAGTATTCTTAATAGGAATTGCGGCTACAATAGTCAAGTTGAAAATTGCTAAAGACGAATATACCAAATAACTTTTTTTCATATTGTCTAGTTTTTAGTCCTAGAAAGTATTTGTACAATAATCATGCTGGACAAAAGTTTAATAAAGTGCGTAGTTATACCGCCGTAGGCATCGCTTCCTCTAGATCCCCGACTTCTTTAAGAAGTCGGGGATCTGAAGTAACTGAGGTATTAAAAGGGAATACTAAAGGCAATACCTCAGATTCTTGCCTATGCCACGACGACAAATTACTTTACAAATTGGCAACTTTTATCATATCTATAATCGGGGTAACAATCGCCAAACAATTTTCTTTGAACGTGAAAACTATATTTATTTTCTCCGATTAATAAAGGAATATCTCATCACAAATGCAGTAGATATCGTTGCTTACTGTTTAATGCCCAATCATTATCATTTTTTGGTTTATTTGAGAGATGAAACCCTGTCTGATGCTATGAAATCTCTCTCTCTTGCCTACACAAAGGCAATTAATAAGCGTTTTAATCGCTCTGGCGTATTATTTCAGGGAAGGTTTCAAAGTATTGAAGTTTTACAAACTGATTACCTTGTCAATCTCTCACGCTACATTCATCTAAATCCAGTGAAAGCAGGACTGGTACAGCAACCCGGAGAATGGGAGTTTTCCAGTTATTTGGAGTATGTAGGTTTACGAGCAGGAACACTACCCAAAACAGAGTATATTAAAACGCAGATTGACCAAGAGTCAGCTTATCAGCAATTTTTGGCGGATCGTAACCTACCTGATAGCACTGGCTTCAAAAGACTGTTGATAGACGATTAGCTTGGGAGACTAGATCCCCGACTTCTTAGAGAAGTCGGGGATCTGAATGACGTGTAGTGGAAAGTGCGATCGCCTAAAATCATCGTGTTATCTGGGAGACTAGATCCCCGACTTCTTCAAGAAGTCGGGGATCTCAATGACATGTAGTGGAAAGTGCGATCGCTTGATTATCAAGACAGTCGCTACAAATAACTGAATGACATGTAGTGAAAAGTGCGTAATTTACCGTCGTAGGCATCGCATGAAATTATTGTGTTATGGGAAAGTATCATGTGAGGTTTCGCTTTACTCCACCCAACCTACAAATAACTCTTATTTTCTGACTGGTACTAGATTGAAGTCCTTTGCACTAATCGTGTAATCCCAGAATTTGCCGTTGTCGTCTGTGAACCTGAAAACTCCGTTACCGATGTGAGTGATTGTTGCCCATGTTCCACGAACCTTTTGAGCAGGACCATATTTCGTGAGTGTGCTTCCAATAGTGCCATCTGGAGGATTGACAACGTGAATTTCTATCTCTCTAGCATTGCGATCGTAAAAAATAATTCTTCTCCCTGCATAAGCAATTTGTGTCCAACTGTTACGACAATAAATTGTCTGAGCAAGCTCACGAGATTTACTGATTACAGTACACGTTCCTTTGGCGCGATCGTAGTTCATGGTACTTCCAAACTCAGGAAAGTCAACCTGAAGATTGTTAGGGTTTTCGGCTAAAGCACTTGAATTGATGGAAGACGGGAGTAGAGTAAAACCTGTGCCTAAAACATAAGCTGATAAAACTCCTGACAGCCCAGATAAGATAAATAACTTCTTCAGTGACTTTATATTCTTAATCATTTGCTTGTTACTCCAAAAAAAATACTGTGAATTACTAAGTTATTAGTTCGAGAAAGCGATCGCTTCGCCTAGATCCCCGACTTCTTCAAGAAGTCGGGGATCTGAATGACGTGTAGTGGAAAGTGCGATCGCCATTCAGGTCTAACCTGTTGCTTTTACTGAGATTAGTTTTACCCACTCAGAAAATCTACGAGTATCACCGCAGAAAACTTTGCGAACTCCCGCAAAATAATTTGCAGACTTACGAACCCATCTCAAAACCCTATTTTGCTAAGTGTGAGAGCATGATTTTCTCCGGGCTATCCTGATTTAGGTTCCAATTATGAAATTGCTTATACAAAAACTGTATGTTATCCTCACCACAGTTTCTTTACTGTGCGGACTCACCTCACCCGCCTTTGCTCAACAAATTTGGTCAGGAACAGGCAGAATTGTCAGTGGTGCAGGTGAAGGTGGCTTAGTTGAGTTAAAATTGGAGGTTAAAGACAACAATGTGCAATTCGTCTCTGGCCCTTCAAAAAATGAGCCACCATTCCAGCTAAATAACTCCACTGGTCTCAATGGAACTGTAAATATGAATGCTGGAACTTGGCAGTTTGTCCAAACAGGGAATGAGTTAGGAGTCAGCTTGTCCCAAAATAATCCCGATCGGATTATTCGCTATCGTCTCTTTCCCAAACCGTAACCAGATGTCGCGCAGAGGTTGGCAATTTAAGTTTCTCAGTTTAGGAATTGGTTGCGGTGTATTTTACAATTTCATTTTCTCGCAAATTCCTTTAGTTCAGAAATTGGAGTTACAGCTTCAGGATACTTTGCTGAGATGGCATCACCCAAAATCTCCGCCTAAAGAAATTATTCTAGTGAAAATTCAAACAAAGGATTTAGCAAATCAAAAGCTATCTTTAGGACGAGCTTTCTATGCAGATTTAGTTAAGCATCTTTTAGAAGCAGGTGCATCTGTCGTCGTTTTAAACCTCCGCAATGACTGGCGAGAACCACTAGAGTTTGAGTACCCCATCAAAATTACTGAGCCAATAAATAGACCTTTAAAAAATCTGGTGCAAAATCATAGTGATAAACTTGTTTTAGTGACGCGCACCAATCCAATCTCTAATTATAAAAACCCAAATTTTTTAATTTATAATCATCTACTGCCTTTTGATGACGAACAACTTCAACCTTTAATTCGACCTGATACTATTCAGGGTTTTTTTGAATACGAACCAGAAGCAGAGTTTCCGAAGAATTTAAGTAGTACTGCTCGACGCTCTCATTTAGTTGGTCAGTTCTTTATCTCGCAAGAAAATAATCAAGTTAAAACTTTTAAATCTGCTGCTCTTTTAGCTTTAGAAAAGTTTGAACAACAAGAGCAAAAAATTCCTCTCTCTTCACGACTTGCTAAAATTACAACTCAGGTAGAAATTAACTTTTGGGGTAAGACAGGAACTTTTCCTTCTCTAGAGGTGGCATCTATTTGTCAGCCCAACAAAGAAAAAAAATGTTTGGTTGTGTCTCCTAGCCAACTATCTCAAAAAGTACGCCATAAGGTTGTTTTCATTGGCTTTTCAGAAGGGAACAACATACACACAATGGCCATGCTGTCGCCCTTCGGCGACAGCATGGCCGGCGTAGAAATTCAGGCCAACCTCATGGCCAGTTTGATGACAGATTCATTTTTACAAATTCCGCCGCAATGGGTCGAGTTGATAATTATTATTTTGGGGGCAGTTTTTATCAGTGCTGGTATTTCTAGTTATCAAAGTTGGCGTTTATTATGGCTAGTTTTGGCAGTATTTGGCGCTTACTTTGGAGGATGTTTAATTGTCTGGAAATCTAAGTGGATATTATCAATTATTTTGCCTATTTTGGTGTGGATAGCAACAGGAATATCTATTTTTATCTATTTCATTTTTAGACGACAAAAAGAAGTTATTATTCTGCAAAACTATCAAATTACCCAACTAAAAGCAGCTGAACAAGAAGCTATTCTTTCGCGTACCCGCAAAATCCTCCATCGCACTGCTTCTGATATCCATGATGGGGCTTTACAAGATTTGAAGCTAGTGATGGACAAAATTGAATTGGAACCTGATTTAGATGTCGATTCAATTTTAGACAAGTTGACAGTTTTAGGTCAGGAAATTAGGGATAAATTATATAACATTCGTGGTTTAGCTGAGAAAATGGAGGTGACTCCAGCATTACGACAAGGGTTAGATGTAGGAATTAGCACTACACTGCAAGATTTAGTCAATTCTGGAAAGTTAACTTTAACAGTGATTAAAGAACTTCAGCCTCTCCAAGAACCAGAATTAAACAGTGTTTGGATTGAACACAGAGAGGAAATTTACCGCTTTTTCCGCGAAGCACTCAATAATGTAATCCAACACGCCCAACCACCTCACGGTACTGCTACCCAAGTGTGTATTAGTCTAGAGCAACAGGGGGACAGATGTACTTTAGCGATCGCCAATAATGCCTCAGTTATCAAATCTACTACCGATGAACGCCCAAAAGGAGGCTATGGCACTAAAATGATGAATGCGATCGCTGCTGAACTTCCAAATGGTGCATGGGAAATCTTAACTTTACCCGATGGCGGGGTGCAAGTTACACTAAGTTGGCGTTTACCCTAAGTCGAGCTGGCTAAATAAATTTTGGGCTTCCAATTGTATAGAAGCTCAATTGAGGTGATTTCAAAAAATAGTAGGAGTTTGGCTATTGTATGGTGACACCAATAATACAACCAGCAACTCAAAGTTTATATGATCGAGATTATTATCTGTGGCTGAGGACAACAATCAATCAACTTCGCGCTGGACAGTTTTCTGCTGTGGATTTAGATAATTTGTTGGAAGAATTAGAATCTATGGGTAGGAGCGAGAAGCGAGAGATAAAAAGTTTGTTGATTCGACTTTTGGAACATCTGCTTAAGCTCATATATTGGGATAGGGAACGAGAGCGAAATGAAGGGCATTGGAAAGGCGAAATCAGGACATTTCGTAGAGAGATTAAGGAACGACTCAAAGATAGCCCTAGCTTGAAACCTTACATTTTAGAAATATTTGATGAATGTTATCAAGATGCAAGGACAGAAGCAAGCGATCGCTCTCAACTTGCTATTGACATATTCCCTGTGATACCCATTGGCTCTTTAGAACAAATTTTAGATGAAAATTGGTTTCCTGGGTGATGGCATTTGGCAAATATCACAATAATTAAACACCAGACTCACTCAATCCCTGACTCAACGATGTATGGCTAAATTTAAATGTTCTGCCTATTCTCTAACGGTAGATTTAGTTTAAACATAAGTAACCACTTATTGCTTCTCTACCAAACCCGATTAAAATAAATACGCAACTTGGGTTTCCATAGGAGTTATCCAGCCGTGCAGCCGGACTTAATAGGCTTGGAAATTAGTAAAGGGGAACTGAGACGCTTGACTGGGTTCGACCCAGAAGACGTTTTTCGGCCCTCTGTTTTGCGAGATCGCAAGAAGCGATTGGGGTTTTTGATCAATGAAATGCTGGTGACGCTGGCGCTAACGCCAATTATCGTTGGCTTTGTTTATGCGTTTATTATTTTGCCAACAATCGGATCTTCAATTAAATTTGGAATTCTTTTACTAATTCTAGTGCCAATCCCGATATTGGTGGGGCGATCGCTCTGGCGACAGTTGACCTTTCCTGAAGGACTGACAATACTTTTAGATGAAGTTGATAAATATCATGACCTGATTAGCGCCATCGATATCAATGACCAATTGGCAGCATCAGGAAATGTAGAAAGCAATATCCATGACCGAGATCGAGTCACATCTGCCTTGCAACTGATTCGGGAAGATTTAGTCCGCGCTCTGAAAACGGAACGAATTTTGCGAGATAATAAAAATTTGCTTGCTAGTAATCAAGAGTTATTTGTCAATAATTTAGCTAGTCTCCAAGCTTTACAAGTTAGCAGTCAAGCAGGTGAATACGCTCAATTTTTAAATCAATCATTGCAGATTGCGATCGATGTGCAAGCAGAAATTAGAAAATTGCACAAAGGCTAAGAAAATGTTTCTAAAGCTTGGGCGACTAGAAGTCACGGCTACACAGACAAAACCTGCCTCCGCAGGTTAGAAAACCCTTGATTTTATATTAGTAGCTTGGGCGACTAGAAGTCACGGCTACACAGACAAAACCTGCCTCCGCAGGTTAGAAAACCTTGATTTTGTATTAGTCCACGGAGGTGGACTTTGCTTGTATAGTAGCGACTTATAGTCGCCCAATACCTTCCCAGAAAACAATCGCCCTTCATTTAAATGAGCAACAAACCCAAAATAATTGTCCTAGATGACGATCCTACAGGTTCTCAAACAGTCCACAGCTGCTTGCTGCTAATGCACTGGGATGTGGACACTCTACGCAGTGGGTTGCAGGATGATTCACCGATTTTCTTTGTGTTGACTAACACGAGATCCCTAACTCCAGAGTCAGCTGCATCAGTCACGAAAGAAGTTTGCCAAAATCTGAAAATTGCTTTGCAGGCTGAAGGAATTGACGATTTTTTGATTGTCAGTCGTTCTGATTCTACCTTGCGCGGACATTATCCCATTGAAACAGATGCGATCGCTCAAGAACTCGGCCCTTTTGATGCCCATTTTCTCGTACCTGCATTCTTTGAGGGCGGACGCATCACCCGTGATAGCGTGCATTATTTAATCATTGATGGTGTACTTACCCCAGTCCATGAAACAGAATTTGCCCGCGATTCGGTTTTCAGCTACCATCATAGTTACTTACCAAAGTACGTCGAAGAAAAGACCCAAGGACAAATTCAGGCCGAAGCAGTAGAACGGTTTCTGTTAGCTGATATTCGCGCTGGTAGTCTGAAACGCTTGCTAAAACTGAGTAGTAATCAGTGTGCTGTGGTCGATGGTGAAACTCAAACCGACCTCGATCGCTTTGCACTAGATATATTAACAGCAGCAAGTCAAGGTAAACGCTTTTTATTTCGCAGTGCTGCCAGCATTTTAACGGCTTTAGCTGCTTTACCTCCCCAACCCATCGCAGCTGAAAACATGGCACAGTACGTGCGCCAAGGCAAACCAGGTGCGGTGATTGTTGGCTCCCATGTGAAAAAAACTACTCAGCAGTTAGAGGCATTGTTGCAAGTAGAGGGAACTGTGGGAATTGAAGTCGATGTAGCGCGACTACTTGATAATCAAACTAATCAATCGGCTGTACTGCTGGGCGAAATTCAGGAAAGTACGCGGTTAATACATGAGGCTGGAAAAACACCAGTGGTTTATACCAGCCGTCAGGAACTGAGTTTTCAAGATGTCAAGACACGATTGGATTTTGGGGCCAAGGTTTCAGCCTTATTGATGGATATTGTCCGCAGTTTACCATCCGATCTCGGATTCTTGATTAGTAAGGGTGGTATTACCTCAAACGATGTCTTGAGTACTGGACTAGCTTTAACTTCAGCCCGCTTACTCGGTCAAATTTTACCTGGTTGTTCAATGGTGCTAACGCCATCCAATCATCCCCAGTTTCCCGATTTGCCTGTGGTGCTGTTTCCTGGTAATGTCGGGGATGCCGATGCTTTGGGAACAATTTTTCAACGTTTGACTAAAACAGCTTTAAGTGATAACTCGACAGAATAGTTGCAAGCAACTACTCAGGTCTTTTTTGTCTAATAAATAATTAGGCAGAATCGATCGCACACATTACTTTTTGTTCCCCCAATCCTGTTCCCTGTCTCCACGAATTAACTTATTGTTGTCCAACTATTGACTAATTAGAAGAATGATTGCGACATACAAAGCGCCCAAAATCTTATCCGATCGAGTTTTTTTGCCCAGACGCTACGCCTAGCTTGGTTCAACCTAATACTACACAATCGTAAATCTCAAATCCAAAGTGTTATAAGAATGTTGTCGGATTTTGCAAACGATCTAATATTGGTAATTATTCGGTGTGTCCCTTGTCTTTTGGCTAATATTGCATGACTTCTGATTCCGCATTACCCAATCTAAAGTCAAATTCTGCACTTCCTAATGCAGAACCAAACTCTATTCATTCCCAGGTAGAGAAAAGTGCTACTGTTTCCGACTTAGAATCGGATTCTATCCTCCCGGATGCTGAGTTAAATTCTGTGCTGCTGTATTTAAAATCAAATACTGAGCTTGCACAAGTAGAGTCAACTCCTGCCAAGCCGGATGTAGAGTCAAATTCCGTAAATTCTATCTTGACTGATTTAAATAGCAGTGACTCACCATTAATAGGACAGCGGGTAAATCAGAATATTCAAGTCCAGCTGAAGAGTGAAGGGGGACGACTGTTATTAATTTTACCCTCAGAATCTCAAGTACCTGCATCCGAAGTCAGTTGGTCTGATATTTGGCAGCAAATCAGACAGCGCCTGAACGCTGGCGATCGCTTCCGCATACTTAACACACCCGTGCATCTAATGGCACAAGATCGCCTAGTAGATGCCAGACAGTTGCAAGAACTTGCCGAAGCTTTAAGCGATGTCCAGCTGCGATTAGTATCGGTTTCGACTAGTCGTCGGCAAACTGCGATCGCTGCTGTCACCTCTGGTTACTCAGTAGAGCAACTACAACCCGTAACTTCCCTAAATACAGAGCCAAAAGCTACAGCCATACCCCAGGCAGATGCCCTTTATTTGGAAATGACTGTACGCTCTGGAGTAGAAATACGTCATCCTGGTACGGTAATTATCTTAGGAGATGTCAATCCAGGTGGTATTGTAGTTGCAGATGGAGATATTATCATCTGGGGTCGTCTACGTGGAATCGCTCATGCTGGTGCCGGAGGTAATCTTTCGTGTCTGATTATGGCCTTGCAAATGGAACCAACCCAATTGCGGATCGCAGATGCTGTGGCTAGGGCACCAGAAAAATCGCCGATGCAGTTTTCTCCAGAGGTGGCACATATTACGCCCCAAGGAATTCGCATCGCGAGGGCTACTGATTTTTCCAGAAACCAATCGATCAAGACCGATAAGTAACCCTGAATATTTACTTAAAAGATTTAAGGATATCAGGATAAAACATAGCGATTTTCATGTAGATAGAATACACTACTTTAATCCATAGCCCTTTTCCTGTGGCAAAGTGTATTGTACATAACCGAAAAACGCTATAAAAAAGCACTAATAGCTGATTCTCGCCTTAGAGATTCAGACATTTCTTCATACTTGATACGATACTTCATACTTTATACTGCATTTACAGTTTTATATTTCCTGAACCCTCATTGACCGCATTTCTATCATGACTCGCATTATTGTGATTACCTCCGGTAAAGGAGGAGTGGGTAAAACCACCGTTTCAGCAAATCTGGGCATGGCTTTAGCCAAAATGGGCCGTCAAGTTGCCTTGGTTGATGCGGATTTTGGTCTGAGAAATTTAGATTTGCTGCTAGGGCTGGAAAACCGCATTGTCTATACTGCGGTGGAAGTCCTGGCAAGAGAGTGTCGTTTAGAGCAAGCCTTAGTTAAAGATAAGCGGCAACCGAATCTCGTACTTTTGCCAGCAGCCCAGAATCGTTCTAAGGATGCAGTCACACCAGAACAGATGAAGTTATTGGTGAATGCATTAGCGCAAAAATATCAATATGTAATTATTGATAGCCCCGCCGGCATTGAAAATGGATTTAAAAATGCGATCGGCCCGGCAAAGGAAGCGCTAGTTGTCAGCACGCCAGAAATTTCCTCAGTTCGTGATGCAGACCGAGTAGTTGGATTACTGGAAGCACAAGGGGTTAAGCGTGTTCATTTAATAATTAACCGCATCAGACCCGCAATGGTGCAGGCAAATGATATGATGTCAGTGCAAGATGTTCAGGAACTTCTCGCCATCCCCTTGATCGGGGTAATCCCTGACGACGAGCGTGTTATTGTATCTACCAATCGCGGCGAACCTTTGGTTTTAGGGGAAACTCACTCTCTAGCTGGCACAGCCTTTGAGAACATTGCTCGGAGATTGGAAGGGGAAAACGTCGAATTTCTTGATATCGACTCGTCCCAAGACAACTTCTTCGTGCGTCTTAGAAAGTTGTTCTCGACAAAGATTGTTTAACCTAATTTCCCAGTCTCGGCCCCAGACCTATTCGTAATGATTGAACTTCTAGAAAAACTTTTTTCTCGTGGCCCTGATAGCAGTCGAACTCAAGTGAAACGTCGCCTGCAATTGGTGATTGCTCACGATCGCGCTGATATCGACCCCCAAACGTTGGAAAAAATGCGGCAAGAAATCCTAGATGTCGTCTGTCGCTATGTCGAAGTTGAGACAGACGGCTTAGAGTTTTCTTTAGAAAGCAACCAACGAACCACAGCTTTAATTGCAAATTTGCCCATCCGCCGGGTCAAAGGCGGCATACCTGAATGGGAAAGAGATGATAAGTAGCCGTAATTTTAATCTTAGTATTTGTAAAATTAAGATCGTGTTATAGGTTGGTGCAAATAAAGTGCGTTCCCTCTTAGGGTTGCCGTAGGCATCGCCTTACTTTTAAGCATCACGAATTGCTTTAACTAGTTTGTCTTTGTTAACTTTGCTACAAGCTTTAATATTTAACGCTTTCCCTGGTTAGGGATTTCCAAATAAAAAAATATTCAACTTTTCTTGTGGGCTGGGCGTCTCGCCCGCCCATAAGCAAGGGCGGACAAGATGTCCACCCCACAAGATTGAATAATTTATTTGTTGGTAATCCCTTAAATAATAAAAAACCATGCCCACGAAAGGCATGGTTTTTAAACTAGTAGCCAGATATAAATGCTGTTTTACTCCTGAATTCTGAATTCTCTTGCATCAATAAATAGATGCCAACACTTTATCTGCTGCTGCCCGAAATGCCGTTGCTGCTTTAGCACTCATATCTCGCGGCGCACAGATGCGATTTCTCACATAAGCAAGAGTAATGGCGCCAACAGCAGCTAAAGTTGGATCGACAGTTTCTTTTCCACCAATTCTACCCCAAGGTAATGGGACATTATCTCCATTAATCAGATAGTCTGCCAGCAATTTGAGGTGAAAATCAACTGCTTCGGCGATCGCTGAGATGTCGCCATTTGCTGCTAAAGCTTGCACCCCAGAGTTTTTCAAAATATCTTTGATTGCAACTTCGCGGTTATCACTCAGTCGTTCAGCGGCTTCTGCCCGATATTGGATTTCCTGGCTAGCTGCTGCATCCAGCGGTAATGGATTTCCCACCGGTGATGCACCCCATCTACGACGCAGGAGTAAATTATTTGTGGTGTCATCAGACTTCACCCTATGATATGCACGACGCTGATTAAGTGCCTCAAACCAAGCATCGATCCGAGGGAAGCGGGGATTTCCTTTGATGTGATAGCCCCGGTATACAGGCAAGTTAGCCGCCAATCTATCTAGATGAGGGCTATACATAACGTCTACCAAGCTAAAACTTGAAACAAAGAAGGGGCCAGGATATTTACCCAAAGCTTCCTCAAGCTCATCTAATTTAGCTTCAAATGCTGCTTGGAAACTTGCTAACTCATCAGCATCTGTAGGTGTTTGTCTTAAAAATTTAAAGGCAATCTCTCTAAATCCATTGCTTTCGGCATCTTCAACCCACTGTCTGGCAATGGCGTTTTCCTGTGGATCTTCAGGAAGTAGGGGGGGAGTGCTAAATCGGTCTTCTAAAGCCAAGAGAATATCTTTAGATTCGTAGACTAACTTGCCCTCGATTTTTGCACCAGGGACAAGAGTTGTGGGAACCAAGTCTACATACCACTGGGGCTTATTACTCAAATCGATAAATTCTGTTGTAAAGGGAATTTCCTTTTCTTCCAGTGCAAACCAAACTCGTTCGCAGAAAGGACACCAAGAATTAGTATCTCGATAAAGGAGAACTGGTGGTTCTGTATTTGGGGAAAGTTTATCTAAACCGCTGGGGATTGGTGCAGTAGAAGGAGATTGTCCTGGTCTTTTGACCCTACGAGCAGAAGTATTTTTCCTAGCAGTCTCTAAAAGGTCTTCCCAGCTGGATATCGTATTTTGAATAGACATATATTATCTCGCTTTATTCGCAACGCCAGAAAAGACAAATAACTGTTGTTCTTTGGGTACAGTCAAATTTTTGCCAAGATAACGATGAATACCTACGCCCATGTCTCCCGTAGCTGTGAGTTTGAATTTCACTTCCTCAAATCCAGACGCACCAAAAGTTTTCCGCACATTGTCAGAGTAGGGAATACCGTTAGAATGTCCGCGAGTCCAGATAACAAAAGCACCTTCTTTACTCAGAAAACTCAGGTTGTCTAACAAGCGATTCAGTTCAGCTTCTTCGGGCAGATTGCCAAAAACACCACACACAAGCACAATATCTGCTGGAACTGCTCCTACGTAATTGGCAGCGATGGTTGCATCACCGTTGATAAACTCAATTTGCTTGTCTAAACCCAAAAATTCTATAGTTGCTCGTCCGCGTTCAACTAAATTTGGATTTATTTCCACAAGTCGTGCGTAAACATCCTGCTTGCGAGGGTGATTTTTTAAAGTTCCTAGTAAATCTCGCCCATCACCAGCACAAGCACTCACTATACGGATAGCACCATCAGGAGATGCATCTAAACTATAAGCAATATATTCCCGGACGATTTCTAGACGCTGTTGCAATTTCGGCTCAGTGTTGTAGAGATCGTGCCATTCAAACCAGTCTCTTGGCATAAGCGGCGATTCCTATTTTATGCAAATTACCGTAAAATAAAAACTACGATAAATCGATAGACAATTAGTAGTTAATGAATGAACGCAGACTACCATAGAAGTCGATATAAAATCAAGTCTGATTTAGAGTAGGTAAGTTTTGAAGATCGCGCCCCAAATACCTACTCGCTTCAATAGATCTAAGACAAGTCAGCAATAGGTTATAAAGTTAAATTACTGTTTATCGCTCAAATTACCGTAATATCTATAATTATTAGACCTCTTGCATAAATCGAAAATAAGAACCCCACCCCGCCAAAGCTGCGCTTTGTCTCCCCTCCCCTTGCTAAGGGGAGGGGTTGGGGGTGGGGTGTTAGGGACTTTTGTAAGAGGTCTATTGTGCAAAAAAGGTTTGAAAACTTTTCTGAATATACCAATTCAGTATTGCAAGCATAAAAATTTTACACCTGCTAATCCATACACATATCAAAGAGGAAATCCACTAATATGACGGAGAAACTAGCACTCAACGAATATCCTGTACACGACTTGATTCGCCATCGCTGGAGTCCTAGAGCTTTTGCCGATCGCCCTGTTGAGGGGGATAAAATACTTTCGTTACTAGAAGCGGCTCGTTGGGCACCTTCTTCTTATAATTACCAACCTTGGAATTTTATAGTTGCCACCAAAGAAGACGAAACTGAATATAATCGATTACTCAGTACTTTGGTTGAGTTCAATCAAGGTTGGGCGAAAAATGCTCCTGTGCTGATACTTGCTGTTGCTAGAGTGCAGTCTGATGAAGGGAAGACATTGCGACACGCATTTCACGATGTGGGATTAGCGATCGAAAACCTGACAATTCAGGCAACAGCTTTTGATTTAGCTGTGCATCAGATGGCAGGATTTGATGCCGATAGCGCCAGAAAACAATACCAGATTCCAAAGGACTATGAGCCTGTGACTGCGCTTGCAATCGGCTATCCCGGCGATCCGCAGAGTCTTGGTGATGGATTGCGCGATCGCGAATTAGCACCCCGTACCCGCAAACCTTTGCAGGAATTTGTATTTAGCGGACAGTGGGGAAACACTTCACCTTTGTTGATAAACAATAAATTGTAGGGCTGTTTGACTAATGTCTGTGTGCGTCATAATCATGTTTATACGAACCTAAAACCGCACGCAACGAAGAGGATAACAACATGAAAATCTCACCAGTTGTGAATGAAGGATTTTCGCAAATTCCCATCGTTGATATTAGCGCCTTGGTTTCTGGAACAGATGAACGCCACACAGTCGCTTCTCAAATTAAACAAGCATGTTGCGAGTGTGGGTTTTTCTATATTGTTGGACACGGTGTAAACGAGAATTTACAGCAACGCTTAGAACTACTAAGCCGACAATTTTTTGCCCAGGATTTAGAAACTAAATTAAAAATCCGCATGGCTTTGGGTGGTAAAGCGTGGCGCGGATATTTCCCAGTGGGAGACGAACTGACATCTGGTAAACCCGACCAAAAGGAGGGTATTTACTTTGGCGCAGAACTGGGAGAAAAACATCCACTGGTGCAAGATGGTACTCCTATGCATGGTTCTAACCTCTTCCCAGTTAATATTCCACTGTTCCGTGAGACAGTACTCGAATATATGGACGCAATGACCCAGCTTGGACACACGCTGATGGCTGGTATTGCTCTAAGTTTGGGGCTGGAAGAATCTTATTTTGCTGACCGTTACACAACAGATCCACTAATACTATTTCGTATTTTTAATTACCCTGCCTATTCATCACCGTCAGATTCTGAAGATAAATGGGGAGTTGGCGAACATACTGATTACGGCCTCCTAACTATTCTCAAGCAGGATAATTCAGGTGGATTGCAGGTGAAATCAAAATCAGGCTGGGTTGCTGCGTCTCCGATTCCTAATTCCTTTGTGTGCAATATTGGCGATATGCTAGACCGGATGACGGGAGGTTTATATCGTTCTACACCTCATCGGGTTCAGAATTTGTCAGGACGCGTAGACGCAAAGCGGCTTGTCGCTAGACATCGCCTTTCGTTCCCGTTCTTCTTCGATCCAAATTTTAATGCTGAGGTGAAGCGGATTGAATTAGACGGGTTATTGATAAATGACGACAAAAAACAACGCTGGGATGGCGCTAGCGTTCACGATTTTCAAGGAACTTACGGTGATTATGTCTTGAATAAGGTATCTAAGGTTTTTCCAGAGTTGCAACGAACCTTTGATTGATAGGTAACAGTTATAACAGCCAATAGGGTTGAGGGATTACCAAGAAATAATACGAATTTGAAAAAAGAATGCGACAGATGGGTAGAGGCACAACAATGTTGTGCCCTTACGGTTAATTGATGTGTCGCAAACATTATTTGAATTGGTATAAATTATCCACTCTTGTGGGGTGGGCGTCTCGCCCGCCCGTAAAGAGGGGCGGACAAGATGTCCACCCCACAAGAAAAGTTGTATATTTTTTTATTTGTCAGTCCCTGAAAGTCTTTTAGCGTCGAGGTTTAAGCATAGTTTAAGACATAAACTATGCTTCAACTGCTATAAACGAAAAAAATTCCCGTTATCAGTTGTGATGACAACGGGAGTCCATCGAATTTTCGATCGCCTATCTATCGATAAGCAACTTGTGGGCCTGCCCAAATTTCTGTAACCTGTTTCCCGAAGGTAATAGGTTGATCGTCATCTGTTGTAGTGACAGTCTTGCCATCATTAGCAACTTTGACTAAAGGCCAGTTTTCCTCACCTAGTTCGCCTGCACGAAATAGGACATGATCGGGTTGGCTTTTACTCCAACCTAACAATACTGCAATCTTCTCATCATCTTGTTGTTCATTAGCGGGAGCCACAGTGTTAGCGTGATTTTTTTGCCGATCCCAAATCACGGCGCTATCTGTAGAATCACCTGTGTTAAATACGCCTTCAAATTTGCGTGCTAAAAAGCGATCGCCTTTTTCCGACCAACTAACAGGGACTAATACCCCAATCTGACCGCTGGTATCAGTTTCTTCTGCTGACACCGCCTTGAAAGCTTTGGTTTTTAATAGGGGATCGCTAACAGGAGTCGTTGAAGCCATCACCCACAATTTCTTAGTTTGCATATCTTGTACAAACAGAACGCTGGTGACACGGCTATTGTACATTTCGGGTTTTACTTCTAGTTGCACTCGGCTATAAACAGCATATTTACCATCTGGAGAAAGCACCGGTACGCTGCGGTAGTGGCGCACTCCAGAACCACCGTTAGAACTAATAGCTTCTTGAGTAGTTGTAATCCATTTCCAAGGAATAGGATGAGGACTGCCGATGGGATCTATTTGTTCTGCTTGGGACTCATCAACTGGTTCGGTATTAGGTATTTCGGTTGTTATACTTGGTTGTGGCTCTCTTAAAATTGGTGGTACTTGAGTTGCTACCAACGATCCAGTAAAAGATTTTTCTCTAGGTAAAGAAACTTTTTCCTCTTTCAAAGATTTGATATTAGCAGCTTTGAGTTTTTGCACTAATTTAATTTGACCAACAGGAACATCTGTTAAGGGTGCAAGTTCAACTTCTGCCAGAGGATCGGGAACATTTAAATCGCTGCTTGAGAGAGAACTATCTGCTTGTGCAAAAGACTCAACTTTATACTCTTTATCCTCTGGTAATACTTGCGGTTCCTGAATAGTAGTGCTTTGTGTTGGCACGGAATCGAGTTCTTCTGCTGATGAGTTAACTCGATCTACTGTTAATGTGTTAGCTATCTCAGGTTCCCCAGCTAAAGCTATTTCCTTTGATACAGGCTCAGACTCTCCAGTAATAGAAGTTGGTTTAACTACTTCGGATTTTACTGAAGCCGAGTGACCGGATGCCCCTAACAAAGGTGCGATCAATATCACAACGACAGCGTAATTGAGAAATGGTTGGGCGCGGAACCATCCTGACAGCAAAAGGGGTTTAAGCATTTGTAGACTCTCTAGAGGGGCGGTTGCTTATGTGAGGAGCAATACCTATGCAGCAATGGAGCAGGCGATAATTATATGTATAACAAGAAACTAAAAGCTTTTACTAAATAATTTCTTCATTTCCACAAATTTACAAAAAATCTGTATCATTAGGTACACCTTTTCTTTTTAAGTTACTGAATATTTTTTTCCGAAAATATGCGAGTATAGTAACTATGTTGATAACTCAGTAGTTACTACATATCTATAGTTATGGTGTAGGCGAACTTAAGCACACCATGAGTGCCTGTGTTTAAGGGGTATCTAGCTTAAATTTCGAGCTAATTTATAGAGCAAAGTTAGAGCAGCCAAACTACACTGTTGAAGTTCCTCATAGCGATCGCTAGCAAACATCAACTAAAGCAGCTTACACACTATATTCAGTGCAAACCCCGGTAATGGTAAACGTGAGGCGTTACGTGAAAAGCTGGGAAAGCAGACACATAATACATAATACTCAGAAAATATTGCTGCCAGCAACCCTAAGTTAGAATTTGCAACCTAAAGTATAGAAACATTTGGAACGCAATGCTTTTTTACAAAAGCAAATGCGCTGAATGCTGAAATTTATGAAAATACCAGCACAACAGCAATATATACCTGATAGATCTCTAGCAACTCGTAAGCACGCAGACCGTTGAGCCTAACTAGAGGGAGATGCAGTTGATATGAACTTTATATTGTTGCTAACTTAATGTAGTTAAGTTAATCAAACATTCTATAGTTTCAACAAATACGATAACATCTTACCACCAAACAACCAAACTATAAATATCTAACTTAAAAGTTGTCAGTTATCAGGGGCGCACTTACCATTAACTAGTGACTAGTGACTAATGATTAATGGCTAATGAAAATCGTATTTTTTGGTACTCCCCAGTTTGCTGTCCCAACTTTAGAAAAGTTATTAAATAATTCTAAATTTGAGGTGTTGGCAGTTGTTACGCAACCAGATAAACGTCGAGAACGCGGAAATAAACTGACTCCTTCACCTGTAAAAGCGATCGCCACTGCTCACAATTTACCAGTATGGCAACCAGAGCGAGTAAAGAAAGACACTGAAACTTTAAATTTACTCAAACAATCAGATGCGGATGTGTTTGTTGTTGTTGCCTATGGACAGATTTTGTCCTCAAAAATCCTCAATATGCCAAAATTGGGCTGCATTAATGTCCACGGCTCGATTTTACCAAAATATCGAGGTGCAGCGCCGATTCAATGGTGTTTGTATAACGGTGAAACGGAAACGGGAATCACCACCATGTTAATGGATGCGGGCATGGATACTGGCGCAATGCTACAAATAGCTACTACACCCATTGAATTACTGGATAATGCTCAAGATTTAGCTCAAAGGCTGGCTGGAATTGGTGGGGATTTGTTGGTGGAAACTTTGTTGAAGTTGGAAAGTAAAAAAATCCAACCAATACCGCAAAATAATTTAGAAGCGACTTATGCACCTTTGATTCAAAAACAAGATTATAGTTTGGATTGGTCAAAAAGTGCTATCCAATTACACAATCAAATTAGAGGCTTTTATCCTAACTGCACAGCTACCTTTCGTGACAACCCGCTAAAAATTACTGCTTCTGTTCCCCTGAGAACAAAGGGCGATCGCCAGCTACCACCAGAATTCCAACAACTGCTACATAAATTGTCTGATTTGTCAAATATATCAGATAGGCCAGGAGTTGTAGTGAGTATCGTTAAAGGAATTGGGGCAATTGTCCAAACTGGGGAAGGTTTGTTGCTGTTGCGAGAGGTTCAGCTAGCTGGTAAACGTCCCCAGTCCGGATGGGACTTTGTTAATGGTAGTCGGTTAACAGTGGGGGAAGTGTTTGATACAGGGAGTTGAGGGAGACAAGGGAGATGAGGGAGACAAGGCAGGCAAGGAGAATAATTCTTCACTCCTAACTCTGAACTCCTCATTCCTAACTCCTACCTTTTAGCTTTTAACTTCTGATTTTTCATAAAAGCGGCAAGATTCGCAAGGTCCATCTGGGTTGACTGCACAGCGAATGATTTCTGAGTGAGCATTGTAGCAACAAGTTGCATCACCAATGACCCAACGTCCTTCTACCAAACTTTTCTCAGATGGTCGTTTTGCAGACTGGACGTAAATGGCAATATTATGCAAACGGTAGCGTCCTGCCTTAAGTTGGTAGCGATGGCGGCGTTCTAGAACCGCATAGGTTTTACCTTCAAAATCTAGATAGTTTCCAGGTTGGGGTGTCCAATCAAGTTGCACTCTACCGAGGGACTCACGCGGATGCGTGAGAATCACCTCGGTTTGTAAAGAGTCTGGCTCCATAAGCTTATGTGATTTGATTTACATTATAAGGATGTTATCGCAATAACTTTCTTTAGCTTACCGAATTTAGATTACAATTAATAATTCACGATATAGCGGGAATGGGGAATAGGGCAAAGGGGAAGGGGCAAAGGGGAAGGGGCAAAGGGGAAGGGGCAAAGGGGAAGGGGCAAAGGGGAAGGGGCAAAGGGGAAGGGGCAAAGGGGAAGGGGCAAAGGGGAAAAGAAAGATCCTTGCTTTTACCTTTTCCCTTTTACCTTTTCCCTTTTACCTTTCCCCAAAGCGTTGCCACCTCCCCCAGTCCCCAGTCCCCAATCCCCAGTCCCTTGCTATATATCGCTAAGAGTTACGGCAACCAAAATTCAGGCAGGATAGATTTGGTAAAGTCACGTACTGTTTGGTTGAGCGATCGCGCCACTTGGATATGCGCTTCATCCGCTTCCACAGGTAAAATCTCAGATGGCTGACCTTCTCCTAAATAAGACACCGCCAAATTCGCCGCCTCTAAACCAGTAACGTAAGCCTTTTCTTGAGACCAGGAACCATGACGGCTAACAATCCAATCTCCACTCATAAACACATTCTCAAAACTGGTCTTAGCTGGTAACATATAACGGTAGCTACCAGGTGCAAAGTGAGTCACTGCTTGAGGTAGGCGAATTACACTACTATCAATTAGCTTTGCTTGGCGAAATTCTGGTATGCAAGTTGCTAAATAACGCTGAACTATCGGTAACATCTCTTCATCGCTCAAACTCAGAAATTGATTTGCGTGATAGAAATCAGCTTCAATTACTGTTCCTGGTTCGTGGCGATATTCATCATGTAGGGCATTTAAATCAAAAAATGTCCAACCTGTACTTGCGTCAAATCCAAAGCAAGCATTGGAAGGACGAGGAATATCAATTTTGCGATCGAACCATAACCGAGTTGCTAAAACATCAATTGCCCCTAAATTGCTCAGATTCCGAAATTCTTCACGACTTTGTAAACTCGGACTAGTTGAAACAATTTTCTTCATACCTGTGATACCAACTGCAAAAATCACAGCATCGGCATCAAAAACTTCATCGCTGCAAACCACAGCTTTTACTCGATGATTGCTATCAACAATTAAGTCTGTTACCCGACGCTTGGGTAATACCCGCGCACCAGCTTTTTCAATACGTTCCACCCAAGGACGAAATATTTTTTCTCCTACAGTTCCCCTGCACCAAACCACATCAAAATCTGGTTGATGAGCCAAAATAAAATAGTAAAGCATTCCTAAAGTTGCAGCGGCTGAACATTGTTCGCCTGGGGCAAACAAACCTACCAATAACATTGGTTCAAAAGCATCGCGGTAAAGTCGTGCTGAAACATTAAAATCTTTGAACAGTTCGCGGGCAGTGATAAAATCATAGCGCCGCCAAGCTGCATCAGAATTATCGAAATCAACAACAGCAGAAAGTAAAGGTAAGGCGCTAAGACGGTCAATTAATGGCAACCGTTTAAACTGAGTGTAGAGAAAAGTTCCCAGAGGTGCGGGGAGTCGTGGTAAATCTTGAAAAATTGGTGATTCTACTTCTAACCCCGCAGGCGAATATTGGGAAGAACGAGTCCAAGTAGTAAAAGGATTAATTCCTAATTCATTGATGAGGGAAAAAATATTTCTGTAAGGATACCAGAAACCATGAATGCCAGCTTCTACAGATTTTCCTGCGGGTGTTTGCCAACCTGCCACTAATCCACCGGGATAAGAACCTGCTTCTAGAAGTGTCACATCATAGCCTTGTTTTGCCAAATGGTAGGTTGCTCCTAAACCTGCCCAACCTGCACCAACAACTACTACCCGTTTTTGTTGTGACCCTTCTACCATCATAACCTCCGATTCTTCCGGCCCAAGAACTTATGATAGCGTAGCTTCTCCGTAGGACTACAGAATTAGAAATGGGGACTAGCGATTGGGGAGGGATATTAGACCTCTTGCAAAAGTACTTTTTGCACTCTTGGGGAAAAGGGTAAAGGTTAAAGGGGAAGGGAACAATACAGAACATTTTCCCCTTCCCCCTTTCCCTTTTCCCGACTTCTGCAAGAAGTCTATTGTTGTGCGATCGCTGTGTAATTTATTCTATCACCGTCTATTTTGGAAAGTGGGGTTTCTTTATCTGTTACAAAGTTCAGCGACTTCGCGCTCCCTTTTTCTGGGCTAAACTATGCCTAAGCCTTGATATAAAGCCTAATTCTGAGCTTTCTGCAAAAGAAGGTTTAAGTAAAAATTCCTTGCGGTTAATGCTGAGTTAAGAGTATAACAGAAAACAGATTTAATTATTTATCGGGAATAATCCTAATGACTCAATTAGCAAATGTAAAATTCAGTCTAGATAACTATGAATTACGAGATGGAATTTATTTTCCTAGCGACTACAAAGATTTGAACAGTACTCAACACAAAAAAACCTGGGATAAAATTGGTAAAACATACTATGGTTCCCAAAAAATTGAGAAAGTTGCCGAAAAATCGCCCATCAAACAAGATTACACTCTGCTAACTGGTACTCCTGGAGGTACTTGGAATAAATTCCCATTGAATAAATCTGTCAATTCAGTTCTGGAGATTGGGTGCGGTTATGGTCGCGCACCTTTACATCTCTCTAAAGCTAAAAATTTGAGATGTGAAAAATATTATGGCATTGATATTTCTGAAACTTTATTACGGCGATTAATTAAAGTTAAACAAGAGTACGATTTTTTCCCAGAAGCTGAGTTTAATATAATTTGCAATTCTGCTGAAACATTACCTTTGGCAGATAATTCTATAGATTTGGTAATTTCTAATTGTGTATTTATGCATATTCCAGATGCACAATTAAGAAATCTGTTGGCGGATATATCTCGCGTACTCAAACCGGGTGGAATCTTTGTTTTTAATCATTCTTTTCATAATAAATCTTGCCCTTCTCACATCATCCATAATTTTGTGAGAAAGTTAAACCCATTTGCGAGAAATCCAGTTTATCTCAAGCAATATTCAGGTGCTGAAATAGAAGAAATGTTGGCAGATGCTGGAATGAAAACGAAGTGTCCAGACTATATTGTCGAACCAACAGAAGAATATGCAATTTTGCCAGAAACCATTAAAGGAATTCCGGTACCATTTGCGAAAGCTATCAATCAAAGTCTCAGACCGCCAGCTAATTTAAAAGAAACTTTGGCTTATGGTTTTAGTGCCTACAGTACAAAACTGGACTAATTCAAAAACTGTTGTGTGGCTGTATCGCAATCGTCTCTAATGTGTGAAAATTAGCGATCGCTAATATCCCCGATTTCTTATTAGAAGTCGGGGATCTAACTTTTGATGAATGATTTAACGTGAGTTCGACCAACCTCTCCCTGCCTTGAACTAAAGTTCAAGTCTGTCCCTCTCCGATTCGGAGAGGGACGGTTTTGCGTAGTAAAACCAGGGAGAGGTTTTCTGATTGAGCTTACAATATGAGCCATCGAACTCACGTTAATTTAGGACTGCCTAGCCACAATAATTAAGCAACAAAGTCTAAAGCCGTAGACACATTTGTAGTATCTTGCACGACAGCAATTAAATCGCCATTTCTGTAGATGAGGGTATCTAAAGCTGCGCTACCACTAAAATTGGATGTTTTTTGGAGAGTGTAGCTATTGAGACTACCGCCAACTCTAATCTTGTCGCCTTCTGAACGCTTGAAGTCTGCGATCAGGGCATATCCGCTGCCTAAATAGTCAATGGTAGTAAAAGAACCGTTGTAACCAAGGCTGAATGTATCCGCCCCAGTACCGCCAGTATACCTGTCGATTTCGCCACTACTGCCACCGTAGCCACTGAGGAAATCATTGTTTGCCCCACCAATCATTGTGTCATTTCCCCGTCCCCCGTAGAGCAGATCGTTACCATTGCCACCACTGAGGTAGTCATTACCCGCGGGAGTACCGCTACCATTGGTAATTTCATCGCCAAAAAGTACATCACCACCATTCCCACCATAAAGTGAGTCATTACCAGCCCCACCGATGAGGTTGTCAATCCCATCATCACCATAGATAGAATCGTTTCCGCCCTTGCCTTCTATGTAATCGTTTCCTGCGAAACCATTGAGGTAGTTTGAGTAATCATTTCCTGTAATGTTATTGTTGAGGCTGTTGCCGCCACCATAGAAAGCAGTATTCGCGTACAGTAATGTCAAATTCTCTAGGTTTGCCCCTAGAGTGTAGCTGACATAGGATAGAACTGTGTCAGTGCCTTGGTTACTATATTCAGTAATGGTGTCAGCTGTATCTCCTGTCGATGCAGAAATAAGGTATCTATCATTACCTGTGCCTCCAAGTAAAGTATCAGTGCCGGCTCCACCCCATATAAAGTCATCACCTGCTTCACCGTAAATAACATCATTACCTCCGTCTCCGTAGAGAACATCTTTGCCTCCACGACCAAGGATCGTATCGCCGCCTTCACCACCGTTAACTAAGTCATCTCCCTCTCCAGCATCGATGATATCGGCTCCGCCTTTGCCATTAATAACATCGTTACCTCCATAGCCAAAAATCGAGATATCAGCAGATTCGGTACCGTTAAGGTTGTCATTACCAGGAGTGCCATAAATATCCATAAATTAATGTCCTCTGACGATTTTTTTCAAGACTCACGTAAGTGTTATACTTTTTAGGTTGTCTAGAGTGATACAAAAAATCTACCCAAGATCCCATAACTCAAAATATATTTTTGTCCTGACATATTCTTCAATATGAATATTCTATTTTTCGGATTTTCTCGATTTCCTTAATTGTTTGTGATGTAATTTACCAACTTATACCAACTTTTTGAAACTAAAGTTGGTAAATTAGGGATTAGTTGAGCTAATTTTTCCCTACGCAACTATGCCATTGGATTTATCGCCGCTTTGGATATCACTCAAAACTTCATTACTTGCGACATTTATTACTTTCTTTTTGGGCATTGCTGCTGCCTACTGGATGCTGGGATATCGTGGCAAAGGGAAATCTTTGATTGAAGGTATGTTTATTGCTCCTTTAATTTTACCGCCGACAGTTGTTGGTTTTTTGTTGCTGCTGTTTTTTGGCAAAAATGGCCCTGTAGGGAAATTGATGCAGACTTTTGATTTTACTATCGTCTTTACTTGGTATGGTGCTGCGATCGCCGCTACCGTCGTTTCTTTCCCCTTAATGTATAAAACTGCACTAGGAGCCTTTGAACAAATAGATGGCAATCTGCTGCGGGTAGCGAGAACCCTTGGTGCAACAGAAAGGACAATCTTTTGGCGTATTAGTTTACCTTTAGCACTACCTGGGATTTTAGCTGCCACGACTCTGGCTTTTGCCCGTGCGTTGGGAGAATTCGGCGCGACATTAATGCTGGCTGGTAATATTCCCGGACAAACCCAGACAATCCCAATGGCAATTTATTTTGCTGTGGAAGCGGGAGCGATGGACGAAGCGTGGTTTTGGGCGATCGCAATTATGGTGATTTCTCTATCTGGAATCATTGGGGTTAACTTTTGGCAGGAAGTGAGGGAGAAGAAGAGGGCAGGGGGCAGGTGGCCACTGAGCGTAGCCGAAGTGGAGCAGGGGGCAGGGGGAGAAGTTTTTTATCGGCCGGACTTTGGTTTGGAGTCGCGTGGGTTGTTTGTAGACATTGAAAAGATACTTCCTAGCTTTCATTTAAAAGTGGCTTTCAGTAGTGATGAGCAGCCTTTGGGGTTATTGGGGGGATCGGGGGCAGGTAAGAGCATGATTTTGCGTTCCCTTGCAGGGATAGAAACGCCGACAAGAGGGCGGATAGTTTTAAATGGCAGAGTGTTGTTTGATTCGGAAAAAGGAATTAATGTACCTAGTCGCGATCGCCGTATTGGTTTTTTAGTGCAGAATTATGCTCTGTTTCCGCACATGAGTGTGGCGCAAAATATTGCTTTTGGTTTGCCCAAAGCATTGTCCGCAGGGAGTATTAGAGTACAGATAGAAGAACTATTATTAGATATGCAGTTGCAGGGATTAGGCGATCGCTATCCACACCAACTTTCAGGAGGCCAACAACAACGGGTAGCTTTAGCAAGAGCATTGGCCAGTCAACCGGAAGCATTGCTTTTAGATGAACCTTTTTCTGCACTCGATACCCATCTGCGTAGTCAATTAGAGCAGCAAATGACACAAACTCTTGCTGACTACCAAGGCGTGGCTTTATTTGTTACCCATAATATGGAAGAAGCTTATCGGCTTTGCCCGAATCTGTTGGTATTAGAGCATGGTCGAGCCGTGCATCATGGCAGTAAATCCGATATTTTCGAGCATCCTATGACTGTGGGTGTTGCCCAAATCACTGGCTGCAAAAACTTTTCCCGGATTATTCTTCAGTCACCGCAACAGGTAGAAGCAACTGATTGGGGTTGTACTCTCCAAGTCGTGGAAGCAACCAACACTCAACTGTCTCACATCGGCATTCGTGCCCATCAAATTATCTTAACCAGCGAATCATCACGTGAAAACACCTTTCCTTGTTGGCTAGCACGGACGAGTGAAACGCCCCATCGAATGACATTATTTTTGAAACTACATTCTGCTGCTAATAATTCTCAGGATTACCATTTGCAAACCGAAGTCTTTAAAGAAAAATGGCTGACTATCAAAGACCAACCTTTTCCTTGGTATGTGCGTTTAGATCCTTTGCGGCTAATTTTAATGGAATGAACGCATAGATGTATGAGACACAGCGAAGTTACAAAAATTTCTCCAATTCTTATGAGGGCATAGATCCCCGACTTCTTGAAGAAGTCGGGGATCTGACCACCGCTAACCCATCAAAATAAATGCGACAGACCACTACAGTATTAATTACCTGAAAATTGCTGTAATAATGGAAAACTTGATGGCAGTGATAGATTAGTTATCTAACCATACATAGGATGATTATGGCAATCAATAGTTTCAAACCCGCAGAGGCGGGTTTTGTTTGTGTAGCTGCGATCTGCTGCAAAATTTGAGTTAGCAGACTTCTAATATATTACAGTTGATGAGTCTACCTGGAGTTTTTAATGTCTCGAACAGAAAAAGTAAGAAAGCTTGCTGGTTTTATTTGGAGTATTGCTGAACTTTTACGCAGTGATTATAAGCAAGCTGACTACGGTAAAGTCATATTACCATTCACAGTGTTGCGCCGTTTAGACTGTGTTCTAGAGCCGACAAAAACAGCAGTCATGGAATTTTACGAAACGAAAGTAAAGTCTATGAATTTAAAGAATCCAGAGCCGTTACTAAATCAGAAAGCTGGCGTACCTTTTCATAACATTAGCCAGTTTACCTTTCAAAAACTCAAGGGAGACGCAGATAATGTAGCTGCTAATCTCAGGAATTTTATTAATGGTTTCTCTGTTGCGGGGCGAGAAATCATCGAATATTTTAATTTTAATGACCAAATTAATCGTTTAGATAAAGCAAATCTACTATTTTTAATTGTCAAAAAGTTTGCTGATATCGATCTTCATCCAGATGCAGTAGACAGCATGGAGATGGGCTATGTTTTTGAAGAATTGATTCGGAAATTTTCAGAATTATCTAATGAAACCGCTGGGGAACATTTTACACCCCGTGAAGTTATCCGGCTGATGGTAAATTTACTGTTTCTCAATGACAGAAATATTCTAACTCAAGAAGGTATTGTCACAACTATCTACGACCCTGCCTGTGGAACAGGTGGGATGCTGTCTTTAGCAGAAGAGTATATTAAAGAACTTAACCAAAACTCTAAGCCTGTAGTTTTTGGTCAGGAAATTAACCCAGAATCCTACGCAATTTGTAAATCTGATATGTTGATTAAAGGTCAAGATATCAGCAATATTAAGTTTGGTAATACCTTCACTACTGACGGATTGGCACACGAAACATTTGACTATATGTTATCTAATCCACCATTTGGTGTGGAATGGAAGTATAGAACTTATTTCAAAATCAGTAAGGCGATCGCAGACGATCCTAACATTAGTAAAAAGAAAACGAGTCGAGCGATCGCTAAATTTTTATCACTCCATCCACACAACCTAGCTCAGAAAACTGAAGTTATTATCGAGCATTTTCGCCAATGTGTAATGCATAAAATTGGCGGTAAGGCTAAGGCAATGGTGGTTACAGCTTCTCGACCCCATGTAATCCGCTATAAAGAAGCATTTGACAACTATTTACATAAACAAGGCTATGCAGATATCAAAGCATTAGTAGCTTTTACTGCTTTTACCGATCGAGAAACTTGTATTGAGTACACTGAATCTGATATCAACGGCTTTGGTGAAAAAGAATTACCCGAAAAATTTGAAGCGGTTGAATATCAACTTTTAATTGTAGCAGACAAGTATCAAACTGGTTTCGATCAACCATTATTGCATACCATGTATGTAGATAAAAAACTTTCTGGTGTCAAAGCTGTACAAACCCTCTCTCGTTTAAATCGCACTTGTCCCGGCAAGGAAGACACTTTTGTTTTAGATTTTGCTAATGATGAGCAGCAAATTATTGATGATTTCCAGCCTTATTACGAACAAACGACACTAATAGCAACCACAGATCCTAACAGACTGTATGATTTAAAAAATAGGTTAGATGGCTACCAGATTATCTGGCTTAGTGAGGTAGATGCTTTTGCTAAGATATTTTTTAAATCTCAGGATAAGTTAAATAAGCGAGATCAAGGTAGACTTCACTCTTTTATTGATCCTGCTGTAGACCGTTTTAAGGGTTTAAGTGAAGAACAGCAAGATGAGTTTAAAAATAGTCTAACCGCGTTTATCCGGTTATATGCATTCTTGTCACAGATTATGCCATTTGCAGATGCAGAGCTAGAAAAATTCTATGCTTTTGTTCGTCTTTTGCAAACTAAATTACCAAAACTTAGTCAAAGCGAAGCTTTTAAACTTACTGATGAAGTTGCACTAGAATATTATCGATTACAAAAAATCCGAGAAGGTCAAATAATCTTGGAAAAAAGTATAGAATCGTCTCTACAACCCATAACAGAAGCTGGCATACCAAGAGATAAAGAAGAACAGGCCAAACTTTCAGAGATTATCGATATTCTCAACAAAAGATTTAGAACTGATTTTACTGAAGCAGACAAATATTTTTTCAGCCAAATTGAAGAAGCACTAGTTCAAGATAAGACATTATCACAACAAGCCAAAAGCAACTCAATTCAGAACTTTAAATATGGTTTTGAGGATGTATTTCTGACAAAGCTGATTGAGCGAATGGATTTAAATCAAGATATTTTTACCAAAATCATAGATTTCAAAGATTTTGGTGAAGTGGTAAAGGACTGGATGCTAAGAAAAGTGTATACAAGGTTGACACAAGAGTTCAGCTAACAAAAATGATTAAATGACTTCAAGCGCTGGTCTATTTACCTGAAAATCCCTACTCAAGTCAGCCTTTTATGCTCATTTACTTTGCTGCACCTTTGTTTTCACAAGCTGAACTGCACTTTAACCACTACCTGACTGAAAAACTGGAATCGCTCGGTTATCAAGTCTTTTTACCACAGCGTGACGGTGCAGAGCGGGATAAGCCACCTTACGACAAAATGACCAAAGACGAACGTAGATTGGCAATGTTCCAACTTGATACAGCAAAGATTATGGAGTCTGACGTATTTTTATTTGTATTAGATGGGCGCGTACCTGACGAAGGAGCCTGTGTAGAACTGGGAGTTGCATATACCCACAAAAAACTTCAGCATCCAAATAAGGTGATAATTGGTTTGCATACTGATATTCGCGCAGCATTCATCGGCTCAAAACTCAATCCGATGATACGCGTACCTTTAGACTACATCGCAACAACAGAGAAAGAATTACTGCAAGTGTTAAGACATTACTACGATTTTCAAGTTCTGCCTGATTTTACAAAGCAGATTCAACTGTAATTTGCTGTGATTTTTGAAGCTTATTCAAATTCTGAATTCTGAATTGGTTTTTACTTCAAGCGCCCAGACCCAAAGAGCCTGAGCGCTTGAATATTAGGTTGCAGAGAAACTTCTGCGAAGTCGAAGAATTATGCAGTCATCATGTGCATAGATCTGCAAGATTCTGCACATTTGCGGCAAGCAGCAGCACATTCCATCATTTTGGCATCATCGCTCATCATTTCACATGCCATTGCACAGCGATCGCACATTTCTGCACACAGCATACAAGTGCGTTCCGCGAACTCAGAACCGCCCATCATCATGTTCATACACATCATGCACATTTCAGCGCAATCACGCATCATGCTCATCATGCTCATCATGCTTTTATCCATGTGCATACCACCTTTGCTCATGCAGTAAGTCATGGTTTCCATGCACATTTTATGACAGTTCATACAAGCATCCATACAAGCTTGCATTTCTGAAGTCATGGTTTCAGTCATCATCATCATCATAGGAAATACCTCTTGATTTATTGATGCATTAACAACGTCTTTCTTAGGACTACTTATAACACTAGCCCTATCTTTTTTAGCAGTCAATGGGGCTTTTTCTCCAGAATTTATAAGCCTACTATCCCGATATAATTACCGGTAATTCAAATTAATTCTCCAAATATTTACTGTTCTTTTTTTGGGGATTCTTACATATTAAGGCTTACATACCCCAGTCTTGAAGTGGGATTTCATCAAGCAAGTCAATTTTACGTTCGGGATCAAAAGTTAGAGTTAAATTTGGAAGGAAAATAATGTCATTTTTTTTTACAAATGCCTAAATAAATATTTATTAACTTATATTAATACCAATTCTGTATAAAGATGCACATAATCAAGACCCCTCTGTAGTCCCCCCTTGGCAAGGGGGGACGGCGTAGCCGGGGGGTAAATATATGCAGGTTCACAAATAAACGGTATAACTGGCAGCTAGACAGGATTTAAAGATGCCTAGACCTTGTAAGAGTTTAGCAATGCTCATACGTGTCAACTTAACGTGAAAACGTGATGAGCGGGTTCTACTCACTTACCATCAAGATCCGCGTTACCCCACCCCGATTTTGTCTAAAGCCAAAATCGGGGTGGGGTAAAACGATTGTGGGGCAATTTGAGCTTAAGTTGATACGCATAAGCAATGCTAAACCCCTACACCCATTCCCTAATACTTTTTCAAGCCAGAGCATTTTCTAAATCAGCTTGTAAATCTTGCTGATGCTCAATTCCTACTGAAAGACGAACTAAATTATCCTTTATTCCCCGCTTAAGTCGTTCTGCTTCTGGTAGAGAGCCGTGGGTCATTTTCGTGGGATAACAAAGTAGTGATTCAACTCCTCCCAAACTTTCAGCCAGCAAAAACAACTTGAGTCGAGAAGCAAATTTTTCAACCTCAGCAAAACCGCCTTTTAATTCCAAACTAATCATCCCCCCAAAGCCAGACATTTGCTCTTTTGCTAATTGATGTTGTTCGTGGCTAGGTAATCCTGGATAATAAATTCGCTCAATTTTTGGATGTTTCTCTAAAAATTTAGCCAAAAATAAAGCGTTTTTTTCATGTTCTCGCATTCTTACAGCTAGAGTTTTAATTCCTCGCAGTACTAACCAGCTATCAAAAGGACTGGGGATAGCCCCGATCGCATTTTGATAAAACTTCAATTCAGTGTATAGTTGCTCGTTAGATGTGATAACTGCACCACCAATAATATCGCTATGTCCCCCTAAATATTTAGTAGTGCTGTGAACTACAATATCAGCACCTAAATCTAACGGTCTTTGAAAATAGGGGCTGGCAAAGGTATTATCAACTACTAAAATGAGATTGTGTTTGCGGGCAATATTCGTTAAGGCTGCAATATCAATAATTTTTAACAAAGGATTGGTAGGAGTTTCAATCCAAATTAACTTAGTATTTGGTAAAATTGCAGATTCAAAATCAGCGATATTATCAATATCTACATAAGTAGTTGTCACACCCCAATTTTTGACAACCTTTTCTAACAAACGATAAGTACCACCATATAAGTCATCGCCAGCAACAATATGGTCGCCACTTTTAAGCAGACTTAATACAGTGGTGGTTGCAGCCAAGCCAGAGGCAAATGCTAAACCAAATTTACCATTTTCAATAGAAGCTAAAGCTTCTTCTAAAGCAGTGCGCGTAGGGTTTCCTGTGCGAGAATATTCATATCCCTTGTGCTTACCTATAGCTTCTTGTTCATAGGTGGAAGTCAAATAAATCGGGACAATCACTGCACCTGTTTGGGGGTCTGATTGCTGACCTTCATGAATTGCTTTAGTTTCAAATTCCATTATTGTTCCTTGATTATTCTTGGGTTTGACTAATCCAATATCTAATTAAATCTGCTCTGGTAATTAATCCAACAGGAACGTCACCGCGCTTAATAATAATACCTGTGGTTCCTGATAAAAGCAGGCGATAAGCTTCCGAAATATCAACTTCTTCATCAAGAATTGGCAGTGGTTTACCCATCACTGCTGAAACTTCCTGATTAGAAAAGTTAATACCATCATGAAGGAATTTCATTAAAGAAGCTTCATTGACACTTCCTACTACATGATTATTATCAATTACTGGTAGCTGAGAAATATTTAACTTTTGCAGATAGTTTGTGGCTTGGCTCAACGTATCACGGGGACTAACAGCAACTAGCGAAGGAAAATCTATTTTTTGAGCGAGAATTTCTCCAACTTTAGTACTTATAACTGTTGTACCTTCCCAAAACCCATTTTCCTGCATCCAGGCATCCGAGTAAATTTTATTAATATAATTTCTTCCCGTATCTGGTAATAGCACTACAATCTGCTTTGGCTCTGTTAATCTAGCTGCATACTTCAATGCTGCTGCTACTGCTGTACCACACGAACCTCCTACTAATAAACCTTCTTCCCGTGCTAAACGACGAGTCATATTAAATGACTCTTTATCGCTAACCCGAACCATTTCATCTACTATTTGACGATTAAAAGTTTTGGGGATAAAGTCTTCCCCAATTCCTTCAACTTTGTAAGATTTGGGTGTGTCACCGGAAAGAATTGAACCTTCAGGATCTGCACCAACAATTACAATATTTGGATTTTGCTCTTTTAAATATTTGGCAACTCCAGAAATTGTACCGCCTGTTCCCATCCCGGCGACAAACACATCAACTTTCCCATTACTATCTGACCAAATTTCTGGCCCCGTAGTTAAGTAATGCGCTAAAGGATTATTGGGGTTTTCAAATTGATTTGGTCTATAAGCGTTGGGTATTTCTTTGGCAAGTCTTTCTGCTACACCGTTATAACTTTCTGGTGAGTCAGGGGGTACAGATGTGGGAGTAACAACTACTTCTGCACCATAAGCTTTGAGCAAATTGATTTTATCCTGACTCATTTTATCAGGCATGACGAATATACAGCGATATTTTTTCACTGCTGCAATTAAAGCTAGTCCTACGCCAGTATTGCCTGCGGTGGCTTCAATAATAGTACCGCCGGGTTGGAGTTGACCTGTTTTTTCTGCGGCTTCAATCATGGTTAAGGCAATTCTATCTTTGGTACTGCCACCGGGATTAAGATATTCTACTTTGACATAAATAGTGGAGTGAATATCTTCGGCAATCTTGTTAAGTTTGACTAATGGAGTTCTACCAATTGCTTGCAAAATGTTGTCGTAAGTAGTCATATAACAGTTATAAAAAATTTGTAAGCCATTGTATTTATTCTCTTTGCGTACTTTGCGTTTTTGGTGGTTCGTCAAAACATTAATTTTGAAAACTGAGACATACTTTTTCTAATTGCTATTTATTATTAGCAATAAATTAAATATTACAAATATTTAATAAATTTAGATATTAAAACGAACCGCAAAGGACACATAGACGCGGAGCGGCTTCCCGCAGGGTAGAGCGCAAAGATAAGAGCGGAAAAAGCTGTTAGGATATTGGTTGTAGATTGGGTTGTAGTTTGAGTAATCTGTCGCCTGCTGTTTGTAATGTCTCAGGTCTTTTGCTAAAGCAGAATCTGATTAATGAATGTCCTTTTTCAGGTTGGCTGAAAAAGCTAGAACCTGGAACTACAGCAACACCAATATTTTTAATTAAGTGGTAAGTGAATTCAATATCGGTTTTATAACCGAATTTGGAAATATCTGCAAGAACATAATATGCTCCTTTGGGATCGAAGTACGGAATGCCTACTCGATCTAGAATTTGTAAAATGTTGTCTCGTTTGTGCTGATAGAGTTTGGCTAATTCTTCATAATATGATGGTGGTAGTTGCATGGCAGCAACTCCGGCCCGTTGCAATGGTGCAGGGGCACCTACTGTTAAGAAATCATGGACTTTACGAATGGCTGCTGTTAATTCTGGGTTTGCCAAAATATAGCCGACTCGCCATCCGGTAACGCTATAGGTTTTGGATAGGCCGTTAATAGTAACTGTGCGTTCTTCCATTCCGGGAAGGGTCGCTAAAGCAATATGTTGAGCGCCATCGTAAAGAATGTGTTCATAGATTTCGTCAGTGAAGGCCAGTACATCCCACTTTTGACAAAGTTCGGCAATTAAAGTGAGTTCTTCACGGCTGAAGACTTTGCCGGTGGGATTGTGGGGTGTATTAATAATAATGGCTTTGGTATTAGCATTGAAAGCTTGACGCAACTGTGTTTCATCAAATGTCCAATGTGGAGGATGCAGTGTCACATAGCGGGGTGTAGCACCAGCTAGAATCGCATCGGGGCCGTAGTTTTCATAATACGGCTCAAATACAATTACTTCCTCGCCAGGATCGACTGTGGCCAGCATGACAGCTGCCATTGCTTCTGTGGAACCACAAGTAACAGTGATTTGAGTTTCGGGGTTGATATCCAAGCCGAGATACCAGCCAGCTTTTTTGGCGATCGCTTCCCGAAATGGGCGATCGCCCCAAGTGATAGCATATTGGTTAACATCTGCCTCTATTGCTTCATAAGCTGCCTGCTTCAACTCCTCAGGACAAGGAAAATCAGGAAATCCTTGGGCTAAATTCACCGCGCCATATTGCAGTGCCACCCTTGTCATTTCTCGAATCACCGACTCTGTAAACTGCCCTGCCTTCGCTGATATTTTTTGGCGCTGCATCTGACTCACCCCTTTGCCTCTTGTACGACAATTTCTGTAAACCCGAATAAAACCATAATATCGATAGATTTATCGTAGTATACTCAAATTTCCAATTGAGAGGAAGGAGCGGGGACTAAGGGCTAGTGACTGGGGACTGGGGAAATGGGGAGAATAACTCTTTATTCCTAACTCCTAACTCAGCACTCTCCATACCGAATCCCCAATCCCCAGTCCCCAGTCCCCTATATACTGAATTATTGAGATTAATAGTCAATTATTGAACGTACTAATCCAGAATCATCATGAAATCTTTGCATCGTCCCGATCTCTATAGCTGGTCTAGTTTCAATCCGGCAAGAAATATTGATTTCAATGGGATTGCCTGGATTCGCCCAGATGGCAACATCTTGATTGACCCAGTAGCGCTATCTAACCATGATTGGAATCATTTGCAATCCCTCGGTGGTGTGGGTTGGATTGTGTTGACGAATTCTGAACATGTCAGGGCAAGTAAAGAAATTGCCGATCAAACTTATGCTAAGATAGCCGGCCCTGTGGCAGAAAAAGACAGTTTTCCCATACACTGCGATCGCTGGCTATCTGATGGTGAAGAATTTGTACCCGGACTAAAGGTAATTGAACTCCAAGGTTCTAAAACGCCCGGCGAACTGGCTCTATTATTGGAGGAAACGACTTTGATTACAGGAGATTTAGTAAGGGCACGCAAAGCAGGTAGTTTGACTATATTACCTGATGACAAGCTGCTGAGTCGAGAGCAGGCTGTTGCTTCTGTGCAGAGGTTGGCAGAACTTAGCCGGGTGGAAGCTGTGTTAGTGGGGGATGGTTGGCCTGTGTTCCGCGATGGACGCGATCGCTTAAAGGAACTTGCGGCGACGTTGTAAATGAGTAGTTATTACAGCTGGAAAAGTAATTTTGTAGATTTGTCTATTAAATTACAAACTGCTAATATGGACAATCCCGTTTAATTTGTAAGAATTTAAAGTCATAAATTCCCGGCTTTTTGTTGAAAAAACCGGGAATTTTATCTTTTATAAATGATTGATTCATATATTTTGTATTAGCAAAGTAGTAAAACTTAGAAAATAATTACCTCGATAAAAAGCATTATGACTAAAGTAATGCTGAAATAATGACTTTTTGCCAATGTAGATTCTGAGTTGAATGTTTTAAACTCATAGCCATACAGCAATCTTATTTATACGTGAAATATGTAAGACTTTCATAGCTAAAACAGATATTTTTCTGAAGGCTATTTAAGGGCTAAATATTCACAAATTAATGAGAAATGTTGTAGACAATTAAACCAAACTTAACTAATGAGAGGTTCGATTATGAAACGTATTCTAATTGGCACATTACTGGCTCTACCACTGGCTATTGCTTCTTTACCATCACAGGCATCGGCAGCAAAAATCATTGTCAGACCTGAGGTTCATAGACCTAATGTTGTTCGGCGCCCAGTTATTCATCAAAAGTTGATTCCTGGGCATTGGGAAAAAACACGACATGGTAGACGGTGGGTTCCTGCTCACTACGTGAGGATTTAATAAACAGCGATCGGTTTTCTACATTTTTGAGAAGTTATGATTTTCTACTTCTAAAGGTAGAAGTTTCGTTTGGAATGTATATCAATTCCAGATGAAATCTGATAATCGATCTTTGTAGGGTGGGCATTATATAAAAAGGTAGTGCCTACCCTACGCTGATTAGGAATAGTTGTTTTCTCTACTTCCCCTGTCAGTTTATCTTAGTGTCATTATCATCAATGTATTGACAGTTAATAACTTGGCCGACTAGCTTAAGAAAATTAAGAGGGGAAGGATGAACAGTTGCCGCGTTGTCGTTGTTGGCGCTGGATTCGGTGGGTTGCAAGCTGCACAATCTTTAGCTGATTCTGGTTTAGATGTAGTATTAATCGATCGCAACAACTATCACACCTTTGTACCACTGTTGTATCAGGTTGCCACAGGGCAATTAGAACCTGAGTACATTGCTTATCCGATTCGGACAATTTTACGGCGATTCTCTTTGTTACGGAATAAGGCTAAGATTCAGTTTTTAATGGCTGAGGTTAAGCAAATTGATTTTTCAAAACGAACTATTGAAACAGATAGTTGTTTAATTAGTTATGACTTTCTTGTGCTAGCAACTGGAAGCCAAACTCAGTTTTTGGGAGTTCCCGGAGCTTCAGAATTTGCTTTCTCCATGAGAACGTTGGAAGAAGCGATCGCTATCCGAAATCAAATCTTATTTTCTTTTGAGCGAGCTATTCAAGAATCTGATTCATCACGACGCCAACAACTGTTGACATTTACAATTGTCGGGGGTGGAGCAACCGGTGTTGAGGTGGCGGGTGCTTTTGTGGAAATGCTTCGAGGCCATTTGCGTCGAGACTATCCCACACTTTTGCCCGAAGTGAGGTTGATTCTTCTGCAATCTGGCGATCGCTTACTGGCCGAACTGCCAAAAAAGTTGGGAGCTTACACTCATAAACGATTACATCAACTAGGAGTAGAGGTTTATCTACGAACAAAAGTCACTAGAGTGACTTTGGAATCTGTACATCTGCAAAACGATGAGGTAATTCCAACTGCAACCGTCATTTGGACTGCGGGGGTAGAGGCAAATTATCCCACAATATCAGACGAGCTTTCTTTAGCAAATAAACGAAAGTTAATTGTTCATCCCACCCTGCAATTGCTAGAGCAACCTAATGTTTATGCCATTGGGGATCTGGCATATCTGGAAAAGAACGGCAAACCATTAGCTGGGTTTGCATCAGAAGCACTTCAGCAAGGTACTGCTGTAGCTCGAAATATTCAGCTGCAATTTCGAGGTAAATCGCCACAACCTTTTAGCTATTTCCACAAAGGAATATTAGTGATTATTGGCTGCTATTCAGGTGTGGCAAAAATTGGTAAATTTGCCTTTACAGGCGGCCTACCTTGGCTGATGTGGCTAGGAGTTCATTTGGTATATCTCCCTGGCTACCGCAGTCGCTTATTAGTGTTACTTACTTGGCTTCATACTTATTTATCACGCGATCGCTCAGTTCGCTTAATTCTGTCTGTGAAAAAACGTTAGTTGGGAGTGAGGAGTGAGGAGTTAGGAGTAGAGACGGAATTAATCGCGTCTCTAAAAGAGTTTGGAGTTTGCAGTTAAGAATTATTCTCCCCATACTTCGGCTCCGCTCAGTACAAGTCTCCCCATCTCCTTATCTCCCCATCTCCCCATCTCCCCTACGCGGGAACAAACTTCAGCGAAACACCGTTCATACAGTAGCGCTGGCCTGTGGGTGCGGGGCCGTCGTCAAAAACATGACCCAGATGACCGCCACAGCGACTACAATGCACTTCAGTTCTGGCCATAAACAATGACCTATCTACAGTAGTGGCGATCGCACCTTCAATTGGTTTATAAAAGCTAGGCCAGCCAGTACCGCTATTAAATTTGGTTTCAGATGTAAACAATGGTTGTTCGCACGCAGCACAATAATAAGTCCCTTCATCGTATTGCTTATCGAGAGGGCTAGTGTGAGCGCGTTCAGTCCCGTGTTTACGCAATACACGAAACTGTTCTGGCGTTAAAATTTGACTCCACTCTTCTTCAGGTTTGCTAATTTCAAATCTACTGTTAGAAGTTGTCATTTCTTCTGACCCCCATTTGATATACCTTGATAATAAAGCTGTGCCAACTATTACTGCACTAGCTTGTAAAAAATACCGCTTGTCCATATATCTATTATTTTCTATTTTATGGGTCACTGGTCAATCAACTCCAGTACGGTATTCCCTGCTTTAATTATCAGAATTAGCGATTGCTCTGAATTAAGGCTGATAATTTGATTAAAATTAGATGAGAAACAACAAATTACTTATAAAATACTGGACGGAAATCCGATCCGCTTGACTTATTTCGCGCTTTAAATAAAAATCTACTAAATTCTGCATTCCTCTTCAATCATCATTTTCATCATCAGAACTTGTTAAATGCTGAGTACTGCCGTTTTTATCCTGACCGGTCAGAAACATAAATGAGCTATTGAGGCGCTTCACACCACTCAGAGTAGCTAGAGTCAGCAACCCTCCTAATAATCCCATTTGCCACAAACCGCACCCAATGGCAGCCCCCAATCCGGCCGCTGTCCAGACACAGGCGGCTGTAGTTAACCCGCGTACCTTTGGCGTTGCAGATTTTCTGGGAGACTCTTGTAAAATTAATCCAGCTCCCAGAAATCCTACTCCTGTAGCTACACCCTGTATTGTCCGACTCAATGCATTGGTAGCAGCATAGGGACTTTCACCTTCAGCTTGCAAAGGAATCATCACAAATAGTGCCGCACCCATACTCACCAGCATAAAAGTTCTCATCCCTGCGGGTCTACCTCCTTGCTGACGGTTAAATCCAATCATGCAACCAACCAGTAGCGCCAAAGACAGTCTCAAAGCTATATGCGGCCAATCATTGGCAGTAATAAACATCGGCCCCATTATCTTAATTTCTCCCAGAGATAGAACAGAATTGGACGCCTATTGCTAGCTGACTGGATAACTACCCACGTCTAGAGATAAAAACTTAACTACAATAAATCAATAGGTTTGGCGTACATTAAGAATAATTTAACAAAAGGTTAGCAATAAGCAAAATCATATACGCAAAGCTGTAATTTCTCCATCCCTCCGAGAGGTAGGGGCAGGGGAGGCAGGGGAGGCAGGGGAAAAGGTTAAAGGGAAAAGGGAAAAGGAATAAATTTAATCTTTCCCCTTTTCCCCTTTTCCCCTTACCCCTTTCCCAATCAATGCCCAATGCCCTGTGTTTCTGAAAAAACTTCTTGCTTAGTGAAGTTGAATATGTGATACTCTAAAGCTGTAAGTAAAGTACGGTATTTTTATCAGATTACCGTAGTTTAAAAGGATAGAATTCATGCAGCTACTATGGTTCATCCCAACCCACGGAGACGGACGCTATCTTGCAACTGCTACAGGCGGAAGGGCAGTGAGTTTTGCCTATCTGCGGCAGATTGCCCAGGCGGTGGATGACCTTGGCTATACCGGGGCTTTGTTGCCAACTGGTCGCTCTTGCGAGGATGCTTGGATTGTAGCGTCAACGTTGGTATCGCTGACGCGGCAGATGCGTTTTTTGGTGGCGATTCGCCCTGGCTTAGTGTCACCTGGAGTAGCAGCCCGGATGGCGGCGACATTCGATCGCCTTTCTGGCGGACGCTTGCTGATTAATGTAGTTACAGGCGGCGATCCCGTAGAATTAGCGGGAGATGGCTTGCATTTGGATCACGATCGCCGTTATGAATTAACAGATGAATTTTTGATAGTATGGCGAGCGATCGCTAGTGGCGAACAAGTCAATCTTCAGGGCGATTATCTCAACATTCAAGATGGCAAACTGTTGTTTCCACCAGTGCAAAAGCCATATCCACCCTTGTGGTTTGGTGGTTCTTCTCCCATTGCCCAGAAAATTGCAGCCAAGCACGTAGATGTTTATTTAACTTGGGGCGAACCACCAGCGCAAGTAGCCGACAAGATTGCATCAGTTAAGAGACTTGCCCAAGAACAAGGCCGGACATTGCGGTTTGGTATTCGCCTACATGTAATTGTGCGGGAAACCGAGAGCGAAGCTTGGGATGCAGCGAATCAATTGATTAAATATGTAGACGATGAAGCGATCGCTAAAGCTCAAAAAGCTTATGCCCGGATGGATTCAGTTGGACAACGGCGGATGACTCAACTACATCACGGTAGTCGAGAAGCACTAGAAATTAGTCCGAATCTGTGGGCTGGAGTTGGCTTAGTACGGGGTGGTGCCGGAACAGCCTTAGTCGGCGATCCGCAAACTGTAGCCGCCAGAATATTAGAATATGCGGATTTGGGTATTGAGTCCTTTATCCTCTCTGGCTATCCCCACTTAGAAGAAGCTTATCGAGTTGCAGAACTTTTATTTCCTCATTTGCCTTTAACAAATCTCCCCGCAGTCGAAAAGCAACACGTCTTGAGTCCATTTGGCGAGATCGTGGCAAACGAAGATTTTCCTCAGCAGCATAAACAGAAAGCTACATCCATATCCTAGTAAAGTTTAGGGTATTGGGGAATGGAGGGAGTGTGGGGGGAGCAGGGGAAAAGGTTAAAGGTTAAAGGGAAAAGGAATAAATTTAATATTTCCCCTTTTCCCCGGTTGGTGAGCTTGCCTGTCCTGAGCTTTGTCGTTGGCGAAGCCTCTCGTAGAGAAGGGTCGAACCATACCCCTTTCCCAATCGATGCCCAATGCCCAATGCCCATTAATACATTTAGGAGTTGAATTAAATGACAAAGATTTTAGCGATCGCAGGTAGTCCAACCCATCCTTCTAGAACTTACGGTGTTGTTGAATACAGTGCTAAGCTTTTACAACAAGAAGGTTTGCATGTAGACATTATTTCAGCTAGGGATTTGCCTGCTGAAGATTTAGTTTTTGGAAGATATGACAGCCCTGCTTTAGAAGAACCAAAAGCTTTATTAGCAAACGCAAATGGTGTGATTATTGCCACCCCAATCTACAAAGCTGCTTACACAGGAGTACTCAAAAGTTTTCTCGATTTATTACCGCAGAAATCATTAACAGGTAAACCTGTATTACCAATTGCCCTTGGTGGAACGATCGCTCATTTATTAGCAATAGAATATGCTCTAAAACCTGTGTTAGGTGAATTAGGAGCGCGGCATATTTTAGCTACTGTTTATGCAGTAGATAAACAAGTTCAACGACAACCCGACAATAGCGTCGTGTTAGATGAAGATATTGACCAAAGGCTCAAAGACGTTCTCAAAGAATTTGTGAAAGCTGTAGAATACGATGCCGCAGCACCTCAAGAATTGGTTCATGCCAATTAAATAAACAAGTTTATACCTCCGTTTGTCGTAGCAGTAGGGTAATTCATACCCATCTGCTACCTTTCTCAAAAAGTTAAAAATAGCAACATAAATTTATTCTCAATAATTATATTTTTGTAGATAGCTCAAAATCAAGAGGCTACACCTGTACTTGTTTATTCTATTCAACTAATATCGCGTATCTTTAAACTTCAATAGATAACTAATCAGGCTCAGATCCAATATTTTTTGGTTAAAGAGGAAAGGTTTAATTCACCCCTTACGCGTTTCCTTGACCCTTTTCCCAAACCACCAAAAAATTTGTTGGCACTTATCCGAAAAGTATTGCGGTCACATTACACGAGGTGTAAAACATGGATATCAAGTTTGCATATTGGATTCCTAACGTCAGTGGCGGTTTAGTTGTTAGCAAAATCCCCCAACGCACAGATTGGACTTATGATTACAATGCCCAACTAGCCCAAACTGCCGAACAGGTGGGATTTGATTACGCTTTGGCACAAGCTCGGTTTATTGCTAGTTATGGTGCTGAGTACCAACTGGAAGCTCTCACCACGGTAGCAGCTTTAGCGCCAGTTACCCAGAAGTTAAAATTGATTGCTGCGGTTCATCCAGGATTGTGGCATCCTGGCGTAGTTGCCAAGATGGGTTCGTCCATTGATGCAATCTCCAGTGGTCGCTTCTGTCTGAATGTTGTCAGCGGTTGGTTTAAAGATGAATTCATAATCTACGGCGAACACTGGTTAGATCATGATGAGCGCTACCGTCGTTCTGAAGAATTTATTCGCGTTCTTAAAGGGATGTGGACTGAGGAAGAGTTCCACTTTAAAGGGGACTTTTATCGCATCAATGGTGGTTGGGTGAAACCCAAACCTGTTAGTTCTCCTCACCCAGAAATCTTCCAAGGCGGTAACTCAAAAGCTGCACGACGAATGGCATCCCGCGTATCTGACTGGTACTTCATGAATGGGAATACCTTAGAAGGAGTGCGCGAACAGATTGAAGAAGTTTCTGCACTGGCGCGTCAAGAAGGGCGAAAAATTAAGTTTGGCTTGAATGCCTTTATTTTGGTGCGGGATACCGAAGCTCAAGCTCATGCAGTTTTAGAAGAAATTATCGCTAAAGCAGATGTAGAAGCAGTTCATGGTTTTGGGGAAGCGGTCAAACAAGCCGGTGCTTCCACTAGGGAACGCCAGGGAATGTGGGCAAACTCCAACTTCTCTGATTTAGTACAGTACAACGATGGATTTAAAACCGGATTAATTGGCACTGCTGAGCAAGTTGCCGATCGCATCCGTCAATACTACGAAATTGGTGTCGATCTAATTCTCGGTGGTTTCCTGCATTACACGGATGACTTGCCAGCATTTGGTCAAACTGTAATTCCTTTAGTCAGAGAAATTGAAGCTCATCGCCGGACATCTGAAGAGTTGGTGGTTGCATAGAAACGCGATTTATCGCATCTGCGGAAAAATAAAAAGGTAGGTATTATATGACAGCAGTAATTTCTTCTGAGCAAAAAGCCCATGTAATTACTAGCGATGCTGAAGCGATCGCCATCGCTAAGGAACTAGCAGCTGAATTTGTCAAAGGAGATTCGGAACGCGATCGAGAGCGGCGTCTACCATACGAAGAGGTGAAAAAGTTCTCTGCCAGTGGGTTATGGGGAATCACCGTACCTAAGGAATATGGCGGGGCGTTTGTTTCTAATGCTACCTTGGCAAAAGTCATCAAAATTATCTCCGAGGCCGATCCCAGTTTGGGACAAATTCCCCAAAATCACCTCTATATGGTGGAAGCAATCCGGCTGGACGGTACCGAGGAACAGAAACGGTTTTTCTTTGATTTGGTATTGCAAGGTAAGCGTTTCGGTAATGCCTTTTCGGAAATTGGCACCAAATCTGTAACCGACGTGCGGACACGCTTAGAAAAATCTGGCGATGGATACGTCCTCAACGGACGCAAATTTTATTCTGCTGGGGCATTGTTAGCACATTGGATTCCAGTAATTGCAAGTAATGACGAAGGCAAAACAGTAATTGCTTTCGTAGAACGTGACGCCGAAGGGCTAACTTTACTCGATGACTGGAGTAGTTTTGGCCAGCGAACTACTGCCAGTGGCACCACGATTCTAGAAAATGTGAAGGTGAAGTCAGAGCATGTGATTCCTCACTACTTAGCCTTTGAACGTGCTACTCCTATGGGTGCGATCGCTCAAATTATCCAGGCGGCTGTGGATGTTGGCATTGCCAAAGCCGCAGTGCGAGACACAATCGACTTCGTTCGCAAGCATACCCGTCCTTGGGTTGACAGTAATTTGGAGCATGGTTACGAAGATCCCTTAACAATTTATAATCTTGGACAGGTGCAGATTCAGGTTCACGCTGCCGAAGCACTGTTAAAGCGTGCGGGTGAATTTATCGATCGCGCAAACGCTTCTGGTTTAGAAGAACCGAAAGTAGTTGCCGCTTCCATCGCCGTAGCTGAAGCCAAAGCCCTAGCCACCGAAGCATCCTTACTCGCGACCAACAAGTTGTTTGAACTAGCAGGTACAAAGTCTACCTTGCAAGAGTTCAATTACGATCGCCACTGGCGCAATGCCAGAGCGCATACTCTACACGATCCCGTGCGTTGGAAATATTACGCCGTTGGTAATTATTTCTTGAACAATGTCAATCCACCACGTCATCCGTGGTTGTAAAGTTTCCCAAAATTACAGCAGATTGCAACTTGGTGAGGTACAGATCATCGTAGGGGCTTTACAGCTGTGCATTGGTGTCAACTTAAGCTAAAACGCTTATCCCACAGGCATTTTACCCCACCCCCAACCCCTCCCCTTGCCAAGGGGAGGGGAGGTTTTGCGCCAGCAAAGCCGGGGTGGGGTAACGCGGATCTTGATGGTAAATGTTTTGTGGTGGGGTCTAAATCCCCATTACAAAACTGTACTTCCGACTTCCGACTTCCAACTTCTTTAACAGGGGTTCTTTGGAATCTATCGAACTCACGTCATATTAATGGCAATGCGCTTTTTTGGTCGGGTTAGCCAGTAAATTAGATGTAGGGCGTAAAAAAATAAACTTAATGAAAGCGATGTCTAACGACAAGCCGCAAGGCGCGTGCGCTTCTGCTCTTACATCTATCGTCGGCGAAGAAAATGCTGTTTGCCTTTGGGAAAATGTCGAACTAAATCAGCAAAAACGTATTCAAAAGGCTATAGCTTCCGGAAACCTTCCCAATTGTATTGTCTATCCGCGCACCCAAGAACAGCTAGCCGCAGTCCTCGCCACAGCTTATAAAAACAACTGGCGTGTCCTGCCCTGTGGTAGTGGCAGTAAACTTTCTTGGGGTGGTTTAGCTAAGGGCATTGATATTGTAGTCAGCACAGAACGCATCAACCAACTCATCGAACATGCTGTGGGTGATTTAACTGTGACTGTAGAAGCGGGGATGAAATTCTCTGATTTACAAGCACTTTTAGCAAACTCACGGCAATTTCTCGCCCTCGATCCCACTGCACCAAAGTCGGCAACTATTGGCGGTATCGTCGCCACAGGTGATACAGGTTCTCTGCGACAACGCTATGGTAGTGTACGCGACCAATTACTAGGTATTACTTTTGTGCGTGCTGATGGACAAATCGCTAAAGCTGGCGGAAGAGTAGTCAAAAATGTTGCCGGATACGATCTAATGAAATTGTTTACTGGGTCTTACGGCACATTAGGAGTTATTAGTCAAGTAACTTTTCGACTGTATCCGCTACAAGAAGCATCGGCAACGGTGGTACTAACTGGTGAAGCTGAGGCTGTATCTCAGGCGGCTGATACTTTGCGGGGTTCGGGGTTAACACCAGTCCAGGCTGATTTGCTATCAACTAAATTGGTATCTGGTTTAGGTTTGGGTAAAGGACTAGGATTAATTGCTCGGTTTCAAAGTATTAGTGAGAGTGTTAAAGAACAGTCAAACCGCGTTTTGGAACTAGGGCAAAAATTGGGCTTAGATGGCGCAATTTATATAGATGGCGATGAAGCTAATCTATGGGAGAGATTGCAACAACAAATACATTCTCGTGTTGAAGAATCTGTAATTACCTGCAAAATAGGAGTGTTACCTACTGCTGCCGTTAAAATTTTATCTGAGGTGGAGTTAGGTTTAATTCATATCAGTAGTGGTTTAGGTTTGTTACAATTAGAGGATAAAGATCGAGTTTTGCAGGTTCGCGATCGCACTCAAGCTCATAGTGGTTTTTTAACAATTCTGGAAGCACCAGCGGTGGTTAAAGAACAAATAGATGTTTGGGGTTATACGGGGAATGGTTTAACATTAATGCGCCGTATTCAAGAGCAGTTTGATAGTAAAAATATTTTAAGTCCTGGTAGGTTTGTAGGTGGGATTTAGTTGGAAGAAATAACCGCCAAGGACGCCAAGGAAGAGGGGAGAAGAATTGATTATGCAAGTTTCAGAAAATTCTGTTAATAAGACGGCTAGTTTGAAAGATTTGCAGGGGTTTGATGAGAGTCATCCACCTGAGCCGAAGTTGATTGATAGTTGTGTGCATTGTGGATTTTGTCTCTCGACTTGTCCGAGTTATCGGGTGTTAGGTAAGGAGATGGATTCTCCTAGAGGACGCATCTATTTAATGGATGCAATTAATGAGAGTAAGATTGCTCTCAATACGGCAACAGTAGAACATTTTGATTCTTGTTTGGGATGTCTTGCTTGTGTGAGTACTTGTCCTTCTGGCGTGCAGTATGACAAGTTAATATCTGCAACTCGTCACCAAATTGAACGCAATTATCCCCGCAGTTTGCCAGATAAATTATTTCGGCAGTTGATATTTTCTCTGTTTCCTTATCCCAATCTTTTACGAGTTTTATTAGTTCCGTTGTTTGTTTATCAAAAGTTAGGTTTGAGTAAGTTAGTTCGGACTACCCATTTACTCAATAAAATATCTCCTCGTTTGGCAGCAATGGAATCTATTCTGCCAGAAATTACTCTCAAATCTTTTCAAGATAATTTGCCTAGTGTAATTCCTGCTAAAGGTGAAAAGCGCTACCGCGTTGGGGTAATTTTGGGATGCGTGCAACGATTGTTCTTTTCTCCAGTTAATGAAGCGACGGTGCGGGTTTTGACAGCCAATGGTTGTGAAGTTGTGATTCCCAAATCTCAAAGCTGTTGTGCGGCGCTTCCCGAACACCAAGGACAAACAGAACAGGCCAAGGCTTTAGCAAGACAGATGATTGATAGTTTTGCCAAGACTGATGTAGATTTTGTAATTATCAATGCTGCTGGTTGCGGTCATACTTTAAAAGAATACGGTCATATATTAGAAGACGACCCAGAATATCGCGAAAAAGCGAAGGATTTTGCGGCTAAGGTGAAAGATGCTCAAGAGTTTTTAGCAACTGTTGGATTAACAGCCAAACTATCACCATTGACAGATAAAACTTTGAATTTAGTTTATCAAGATGCTTGCCATTTATTACACGGTCAAAAGATTAGCGTCCAACCGCGTCAGTTATTGCGGCAAATTCCAGGTGTCAAGTTGAAAGAACCTCTAGATGCAGCTTTGTGTTGTGGCAGTGCTGGTGTTTATAATATGTTGCAACCAGAAGTTTCTGAGGAATTGGGTCAGCAAAAAGTACAAAATTTATTGAATACTGGTGCTGAGTTAATTGCTTCTGCTAATCCGGGGTGTACTTTGCAAATTACTAAGCATTTGGAGTTGCAGGGTAAGAACATTTCAGTTATTCACCCGATGGAATTGTTAGATTATTCAATTCGGGGTGTAAAGTTGGAAGTTTGAAAAGTAAATATAAGACCTCTTGCATAAATCGAAAATAAGACCCCACCCCGCCAAAGCTACGCTTTGTCTCCCCTCCCCTTGCTAAGGGGAGGGGTTGGGGGTGGGGTGTTAAGGACTTTTGCAAGAAGTCTATAGATTTAGTGCAGCGTAGCACAGGTTTGTCAATTAGTTCAAGTTAAGGTTTTTGCTGAAAATTCTAAATCCCAAAGACGCGATAAATCGCCGTTTCTACAATAATCAATCTTTCGTAGAGACGGCAATTTATTGCGTCTCTTGTCAATTTTATTTATGAATTAGATGATTTATCCTGCTTCGCTTTTTTGATTAATTCTATGTAGATATTAACCTCATTTACTTCTAGATCGTGTTCAACTCTGGTTACTTTCCATTTCTCTTTTTTTAAGTAAATTTCCTCTCCTAGTCTAGGAAGAAATTGTAAATCATAGAACTTTTTAACAAAATCTTTTTGATTCTCTTCCCATATGATTACTTTGGCTACTTCTTTGCTCATTGGTTGTCCTTTTTTGTTACTAAATAAAACTCAGTACTTTGATGACATTCATGAGGCAAGTTTATCTTACTAATTCAACTCAATAACGTAGTTAAAACCACATTATTTATGAACACACATTAATTTTCTATTTTATTAACTCTAAATTTACAGCGATCCACAATCGTTTTCATACATGAAATCAGCAACTCATAATCCCTAAGTATAGGTAAGCTTAGTTGCGGTACTTCACTTACAACAACTTGTCTGGTGTAATTGGCAAGTCGCGAATCCGTTTACCTGTGGCATGATAAACTGCATTCGATATGGCTGCGGCTACGCCAACAATGGGAAGCTCTCCCAAACTTTTGGTTCCTAGTGCATTCACATAAGCATCTTGTTCTTCAATGAATTGCACTTCCATATTTGGAATATCTTTATGAACGGGAATCAAGTAGTCTGAAAGATTAGCACCAATTATTCTGCCTTCGTTAGCATCCATTATGGTTTTTTCCATTAATGCCATGCCAATTCCCCAAGTAATACCACCGACAACTTGACTGCGTGCTGTCTTGAAGTTGAGAATTCGCCCTACACTATAAACACCTACGCAACGTCTAATTTTAATTTCTCCTAAAAGTTCATCAACGGCGACTTCTACAAACATGGCACCAAAAGAGTGTTTGGAATAACTTTTACTCTCTGGGTTGGGTGAGGTTTGTTCTGTGACTTCTAAACTTTCTAATCCCTGACGGCGCAAAATATCGGTGTAGCTGTCTCGCTGGGATGGGTTTTGTTTTAAAAATATTTGCCCTGAATCAACTGTAATATCTTCTGTTTGAGATCCATACAGAGGAGAATTTGGGTCTACGATCGCCATTTCAATCATTCTATCCCGTGCGGCGATCGCTGCTTTATGCACCGCCGGAGAAACGCTACCAACTGTAATTGAATTGCCTGTAATCGGTGCTTTCGGGTAATTGCTATCACCTAGTTGAAATTGCACTGGTAAGCCTAATGCCTCAGCAGCCACCTGACTCATCACTGTATAAGTGCCTGTACCGATGTCTTGAGTACCAGTTTCTAGTTTTACTTCTCCAGTGGCAAAAATTTCGACTTTCACTGATGCTGAACCAGAATTGCTGGGAAATGTCGCACTCGCCATTCCCCAACCAATTAAAAAATCACCTTCTTGCATCGAACGGGGAACTGGGTTGCGTTGCGACCAGCCAAAAATCTCTGCACCTTTTTGATAACATTGTTTCAGGGATTTACTCGACCAAGGTAATCCTGTATGGGGATCGATATCTGCATGATTTCTCAGTCTGAATTCAATGGGGTCAATATTTAAGGCAGATGCGAGTTCATCCATTGCTGACTCTAGGGCAAACATTCCTGGTGCTTCGCCGGGGCCGCGCATAAAGGTTGGCGTGCAGGCATTGATACGTCCCAAGCGATATTTCACTTGCAAATTTTCACAAGCGTACATCATGGTTGTGGCTGCGCCAACGGGTTCCACAAAGTCTTCAAATTGGGATGTTAAGGATGTTCCGGTGTGAGTAATGACTGTTAGTTTGCCTTCTTTGGTTGCACCTAACGTTAGGTGTTGTTGAGTTTCAGAACGGTAACCGCAGCTAGTATACATTTGCGATCGCTCTAAGGCAACTTTCACCGGTCGGTTGACTCGTTTGGCGGCGATCGCTGCAAGAATAGTATGAGACCTGAGTAGTGCTTTACAACCAAATCCTCCGCCTAAGTATTTGGAGATGACGCGGACATTTTCTTGGGGAATATCCAGAACAGATGCAATGGCTCTTTGGGTTGCAGAAATGCCTTGGGTGGTTTCATATAATGTCAAATTATCCCCCTCCCACATCGCTATACTTGCAGAGGTTTCTAGGGGATTATGATGTTCCATTGGTGTGGAATAAACTTCCTGCACGAGAATATCTGCTTGTGCTTTACCAGATTCTATATCTCCTCTGGTAATTTTACCTGGCATGATGCCAAAATTTACTGTTTCTGGTTCAGAAATTTCTGCCTGTGCCAATGTTATTGTTGGCGCTGCTTCTTCGTAGATAACTTTAATTAAAGCAGCAGCGGTTTGGGCTTGTTCTAAAGTTTGAGCAACTACAATCCCCAGGTGTTGACCATTGTAATAGATGTTGTCATCTTTCTCGGTTGGTTGAGTTTTTGCAGGAGAAAAGAAGGGTATTTTAATTAACGATGGTGTTTGCTCGTAAGTAACGATATCTATTACACCAGGCGATGCTAAGGCTTTTGATGTGTCTATTTCGATAACTTTGCCATTGGCGATCGTACTTTCAAAAATTACGCCATAAGTCAAATTGTCTATCGCCACATCAGCTGTATATGCTGCTTCTCCTGTGACTTTCAGTCTACCATCAACGCGATCTACTGGCTTACCAACAATTTTACTCATACTGTTGCTTTCCCTTTGCTGGAAAATTAAATTTAGTAGAGGTCTGCATAAAATTTAGCTCTTGTGGGGTGGGCATCCTGCCCGCCCGGACGGGTGAGGACACCCATCCCACAATAAAATTTATTGCAACATTTTAGCCTTGTCACACTACTACGTATATGTCAAAAATCAAATATGAGTCCTATAGCAGTCTTAAATCATTTGTGAAAGCTTCTCTACGATACACTGCGTCTTAGAGAAGGCAGTTCGTTAATTTTCACAACTGAGATAAGATCGTTATATATAATAAATTATTTTTAGGAATTAATCATAGTTTGTAAAATTAATGGATCTCTTATATCGTGCTGCATATTGTAATCAATTGTGCCAAATTCCACTTGTAACATCAGGCGATCTTGAGCAATGGGAGTAGTGCCTTTGTGAAAACAAAAAGTATCTTCAGCAAAGCCAAACCCTGCTTTGCCGTAAATAGTCACTAATGATTTTTGTTGATAATAGCTAATAATATCTTCATCAGTTTCACATTTAGGTAACAATAAATGTGAAAGTTTTTTCTGCTTGTGGCTGCCTCTAACACAAACGTGGGGGCCACCTAATGCATCAACATCCGTTAAATAAAAGAAAAATTTTAAAAAGCGATAATCATCCTGATCGTAGTGAAACATTTGAAATGTTTTCATCTTTTCAAATGTTGTTGTCTCCCCAGCAAAGCTCCACCATAATTGATTAGATAAATGTACGGGTTTACACTCTAAATATTTACCAGCTATTGCCAATAGTGTAGGATCGTTTTGCAGCTTTTTAATAGCAGGACAAAGCAAAGCTGTATTAAAATAGCCAGCTAGTTTAAATATTCGATCGTAATGCTTTTCTGCTGATTCCTTCTGATTATAAAAAAAACCTAAATTAGGTTTATAATCACCATAACAAGCATGACAATGAGCAAAATTAGCAATTTCCGTTACTATTTCTTTGGTAAGGTTAAGACCCAAATAAAATCCATTTTCCTTCAAACTATTAACTACCAAATCAATATCAAGACCGGGAAATAGAGTGCAGCTTGTATTTACGAATTCTTGAGAAAAATGTTCGTTTTTATAAGGCAAAAAATCTCTTATAACTGTTCCAAAAGGGAATCTACCAACTTTACGCATCAACAACCAACGAGGGTTTTTAGTTAATCCTATATAGTTTTCATAGCAAATGTTATATTGCAATGGAAATTTTTTTTTAAGTTGTTTTAGCATTATAAATAATTTTAATTAAAAGTCAGTATTTAGTAAATATTTATAAATTATTCTGAAGACTAATGCTAAGATTTTACTTTCATAAAATTAATAGTTATTTAAATCAACAAATTAGAGACTGACGTAACTCCAATTCAAAATTTTTGCTGCTGTGAAAATAAGCTTAAATCTTTTCGCGCAACAATTTGCTAATACTTGATATGACTCAAATAAACTTGTCTGAAATCAAGCCCTCAAATTCACTTATGCAGACAATTCAGGGCTTAACAGGTAATAGTCATCACTACTCAAACATAGTCTTAACTTCTAGATCGGCTAATTGAGGGATAACGACTTTTTAAGGCTAGTATCAATTTATGACCTAGCTTTCTACCTTAGAGGCGCTCAAAGAAATATTATAACCTAAATCATTGCTAATTAGTGATATCGATCGCACTCCTCTTGTGACCAATATCACTATTATAATTTAGTTGCCACTTATTCTTGCACTCTAACCTTCGCCTCTCTATTGGTTAGGCTGAGTGCAGTCGAGGAAATAAGCCAGACAAATCTTGAGTTTTAGTAGGTTCAACCCCCACAAGATTTTGAAAGTCCGCGAATTAAAACGCGTTTGACTAATTCAATTTTGAATTCATTGTGTGTTTGCGGTTTTGCTTCTTTAATTGCAAGTTCAGCTGCGGCTATGAATGTAGCTGTATTGATTGCTTTTCCTTTGAGGAATTCTTCAACTTCCCATGCACGCCAAGGTTTTGGCGCTACTCCTCCAAAAGCGATACGTGCTGAATTGATAACATTTTGTTCTATTTCTAAGGCAATAGCTACAGAAACAAGAGCAAATTCATAAGTAGCCCGATCTCTAACTTTTAAATAATGAGATTTATATGCAAAATCTGGAATTTCAATAGCAACAATTAATTCTCCAGGTTGTAATAAATTTTCTGTTTGTGGGGTCTCACCTGGTAAAAGATAAAAATCATGAATAGAAATTCGCCGTGTTTTTTCTGCCCCTTGAATGCAAATCACTGCATCTAATACTGTCAAAGCTACAGCTAAATCTGAAGGATGAACGGCGATACAATGTTCGCTAGCTCCAAAAATAGCGTGCATCCGATTGTAGCCTGTAATTGCCGCACAACCTCTACCTGGAGTGCGTTTATTACAAGGAAAAACTGGGTTGCGAAAGTAGCTGCAACGAACTCGTTGCAATAAATTCCCACCCACAGTTGCCATATTTCGCAGTTGCGGCGAAGCACTTTGTAGCAAAGCCTGGGTAATTACTGGATAACACTCTTGAATTTGGGGGTGAAAAGCTACATCGCTTAATCTACAGATTGCACCAATGCGAGTTCCATGAGTTTGAAATTCAATATCTCCTAGCGGTAAACTGTTAATATCAATTAATGTATTTACTACTTGTACGCCATCTTTGATTAATCCCAATAAATCAGTACCACCCGCAATAAATTCCGCAGTTTTTTCTTCTTTAATTGTGGCGATTGCTGCTGCTTGGGACAAAACTTTAGCATAACTAAATGGCTGCATCTTCCCTTTCCTCTAGGACATCTTGAATCGCTGCAATAATATTCGGATATGCACCGCACCTGCAAAGGTTTCCACTCATTTTTTCTCGAATTTCTGCTTCAGATTTGGGTATTTCTTCTAATATCATTCCTAAGGCAGAGACAATTTGACCAGATGTGCAATATCCACATTGAAAAGCATCATGGGTGATAAAAGCTGTTTGTAAAGGATGGAGTTTGCCATCTTCTGCTAATCCTTCAATAGTAGTAATTGCAGCGCCGATGTGCATTATTGCCAATGTCATACAGGAGTTAATTCGCCGATTGTTAACTAATACAGTACATGCCCCACATTCACCGCGATCGCAAGCTTTTTTTGTACCCATCAAACCCAGCTTTTCCCGTAGTGCATCGAGTAAAGTAACGCAGGGTTCTAGCTTTACTGAGTATGACAAATTATTGACATTTAGCGATAATTCTACTTCTTCTGAACTCAATATTCTGAATTCTTGGGTAACAGAGTTTGAGGTAATTGCAGTTAAATAATTTTCTTCCATATTTGGTGCTAATCTTAATAAAGATAATTGCTTTTAACAAAACAGTGCTGAGTTAAAAATGGTAATTATTACTCATTACTCACCACTGTTTTGTTAACTGTAATGTTCTGTTAAATAGACTAAAATAGGAGATTTAGAGGTGTTTTTGGTAATATTCCTCTATGCCACCTACAGCTTTTAATAATGGCGAATCTAACGGTTCAATCCAATCCGCCACTTCACGAGCTAGACCAAGAGTCGAGACTCCTCCTGATGGTTCGAGTTGACCATTGAGTGCCTTATTTTTAATAGATTGTAAGGCATTTATGACGTTGTTTAAACGTGGAGAAGACTCAGATTGTTTGTCTTTAAGCATCTGTTCGCTAATTTCAGAAGCTCGATCGATTAGCTTGATAAATTCTTGTGTGTTGGTTTCCATAAATTTTACGGGCAGCTAAACTTTTCTACAACGATATTTCCGGCGTCAGACCATTTTATATTCGGATCTTTTGAATCTTTAATAAATGTTTGTTGACCACCACCTGGATAGCATTCTTTAGGAGTTTGAGGGCCGACAATGCCTTGATAAGTTAAGGTTCCTGCTGGCAAAGTTACTGTTAGTATTTGAGTTGCTTGATTACCCCATTCTTGATTGAGAGCTAGATTCTTGATTACTTCTACATTCGTGTTATATTTGTCAGCTGTTAAATATCTGCCGTATTTGTTGTTACTGCTACTATAGTAGCGATAAAAAGTTTGGGGTTGCTCTAGTTTAACTTCCTTACACTCGGAATTTAGAAAGGTAATGGCAATATCAGCTGGTAGAGGGCATGAAGAACTAACTTCTTGAGCAAGGACTTGTGGTGGATTTACAACACGCGGCAATGAACTGACTGAAAAACTCAGAAAGCTTAAACCAATATATATGGAAGCTGATTTAAATTTCATACAAACTCCTGTTCGCAATCATTTTTGAATACAAAAATAATACAGCAAGCTATGTACCTGATATTAGGTTTTTTGAGCAATGAAGGTCAATTTTACGAAATTTACTGCCAAAATCGAGGTAAGTATATTGCATTTGAGTTTGTCAGATTTACAAAAATCCTATGTGTGCAGTTTTTGTTACCACCAGCAACCACAGGACAGATGACAACTGATTAGAATCGCCAATTAAGAGTTGGTTTTTCAGGAAGATTGACTAAAAAAGTATTTAGGAGTCAAAATAACGGCTGTGAGTCTGCTTAAAACGTAAGGCAAAAGAGCAAGCGGATTTATCGGTGGGGATATCCTAAAATTCTGATTTCTATTATGAACAAAAATCTAACTCAGAAATTCTCTAAACCGATAGTAGAAAAAGTTGCGATCGTTGGCGCTGGGCCAGGTGGTTTGGCTACTGCCATAGCACTTCAAAGCCAGGGTATTGACGTTCAAGTATACGAAAAAGCACAAGAATTTCGTCCGGCTGGAACTGGACTAGGACTGGCTCCTAATGGCTTAAATTTTCTAGATGCGATCGCACCGGGAATAGTCGAAACCCTGAAAAGCTCAGGATGCGAAGTTAACCACACGGTTTTAAAAAATATTCACAAAGAAACAATCAGGACTAGTCAAACTAAATATTTAGAGCAATATGGACAACCATTATTGACTGTTTGGTGGTATCGTTTACAGCAAGTTCTAGCATCAAGATTGCCATCTGACATCATTCACCTCAATCATCGTTGCATCGGCTTTGACCAAGATGAAAACGGTGTGAAAATTCATTTTGATGGTCAAAAATCAATAGATGCAGATTTGCTAATTGGTGCTGATGGCGTCAACTCCGTAATTAGGAAAACTTTATTTGGCGAGGGTAAGCCTAATTATATCGGTAGTATGTGTTGGCGTGCTGTCATCAAGTACCACCATGAGTTATTTAATGACTATGAACTCGTTTTCGTCAAAGGCAATCAACAGTTCATGTACATTCTCAATGTGGGAGGCGGCTATACCAGTTGGATTAGTCGTAAATTTTCGCCTGATTACTCTCTTTCTCAAGACGCCGATGGAGTCAAATTTCGCATTCTCCACGAATTAGCTGATTGGGATGAATCCTTTCGGGCAGTGGTGGAAGCGACACCAGCCGAGCAAATCTGGGAAGGGCCAATTTGCGATCGCCCACCCTTAACCCACTGGAGTCAAGGCAGAGTTACTCTCTTAGGTGACGCCGCCCATCCAATGGCGCCAGCTATGGGACAAGGAGCCAATACCACTTTTGAAGATGCATACGAACTGGCACAGTGTTTTTCCCATTCAGCTACCCTCGAAGAAGCCCTAACTACCTACGAACAGTCTCGCATCGAGCGCACAAAAATCATTCAGGCTCGTAGTGCTATGGGCGAGATGCGCTACTACGAAGACTTTACATCTCCTAGTCAGACCCCACAGCGGCAAATGACGCTGAATGAGGATTTTCACAAATGGGTTTATACTTACAAGCCAAGTGTAGTGAGTTAAATTTTAGTTTTAATAGTATAATTGTACTATAAAACAAATTTTTCATTGAAGAAGGCAGAAGGCAGAGGGCAGAGGGCAGAAGGATCAAGTCAGAAGGGGATTCAAACCCCTCTTGACTTGGAGCCACTGAACAAGAGTTCAGTGGGGGTCTTAAGCCCTTGTTCCCTCCGGTCACAGGCAGACGACAGGAACCAGAATTTCCTTCTGCCTTCTGCCTCCTGCCCTCTGCCTTTCCCGATAAAAAGCAAAAGAGGGAGATAAACTCCCTCAATTAACAAGGCAATGATTTAGTTACAGATAGCCAAGAATTACAGACGTGCTGTTGGCAACATAGCTATTGGGTTAACAGCACCCTTGCCTGATGGATGAATTTCAAAGTGAGTGTGTGGCCCAGTGCTGTGACCAGTGCTACCCATTAAAGCAATTGTCTCTCCCTGACTCACCTGCTGACCAGCTTGTACCAAAATCTTGCTGTTGTGAGCGTAGCGAGTCGTGCTGCCATCAGGATGGCGGATTTCAACGAGGTTACCGTAACCGCCATTGTTCCAGCCAGCTTTTTCCACGACCCCCTCAGCAGAGGAGAAAACAGGTGTCCCTGTGGAATTAGCAATATCAATTCCTTTGTGCATTCTTCCCCAGCGCCAGCCATAGCCAGAGGTGAGAGTGCCCTTCGCCGGCCATTGGTAAGCTACGGATGAATTAGATGGAGGGGGTGTTGTTTCGTCAATCACTCTGGGTAAATATTGATCCACTGCTGCCAAAGGTGGTATAGCCTGTGGAGCAACTGTGGTTCCGCGCAACTTCCCTAAGGAATCCGAAGCATTTACTCGTCTAGGAGGCGTTGCAACTCTGGTGCCAGATGGATTGCGAGGGGGAGTCCATTGACCAGCAGATCCTAGATTGGGTAAGAACTCTGGATTTATTGGCTCGTTGGCCGGTACGGTAGCACGGAATTGGGGCTTAATTGGTTGAGCGTAGTTAGCTCTGGTAGGTGTCGGAACCGCAATTGGTATCGCTACGTTATTCGGTCGAGACACAGAGATAGGTACGGGGATATTACTGGGGGTAGAAACAGGAGTGAATGTCGCAGCAGTGTTACTTTCAGCGGCAGCAGCTGGCATTGCTAAGTTCCCAGACTGTTGAGCGCGATATTTCTGCTGTAATCTCTGGATTTCTGCTTGTAAGCCCCGTAGACGGTCATTATTATTGTTGTTACCCCTTGCTACCCTATTTGTTGGTTCTTCAGGCTGCTGGATTTCAACAAAGGCTTTTGGTACTGGGGTTTCACCACCCATACCATAAGCTCTAGGAGCGACGGGAGCTGTTTGCAAGTCGTTCGCGCTATTTGTCTGAATTTGGTCGTCCGCAGTTACCGGTGTAGAGACGGTAACGCTACTGTTGTCAGCAATAATTCGCGATGGCGAACTTGGTAGATATGAGTTGGCACTACCAATGGTCACAGAGGAAGTAACTTTGGGAGTATTAGTCGGCTGTATAAAACTGGGCTTAGTCGCTACAGCTACCTGAACTTGAGCAGTTGGAATAATCAGTTTTTGACTGATTTGCAGTTGATTGGGATTATTGAGGTTATTTGCCTTAACTAGTTCTGATACAGATGTATTGTATCTGCTGGCGATCGCCGCTAGCGTATCTCCAGGCTTAACTTCATAGGCTGTTCTTGTCGAAGACGCAATCAAGGTTGTTGGTGTAGTTAACGCAATTTCCTGTTGTGTCTTCTGTTTTAACCTCGATATCAGCTTGGCTTGGGCAGCATTTCCAGAAGTCTCTGACTGCGCTAACACAGTTTTTTCAACTACAGTATTGCCGATAGCAGTTTGTGATAAATTTTCGGTATCCCCAGACCGCAATTGTGCCAGACTCTTTCTTAAACGGTTTGATTTTTCTTGTAAGCGATTCAGCGCGAACTCTTGTTGCGCCTTAAGTTGTGCATTTATTTCACTGCTGGCTGTCCCAGATGTTGCCACTGTTTGTGGTACTACTTGTAATACGCTTGTAGTACCAGTAATATCTTCAGCAATGGGGTTCGATAGCTTGTTGACTGTTGGAAAGCTAGTCTCAGCTAAAGTATTGTTCGACCCCTGCGACACTTGGGATTTTGAGCCAGTGAGATTTTTATCAACTGGCGTTGTTTGGGAAAAACTTTCTGATGCAGGAACTTGTAAAGACGTTCCACTGGCCGCAACTTGCCATTTAGCTTCAAGCCCAGGCAACTGTGAGACTGCTGTTGGTTCCACGACAACAGGATTCTCCGGCACGCTCGGTAATGAGATTGCTTGGGATTCCAGCTTGGTGGAGGCGAATTTCACCTCAGTATCACGAACCGCAGGAATGGTTGAGGTTGCCTTTTGGCTGCCTACAGGCACCGCTGCTTGGGCTTGATCGCTTTGTCGAGTCACCAAAAGACTGGTTGCTCCCATAGAGATTGCCAAGCCAATCATGGCGGCTTTTGTCCGCACCCGACGGTTAACTTTTGGATTAATTGAATTTAGTTGTTCTACCGGGGCATCATCGCTGCTGGGGTTATTTTTCAACACAGCTTTCACTCTCTTTTTCAATGCTCGTTTCAAAGACGACCTCCTTACGATCACTAGCGCTTAACTGACCTCGATTTTTCAGCTGGATATCTAGTCAACGATCTAGATCGCAACTAAACGATAGATCGAGATCGCATTCACCAGAGATGCTTACGCAAGATTAACCTGCTTCTCTGATTTAGACAAGTTCACATGTGTTAGCAAAACTTAAAAATTGCTGTGCTTGCTTGTCCGAACCACTCCTCACACCATTTAGGACGTTTTCTTTTTTCCGGTTTTCCGCGGCTGTCTTGCGTCAATCGCGGGGACTTGGCAAACAGTTTAGTTTTATCAAGTCCATAGTCGCTGCCGAAAATTAAATTGCTGCGACCTCTGGAAAAGCGATGCCCCCTGCTGTAGATCTTTTCAAGATATTTCTACACAATCCGTCTTCCCAACACGAGACTTTACGTTGATTATTCCCTAAAAAACAACCGTATTAACTATTGGCTAATTTTGGGGAGTAATCTTGGGAACATTAGAGCCAAAATAGCTCAAATGCACTCTATGATTAAGTTATAGGGCATTTGTTCCCCAATATTGAATGCTGCAAATTCATCAAAATCTATCATTCAAATTTGGCATTATCGCGAATTTTATATACAAATTTCTTATAACAAGCTTACTCCTGTTGTAAGTATCTTCCACTACATTTTATTCAAAAACACAATTTTTGGTGTATTTTTTGACATTAATTTTGCCGTAACTAGCAAAGTATTCGTCGCTACAAATCACTCATCTGATTGGTTTTCGGAAAATAGTTAAGTAGATATACTTAATAATAAATTAGTTAAACAACTATTGTAAATAGCCTAATTGCCGCCGAGTTTCAAACAAACCGATAGCCACGCTCACCGACAGATTCAAGCTACGAACTCCAGGCTGACTCATCGGAATATACAGAGTAGCATCACAATGTGACAAAATTTCTGGTGGCAAACCAGTGGTTTCACTGCCAAATAACAACCAATCATCGGGTTGAAACTCAAAACTGACATAATTAATATTTCCGGCGACACTATAACCCAACCATCTGCCTCCACGCTCCTGGTGTACTATTTTGAAGGCTTCTAACGATTCGTGATAGTGTAGCTTGACATAAGGCCAGTAATCCAAGCCGGCTCTTTTGAGGTAGCGATCGCTAATTTCAAACCCCAAAGGCCCAACTAAATGCAACTCAGTACCCGTAGCCGCACAAGTACGAGCAATATTACCTGTATTAGGAGGAATTTGGGGGTTAACTAAAACTACCTGAGGCATTGTCCGTATAATCTACGTATTGTATAAAATAATCTATTGTCAATGTAAAATCTACCAAAAGGCAGAGGCTATTCATAGGTTTTGTTAATAATAATCAAGCATTCCCCATCGATTAGATTTTTAAAACGAACCGCAAACCCTCTCAGAATACTACCTGAGAGCGTATTTGAGTGAAATCGGTAAATATTAAATTTTATGTAAAGTTAAATGGTTGTTTGTGTTTTTTCTATCAAGTACTGTCTGCACAAAAATCTACCATTTGTTTGAGGGCAGCCGTTGATTGGGCATCGGGAATAGGGATTGTTAGGAGTACAGACACTATTAACCCAAGTCTTTCCAAGAGTTAGGAGTTATTCACCTTGTCTTGCGTTTGCGTAGCGTCTTTGACAGGAGAAGTTTGGATGCCTACGGCAGGGCCTTTGAGTGAAGCAGTCCGCGCTGCTTCACCGCAAACTAGGTTGAAAGCTTACACTCCAACTTCTCTTCTTGTCTCCCGATCTTCCCAGTCCCCAGTCCCCAATCCCTAAAGCCTTCGGCTACGTCAGCAGCGAGGAACACAATTTGTCTTCGAGTTCGATTTCTCGTTCCTGGATGGTAGTAATAGCCTGGGTGATGACACACTGGCTGTCAAAGCCGACTCTGTGTAGCTGCAACCACTGTTGAGCTTCATTGCCTTCGCGGAGAATTTTGTGCAAAGGTGAAAGGAAACAGCTAAAACCTTGTTGTTTGGCGATCGCCCAAACATCCTGGTAAATTTCGCCAATCCAATCTCTAGCTGTGATGCTTCTGCCATCTTGCCAGTGGGTTAGCTGAGCATCAAGACTAGTGGTTGCAGCAGCAGTTTCGTTATCAGCAGTCAAAGTGACGAGTTCTTCAGGAGAAAAGGTACTTTGAGTTAATGGGTCGATGCCAGGGTTTTCGATTATTTGTAACAGACGCGCTTCTAATAAGGCGGTAATCGCTAGTAAGGCGATGGGGTCTGTGACTAAATCACAAATCCGCAGTTCTAGCCGATTTAAATCGTAGGGACGGCGATCGCCATTTGGTCGCACTGATGCCCATAAATGCCTGACATTTTGCATTGTTCCAGCAGAAAGTTGATCTTCCACCCACTGGATATGATGGGCGTGGCTGGCAAATAATGGCACGTGTTTAGGGGTTTGCGGGAACAGACCCCAACGGGTGGAATGATACCCTGTAGCTTTGCCATCTAAAAATGGAGATGAGGCACTCAGGGCTAAAAATAAAGGTGCTTCTAAACGAATCACCCGACACGCCCGCATTAATATTTCGGGGTCGCTAATGCCGACATTGATATGTACGCTAGCGGTGACTACCTTTGTGCCGTAGGTTTGCTCGATGTAGTCATGATAGGGGTTGGCTGGATCGGAACGCATAAAGCGATCGCTTCCACCTAAAGACAAAGTACTTCCCGGTATGAGGGTGTAATTGCCCAAACGATTGAGGTGGTTTCGCAACGTCCGTCTGGGATGGAGTAGCGCACACAATAAATTCTCGTAACTAACCGATGGCTGGGTTATATATTCCACATTGCGGCTATCTGGCTCCCGAACAAATCCATCCAAAGCTGCAACAATTTTGTCGGAGAGACCAACGATTTCACCTTGAGGCGTGCCGGTATACATCTCAATCTCAAAGCCTTTTAATAAGACCACCTTGTTCTCCTTGGCTCTCTCAGCTTATAAATTGTATCGAATTAGACGATTCTCTGGATCTACCTTTAATTGAATCGAAGGTTAAGAATCATTGAATCGCTAATTCATCCCAAATCAGGACGACATATTTGTGAGGTTGTCTTCTGAAAAATTAAATTATTTTTGTAGTATTAAATATATCCTAACCTATCTACGCAGCATATAGTTTTACATCATCAGTGTTAATTCAATACCAAGGGAAGCAATATTCTGTCTCTCCTGGTGGTAAATACAGCGATAAGCTAGCGATCGCAAACGCTAACCCTGAAATGCAGTTATACCAAGGTTTATAAGCTTTCACACAGTGGGTAACGCTAAGGGTCAACATTAAGGTAGTGTTGACTCTTAGAGCCAAAACTTGATGAATGTAATCGAACAAATATAGTTTTGGTTGCTAAGTATATGAATGTCAGCTTCTAAATTAGTCAATTTTACTTAGATATTTACAATTAATACTTAATTTAAAATACAGTGATATTACTAAACTATTTAGTAACAATTACAGCTATCTTCGTAATAATGCCGTTACCTTATATCTGCTGTAGAAGCATAATTCTTTAAAATTAAAATTATGAAAGAAATAATAGAAAACTTACATAAAGAATTAAAAGATATAAATGAAAGCGTACAAATTAATTTTGATAATTCTGAATCAATCAAACAACAAATTCAACAACTAAAAAAAAGCTATAAACGAGTCGATCAAATAAAAAAAGATATCAGTTCTGAGCTTAAAAAGCTAAATTTTACAAAAATTATCGATCGAGTAGGAGAATTTGGTAATCGTGGTTTAGAAATAGCTAAAGGTGTTGGTAAAACAGCATTAGGTTTTAAATTGAGAATGGCAGAAATAGCAATTCCTGTTTTATCTGATGTTGTCTCAACAATAGGTGATGAATTATTAGAGTCTGGAGTTGAAAATATATTTAACTCTAAATCAGATAAAGATATTAGTCAATTAAAAGAAAGAGAAATATACTTATTATTAAATCTTCAAGAAATAAGTGAAAAAATTATTATTAGTATTGATAAAATTAATCAACTAGTGGAACCATGTAGATTTAAAACCCATAAAAATAAAATTATTGATTTACATGAAGAATTTAGAGTAATACTACAATCAATTAGACTTGATTTAGATTGGTTCAACTTACAAAGTATAGAAAAACAATTACAAACTGCTGTAGAAACTAAAAATAAACTTAATATATTGCAAATAAATATTCGAGAAATTCTAAAACTAGTTGGCGATAATACAGACGGATCGGTACATTCTAATAACAAATGTATTTTAAGCTCTACTAAATTAGAAGTATTGGTAGATAAATTAGAGGGATATATATGTGGAATAAAAATTAATTCCGAAGGAGAATTTATCTTTCTAACTTATAATAAACAAAGTATTAGTTTAGCCAAGTTAATCTCTAATTATGAAAACTTAAATAAAAGAGTAGAATCTCTTAAATTGCAAACTGAACATTTTCAAGAATTTATCAAAATTAATCTTACTAGTAACTTTTACAATATCAAGAGATCGTTAGAAGAAAAGAATATAGATATTCAATCTGCTGAATATAGAATAGATGCAATTAGTAAAATAGTAAAATTAGAGTTAAAACAAACAAAGACTAAATTAATTAAGCAACATATCGAGGAATTAACTAATGTAGTGCAAGCATTAATTTTATTAAAAGAAAAGATTGATCTACTAGCTCAAACGTTGAAAAAATATAATAATAAATTTAATGTTGAACCTGCCGCAATAGAAAAATTTATATCTATATTTGGTAAATATTTAATAGGATTAGAATTCCATACTAGTGGTGAAGTCATTTTAAATTTTAGCGATAAAAAATATAAAATAACTGATATATCTATTCAATATTTAAACATATCTAAATCTATAGATATCCTTATTCAAGAAGCTAACCAGAAAATACTATATGCAAACAAACAGTTAAAAAATAAACGAAGATTAGGGATAGCAATTTTTTCTATTACACTATTAATAAGCCTTAGTATTTGGGCAACTGTTACTAAGCGTACACAATTACAACAATTAATAGCATATTTAACTATTGTTAAAGATACTGTTTATAGAGACAATAACTTAAAAATTGAAGAAAGCTCAAAATATAAAGGTAATCAAGAAAATAAAATTATATTAATAGATTATAGTGAAAAATTGAAAAATGCTCAACAATTAGCTATGGAAGCTTCTGTTATAGTTCAGAAACCTCCTCATCCGCTAGAAGTATGGCAACAAGCAAAATCAAAGTGGCAAAAAGCTATTAGTATTTTAGAATCTATTCCGCAGAGTTCTAAAATTTATCCTCAGTCCAAAGATAAACTCGTTTTATATAAGAATAACTATAACGCTGTAAATAAAACAATTTTAATAGAGCAGAAAGCCTTAGAAGATTTTAAATCAGCCCAACAAAAGGCATGGCAAGCAGCTCTTATCGTTCAAGATAAATCTCAGTCAATAATCTCATTGCAACAAGCACAATCGAATTTATCTCAAGCAATTGATTTGCTAAATTCTATTCCAAAGAGTACTTTTATTTCTAATAAAGTTAAGGATAAAATAATTTATTATCGTAGTAATTACAATATTATAAGTGGCAAAATCGATAAAGCTACGCCTAAATAAATTTTTAATATTACTAAACAGTGTATATATTATTAGCCAAACATAATATTATTAATATGATTTTTTGACATGATTATCTGTCCAAATATCATTACTTGCCTTTGTAACTGTTTATGTAAAGCTAATGTAGTTTTGATAGCTGAAACTCTAAACAGATGGGTTACAAGCTGATTTAGCGTGAGTATTTATCTGACATAAGTCGCTAAACTACAAAGTACCAATAGCAGTAGAAAAATATATTAATATATTTAATCTCATTTCATAAGTAATAGTGTTATGCAACTTCATGTGTGTAGGGAGATACTAGTAGAGTCCAGCAAATTTACGCAATTTGCGAAAACTTTATGTTTCTATATACTTTAGCAAAGCCCGTGACGAGGATTGAACTCGTGACCTCACCCTTACCAAGGGTGTTCAAAATAACTGATTATCAAGGCTTTGAGCGATTTGCATAGTTGGGTTATGCAAGAACTATGCAACTTAGAGAATGTTCGAGATTGGTAAGTCGTCGTCTAGAGTACCCAAGATTACCCCACGCAACAACAATGGCGGAATCATAATTAGGTTTCAATACCAAGGGAAGCAATACTCTCTCTCTCCAGGTGGTAAATATAGCGATAGACTAGCGATCGCAAACGCTGACAGAATAGCTAGTCAAATCAAGACAGACATTCTTGCTGGCTACTTTGACCCCACGTTAGAAAAATATCAACCAAAGGTTAAACAGCCCGATAACGTTGTTTCAATCAGTAAGGACATAGCGCCAAACCTCAAGGAATTGTGGCAACACTACAAGGTAGCAAAACAAGCAAGTGTCGCTGAAACCACTCAAAAAGAGAAATGGTCACAGATTGATAGGTGCTTCGCAAAGGTGTTACCTGAGATGCTAAGTCCAGAGAATGCGCGGGTGTTAATACCAGAGTTACTTAAAATCTATTCGACTACTACGCTTGAGCGAATCATCAACGATATACACGCTTGTAGTAATTGGGCATTCGAGACTGGATTAATTAGTATTAACCCTTGGAGAAGATTGAAACAGCAGTTACCTGATAAACCTCAAAATCGACAGATTTACCTGAGTCAATTAAAAGCCAGTATATTGGTTTATTTCTTACTAATGAAACACTATCAATCGGTGATAGAGTGTTATGTAAGAAAAATTTGGTAGGCAATAAAGTACTAGTTAAGTCATATTTGGATGCAAAATATTGTGAAAATCACAATCAACCAAGATTAGATTGTATATGGCTAGATCAGATAAGGAATGAAGTTACACAAAAAATGTTACAAGCTAATTACAAGGAAATTAAGAAAAATGTTGAAAATTATGTGATTAATAATTCTGATAAACAGATACATAAAGCTACTCACGATATTAAAAAATGTACACAAACTGCTAGAGGTGTAGTGAGATATCATCAACCAAGTTGTAATGATAGTGAGATAGGTAAATTAGCAATGTTAATTACCGAATATTTGTTTACTAAATTAAAACTCAATAAACAACAAGTTGTGGAATTACTTAATTTGCTCAAAAAAGATGTTAATCAATATATCAAGTTGAGAAATTTGGTTATTAAACCAGATTAGGACATCTTAAGTAAGTTGTAACACCTAGCGCAGTATTCTATAGATAAGATAAGTTATTGTTTCTAATTATCTGATATCTTAAGCTAATAAGTTAACTATGATATTTATACTAGGTTAACTACAGTAAGAAAAATAGGTTATTGCAGTTATAAATATATAGATTAAGGCGTATATGATATATATGATATTTGTCTTAATAAACTATATTTTATTTGGCTTAATGTACTCGCGGCTCAATACGCTTAACTAGTTGAACTTATTACCACTAAGCCAGTATGCACAACTAAGACTAAGAAATAAATAATACTTTAGATATGAGTCATATATAAGTATAGAGCCATTAAGCAGTTTAATTTAAACTAAAATCCTTAGAATATCTATTTGAACTACCATACCATCCAAATTGCTTACAGAGAGCTTTGTCGCCAACTAATTCTTCTTTATACTCATCATTAACATCATATAATGAGCCTATAGCTAAACAAAATTTTTCTGTTCGCTTACATTCATAGAATGAACTACTTGCTTGATAAGAAGGTTCACCTTCAAGCCATTTATATGTTTCAAGACAACCTTCATATCTACTTAATAATGTTGTAGGTTTTAACTGTTGATATATCTGAGTATTCATATCATTTTTTACTTCTTCTTTACCTAACTGTTCTTCTGTATTTTCAAATTTTGTAGATCTTTTTTCTTCTTCAATTTTAGGAATCAAAGAGGCTACGTTATATTTTACTTGTTCAATATCTCCTGAAATGATAAGAACTAACTGAGCATATATCCACAAAGAAACAACAAATGTTATTACAAATATATATAAACCAATGCCAATATTTAAACTAACTTTCTTCCCACTTATTTTCTGAATTAGGTTTAATAATGAAGGTACTATAACAGTAAAAATAAATGCTAAAAATGCAAGGCAAAATACAATAGCTATAAAGATTAACATATTTTTTGTCCGTGTTGTGTATCTCACTTATTAGATATTGCCCATATTTACCCCACACTTAACATCAAACCTAAACCAGCATGAATCATCTATCACATAATTAATCAATTTCATCAAAATTTCTACTTAAGTTGGTAATTGTCACAATGCAAGCTGGTTCAGATAACTACTGAACACAACAGGAGACCACCATAGCCATTACTAACGATGAAACTGGTGAATGGTTTTTTCTTACGTTTCCATTATTGAATGATTAGCTTTGATAGCATTTAAGCTTTAATACCTAGCTCTAAAATCCTCTATAACAAGCGATATAAGACTTAAGCTTGCATTCTACCTGAGACTGAAAATAGAGGCATTACAGGCTAATATAGCAGTGCTTGTTATTTAGTAACTACTATCAAGCTAGAAAACGAGTACTATTTTATAAATTTAGCTTATATATTGCAGCATTCTGATAAGTAATTATGTTATGCAACTTCTATGCAAGTACTTCTGTCTCAAGCGATACTGGTAGAGTACAGCCAATTAATGCAAGTAGCTGCAAACTGTTGATTTTTCAGTATTTCTAATAAGCCCGTGACGAGGATTGAACTCGTGACCTCACCCTTACCAAGGGTGTGCTCTACCACTGAGCCACACGGGCGAAAGAAAATTTTTGTTTTTCAGTTACAAGGCTCGGCATTTTACCTATTACCCAGCTATTATAACTTATGAATTCGTGAGAGGTGGGCCGGGCTGGATTTGAACCAGCGTAGGCGCTAGCCAACGGATTTACAGTCCGTCTCCATTAACCACTCGGACACCGACCCATTTGTCTCACGATTTAACATCATAGCACTAGGTTTTATAAATTTCAAGTGCTTAAAAAATAAATTTTTGGTAGAGACGCAATAAAACCACGTCTCTACAATTTGTAAAAACTTATTCTAACTACACGCTCATCTCCAACATTCGTTGCATTGGTCGCAGTGCAGCAAGGCGGATATCTTCGGACATGGTAATTTCGGGAGTGCGATTTTTCATTGCCCAGTAGAGCTTTTCTAGGGTGTTTAAGCGCATAAACGGACATTCGTTGCAAGCGCAGTTATTCATCGGCGGCGCGGGAATAAAGCGCTTTTGGGGAGCTAGTTTTTGCATTTGGTGAATGATTCCCGGCTCCGTTGCCACGATAAATTCCTGGGAGGAACTGTTTTGACAATGTTTGAGTAAAGCTGCTGTAGAACCGATAAAGCTGGCGTGGCGCAATACACTAGTTTCACATTCTGGGTGAGCGATCGCCTCTGCTTGGGGGTGGGCAATTTTTAACTCGACAATTTTCTTTTCGGAAAAGGTTTCATGGACGACACAGCTACCTTGCCACAGCACCAAGTCTCGTCCAGTCTGTTCCATGACATAGCGCCCTAAATTCCTGTCTGGGGCAAAAATAATCGGCTGCTCCTTGGGTATTTGCTGTACTATTTTCACAGCATTGGAACTAGTACAAATAATGTCGCTCATTGCTTTAATTTCAGCAGAGCAATTTATATAAGACACCACTAGGTGATTTGGATGCGCGGCTTTAAAAGCGGCAAATTCCTTTGGCGGACAACTATCTGCTAAAGAGCAACCTGCATTCAAATCTGGTAAAAGTACTAATTTATCGGGATTAAGTATCTTTGCCGTTTCTGCCATAAAGTGAACGCCAGCAAAGACGATTACATCTGCACTGGTCTTTTGGGCTGCTTTCGCCAGCTGTAATGAATCGCCAATAAAGTCTGCAATATCCTGAATATCTGGCTCTTGATAGTAATGCGCCAGAATCACCGCGTTAAGTTCTTTTTTGAGACTCTCAATAGCGCTAAACAAATCTAATGGTAGTTCGCCCGGTTGGGTTTTTTCTCGTTGAGCTAGTGCAGTGGTAAACACAGTTATGGGTTGCTCTTAGTTGCAATTTGTAGTCTTGTTAAATTAATTATAGTAGTTTTTACCAAAAATAGTGGGGTGTTGATTTTCTAGAGATAATGTCCAAATCCGGCTGAGTTTCATATCCTGGAGATAGACGGCAAGGAAAGTGGCATGACCAGTCAGAAAACTCATTCGATAACCCTCAAAATTGCTGTAGTTGGAGATGTTCACGACCAATGGGAAGTAGAAGATGGCATTGCACTCAAGCATCTGGGTGTTGATTTAGTGCTGTTTGTTGGGGATTTTGGTAACGAGTCAGTGGAAGTGGTGAAAGCGATCGCTTCTGTTGACATTCCCAAAGCAGCAGTCATGGGCAACCACGATGCTTGGTTTACAGCTACAGAATGGGGACGCAAAAAGTGTCCTTACGACCGTTCCAAGGAAGACTGGGTACAGGAACAGCTCGATTTATTAGGCCCTGCCCATGTCGGTTACGGTAAATTAGATTTTCCAGCTTGGGAATTAACTGTAGTCGGGGGTCGTCCCTTTACTTGGGGCGGCCCGGAATGGAAATTTGCGGACATCTGTCGGGAACGTTACGATGTTACAGATTTGGAAGAATCTGCCGATCGCATCGTCAAAGCAGTTAAAAATGCGGCTTACCAGACGATTATTTTTCTCGGTCACAATGGCCCTAGTGGATTAGGCGATCGGCCAGAAGACCCCTGCGGCAAAGACTGGCATCCTATTGGAGGCGACTTTGGCGATCCAGATTTTGCTGAGGCGATTTCTCAGGCTGTTACTGCTGGTAAAACCATTCCGCTAGTGACATTTGGCCACATGCACCGAACTTTACGGCACACGAAGAAAGAACTGCGAAAACCCGTTTTTAGAAGTCCAGAGGGAACAATTTACTTGAATGCGGCTACTGTGCCCAGGATAGTGGAAAATGAGGGCGAGAAACTGCGTAATTTTTCCTTGGTTTCTTTAGAGGCGGGTGTGGTTACCCAAGCTTCCTTAGTGTGGGTGGGGAATGATTTTCAGGTGGTGTCAGAGGAAATTTTGTACGAGCGATCGCGAAGTGTGTCGTAGACATTCGCATTCAGTAGTGCAACCTGCGTAGTGATAAGATATAGTATGATCTGTCAGCTTTAGTGCTAACCGACAAATGCGGCTAGCCACTAGCTCGACAGTTTATTTGGAGAGGTGGCAGAGTGGTCGATTGCGTCCGACTTGAAATCGGATGAACCGAAAGGTTCCGGGAGTTCGAATCTCCCCTTCTCCGTTGCATAAATGTTGTTGTAAAATCCAACTATATTTTTTGCATCTAGAATATATTCAAATGGATGCAGAAAATATTTGTTTAGCAACTAATGAAAAATCTCAATATTAAAGAAGAAGCCCATAAATTAATTGACAGATTGCCAGAAAATTCCACATGGGATGATTTAATGTACCAAATTTATGTTCGGCAAACTGTTGAAGCTGGACTGGCAGATAGCAAAGCTGGTAATGTGATTTCTGTACAAGAAGTGCGGAAAAAGTTTGGACTACCAGAGTGAAAGTTTACTGGACAGAAACAGCGGTGGAAAATCTCTCCGCAATTTATAGTTATATTGCCCAAACTTCTCCACAATATGCAGCGAGGATAGTAGACCGTATAACTAGACGTTCTGAACAGATTGCAAATTTTCCTTTGTCGGGTCGAATTGTATCTGAGTTTGAAACTGAGCAAATCAGAGAAATGATTGAAGGTTCATATAGAATTATTTATTATATTAAACCCGAACAAATTGAAGTACTAGCTGTGATACATGGTTCACAGCAAATTACATTAAATTCTGAAAATGAGTAATATTGAATGGGAGCATTTGTACTAATATAGAGACTACGTAGCAGACAGCAAATTTTAGAAATTTACACAGTATAATACCTGCCCGATACCAATCATTCCTAAAATAATTATATTTTTTATATACTTTCTTCGGACAATAAAGGCTCATGACTTATGTTCTGTAAGTAATGACAGCATCATTGATTTTTATCAAGCAAGCATCTTTCCCCTTACCCCACAGACCAACACAAAACAGCACTTTGCCGATTGACTCATTTTGAAGCCAATCCAAATGATGTTCAACCGTTTTACCTGATTGCCAGTATCGTGAACTCGCTTGAGAACTTTTTTCGCTCGTTCACGTTCTGGAGCATCGCACCCACAAACAAAAGGCGATCGCCCCTCTCTACCCTTGCCATAAATTCTGCTGTTAAGTCAAGCGATCGCTACCCTTTATTAGCATCACATAACGATTTACAAAACTAAAAGCTTTAGCTGAAGCCAACAAATTTTCTAAAAATTATCAATTACTATGAATCTTTTGTAGTATCTTTTGAATTTTCAAGCTTATTTAGTGCATCGGAAATTGCTTGTCTGATAAATTCGGGGTAGTTATCTAGACCTTTTAATTTTTCCAGCATTGATGGGGGAAGTCTGAGAGTGATTTTTGCTGTCAATGGTTCTTCCCTGTTAGTAGTAAATTGATGCTTTTTTAAATAAGGTTTTTCTTCGTAATTAGGCATAAAAATATTTGCTTACATGTTAATTTATCGCAAGACTTCATGCGATATTTTAATTGGCAGCTAGCCAGACCTAGCAAGTAAGAGTAGCTGCCAAACCCAATTACAAAATTAGGCATTTCTATGTTTACACGTTCTGAACTTGAAAGCAAAACCCTTAAAGAATTGAAAGATTTAGCTGCGCGGTATGGAGTCAAGCCAGTAGGGAATCCAGGGTATAAAACAAGCTGGATTACTCCGTTATTGGCTTTTGCTGTCCAAGCTATTAGACAGTTCCAAGACCACAAAACAGGTTTGAGGAATCCTAGTTGGAGAAGTACTGAAGCCCTTGGTACGATGCTCTTTGAAATGGGAGAAGCTACTGACGAACAAGCTGCGCTGATTCGGGCAACGCTAGAGGGTAAGTTACTTCCTCTGCCTGAACGCTACGACCAAACTAGGCTGCTAAATCTTCACAAGACTAAGCAATTGATTCAAGAAGCAATTGAAATACTCAATAAATAGATGAGTGTTGACTGTTGACGGTTAACAGTCAACAGTTCCTCTAAAGTCTCTCGCTGCTTGCATCGTGCTACCATTAGCAATAAATTCTTTTGGGAGGTCAATCAATGGCTACCCTTCATGCGCTAAATATACCTGATGAGTTATACGCACAACTCCAAGAGTTAGCTAAAGCTGAAAATAGTTCAGTTGATGCTCAAGTTATTACAATTTTGCAGAGTGCTTTGCAGGCAAAAAAGCAGCCTACGGAAGATGAAAGGCGAAAAAATGTCCTCAAGCTTTTAGAGGAAAGTAGTCAGCGTCGCCGTCGCTTGAATCCAGCAGACTTTGGATTACCTGATAGTACTGAACTAATTCGAGAAGACCGCGATAGATGAGCAATCCTCTCAGATGTGTTATTGATACCAGTGTGTGCATCAAATATTTTATTGCTGACCCACTAACTGCTAAAGTTAATCAACTCTTGGGTCATCTTGCCAATCCACAGACTGAAATTTATGTACCAGACCTTTTTTACATCGAGTGTACTAACGTTTTATTGAAGTACATCCGTGCAAAGATGTACACTGCTGCTGAAGTACAGACAGATTTAGTAACTATAAAAAGCTTCCCTTTGCGCGTTGTCTCGACGGCTGATTTGATGGCGGATGCAGTTAGTATTGCCTTGACTTATAAAACCTCTGCCTATGATGATTCTTATGTGGCGCTTTCACAGCAGGTAGGTGCTACTTTGCTAACTCTCTACGGTAAGCTGGTGAAAGCTTTAAGTAGTTCCTCTTATAATTTTTGCTCGTTTAATGATTTTCAGGTTCCATAGTTGCGGTTAATATAGAAGCGATCGCCAATTTAACAAAGCAGGCTTATTGCCTACTATTTTTCTTTTTGAATATCAAATTATCAAACATGGCTTTTACTTATAACCGCACGGTTCGCTTTCAAGATACTGATGCTGCTGGGGTAGTTTATTTTGCCAATGTCTTGGGGATTTGTCATGAAGCTTATGAAGAATCTTTAGAAGCATCAAGTATTAATCTCAAAGATTTTTTTAATAATCCACCTGTGGCTTTCCCCATCGTTCACGCTAGTGTGGATTTTTTGCGTCCTATGTTTGTTGGGGACAAGTTGTTGATTAATTTAATTCCCCAAAAACTAGGTGTTGATAAGTTTGAAATTACTTATGAAATTAATGTGGGTGAGGTACTACTTGCTAAGGCTATTACTCGGCATGTTTGTATTGATGTGAGTAGTAGAGTTAAGCAGGAATTACCTGATGAGATAACTCAGTGGTTGGAAACGAACCGCAGAGGCGCTGAGGGCGCGGAGAGAAGAAGGGCTAGAGAGGTTATTTGACGGGGTTTTGAAGGTATGCGATCGCTATTTTTTCTAGTTGTTGGCGGTTAATTTTACCCTGTGAGTTACGGGGTAAGTTTTCCTGAGGAATCCAATATTTGGGAATTTTAAATTTACTGAGTTTGTCTTTGAGTAGGGTTTGAATTTTTAAGCCACAGATACTTGATTTTTTGGGAATATAAATTGCTGTTAAGGCTTGTCCCCATAGTTGATCTGGGATACCTATAACACAAATATCAGTCACTAGTTGAGTTTCTCGTATGGCTGATTCAATTTCTGCTGGGTAAATATTTTCTCCCCCTGTAATAATTTTTTCGCTGCTACGTCCGACAACATTTAAATAACCTTGGTCGTCTAAAAAGCCTAAATCATCTACTCGGAAATTATCCTGATTTTCTTGAATTATAGGATAGTAACCAAGGGCTAAAGATTGAGCTTTAATAGCGATATTGCCTATTTGATTGGAATTTAAAATTTTGCCTTGCTGGTTATGAATAGTTACCTTGGCATGAGGGAGAATCTGACCACTGCTAATTTTACCATTTAGAAAATCATCTGGTTTGAGAGTAGCAATTTGAGAAGCTGTTTCTGTCATGCCATAGGTTGGTGCTAATCGAATCCGATGAAATCTCGCTTTTTCTAATAGTTCTTTCCATGCTGGCGCACCTCCTAAAAGGACGGTATTAAATTCGGTTAGCCATTCTGTTAATTCCGGATTTTGTAGGAGTTTTTGTAATTGAGTCGGCACTAATGATATGAAAAATTCTGATTGTTTAATATTTAATATTTTACAAAATTCTAAGTTTTTAAACGGTAGAATGGCTAGTTTTCCACCTGTAGTTAAAGAACGGATAAATTGCATTAAACCGCTGACGTGATATAACGGCAATACGCAAAAAGAATTGACTTTTTTTATTTTAAAGTATTCTGTAAACCCTTCTACAGATGCTATGAGAGTTTCCCAAGTATGGATAGCAAATTTAATTTTTCCTGATGAACCACCCGTGGGAATCATAATTAGTGGGCATTGGGCATTGGGCATTGGGCATTGGGCATTATTCTTATTCTCCATGCGCGATGCGCCATGCGCCATTCCCAAAATAATATCTGGCTGTACTAAATCTAGGACTTGTTGCCATTCTTGGGTTCCCCAGTCGAGGTTACAGAGAAAAACTGGGCAGTTAGCTGCACAAGCGGCAAGGAAACTTGCTAAAAATCTTAATGGTTCGCGTTCGGCTAAGATAATTTTTGGCGGTGTTTCAGATACTGGTAACTGTGTTAGTTCTAAATATAATTCTTGAGCTAGTTGATTAAATTGACGGCTGTCGTAACCAATTAACCAATCATTTTCAGTAAGGTTATTTAAATAGTCTAAAGGTCTTTCCATAGACTTTGAAGCCAGGTTTCTTCTTGTTCAAAAAAATGGTCGATACCAAAACCAAGTGCCCTGTTATTTCGGGATAATTCCGCTGCTAGTTGGAGTGCTGCTTGTTTTCCGATCGCAGTTTCAAATACTGACGAAAATACAGCATCAATTTCATGCTGTTGACAAAACTTTCTTAAGCGAGATGGCGATCCAATTATCCCAGGTTTAATGACAAAAATTTCTCGCCAACCTTGTTGATAACAATGTATAAGTTGCGCTAATGTGGCGACAGATTCATCTAAAGCGATCGCTGTTCCATAACACATACTCAATTCCAACATTCCTTGAAATTGTTCGACGGGTAATGGTTGTTCGAGAAATTCGATTTCTGTGGTTATTTCTGGATTTGCCTGGAGATTGTCGCAAGTCCACAGCCATAAGTTAGCTTCTTCATGGCTGAGTCCACCGTTAGCATCCAATCGCAGTTTGCTGTTAGCTGGTAAAGCCTGTGTCAATGACTCAAAAATTTCAAGTTCATTAGCGATCGCATCTACACCAATTTTCCATTTAAACGTGCGATATCCTTGCTGCCATAAACTTTGCCATTGATTTAAAGCCGCTTTGCCAGCAGGGAGTAAGGCGCTGTAGGGGAATGAGGAGTTAGGAGTTAGGAATGAGTAGTTATTCTCCCCATCTCCCCATCTCCTCATCTCCCCATCCCCCCATCTCCCCACCCACTCCTGCGCTGACTCAAAGCCGAATTGACAAGCAGGTAAATCATCTGGGATGGAGAAAATTGTTTTGTCTGTAATTTCTGCTGGAAGTTGGCGACAAAAATCTAATGCTTGTTCTATGGTTTCCGAACCAAACCAACTAATGGGCGCGATTTCTCCCCAGCCAACTTTTCCTGATTCGTCGGTAAGACAGAGAATAATCCCATCTCGAATATCCCACATACCATGACTTGTACTAACTGTTCGCACAAATCTTCGCCGATAAGGACGAAATCTAAATCTGTAAATCACTATCTTGATGAGTCATTAGTCATTAGTCATTTGTCCAATGCCCCATATCCACTTGCCCTGAGGGTAGCCGTACCCCTACGGGGAAGCAAGCTACGCGTAGCGTCTCGCAGAGAAGGGATGCCCAATTTAAAACACAAAGCCCAAGCCTAACAGTAAGCAACTCCAAAAATGCACGGCGACGGCGATGAATTTACAGTTACTAACTTTGTCTGGTATGTGGTGATTTTCTTGGACGTGGCGGCATAATTTGACGGCGAAGGGTAAACTCAACCAACTTAGCAGCGTCCAAACTGGAAAAATTCCCGACAGCACAAACAGCAAAGTCAGAGGATAAATGCTGCCAGTGAACCAAAATAGCAGTTGGGCGCCTTTTTCGGTTCCGAGGCGAACGATGGGCGATCGCTTGCCTGCGGCTATGTCATCCTTAACTTGGTGAAAGTGCGAGCAAAATAAAATCAAGGTTGTGGCAATGCCAACAATAACTGAGGCTGCTAAACTCGTCATTGACCAAGTTTGAGTTTGGCTGTAGTATGCTGCTTCCACTGCTAAGGGGCCAAAGGCAAAAAAGCAAAGAATTTCCCCTAAACCCTGATATCCTAAGCGAAAGGGAGGCCCTTGGTACATATAGCCCAAACCACAGCACAGCAAAATTATACCGATAACTGTTAGGTCTTGTTGCCAAAAAGCGATCGCTACTATCCCCAGCAACCCCAAACATAAGCACAAGTTTCCTAGCCAAAATATTAATGGCTTATTACCTGTTAAATTCACTAGAGAATGGTGTTTATTTCGATCTATACCTGTTTCGGAATCAAAAACATCATTACTGATATTTTCCCAGGCAAGAATTAAAATTGCCGCAGCTACAAAAGTAGAAAATATTGCCCAATTGAAAATTTTTGTTTCGGCAAATGCTACTGCTGTTCCTACCCAAATGGGCATGATGGCAACGCTATACATCGGCGGTTTAATCGCTGCCATCCATAACTTAGTGTTCGGATATAAAATCTGCTTGGTAGTCATCAGTCGCGATGGATTAAATTCCTACAATATCACTTTCACAAAAGATTTTTAGTGTCCAAATTTTTCTGATTCAGGAGAGTATTTGATGAATGAATATACCAATCATACTAAACTCCTTATAAATTCTGACTTCTAACTTTTGGGTTTCCAATTCTTACCTTTAGTCGTGGGGTTGGACTCCCGACTGTGATGCCGAAGTTGCAGCCTTGACTACAACTGGCTTCTTAGGCTCTAGGAACACCACCAAAAGGCAAATCTTACGCTGGTGAAATGGCAACTTAATATGTTACCTGTAAAAATACGACCACGATTAATTACACTTTAGGAAGTTAACTTAAAAAAAATTTACTATCAATAGATCCATGACAGTTTCACCATGTCGTAGCAACTTGTTTGTACAGCACAAAGATTTATATCAATTTCTGTTAGCAGTGCAAAAAAAGTGCATCAAAAATAATTACAAGCAAATTGTCAGTATCTCCCAAGAGATCGATTTAGTTGACCCTTTACTTGTATTGGATCGATTTACACAAGCAAATGAAATAAATTTTTACTTTGAGGATAAAGGCAAAGGAGAAGCGATCGCCGCAATTGATTCTGTAGAAAAGTTAGAAGTTGATGGCACAGGCCGTTTTACTAAAGCTGAATATTTTATCAAATCTTGCCTAAAAAATATAATTAATTTTGGTAACTCTAACCTACCTTTTTCTGGGCCTCATTTTTTTTGTTATTTCAGCTTTTTCGATCAAAATTCTCAAGCCGATTATCCATTTCCGTCTGCTACCATTTTTCTGCCCCGTTGGCAAGTAGCTGTGAAAAACCAACGCTGTATATTAGTAACAAATTTAACGATAAATGCTGATGTCAATATTCAAAAAATATTGCACGCTTTACAAACTAAAATTGAATTTCTCCAATCTTTAGAAGATTATTCTCCAGATATCAATTCCCCGACAAAATTTTACCAAAAATCCATCGCCAATGCCGAGTTATTTAAATATTCAGTAGCTTCTGTTTTAGAAAAAATCCAGTCTAGCTATTTAAGCAAGATTGTTCTAGCAGATATACTAGATGTAAAATCCAGCAATCATTTTGACTTAGTTAAATCTTTAAACAATCTCAGACAAATACATCCTAATTGTTATATTTTTTCTACAAGTAATGGCAAAGGACAAAACTTTATTGGTGCGAGTCCCGAACGATTAATTAGTATTAATAATCAGCAGTTAATTACTGATGCTTTGGCTGGTTCTGCGCCACGAGGTAAAACTCCTGCTGAAGATGCAGCTAAGGCTAATCGCTTACTCAATAGTGAAAAAGAAAGGCACGAACATTCGCTGGTGCTTAATTTCATAACTCAACGGCTATGCCAGCTAGGTTTGTTACCCCAAATATTAGCACCTCGTCTGCGACAATTATCCAACATCCAGCATTTGTGGACGCCAATTAGTGCTGTAGTTCCTGCTAACATCCATCCATTAAAAATTGTCGCGCAATTGCATCCTACACCAGCGGTTGCGGGTGCAGCACGAGATGTTGCTTGTGCCGAAATTCGTCGTTATGAAAGCTTTGAGAGGGGTTTATATGCTGCACCTCTCGGTTGGATAGATGCTAAGGGAAATTGTGAGTTTATTGTGGGAATTCGTTCGGCATTAATAGATGGCGATCGCGCCAGGTTGTATGCTGGTGCTGGTATTGTCGCTGGTTCCGATCCCGACAAAGAATTTGCAGAAGTACAACTTAAACTTCAGGCTTTGTTGAAGGCATTGGTTTAAAGTTATAGCAGAATTCAGGAGTCAGAATTTAGAATTCAGAATTCAGTAGCAAAACAGTAAATTTTATTGTTTTCACAGGTGCAAATCAAAATACACATCAGGCAGTTTATACTAAATCACGATGAGTAAACGGTTTTGCATTGGCGCCAGTGTAGTTAGCGACAATATGACCGTCACCAGTCATTTGATATTTGTATGTTACTAATCCTTCTAAGCCAACAGGGCCGCGGGGAGGCATTTGTTGAGTACTAATTCCGACTTCCGCACCGAAGCCATAGCGGAACCCATCAGCAAAACGAGTAGAACAATTGTGGAATATATTGGCTGAATTCACCAGTCCAAAGAAAGTTTCCACAGCCGCAGAATCTTCAGAGATAATCGCATCAGTATGGCGGGAACCATATTCGTTGATATGAGCGATCGCATCTTCAATCGAGTCTACAATCTTAATCGACAAAATATAATCGCTGTATTCTGTTTCCCAGTCAATTTCTGTTGCAGTATTGATATGAGGTAAAATTTCTAAGGTACTTTCATCACCTCTTAATTCTACATGGCGTTCTGCTAAAGCCTCAGCAACTTTTGGTAAAAATTCTTGAGCTATCGCTGAGTGAACGAGCAAAGTTTCGATAGCATTACAAACAGCAGGATATTGAGCTTTGGCATCGACTGTGATTGGCACGGCAATGGAAAGATCGGCTGCTTTATCTATATATAAATGACAAATTCCATCAGCGTGACCGAGTACGGGAATGCGTGTATTTTCCTGCACAAACCTGACAAAAGAATTAGAACCTCTAGGAATAATTAAATCTACATATTTATCTAACTTCAAAAGTTCCAGAGTTTCCTCTCTTGTTGTGAGCAACTGCACCGCATCAGGATTAACAGCAGTATGAGATAATCCTTGTTTAATTGCCTTAACTATCGCTTCACAAGAACGTACAGCTTCCTTGCCACCTTTCAAGATGACGCCGTTTCCAGATTTAATTGCCAAAGAGACAATTTGAATCGCCGCTTCTGGACGCGCTTCAAAAATAATTCCTAAAACACCCAAAGGACAAGTAATGCGCTTGAGAATTAAATTAGTGTCAAGTTCGCGGTGAATCTGCACCTTACCGACAGGATCGGCTAGTTTACCAACATCTCGTACCCCAGCGATCGCATCTCTTAATTTATGTTCATCTAACTCCAAGCGCTTATAAAGCGGTTTAGCAATTCCCGCCGCAACAGCAGCTTCACAATCAGCAATATTCGCTGCCAGAATTTCATCTTTAGCTGATTCTAAAGCCTGGGCGATCGCTTCAATCGCTTGATTTTTGGCCTCAGTGGAGAGAATCGCCAGCTTACTTGCAGCTTGGCGAGTTTGTGCTGCGATCGTAATTAGGGAAGATCCAACTTGAAAAGTAGTCATATTTCAAAAAAACCTTCAACTTCCTCATCGTATCAATATTGGGGATTGGGCATTGGGCAGGGGAAAAGGTTAAAGGGAAAAGGGAAAAGGAATAAATTTAATCTCCCTTTTCCCCTTACCCCTTTCCCTTTCCCCCTGTTCTTCTGCTCCCTATACCCTAAACATTAACCGCAGTTTGAGTGATAATTTCCCGCACTTGACTGCCAGTCAAACTCGGATTGGCACTGAGGATTAAGGCTGCTACTCCTGATACATGAGGAGCGGCCATAGAAGTGCCATTATAAAAGCCGTAGGTTTGATTTGGTAGCGTAGAGTAAACGCTAACCCCTGGCGCAGTTACATAAGCCATGCTGGAATCACTTCCGGCTCGGTTAGAGAAATAGGCTAGGTTGTTATTGCTGTCAACTGCTCCAACGGCTAAACCCCAGTTTGTAGCATAGTAAGCGGGGTATAAAGGAGTTGAACCTCCTGAATTCGCTGCTGCCATAACTACAATTACACCTTGACTATTGGCATATTGAATGGCTGCTTCTAAGCCACTGTCAGGAACGGTTCCAGCTACACTTATGTTTATTACTTTCGCTCCGTTATTGACGGCGTAATAAACTCCTTGGGCAATAGCAGGATAAGTGCCTTTGTTATCATCACCCAACACTTTCACAGGCATAATTTTGGCGTTATAGGCAATGCCTGTAACTCCAAAATCATTGTTAACTGCTGCGATCGTACCAGCCACATGAGTACCGTGACCGTAAACGTCTAAAGTATTGTTATTGTTAGAAATAAAATTCCAGCCGTAGAAATCATCAGTGTATCCATTGCCATCATCGTCGATACCGTTGTCAGGGATTTCTCCGCTATTTGTCCAGATGTTTGAACTTAAATCTGAATGGTTATAGTCAACGCCAGAATCTAATACCGCAACCACTACTCCCTGACCTGTATAGCCTTTCGCCCAGACTTCCGGAGCTTTGATTAGATCTGCCCCCCAGTTGTTACCACCTAAATCGGGAATACCCGAAAAGCTAGGTTGACCAATAGCTTTAGCGACGGCAGCAGAAGCATTCACTAAACCATAACCATTGATAAAGCTATAATTTGGCCAACTGTTGGCGGAATGAACATCAATACTAGCTTGGTTAGCTTCATTGAAGACATTGGCTAAATCATCTTTTCCATCGCCATTAAAGTCGCTTGCTAGCCATTTTTGCTCGTTCCAAAATCCACCTTGTGCAGTTGCCCATCGCTGATTTGTGAAGCTGCTCCTGCTAGAGAGATGAACATCAATACTAGCTTGATTAGTATCATTGAAGACATTAGCTAAGTCATCTTGCCCATCGCCATTAAAGTCTCCTGCTAGCCATTTTTGCTCGTCCCAAAATCCACCTTGTTGAGTTGCCCAGCGGGTAATTCCCAAGCTGTTGCCATTGGATAGATGTACATCAATATTGGCTTGATTGGTGTCATTAAAGACATTGGCTAAATCATCTCGCCCATCGCCATTAAAGTCTCCTGCTAACCATTTTTGCTCGTTCCAAAATCCACCTTGTTGAGTTGCCCAACGGGCAATTCCCAAGCTGTTGCCATTGGATAGATGAACATCAATACTAGCTTGATTAGCATCATTAAAAACATTGCCAAAATCATCTAGTCCATCGCCATTAAAATCACCAACTACCCATTTTTGACTATTCCAAAATCCACCTTGTCGAGTTGCCCAGCGTCCAATTGTAAAGTTACTACCACTGGAGAGATGAACATCAATATTAGCTTGACTAGCCTCATTAAAAACTTTTGCTAAATCATCTCGCCCATCGCCATTAAAATCACCAACTAGCCATTTTTGACTATTCCAAAATCCACCTTGTCGAGTTGCCCAGCGCTCATTTGTAAAGCTACCATTGTTGGAGAGGTAAACATCAATATCGGCTCTAGTATCGTCATTAAAAACTTTTGCTAAATCTTCTCGCCCGTCGCCGTTGAAGTCACCTGTTAACCATTTTTGTTCATCCCAAAATTCCCCTTGTGCAGTTGCCCATCGTCCATTGATAAAACTGCTGGCAACAGTAGCAGAAATTTCTGAAGTAATAGAGGAGGAAACATCTGTACTCAAACTAGTAATAGCCGAAGTACTAGCATAGTTTTCTGGAAGTCCAGTTAAATAATCAATTCCAGCTATTGTTTGGTCTGTTTCATCTGGGGTGGCTGGAAAACTCAAGGTAGTCAGTGCTTGGTCAATGGCATCAATATTAAACCCGTAATTTAAAGAAAGTTCGGCTTGTCTTGTTGCCGAAATGGATAACAACGCTAGATCTGATGTGCCAAGAATAACGCTATGAGAATTGGCAATAGGATCGGTAGGCAACAGACTCAAGGAGTTCGCATCTAAAACAGTAGGGTCGGGCATCTAGCGTATTCCCCCAATAAATTCTCAATTAAGTTAAGTTCGTCATTGCTGGAAAATAATAAACAACTGAAACTAGCCATTGATAGAACACAATAGAGCGAAAGAAAAATCTTTATTCAAAGAATTTTTCTCTATTATTTGTCATCTGAAATTTGAATTTTCAGATACGTGTATAACATTTAAATGTAAATAATATTGTAAAGCAAAACTAAAGATTTTATAAAATAACTTAGGAAATAGTTGTATAGCAAGAAACATCAGAAATAGATTTAAGTAAATTTTTCTAAAGCTTAAAGAGGCCTGATGGTTACAGCAACAGTACCAGGATAACAGGTCAAAATTGGGCCAACCCAACCGCTGATTAACAATGAATGGGTAAGTAGTATCAGCGATCGCCCATTTGCAACAATTAATCCCAGTACAGGTAAAATAATCTGCGAAGTCTCAAAAGCAGACACCCCAGATGTCGATTAAGCAGTACAAGCTGCCTGTAGCGTTGTTTATCCCTCGAAATCGAAAAAAATCGATGTTTGGGGGATAGCAATGTGATATTTGCTATGGGGTGGGCATGATAAATACGACATAGCACACAACCCCAAGATAACTCCAATGATAAATGCGATCGCCGCTAGATTTTGCCAAGTGATGGCTGGGAGGAAAAGCCGAATTGCCTATTTCCACGGACATAACCGCAAAAACCAAACCAGACGTTCTGTATTACTGTATACCTGCATAGGATTAGTAGGTACAATTCTGGCATTTTTGTTAATCGCATCCCCAGGATTCACCCAACAACCACAACCCCAACAATCATTATTAGTAGCTACACGAGTCATACCGCCCTTTGTTATACAAGACAAAGATGAGCTATCGGGATTCAGTATTGACCTTTGGCGCAGCATCGCTAAAGAAATGGGTGTAGAGTCTAAATTTATTCAATATTCCACTGTGTCGGAACTGCTTGCTGGCATTCAGGAAAACAAAGCCAAACTTGGAATTGCAGCTATTTCCATTACAGCCGAACGCGAGCAGTATTTTGACTTTTCATTACCAATTTTTGCTGGGGGGCTGCAAATTCTAGTCAGAAATCCAGAGAGCAACAGCAGTGGCTTTCCGAATATTTTCCAACTGTTTTTTTCCGCTAGCCTCTTTCAGGTAATAGGTATTGCCCTAGTGCTAATTGCCGTAGCAGCCCACATTATTTGGTTATCTGAGCGCAATCATAAAGAAGGGATGGTTCCCCAAGAATACTTTCCTGGCATTTTTAAAGCCTGTTGGTGGGCAGCTGCCACATTAGCAACCCAAGCTGATGAAATGCCTAAAGGAGTAGTAGGACGCTTAGTAGGTATTGTCTGGATGTTCATCGGAGTGCTTTTCGCTGCCTACTTTACAGCCACCGCAACCACCTCATTAACAGTGCAGCAACTTCAAGGCGATATCAAAAGTATTGATGATTTGCCCGGTAAGATAGTCGCCACAACTGCGGGTAGCACAGCCGCAGCATACATGCGAGAACATCATATTTCAGTTCTACAAGTTCCTAAAATTGAGCAAGCTTACACTGCTCTAATGACCAAAAAAGCTGATGCTGTGGTGTTTGATGCACCCGTACTTCTGTATTATGCTGCCAATGAAGGCAAAGGCAAGGTACAAGTTGTTGGCAGTACTTTGCGTGAAGAAAGCTACGGTATCGTTTTACCCAATAACAGTCCTTACCGCAAACCAATTAATAAAGCTTTGCTGAATCTCAAAGAAAATGGCACTTATGAATCTTTATATGATAAGTGGTTTGATGCTAAGGAATCTTGAATAAGGGAATTGGGAGGTGGGGAGATGGGCAGATGCGGTTCGCCTTTACGGAAATTGAGCGAAGCCCAGATTCACCGACCGAGAAAAAGTAATTCTTCTTTCCCCTCATCTCCCCATCCCCCCATCTCCCCATACCCCATGTCCAATGCCCTACTCCCCACTCCCTTCTTGGGCAAGTTGAATTTTTGCCTTTTGCCACAATTTTTCTAACTCATCCAAACTGTAATCACTCAAAGGACGGTCAACAACTGCTTCCATTTTTCCTAACCGTTGGACAAATCGCTCATTTGTGCCTTGCAAAGCGGCGCTGGGGTCAAGGTTATGCCAACGCGCAAGTTGAATCACCGCAAATAGTAAATCACCTAATTCTGCTTGTTGTCGTGCTGGTGTTTCCTCAGCTAAAGCCTGTTGAAATTCCGCTAATTCTTCATGAAATTTATCCCAGACTCCATCAATGTTTTCCCATTCAAACCCTACAGCTGCGGCTTTTTGAGAAATCTTCATCGCCGCAGTTAACGGGGGAAGGGTACGTCCATAACGACTGAGTTTAGCACTGAGTTTTTGAGTTTCTGGAGATGATTCGCCTTTTTCCGCAGCTTTGATTTGTTCCCAATTTTGCCGCACCTCATCGACGCTTTGCACTGACACATCACCAAACACATGGGGATGGCGGCGAATTAATTTTTGGGAAATGCCTTGAGCGATTTCTTTGAGGGAAAATTGCCCAGATTCGCTGGCGATTTGGGCTTGCAGTACTACTTGTAATAATAAATCGCCCAACTCTTCGGCGATCGCTTCCTTATCCCCATTTTTTATCGCATCCACCACTTCATAAGCTTCTTCGATTACATAAGGTGTCAGCGTTTCGGGAGTTTGCGCCAAATCCCACGGGCAACCACCATCAGGCGATCGCAATTTCGCCACAACGTCTATTAATTCTTGTAACGCTGCCAAAGCCTCATTTTGATTCATTTCCATACCTTTGCGTTCCTTTGCGTTTCCCTCAGCGTTCCTTTGCGTTCAAAAAATTATTTTTTTGGTCTAGAACGATGACCGCGACTTCTAACTTGACGCTTTTTAATTTTGCCACTGGGAAGCAACCCACGAATTCCCTGTTTTTGAAACCGCTTGTATGCCGAACCGCTCCAATCGCTGAGAGAATGGCTCATGGCACCGAGTTCTAAACCCAAGAAAAGGGCGACATATTCAGTATCGTAATCCAAGAGCGATCGCCCGACAGTTCTCCCAAAATCTTGCCAGTTAAAACTAAAATTCCCCAACTTTTGACCAATTGCCAAAACAAAAATTCCCAAAACAGCAAGCAAACATCCCAGATAAAGCACCCGTAGCGTTGTACCAATAATCGGCCCGTGGGATAAAAAAGAGCGATGACGGAGACTTTTTTGATAAGGTAACCATATCCAACGCAAGAAACCCCAGCGTTGGTACTGCACAGAATAAATATCTAAATCCGGGCCAAACATCAATCCGCCGAACAAAAACCCACCCGCAACCAACAAAGTTGCATTGCTACTGCGAGTTTGCCAGAAAGTTACACTTGCCACCAAAGGCAGAGAATATAGAGTAATGCGATCGTGCGTCCGACCAGAGGGCATCCTGAGTCCTGTTAGCGATAACGGGGCGTTGAGCCAGTGCTGAATACTGAGTGATTATAAGCCAATACCGTTGGCTTAAGCATTTTTTAGTTCCATGCCCCATGCCCAATGCCCTTTGCTGTATCCTCTGTCCTGTTCGACCTTAGCCGTTCCTCAGCCACCTTGCTACTGCTGGGCTTTCTGCTTTATTTGTTGTAAAAGAAAGATAGAGTTACTTTTTATTTTTACCTTTTACCTTTTGCCTTTGTTATGGCTGTAATTCGCTTAATTCTATTGGTGGCAATATTGGGAGGGCTAACGCTGTTGTTAGTTCAGAATTGGTCACCTCCCCTATCGCTGGTATTTTTAGGTCTGCGGAGTCAACCATTACCACTAGCGATGTGGGTTTTGTTTAGCACAGTCACTGGTGCTTTTACATCTATATTTATTGCAACTTTGTTTAAATTATCCAATTACTTTGCCCCAGCACAACGTCAAACTCCTGACACAACAGCAACTTCACCTCGTGCAAAGGCAAATCGGAGAGAAGAACCTACATCTGGTCGTCCTAGTCCTCCACCAGCTGGTAAAAAACAAGAACCTAACAACGATGTGTTTGATGATTGGGAGACAAATAGTAGTGGAGATGATTGGGACTTTGATGAAAAATCGGAAGAAGCGTCTACTCCCAATCCTCAAACTCAACAGCCTAGAGACTCTAAAACTTACGAACGTCAATCACAACCTAAAAGCAGTTCTGGTTCTGGTTCAGTTTACTCTTACAGCTATCGCGAGCCGAAAAATACGGCTGCGGGAAAAACTGAATCAATTTATGATGCCGATTATCGAGTAATTATTCCCCCTTATCAGCCGCCAACAACGAACCAAGCAGATGATGATGATGATTGGGGATTTTTTGAAGATGATTCTGAAGATGACGATAAACGCCCGCGGCGGTAAGAAGTATTGAGCTACATCTTCTACTTAATACCGCACCGCTCTCTGGACTGTTGCTTGACTTTACCAGTCATGGCAGCTTCCTGCAAAGTCATGAAAGCATTAAAATCTTCCAAGTCATAACGGGTAGTCAACAGTTGTCGCAGTCGATCTTCAGCTTCGACTGTCAAATACCCAGTCGCTAAAGCTTCTTGTACAACGTCACGAATTCGAGCCATAGTTGACGCCTCATTCTTCCTACTATTTATTAATTCAGGCTTATTCAAGTGAAATATGCAGTAGTTTTTATGTCTAAACTTCTAATTTGCAAATATTTTTCTGCTAATTACGGGTAAAAAGTCATTATTTACACCTTGATTATTAAAAATTAATTGTTCATCGCTTTTCCTCACTAAATTTTTAAAAAAACCACCTTGTGCTGATTAAAACACGGTATTTTGTATACTTAAATTCGTCTGCCAGGTAGAAAATGCGGGTTATTTGGATAGACAGAAATTGTTTCGATAAAGTTTCAAAGAAGTTATCTTAAATTTACGTTAAACGTAAATATAGCTCAACAAAATTTGTTAAGTCAGATCGCGAAACTTACTAAATTTGTGAGAGTATTAATTATTTATCTAAGTAGGTCGGTATTGAAAATTGTCGTTATAACAACGCAGGAGGCAGGAGGCAGGAGGCACAAGGGAAGAGCTTTTTGAGCAACTTTACTTTCCGTTATATACTTTGGTTTTTTTGCGCCACTCTACTTATACTGAATAATTGTTAGTTTCTTTTGTTTGTTATTTCCAATACATTAATAACAGTAATAATGGCAGTTTCTTCCATTCAAATAGAAGATGAATTTATAGAAATCGGACTTAGACTTGAGAGAAAAGACCAAATAGAGATGATTTGAGAACCACATCTATCTTAGGGAATATTGTTGTATGGTTACACCGCAGATTTAGTGGAGTCTGATAACTAAAACAATATATATTGGTTGAGGTGTGCTTTTGTTGGCATTCACCTTTGGTTAAGGCTCGATCCTCTTAACTTTGGAAAAGTCTAACTTCTCAAACCCTTACCCCTATCCATTGTGGTGAGGGACTTTCAATTAAAAAAATAGCCAATTTTGTAGGGTGTGTTAGCGACAGCGTAACGCACCACCAGGTATTTGGGTGCGTTACTAAAATGTTGTATTGGATTTTGTACTTTGGGTTGAGGAACGTAGACGCCCTTTAGGCCGCTTCCCGTAGGGTAACCCAACACCGAGTTCCACGTTGGGTTTCGCTCCACTCAACCCAACCTACTAATGCACTATTTTAGCTGTGTCAGTCCACTACTAGCGTGACAAGGCTAAAATGTTGCAATAGATTAGCAGTAAAAACATCGAATTTATAAAGTTCAAAGCCCATTCCCTAATGCACTATTTTAGCCTTGTCACGCTACTACTAGCGTGGCAAGCTTAAAATGTTGCAATAAATTTTATTGTGGGATGGGTGTCCTCACCCGTCCGGGCGGGCAGGATGCCCACCCCACAAGAGTTTACTAATGCACTATTTTAGTTTTGTCACGCCACTACTGTATATTTTATTTTTTGGAAGTCCCTGATATGAGAAGGGCGATCGCTTGTCACTCTAATTCTCTAAAATCTCAATTCAGTACTAAAATTAAACTCTTGTCAGGCTTTATCTGAGCGTGACGAAGCAGCTAAAATAACTGACAATTGGAGCAAAGCAACTGGTGGGTAGTTTATTACAAGGAGTCAACCTGTACTTAATCGGTATGATGGGCGTTGGTAAGACGACGGTGGGGCGCTTACTAGCAAAGCAGCTGGGTTATGGGTTTGTAGATACCGATGATGTTATTGCTCAAGCAGCAGGTAAATCCATCAATGAGATATTTACCGAACAAGGAGAAGCAGTATTTCGTCAGTTGGAAAGCGATGTCCTGTCACAGGTTTGCGCTTTTACAAAGTTAACCATCGCAACTGGTGGCGGCATTGTCTTGCGGCGAGAAAACTGGAGTTACTTACACCACGGTTTGATAGTGTGGTTAGATGCGCCAGTGGAACTAATTTACAGCCGTTTAGCTGAGGATACCACAAGACCGCTGCTGCAAGATGCCGAGCCTCAAGAAAAGTTGCGATCGCTCCTCGAACAACGCCGATCATTATACGCCCAAGCCGATATCAGAATCACCATCAGTCAGGGAGAGACACCAGAACAAATTGCAACCAGAGTAATAGAGGCTATCCCTAGCGTACTGAAAAAACCTGTTTCTCATTAATGAGGAAAACGTACTAACAGATTATTAAGTGTAATTGCGTAACTATGGCATTATTGTCATAATATTGGCAGATATCGCTTGATCGAAAACCCTATGGTTTGGTTACCATGATAATTACAATGGCGCACCAACAGATGGCAGGGTGTGGGTCAGTAATAATACAAATTTCAAGCGACTGCGAGGCGGTTCCTGGTTCAACAATCCTATCTACTGTAGTTGTGCGTCCCGCAACTTGATGGGGCGGAGCGCGACATCGCCTTCAACGCTTTTGGTTTTCGTGTTGTCTGCGTTGTTAGGAGGATTCTTCAGTAGCCCTTTTCTCTTTTGCCCTGTTCTCCTTTACACTTCTTCACTTTTTCCTCTTCCACCTTCGGCGGAAAAATTTTTTTTATTTTGGGTGTGGTGGTTAAATTCGTTAAAATATGAATTTATTAGGAAAAATATCTTGATGCGATCGCTTTTATATTGTGCGATCGCAATATCCTAAACACTGCGATCGCATTTTTTCAGAGAATATTATTAAGAGGAACAAAATCATACCCAGTAGAAGATTTGCTACTTGGTTGCACCTTGACTAATATTGCTGTGCCGTTGCGATCGCCTGATGGTAAAAATTCAATTTTACCTGTGGCACCATAAGCTGAAAAACTCTTACTATGCAACACTTTTTGTAATTCATCGCGATTTTTGCTTTGTTGCAAACCTTTAGCGATCGCCATAGTTGCATCATAAGCCGTAGCAGTCCGCCAATTAACAGTTCCACCCCAAAGTTTCACAGCATTTTGAGAAAAGTCATTACCTGGAATTGCATTGGGATGCCACGTTACAGGCAATACCATACCATTTACATCAGCTTTTCCTACTTGTAGAGTTTGAAATGTATAAAGTGTAGGACTGCCAAATAATGTCAATTTTCCTTGATTTGCTGCTGCTAATTCCAAAGCTTTGTTAATTCTATCCACATGGGGCGCTAAAACTAAACTATCTGCGCCACTACTAATAAATTGAGAAATAACTGCATTGGGATTAAAATCAGCAGCAAAAAGATCGCAATTTGTGAGGTTAACTTTGCCACCTGCGGCTAATATACCTTTAACAAGCTCATCTTTAAAAGACTGATTATCAATTGCTTTGGAATCAGCACAAATACCAATATTAGTTTTGCGAGCCGTTTTGATGATATGACTAGCAAGACGTTCAGCAAGAGAATTCATACTGGGAATAGTGCGGAATATGTGGCTGCCAATGCCAGAGAGGTTTTGCGCGAAACTGGTGGGAGAAATCATAACTAAGCCTCCCTGTTGATAGACTGGGGCAGCGGCAATGGAAGCGTTACTAGCGTTATGTCCTACTACAGCTAGAATGCTGGAATCTTTCACAAACTGCGTTGCGACCTGTTGAGCTAAGCTGGGATCGTTGTCATCACTGGCGATCGCTACCTGCAAAAGCTTACCATTGATGCCCTCAGTCCGATTGATCCGATCTTGAGCTTGAGCCACACCCCGCAAAATCTCTTTTGCAACATCTAGATTGCCGCCAATCGGCACACTAACTGCTATTTTGAGATATTTACTATTGTCTCCTTGGGAGTTATTTAAATAAATTAACGCCTCTGGATCGTTGCGATTTTTGAGCAGGGAGGCTTTAAAATTATTGGCAGCAGTCACAAAATCTCCCTTAGCAAAAGCTTGCACTCCTGCTTCTTTCTCAGGGTTAGTATTAGCAGTAACTAAAATTTTTTCACCTAAACTGATTCGTTCTGATGTTGAGCCTGTAGTTATTTGACCTTTATTATCTGGTTGTAAAGAAATTATACTTTTTCCAAATAATTGATTCCACAACCAAAAGCCAAAGCCTAGTAAAAAGGTGGTGGACAACAAAGACAAAATAAGAACTTTAGTTTCCTTCTGAGAATTCATAGGTTAGGTAAAAACAGGGAGTAGGAAAATGGCGAGTGTGGGAAGCTTGGGAGGAGAACAACTTTCAACTCCTAACTCCTCAGCCAACAGTCATCAGTCATCAGTCATCGCTCCCAATAGCCAATACCTTATTGTTACAGGTTCCAAAGTCTTCTACACTGACTGAAATAGGTTTTAATATTCAATGGCGGCTCCTCATGACGGTTAATGATACTGAGTACATCAGGCAAGCTGAAGCCACTCGCGTGCAAGTGCTAAGCGAAGCACTACCTTACATTCAACAGTTTACCGGTCGTACTGTTGTTGTTAAATATGGTGGCGCGGCAATGAAAGATAGCACGCTTAAAGATCAAGTCATCCGTGACATTGTATTTTTATCTTGTGTTGGCTTGCGGCCAATTTTAGTCCACGGTGGCGGGCCAGAAATTAATAGTTGGTTAGATAAATTGGGGATCGAACCGCAATTTAAGAATGGTTTACGGGTTACCGATTCCCCCACGATGGATGTCGTGGAAATGGTTTTAGTCGGTCGAGTCAATAAAGAAATTGTGGCGCTGATTAATCAGGCTGGAGGTTTAGCTGTAGGACTTTGCGGTAAAGATGGTAATTTGATCACAGCTCGTCCCCAAGGCCAAGAAGGCATCGGTTTTGTAGGGGAAGTCAGCAATGTAAATATCAAAATTTTAGAAACTCTCGCTAGTAATGGCTATATTCCGGTTGTATCCAGCGTCGCCGCAGATGAGACAGGACAAGCCTACAACATTAATGCTGATACTGTGGCTGGAGAAATTGCCGCAGCACTAGGAGCAGAAAAGCTAATTTTATTAACTGACACCAGAGGTATTTTAAAAGATTACAAAGACCCGTCTACCTTAATCCCCAAAGTAGATATTCGTGAAGCTCGCGAATTGATTACTGCTGGTATAGTTAGCGGTGGTATGATTCCTAAAGTTAATTGTTGCGTGCGATCGCTTGCTCAAGGAGTACGTGCTGCACACATCATCGATGGTCGCATTCCCCACGCCCTACTATTAGAAATATTTACTGACGTTGGGATCGGGACAATGATTCTCGGCTCCCAATTTATGTCATAGGAGTGTTGACTGTTGACCGAAGAGTTAGGAGTAGAGACGCGATTAATTCTTGTCTGTACGAGAGTTAAGAATTATTCTCCCTTGTCTCCCCACTCTCCAGTCCCCACTCTACCGAGGATAAGTGATGATAACCCGCGATCGCCCGCCGCTAAATGGTGTACGACGCCATGAGTTATTGATAATCACCGGATTGACTAGTGTTGAGTTGCGAATTGTCGGATTAACCAAAGTTGGATTAATGAAGGTGGAATTTCTCACCCTCTGCGTACCCACAGGATAGGAATAATTGTTGTAGTAATCGTTGTAGTAATCGATGCGTTGTGGTGTTAATCCTGTTGCTGGGTCTACAGGCATTGGTGTGGGAATCGGACTACCATAAATGAAGGAACCAACAGCAGGCGATGTCTGACGACAAGCTGCTTCGCAGCTACGCCTAATTCCAGAGCCACTGTCAATTATAATTATTTCGGCAGATGCTGGAGTCATGGCAGCACTCATCACTGCCAGAGATATGCCTGCTCCTAGCCAATACAATTGTGAATGCTTGATTTTCAGCATATGTTTGATAACTTGTATTTGATACCGGACTTTTTAACGAGAAAATAGCTATAGCTACTTAGTTAAAATTTTAGAAGTTTATCTACTCTCAAGTTGTCAGCCTGTGAAAAGATTTCAAAAAGATTGCTGGCATTGGCAAAATAAAAATAGTGGTAATTTGTGAGCATAACGTGAGTGCAGAAAGTATAGAAATTGCTAAAACTCGCTATCAGACCGGAAAAATTGCCTTTGAAAATGGGCAATATCGCGAAGCTGTAGAAAATTTAGAAAAGGCCAGCGCCCTATTAGCTCGTAATTCTCGTCTTGGGGGTGAAGTGGAAATTAGTCTAGTGACTGCTTATGAAGCAGCTGGGCGCACAGATGATGCGATCGCTCTTTGCGAAAGACTCAAACGCCACCCACATTTTGAAACTAGCAAACAAGCGCGGCGGATGCTTTACATTTTGAAAGCACCAAAGCTCAAAAGACCGAGCGAGTGGATGACTGAAATCCCCGATTTGGGCGCACTACCCGATAACGAACTCAAAATTTCTGTAGCTGCTAAGCCTACTAAGTCTCCTCAACAGCAAAAGCCCAAACTGACTGAGCGAGAATTCGTTGACCTGAGTCAAGTAAATACCAAAGATAATCGCTTTATCTGGGTAGCCTTAATTGCAATTGCTTTAACTATTTTGTATTTGGTTTGGTTGAGTGTTTCGGGTCTAAATTAATTCAAATTTTGCTAATTTTTATCCCTAGTGTTGAAGGTTCAATTCGAGACTTGAATTATACCAGTAGATAAAATTTCAATTTGAGAATTGGCTAATTTTTCAAATTGTTCGATCGGCTAGAGGCTAGAAAGCTGAATTTACTTGAATTTAGACCCTAAAAGTGTCAATTTCTGATAACTTTTAAATGTTCGTAGAAGTTCTTTCTACAGTCCGCATACAATTGGGAAAGCTTATAAGCAGCTTCTCCAACAGAGCCTGTCTGTAGGCAACTTTTCCAAAGTTATAGGAACTAGCGTGGAAACCTCTAACACTAGATTGCCTGCTGTTAAGGTAAAAGTCAAGATTGGTTAAAAAATTTGACTTTTGGGGAGATTTGTAGTTATGTATTCTTCAACTTTAGCACGAATTTTCTTGTGGTTAATTAGGCCATTTAGTTTTGTATTGGCGATGAAATTTATGCTGCCACCAATTGGTCGAAATCGAATCAAACGTATTTTTCCAAGCCAAAATCCTATTTTGTGGCTAGTGGTGTTAATCTCACTACTACTATCTGGTTGTGTTAAGTATGACGTGGGGCTTAACTTTAATAATTCAAATAGCGGTCAACTAGTACAACATATTAAATTAGGAGAACAGCTAACAAGTTTTAGTGGCGATTATGTGTATGAATGGTTAAATAGCATAGAGCGCCGCGCCAATAAACTTGAGGGTAAAGCACAGCGAATTTCTCCAGAAGAAATTATTGTGACAATTCCTTTTAGCAGTGGTGTGGAATTGCAAGAAAAATTCAACCAATTTTTTAACTCGCGTGCTAATCAACCTTCTGAGCCTGTGCAAAATGGATCTGACTCAGAACTACCAAAAATTGAATCAAACGTAATTTTGGAGCAGAACAATTTTTTACTAGTAGTAAAAAATCGATTGATTTATGATTTGGATTTGCGATCGCTGTCTCTAATTTCTAACAAAGGAAACGTCCTCGCTAACGCTGGTTCCATTCTCGATTTGGAATTCGCCCTCAAGACTCCTTGGGGAGCAAAAAATCTTCCACAAACTGAAACTGCAATTGAGCCGGAAAAGAATGGCAATCAACTGCTGTGGAAACTCAAGACTGGCGAACTAAATCATATTGAAGCTGTTTTTTGGCTTCCCAGTCCGCTTGGTATTGGTGCATTTTTAATTATCCTGTTTGTCTGGGGAGGATTTTATTTAAGATACAACTTTATGCCAGATCCCAGGATTCAGTTTTCTGCCAAAGCACCAGCTACTCAACAACAGTAGAGTATTATAGGACTCATATTTGATTTTTGAAATATACGTAGGGGAGCCAGCCGCATGGGCGGGTTTCCCGACTTGAGCGGACTGGCGTTGCGTTACGCCAAAGGCTAACGCACCATTATTAAGGATTTGGTGCGTTATGCTTCGCAATAACGCACCCTACAGATACTTAAATTTTTTCAAGAATAAAATCGGATTCCTGTATATCCAAGATTATCAGTTTAGCCGATGAAAAATGCATCGGCTTTTTTACTGATAAAATTTTTTCAAAAAAGAATATACATTATCTAAAAACAGATGTAATCTGCTTTAATTTTTGGAATTATTTACGTAGACTGGGAATCAGGACAGACGTGAGAAATAAGCCTTTTCAAGTTGAAAACAAGTTTTTTTACGTCATCAGATAGAAGTTTTATAGTTACTTTTTGGTAACTACTTTACTTTAGTAAGTATTTACTTTTAGTATCTGATGCAATGCTTGGCAATTTAGAAGCAAAAGCAGTTAAATCCAAGCCAACAAGGAGATAATTGGTGCCAAACATCTTACACATTGATTCTAGTCCCCGTAGCGATCGCTCGCACTCTAGAGAACTATCTAAGGAATTCATCACTGCTTGGAAAACAGCCCATCCTGAAGATGCGATCGCCTATCGAGATTTAGGGCGTCACCCAGTTCCTCACGTCGATGAACCTTGGATTGCAGCTGCATTTTCCCCGCCAGAAACCCATACCCCAGAATTAGCCGAAGCGATCCGAATTTCCGACGAGTTAATTGATGAATTTTTAGCTGCCGATCGCTATGTCTTTGGAGTGCCAATGTATAACCTCAATATACCTTCCACTTTTAAGGCTTACATCGACCAAATCGTTCGCGTTAACAGAACTTTTACTGTGGATGCTCAAGGTGGCTATAAAGGCTTAGTCGAGGGTAAAAAGGCAGTTATCATCACCGCTCGTGGTGGTGACTTTAGCGCCACATCCCCTTTTGCGGCCTATGACTTCCAAGAACCATACCTAAGTGCAATTTTCGGCTTTATTGGGCTTACAGACATTCAATTTATTAACGCTAATAGCCTGAATGAAGGTGATGCCACTCGTACCCAATCTTTAGCAGAAGCACGGACAAAAATTCAAGATTTGATTGCTCAGTGGTAAGAGCGACTGGAGACTAGGGAATCGGGACTAGAAAGCTTTCCTAATACCCAGTCCCCAATCTCCAGTCGCCGCGTCTTCTTTACGGTGACAACCGCTGAATTTTCCAACTGCCATTATCTAAATGGCTGTAGAGTAAGCGATCGTGCAGACGGCTAGGGCGTCCTTGCCAAAATTCGATTTCTGTGGGGATCACTCGTAAACCTCCCCAATGAGGCGGACGAGGGATTTCTTGATTTTCATATTGACTTTTAAACTCTTCCATGCGTCGCTCAAGAACTTCTCGGCTTTCTAACACTTCGCTTTGATTTGATACCCACGCACCCAAACGACTATTGACAGGACGACTGTGAAAGTACTGGTCGGACTCAGTTTCGGAAACTTTCTCTACATAGCCACAAATCCGCACTTGACGTTCCAGTTCCGCCCACCAGAAAACTAAAGCTGCCTGGGGATTTTCTGCCAGTTCTTGTCCTTTATGACTGTTATAGTTGGTGAAGAAGGTAAACCCTCTTTCGTCAAAATCCTTGAGCAGTACCATTCTGGCTGAAGGCTTACCATCTGGTGTAGAGGTAGCAATGGTCATGGCATTGGGTTCAGGAAGTTGGGCTGATACTGCCTGGTCGAACCACTTTTTAAACTGAATAAAAGGATTAAGTTCAACTTCGAGTTCGCTCAAACCTTCCAAGGTGTAATCTTTGCGAAGGTCTGCTACGGTTTTGTCCATTTTAATTTGCTTCCTTGCTATCAGGTAGGCTAATAGATGCCTTTGTTAAAAATATCTACGATCGCGATCGGTACTAACGCCAGTTTTACAATTTATCTCAAGAAGTCCTGAACACAGATTGCCTCAGATGCGCCGTTCTGCCTCCCTTAAACGTCTGTTAATCTATGGTCTGAGCGGTCCGCTGATCGCTCTCAATGTCTGGTTGCTATCGGTGCTTTTTCGTTATTTCCAGCATCCAATTAGCATTTTGAGCATTGCAGCAATTTTGGCTTTTTTACTAAATTATCCGGTTAAGTTCTTTGAACGCGCTCGGATTACTCGCACTCAAGCGGTGAGTATTGTTTTACTTGCCACTTTAACCATTTTGGTAATCCTGGGCGTGACGCTAGTACCAATGGTGATTGACCAAACAACCCAATTATTAAATAAGATTCCTGATTGGTTAACAGCTAGTCAAGCAAATTTAGAGCAGGTTGAGGCGCTGGCCAAGCAACGACGTTTGCGTTTGGATTTGAAGGTTTTCAGCAGTCAAATCAATGCCAACATTGAGAATGTAGTGCAACAACTAGCTTCTGGTGCAGTCGGATTTGCTGGAACGCTATTGTCAGGATTATTTGACGTAGTGCTAATAATTGTGCTGGCTTTTTATATGCTTTTGTATGGCGATCGCGTCTGGTATGGTTTGGTAAATCTTTTACCCTCTGATATAGCAGATCCCCTTACTGCATCTTTACGGCTAAATTTCCAAAACTTCTTCCTCAGCCAGTTGTTATTGGGACTATTCATGGTAACAACCTTGACCCCAATTTTTCTAGTGTTGAAGGTACCTTTTGCTCTGTTGTTTGCCATACTAATCGGGCTTTCAGAACTCATTCCCTTTATTGGAGCATCTCTCGGCATCGGTCTAGTGACGATTTTGGTATTGTTACAAAATTGGTGGTTAGCGGTTCAAGTTGCCGTGGTCTCAATTATCATGCAGCAGGTTAAAGATAATCTATTAGCTCCCAGATTACTCGGCAATTTTATCGGACTCAATCCCATCTGGATTTTTGTTGCTATTTTGATGGGCTATGAGATTGCTGGATTGTTGGGGACACTTGTTGCTGTTCCCATTGCTGGTACTATCAAAGGCACTTTTGATGCCATCAGAAGCGGTAAATCAGGTAACTTTGTATCAACAGTCACTATTCATCGCGATCCGCCCCTTGGTTAGATTAGATAATTGGGCAAATATGCAATGCCGATTTAAGAATTGTGGCGTGCTGATTGTAACTCTGTCTCCAAAGTATTTAATAGTCAAGCAATAGCAATAATTTTTTAGGAGAATGGAAAATGCAAAAGTATATATGTACTGTTTGCGGTTATATTTACGATCCAGAAGCAGGTGATGAAGACGGGGGTATACAACCAGGAACAGCCTTTGAAAGCATCCCAGATGATTGGGTGTGTCCGACTTGCGGTGCCGCAAAAGAAGATTTTGAACCTTATGAAGGGTGAAAATATAGCAACTGCCAGCTAGGTTAGGACATAAACTAATGCTAAAACCCGAATACCAATAGACTTTTAAACCTGTTCCCTGATATAACAGCTAGCCTAGATAGTAGATGCCTGAAAAGAGATATTTTTGAAATTGCTACCGTTACAAATTGTAGTTATTGGGGGTGGGGCAGCAGGGTTTTTTGGCGCGATCGCTTGTGCTAAAGTTAACCCTGATGCCCAAGTTACTTTAATCGAAGCTAGTCGCCAGCCCCTAGCGAAAGTCCTGATTTCTGGTGGCGGACGCTGTAACGTCACTCACGCTTGCTTCGATCCTGGGGAATTAGTGCAAAATTACCCCAGAGGCGCCAAAGCCTTGCGGGGCGCTTTTACTCGGTTTCAAGCTCAAGATACAGTAGCTTGGTTTGCTAAACACGGAGTCTATTTAAAAACAGAAGCCGATGGTCGGATGTTTCCTGTTACCAACACTTCAGAAACAATTGTAGAGTGTTTGATTAAAGCGGCGGCGACATCTGGAGTCAAACTTCGCATCGGTACGCCCGTAACTTCAGTAAAACGCACTTCCAAAGACCGCGGGTTTGATATCCTGTTGAAGTCGGGAGAAACAATTAAATGCGATCGCTTACTTCTTGCTACTGGTAGTAGCTTAATAGGTTATAAAATTGCTAGGGAGTTAGGACATAAAATTGAATCACCCGTTCCCTCTTTATTTACCTTCAACATTCTCGATCCAAAGCTGAGGGAGTTAGCAGGAATTAGTATTGACACCGTACAATTGCGGTTATCTGTAGGTGGAAAATCTCAACTACAACAAACTGGGCCGTTACTGATTACTCATTGGGGTTTGAGCGGCCCTGCTGTTTTAAAGCTTTCTGCTTGGGGTGCAAGAGTTCTAAACGAAAGCCGCTATCAAGCAACATTATTAATTAATTGGTTGCCTCATTTGCAACAAGAACAAGTGCGACAACAAATTTTAGCAGTCAAGAATGAATGGGCAAAAAAAGCGATCGCATTACATCGCGGTGTTGACCTGCCGCATCGTCTCTGGCAATATGTCATTGCCCGCGCAGGTATTACCACAGAGGATCGTTGGGCGGGAATATCTAATAAAACGTTAAATCTGTTAGTTCAAGAACTAACTCAGGGGCAATATTTAATCAGTGGCAAAGGAGTTTTTAAAGAAGAATTTGTTACTTGTGGCGGTATCAACCTCCAAGAAGTAAACTTTCAAACAATGGAAAGTAAGTTAGTTCCTAAGCTCTATTTTGCTGGAGAAATTTTAGATATTGATGGTGTGACTGGCGGCTTTAACTTCCAAAGTGCTTGGACAACGGCATATTTAGCTGGTAATGCAATGGCAGCTGAACTATCGCGCATTTAACGCAGCAGATGTTTTTGTGTTGGCTGTTGATGTCTACAAATTATAGGGGTTTAGCAATCCTCATTGGTGTCAACTTAATGTGAAACCCTTATTAAAGATGTGATATTCAGTTCTCTCACTTACCATCAAGATCCGCGTTACCCCACCCCGATTTTGTCTAAAGTCAAAATCGGGGTGGGGTAAAACACCTGTAGATAAGCGTTTGAGCTTAAGTTGACACCAACGATCGATCCTAAACCCCTACTACCTAGTAGCTATTTTCAAGTTAGATGTTCGTGTCGCCGATCGCCCAACGAGGGCATGAAAATATTTCTTTTCCAGTCCCCAGTCCCTATTTTTAAAACAGGTATTGCCACGATGAAGAGATGTTGAGTAAATGGCAAAATTAAGGGCAAAATGACTGGAAATTGTTACTTAAAACGAGAATTTTGTTTACGACGTTGCTTATGCCTAGCAATTGCTTTGCGCTTCTCTTTTTCTATTGGAGTCTCGAAGTGACGTTTTTTTCTCATATCTTGGAAAATTCCTGCTTTAGAAACTTCCCGCTTAAATCTTCGTAAGGCTGATTCTATACCTTCATTCTCTCCTAAAACTACTTGTGTCATTCTCATTCCTCCTAAATATGGATGAATAATTGAAAACTAAATACAAAAAAATATTCCAGCAGAGCCGAGCCTTTGCCTTTATCTGCTGGAGACTCTAAATGTAAAATTTTTAAGAATTAAGTTAGTAGTTTCTATTGCGGCGAGCATTGCCGCCACCCCAGCTACCACGAGGAGAATTGCTTCTCTCTTCACGGGGTTTAGCTTTATTTACTCTCAAATCACGCCCCATCCATTCAGCACCATCAAGCGCTTCAATGGCAGCTTGTTCTTCTGCATCTGTTTGCATTTCCACAAAAGCGAACCCACGAGGCTTGCCTGTTTCTCTATCTGTAGGCAATTGAACGCGGGCTACTGTTCCGTATTCTGCAAATGCTCGCCTGAGGTCGTCTTCCGTAACCTGATAAGACAGGTTACCAATGTAAATTGACATAGCAGTCTCCGAATTTAGGGAGTGTGGAGAGTTAAATTCGGAGAGACGCTTTTAAAAATCAAAACGAGTTACTCAACCGAACATAATCCTTACATGGATAAGTGTAGCACAGCCTTTGAATATGCATTCACAGGTAATTTAATTTCCAAATAAAACTTTCAGGAAGGTATTTTAACCCTTCCAACGGCACGCTTTGGCTGTTTTTGCTATGACAGTTTTAATTTCAAAAGCAAATCAGTATTAACTAGCGATCGCCGAGAAAATTAGTGTTTTGGAAATTGAGATATGTACTAAGCGTTAAGGATTATTTACTAGTGGGGTTCATTATACCATAAATTACTATGTTAAAGCGAACTTGAAAATATTTATCTCCAAATATCCCAAATAATTTTAGCTCTGGGCGAACTGGGCTAAAATCCTTTCTGCTTCTTTACACAGCACCTCGTGATATTCACCATTACTAGCCAGCAAACCTCCCCATTGATTGATATCACCGGTGTTGTATTTTAACGGGCTACCATCGAAGTGAGTAAATTGACCTCCTGCTTCTGTTAATATCAGTTCTGGGGCTGCCATATCCCAATCTTTGGGAGCAGATTTACCAGACAGAGATATGTAAATTTCTGCTTGTTGTTCGACAATTGTGGCGATTTTACATCCGACACTGCCTACAGTTTTTTGATTTTGACAGGGTAAGTTTTGCAGTAGATAATTTAACCGTTGGTTGCGATGAGAACGACTGACAACTAAGGTTAAATCTTCAATTCTTTTACCTGATGATACTTTTAGAGGAACAGATCCATCGCGGGTTTCTACAAATGTACCGCTTCCCTTTGTAGCATAATACAACTTTTGGGCTTCTGGAACTGCCACCACTGCTAAGACTGGGCGTGTTTCTTTGATTAAAGCAATGTGAATGGCATATTCTCCAGTTTTTTCGATAAAGTCCCGCGTGCCATCCAAAGGATCTATAATCCATACCCAAGGGGTAGAAGGTTGTAGAGACTTATTAAGGAATTGATAGCTTTCTTCGCTGATGTAAGTAAAATCTTCATTACCGAGACTTGCTTGTAGCTTTTCAAGAATATATTGACTGACAGCTATATCAGCAACGGTAACAGGTTCATTTTGTTTGTATTCTACTGCTAAATCAGCATCTTTAGCAGTGCCGTGGTAATAAGATCGCAGTATATCCGTTGCTTCCCAACCTATCTGACGAGCGATCGCTAATATTTCTTGTAAGTCTTGCATTAATCTAGCCTAATCTAACTTAAAAATATATAACCTCACTCCAAGGACACAGCTGGGCGTGCTTAGATAACATCCATCCAGCGCCGAGTCCCAAAAAATTCACAGGAATTAGCAGCGATATTTGCTGCTAGTGTTAGGGCATCGGTAAAACTTTCTTTTAAAATGTAGTGACAGAAGCCACCGTGAAAAATATCTCCAGATCCTAAGGTATCAACGGCTTGAATTTGGGGCACATCTACAATACCAGTTTTATTGCAACTCAAATATTCAATTGGTTGTTCTCCGTGAGTGATGGCGATATGAGGTATATTAAATTTGCTCAGATAAGCAAAAACCTCTTCTGAAGTTTGACAGTTAGGTGGATGAAAATTAGCCGAACAGATGGCGTAATCTACAAATGGTAGGATTTGCTCAAATCCAGGTTTCCAGCTACCACCATCGATGACTACGGGGATATTCTGGGCTTTGGCAATTTGCGCTATGGAGTAGCCAACAGCCATCTGATGTCCGTCAATTAGTACTATGGCAACATTTTCTAAAATATTTGCTGGGATAAATGCGCTACTGGCTTGAGTTTTCATAGCATTGATGGAAACCACAGCTCTTTGCCCTGTGGCTTGGGTAACAATAATTGAAGAGACTGGTGGTACTAAATCGATGGTAGGCTCAAGATCGGCGATCGCGACTTGATAATTTGCCAAATCACCCCGAATTAACTGTGTCATTGGGTGAGAACCTAGCACACCCAAGACTGTAGCTTGATTGCCTAAATAGCTAAAAGTTACAGCCGCGTTTGTAGCTGGGCCACCTGCTGCGACACTATAGTCAATAGCAACAATCTTTTGATTATTCTCTGGAGGGGAGTCAGCGAGGTAAATCAAATCTAAGGTTACTAAGCCTACAAATAAACCATTAGTCATTAGTTATTAGTCATTGGTCATTAGTCATTAGTCATTTGTGTTGCTAGTAGTGTATGAATTATTTGTCATAACTCCTAACTCATAACTCATAACTCATAACTTTTAACTTTTTACTCATGCAAACCGATCCCAAACCAAGAACACTTTACGTCGTTGGCACACCAATTGGCAACTTAGAAGATATGACTTTTCGGGCTGTGCGAATTTTGCAAACTGTGGATATTATTGCTGCGGAAGACACGCGCCACACAGGGAAATTGCTACAGCATTTTGAAATTAAGACACCCCAAGTAAGTTACCACGAGCATAATCGTACCAGTCGCATTCCAGAATTATTACAATATTTGGCGAATGATAAAGCGATCGCTCTAGTCAGCGATGCTGGAATGCCGGGAATTTCCGATCCTGGATATGAGTTAATTAAAGCTTGTATTGAAGCAGGTATTACTGTAGTTCCTATTCCTGGTGCAAGTGCAGCAATTACAGCTTTGAGCGCAGCCGGACTACCTACGGATCGGTTTGTTTTTGAAGGTTTTCTGCCAGCAAAAAGTCAACAGCGACGAGAACATCTAGAATCTTTACAAATAGAATCTCGCACATTAATTTTCTACGAATCGCCCCATCGGTTGCAAGATACTTTACAAGACTTAGCAGAAATTTTGGGAAGCGATCGCCAAATCGTACTCGGACGGGAGTTAACTAAATTGTATGAGGAATTTTGGCGGGGAACAATTGGCGAAGCGATCGCCCACTACAGCCAACGAGAACCCCAAGGGGAATATACTCTAATTGTTGCAGGAATTCCAGCTACTCAACCCCAATTAACAGAAGAGGAATTAAAAGCTGAATTGAAACAATTAATCAGTCAAGGAATATCGCGATCGCAAGCTAGCCGTCAATTAGCAAAATTAACTTCACTTCCCCGTCGCCAAATCTATCAAATAGCTCTTTCTTTAGCCATTACCACTAATTCTTGAACAATTAATACTGCTTTTTTAAAGTTAAAGACTTTATATCTCTTTCTTCTTTTTTCGAGCGTCTCTGCTTGAACTTTTCCTACTTATATGCACAAGAATACTATCAAAAACAATACCAAAAACTCGCCTCTACTTTTCTTAAGCACCTTAGCTATAGCTATCAGAATCTATAACATTAATTCGCCAATTATCGGCATTCATTCCTGGCGTCAGTCAGATACAGCAGCAATAGCTAGAAATTTTTATGAGAATGGTTTTAATTTATTTTATCCTCAAATTGACTGGGGAGGTAATTCTCCTGGTTATTGTGAAACCGAGTTTCCAATTTATTCATTTATCGTTGCTCTTATTTACAGGCTTTTTGGAGTTAGAGAGTTTTGGGGAAGATTTTTCTCAATTATTTGTTTTTTAGTTGCTCTCTATTTTTTCTATCAGTTAATCATCAAAATTTTAGATAGCAAGACCGCATCTTGGTCTTGTTTATTTTTTATAATTTTACCTTTGAATGTTTATTATAGTAGAACGTTTCAACCAGAGTCTATGCTGTTGATGTGTTCAATTATCGGTCTATATTATTTTATTAATTGGCTGGACTCTGAAAAACAACAAGATTTGACTTTATCAGGTTATTTTGTTGCCTTAGCTTGTCTAATCAAAGTTTTACCAATAATATATTTAGGAATACCGCTTTTTTACCTAGCATGGACTAAATATGGTATAAGAGTTTTTTCTCAAATATCATTGTGGATTTATAGCATCTTGATATTAATATGTGTTGCTATTTGGTATTACCACGCTCATCAAATATTTTTAGACTATGGCAATACTTTTGGTTTTTGGTCAGGTTCAAGCGATAGGTATAACTATAATATTGTACTTGCCTTGCGTTTTTGGACAGAAATATTCTTTAGGACTGTTGTCAGGCATTTTGCTATTTTTGGCTTTCCCATATTTTTATTAGGTTTATTACTTCCTAGAAAAACTAGACAAGAATATGTATTAGATATTTGGCTAATTTCAGTAATATTAACTTGGGTTTTAGTACCAACTACCAGTTTAGTTCATGAATATTATCAACTTCAATTTATGCTTCCAGCAGTGATATTCATGGGTAAAGCTTGTAGTTACTATTTGGAACGATCTGCTGGGCAATTTAATTATAAGAAAGCTATAGTAGTGTGCTTATGTCTGACTGTAGCCGCTGGTTCTGTGATTTATACTGTTGATTATATGTTTAAAGAAAGAACAGAAAAATCGGCTGTTTTTCAATTTGCACAGCAAGTAAAACAAAATACAAAACCGGGATCGCTAATAATTGCTACTACTGGTAGCGACCCAACATTACTTTATTTATCGCATCGAAAAGGATGGCTGATTAACCATAGTGATGTTACTGAAGAATATATTCTATCTAGAGCCAAATTAGGAGCTAAATATTTAGTAGGAAGTTTTAATTTTGTAGAAAGCTATAATTTGTTTGTCGATGATAACCAAAAGCAAAAAGTTCAGAATTTTCTCGAAAAATATCCCAATATTTTAAAAGATGGTATGAACTTTATTGCTAGATTATTTTGATTAGAGAAAACTAAGAGTCTTATTTTATTAGAGCTATTTAAAAGTCAAAGTATGATTATTTTAAGGTGTTTGAGTGTACATTTTGAGATTATTTGTTAAACAAATATGAGATTAGCGCCTAAGGCGTCCCTAGAAAAAATGGTGCGTAAGCCTTTAGCCTAACGCACCTAATTAAGATTTATGTCTTTCTGATTGTATTCTGAATTCTGACTGATGTTTTAATTTTTTGGAGCCTGAGCTTGCATTAAACAATTTCTCAATGTTTCAGCTAACACCTGTACGTCAGGTTCGCGGAGTAGAGAAAGGTGAGAACCGGGAATATAATGTACATCTAATCCTCCAGCAACTATGTCACCCCAACCAAATTGAGGATCGTATTGTATGCCTATACCTTCGCCTCGGTTCCGGTCTTCAGTCCGCAAGAGGATAGCTCGACCAGGGTAACTTGGATAAGTATATTGACTAATAGCTTGAGTATTCATGTCTATACTTTTTAAGTGTTTGTCGGTTTCAGGTAAATCAAGTTTGGCTTCCAAATAACGTTTATATGTATTTTGGAGACGGGATTTATTCCAATTGCTCCATTTCACAATCTTTCGCCAAAGATAGCCGGCTCCTTGTTGAAGGATATTATTTAAATGCAAGAAAATGCGTTTGAAAAATGGCGATCGCCAGCTATAACCAGGACGACAACTATCAAGGATAATTAAAATACCAATTTCTTCACCTTGTTCGTGGAGTTGTCGAGCCATCTCGAAAGCAACTGCACCCCCAAAGGAATAACCTCCGAGAAAATAAGGGCCATGAGGTTGGAACGTCTTAATCTCTTGAATGTAGTGCGCGGCCATATCTTCAATGCGGGTATGGAAAGGATGTTTTCCATCTAGTCCCTGTGGTTGTAGTCCGTAAAATGGTTGTTCTGAACCTAAATGTTGTGCCAATTCACGGAAACACAAGACTTCTCCACCAAGTCCGTGAACGCAGAACAAAGGTGGCTTGGAACCATTGGGTTGAATTTCTACTAAGGATGACCAAGTAGCTTTTGATTTGTTTTTTACTGAAGTCTTATTTATTGCTAAATCTTCTTCACTGATGATTTTGGCTAAAGCTTCTACAGTACTTGACTGGAAGAGAATGGCAAGCGGCAGATTTTTATTAAATGTCTTCTCAATTTGCCAAAATAATTTCACTGCCAGTAAAGAATGCCCTCCTAATTCAAAGAAGTTATCTTGAATACCGATGGGTTGCACGCCTAAAAGTTGTTCCCAAATTTCTGTTAGTTGGCGTTCCACTTCATTGCGGGGAGCAACAAAAGTTCCTTCTGGCTGTTGTCTTGATAAGTCCGGTGCAGGTAAAGCACGGCGGTTTACCTTGCCGTTGGGGGTTAGGGGCATGGCCTCCAGCAAAACGAAAGCTGAAGGTAGCATGTACTGTGGTAGTTTTGCCGAAAGGAAGTGCCGAATTTCACTAACTGTAGTTACCGAATCCTGATTTAGGATAATGTAAGCTACTAAACGCTTGTCTCCTGGAACATCTTCACGGGCAACTACTACAGTCTGGAGTACATCTGGATGTTGGGCTAACACCGTTTCAATTTCCCCCGGCTCAATGCGTATGCCACGGATTTTGACTTGATGATCTTTGCGACCAAGGATTTCTAATGAACCATCTGGACGATAGCAACCGCGATCGCCTGTATAATACAGCAAATCTTCTTCGTCATTTCCAAAAGGATTTCTGACAAACCGAGAACGATTTTCTTGCTGAGCATTGATGTAACCTAAACTCCGAAATGGAGTACGGATAACTATTTCGCCCGGTTCGCCAATGCCGCACGGTTGATTATTTGGTGTAAAAACTAGTGCTTGGGTTTCTGGTAATGACGAGCCTACTGGCTGTACTCCTGGCGTACACTCAATAGGTACTCGGTAATAACACTTAGCCAATGTTGTCTCCGTTGGGCCGTATAGATTTACAATTTCCCCTGATTCTGGGAAAGCATCCCGCCACCGAAGTACAAGTGTTTCCTTGAGAGGTTCTCCAGCAAAAAATAACCAGCGTAAGTTACGTAGAAAAACTCCTGAAGGCACATTCGCTAACCAAGATTGTGCCAGAGAAGGAACTGTGTGCAATACAGAAATTTGCTCGGCTTCTAAGTAACGCAAAATTTTAGTCGGTTCTAAGTTATCGCCTTCCTCAGGCAAACACAAAGTCGCACCGCTTGTTAGAGGTAAGAAAATATCTCTGAGGACGACATCAAAGGAAAGACCAGTTAATTGGGCAACGCGGTCTTGCTGACCAATTTTAAATGTCTGCCGCTGCCAGTTGAGAAAATGCGCCATTCCTTTGTGACACCCCAGCACGCCCTTAGGTACGCCAGTGGTACCGGAAGTAAAGAAAATATAAGCTGCATCGTCACCAGTGATTTGGGGCAAGTTTGCGGTTTGAGTGCTGCCCTGGGGTGAATTTATAATTTCTCCTGTATCTGGATTTACACAGATACAAATTAAAGATTCAGCTATGCCCCTATCTTCTTGGGTTTGATTATCTATATATAATATGTATTTAGCTTTAGCTTCTCGTAGCATGAGCTGGTGGCGATCGCTAGGCACTTTCGGATCGAGTGTCAACAGCACACCCCCGCTTAAAAGCACAGCTGTCATACTTGCAATCAGCCCAAAGCTGCGCGTCCCAAACACCGCCACCACATCTCCCCGCTGGAGTCCTTGGGATAATAAAGCCTCAGCTAAACCTTGAGCTATTTTCCCCAATTCCCCGTAGTTCCAAGTCCGAGATCCTTGACGAAGTGCTGAATGTTCTGGCACAGAGTTTACCCAAGAGGTAAACATTGTTGTTACCAGTTTGTACTCTGGTTCAGGCAATACTGCTGTTGGTTCTGGCAGCAAAAATCGCGCTTGTGGTGTGACCAGAGAATACAAACTAATCTGATTTTCTGGAGCAGCAACAATTTGATTCAATAAATGATGGAATTGATGCAGCATCTCCATCATCCGCTCTGGAGTAAACAAATCGGTATTGTAAACTAAATCAAGCTTGATTCCCTGGTTTTGCTCTGTAACATACAAAGTTAAGTCAAACTTGGAACCTGTTTCTAGCATCGGGATTGGTTCTACAGCCACCCCAGGTATTTCCAGTTGGATATCTCTCAAGTTGAGCATATTAAACCACACTTGAAACAGTGGGTTGCGGCTGGTATCCCTTTCTGGTTGCAGTTCTTCCACCAGTTTCTCGAAAGGCATATCTTGATGGGCATAAGCGCCTAAAGCCATTTGGCGGACTCGACTCAACACTGAACGAAAACTGGGGTCGCCAGAAAAATCAGTCCGTAAAACCACAGTGTTAATGAAAAATCCAATCAACCCTTCAACTTCAGAACGATTACGTCCAGCAATGGGAGAACCAATGAGAATATCTTCTTGCCCAGTGTAGCGATGCAGTATTGTGCCAAAGGCTGCCAGCAAGGTCATAAATAAGGTGACACCTTCCTGACGCGACAGTTCTATGAGTGATACACCCAAGCTTTCGGGTAGCATTAATGACTGAGCCGCCCCTTGGTAAGTTTGCACTGGCGGCCGCGGTCGGTCAGTAGGCAATTCTAGTACAGTATTAGCGCCTGCTAACTGGGTTTTCCAATAGTTGACTTGGTTGGAGAGAATTTCACCCGACAACCATTGATGCTGCCAAGCAGCAAAATCGGCATATTGAATGGGTAATTTTGCTAAGGGAGAAGGCTTACCATTTAAAAAAGCTTCATAAACCGCTGCTAACTGCTGCCAAAGAATACCCATTGACCAACCATCTGAGGCAATGTGGTGCATGACTAACAGAAGTATCTGTTCGCCTTCGTCTATTTGCAGCAAGCTAGCCCGCAGCATCAAGTCAGATTCGAGGTTGAAGGGGGGTTGCGCTTCTTGAGTCAGGAAATATTTTGCTTGCTCTTGTGTGACTTTAATGACCTTGAGTTCCACCGACCGGGGCGCACTAATTACTTGTATGGGGCTACCATCGGGTGATTTAATAAAGTTTGTTCGCAGTGCTTCGTGATGAACAACGATCGCATCTAACGCCTGTTGCAATACATCCACATTTAACTCACCCGTTAAGCGCTGTGCATCTGAAATAATATATGCCCGGCTGTTGGGTTCCAACTGCTCTAAAAACCAGACTCGCTGCTGGGCAAAGGATAAGGGCGCTGCATCTCGGTTGCCTATTTGCTCAATGGCTTGATTTTGGGAATTATTTCCTGGAATTTGGTTTTGAGCAATGGCTTCGGCTAAATTAGCGATCGTGGGATTTTCAAACAAAACTTGCAACGGTATTTCTATCCCGAAGGCTTGGCGAACTCTAGACATCACTTGAGTAGCCAGCAGCGAATGGCCTCCCAATTCAAAAAAGTTATTGTGGATGCCTACTTGTTCCAAACGCAGAACTTTTGCCCAGATGCTTGCTAAGACTTCTTCTGTGGGATTCTGGGGTGGGACAAAGTTACTTGAATTAAAGTCGGATATATCAGGCGCAGGCAAAGCGCGGCGGTCTATTTTACCATTGGGGTTTAATGGCAAGGTATTTAAAAATACAAAATAAGCAGGCAACATGTATTCAGGCAGCCGACCTTGCAAAAACTGGCGTATTTCAACCTGAGTAGGAGTTTCCCCTGGTTTAGCAACAATATATGCCACCAGCCGCTTGTCGCCAGGAATATCTTCTCTGGCTATAACTAAAGTCTGCGTCAGCGCCGGATGTTGGTTGAGTACAGCTTCAATTTCTCCCAATTCAATCCGGAAACCGCGTATTTTCACTTGGTGGTCAATGCGACCAACAAACTCGACATTACCATCGCTGTTGTAACGTGCTAAGTCGCCAGTTTTGTAAAGGCGTGCCCCTTCTTGAGAGCTAAAGCGATCGAAAATAAACTTTTCTTTGGTCAGTTCTGGACGGTTAAGATATCCCCGCGCCAAACCAATTCCGCCAATATACAGTTCACCTGACTCACCAACAGGCACAGGCTCTAAATTTTCATAGAGGATGTAAATCTGTGCATTGGTGATGGGGCGACCAATGGGAGCAATGGTGTAACTAGTGCCCCGCTGGCAAGTCCAAAATGTGGTATCAATGGAAGCTTCTGTGGGGCCGTAACAATTGTGTAAAACATTGTCCAAATTTAATTGGGCAAAAAACCGATCTATGAGTTCTACAGGTAAAGCTTCACCACCGCAGGTAACATGCCTGAGAAGTCGGCAATTCTCAATTCCCTTTTCTTCCAGCAAAACACGTAGTATTGAAGGTACCAAGGCTAGGACTGTGATTTGCTGCTCGGCGATCGCTTTTACAAGATAGGCAACGTCCTGATGTCCGCCGGGGCGAGGTATAATTAATTGCCCTCCAAAGCACAACGGCCAGAATATCTGCCAGACTGAGGGATCAAAGCTAAAAGAAATGGTCAATAAAACTTTGTCTGCGTCAGTTAATCTAAAGGTTGTTTGCCGCCAGTGCAATTGATTGCAGATTCCACGGTGAGGAATCATTACACCCTTGGGCTGTCCTGTAGAACCAGATGTATAGATTACGTAAATTAAATTATCAAGCGTCGTCTGATTTACAGGGTTATCTCGGTTGTTTTGGATATTTTCTTGCAAAAACAAGTCTAGACAAATTACTTGCGCCTGATGCGATGGTAGGTTGTTGACCAATTTTTCTTGGGTTAACAACACTGGTGTTTGTGTATCTTCCAAGATGAAAGCTAAACGCTCTTTTGGATATGACGGATCTAAAGGCACATAAGCGCCTCCAGCTTTGAGAATTCCTAACAGCCCTACAATCATCTCCAAGGAGCGCTCTAAACATATACCCACAAGTACTTCTGGCCCAACGCCTAATGTACGCAGATAGTGTGCTAGTTGATTTGCTCGTTGGTTTAACTGCTGATATGTAAGTTGCGTGTTTTCAAATACTACAGCAATTGCTTGGGGCGATCGCTCTACCTGCATCTCAAACATTTGATGAATACACAGATTATCAGCAATTGTTTGGGTATCGCTCCATTCCTGTATAACTTCAGTACCAAAAATGTTAGTTAAGGTATCTAATGGAATATTTTCTTTATCTTCTGAAGTATGGCTGTCTATCTGCATTTTATATATAGCAACAATTTACTAAAGTCTCTGGTTATATTTCTGCTTTCGCTAAAGCCAAAGTTCGTATTGGTTTAATAACGATCGGGATATATTTATATTACTTAATTATTTATATATTTGTGCTAAATTATATTTTGTAGGCTAGTAACAATCTGTATATATCGTAAAATCAATTTTTTACAGATCTTAGAATTAGCAAAAATTTTTTAGTTTTAATATGAGTTTAAATTCCAGTGTTTGCCTTAAATTCTAATTCGATATTCCTTACAAAAATTGCCTTATTAAGATATACAAAATATATCTATTTTAGCTTAAAACTAGGGTTGCCTCTAAGTTTAGGCTTTAATAAATAACAACTACATGACCAAATAGAAATACATCTTTGAGTTTTACCTGAAAACTGAATTGCTGTTTTTAGTGACGTAATTTAGCAAATATGATAGTGGAATTACTTTATCCCTTTTTATCCCTTTTTATATTGACTGGTTGAGCAAAAAAATAATTATTACCGAATCTTCATTGTGTATCTGAGTATGTAAAATTACTGTAAAACCTTAGTATGAGTAGCTGCAATAATTACGGAAATTCAGTAGAATTTTTACATCCGCACTTAATTGCGTAAGCCTGTAGTTTCTGACATAGAAAGCTAAATAAGTTCTAAATCTCATCTCAACCCAAACAATAGCCAAAATAACTGACTCTCTAAAGGAGCAAAAATGCCTATAATGCAGATATAGCAAACCTTATACGTCTTAGACATACTTAATAGTGCTTCAATTTCTTAAAACTCATTTTTAGCGTTCCATATTTGCGGAACAACTTTATTGGTTTTGTGAAATCTACATCTTCTTTGTTGCACTCAGCCAAACAGGTTGCTCATTTGACAAGAGCGATTTCTTAATTGATGCAAGCCTCGGTTATTACTGAATTTGCGTTCTATTGTCTACTCAAAATGTTTAAGATTTGATACAAATCTAGCCAAAGTTCAAAGAAATGTAAATTTTTGTAACAATAATCAACAATTTTGATGCATTTCGTTATATGTTATGTCTGTATGTTTTTTTAATCAGTAATTATGCTTAAACAAGCAATAAAAGCTTGAAGCAAATGTGAAATAGTCTAGCTAAACATACTACATTAACTTCGTAAGGGGTATAATTTGTTCTGAAAGCCCATATCCGTGAAACAGCTTTGACGCCCCACATAGTTAATGTATTACGCAAATTGCAAATGGTCTCCCCACCTGACATATCGAATTATTAATGTCAGGAACTGCATTGAACTATAGTTTAATTAAGACAAAATCCTTACCTTTACACTAAAGCCCAAAGTTTCGAGATACTACGTTGTAAAAAATGCTGAAGGTTTGGATAAAGCTCACACTGAGACACTCGAATATATTTTTGCTAAATAAATTAACTTTACTCTTGAAAAGTGAGTAAATATTCAACTAAGAAGTTCAGGTTTGTTTCAAAGACATGTGAGATACTCCACTTGCATATATTTCCATCCAACTTTAACGACACCAAGTGTTACTAACTATGAGTAATCAAAGTATTGCAACAAACAAATTGAGTGAAGTGCCATTGGATCTACGTGCATCTTCAATTGTGAGAGTACGCAAAGGTTCGTGGTGGCTGAGACTAACAACACTATTTTTAGTAGATTGCACGCTTTTATCCTTAGCTTGGATTTTAGCTGGATACCAGTCTTCTTACGGTTTTACTTGGGGTAGCTCAATCCCTTATTTGCCGATATTAATAACTATTGGCATTCAAATAGGATCGCTAGCTCTCGAAGGTATTTACCGAGAAGGTCAAAAACGGTATGACTATCTGAATATTATCAAATCACTGACTTTTGCTCATGGATTAATACTATTAGTTTGTTTGATATATCAGCCAATTATAGATATTACAAGTCCGAGTTTGATACTTTTGTCTTGGTTGCTCAGTACATTTTTTGTTTGTACTGGTAGATATAGTGTAAATTTAACTCTTGAATATCTCCGTAAGCAAAAGAAAATAGTCCGTTCTTCTGTATTTATTATCTGCGATCCTCAAGACCACGAGCAAATAGCTAGCTTCATAAAAAAAGAGAAGCATTACATTGTGTCTGGCACAGCAAATGCTAATGCCTTAGACAGATATCAACGCCAACAAACATTGAATCAACTCAATCAGCTAGGTGTAACAGAAGTCTTTATATCTTGGGATGCTTTGAAGAATAGAATGTTTTTGTGTTGGTTATTTCAAGCATCAGGTATACAAGTACATATTATACCGATGGAATTAAAACCAATTTATAGAAACGTAGAATTCAACAAAATAGGAGGAATGCCTTGTCTGAGCTTAGATTGTCCGATAATTACAGGTAAAGACTTCTGGATAAAGCGTACTTGTGATTTTTGTTTCGCAGCTTTATTCGTAATGTTAACATTCCCTATCTATATAGCTATAGCTATAGCTATAAAGTTTGATTCTCCTGGCACGGTATTTTACAAGCAAACTCGCATCGGTCTACATGGAAAACAATTCAAAGTATGGAAGTTTAGAACGATGAGATCTGATGCAGACAAGTTGCAGAAGGAACTGGAAGCTTTAAATGAGACAAAAGACGGAATTATTTTCAAAATAAAAGACGATCCTCGCGTTACTCGTGTTGGAAAATTTCTGCGTCGTTACAGTTTAGACGAATTACCCCAACTCTTTAATGTGATCCTTGGAGAAATGAGTATAGTTGGGCCTCGTCCTTTACCAACTAGAGATGTAGATAAGTTTTCCGAACATCATTTTATTCGACATGAAGTTTTACCTGGTGTTACAGGACTTTGGCAAGTTTCAGGTCGTTCAAATATTTTAGATTTTGAACAAGTCATAGCTTTGGATATGAGCTACATAGAAAATTGGTCGCTTAGTTTAGACTTTGAAATTCTTCTCAAAACAGTTATGGTGGTTTTGAAAAAAGAAGGTGCATACTAAAAGGAAATGAGTTGCTTTAGTTGAGTTTAGATCGATTAATTAAAAAAATCATTATAAAAGCTCAACGAAGCATACTCTTTCTTTAATCTAAAATTATTTAGATAGTTCCTGTCTCAGTTACTTTCTTAAAGAAAGCAAAACTGACATATCAGTTTGTTCCAACTAAAGATTTTTTCCAAAAAAATCCTAGAATAAATTTGATTTAAATCCTTGATATGTCTAATACCCATAGAGTATCTGAGAAAACAGATTTTCACTTATGCCTTTTAAGATTGACAACTTATTATACAGAGATTTACGGTTTTTACAGTTCTCAAATTTGATTTAAATTAACTAACTGTAACATAAGGAAATCAGTCGATAAAAAATTCTAAAAATTAAGCTGATTACTATATGGTAAAAAACCGTAAACTAATAAGTAATTCCCTTTCAATGGTAGTTAATCGTTTAGCGCAAAGCATCACAGCCTTTGTGTTAACAGCATCTATCGCTCGCATATTAGGAGCTGAGGTCTTAGGACAATATCTACTAGCATTTACCTATTACTTTATATTTGTAAACATTGCCTCACAGGGGTTAAAGACCTTATTTACCAGAGAAATAGCCCGCGAACCCGAAAAAACATCACTTTATTTAATAAGTGGAACCTGGTTGCAGTTAATTTTCAGTTGCTTGAGTTATGTAGTTTTGGTAATCATAGTATTTTTATTGCCCTACACTTCTCAAACTTCTACTGCTTGCTACATAATGGGTTTAACAATTATTCCGTTTTCGCTTTCCAATATTACTGAGGCAATTTTTCAAGCGAAAGAAAAAATGCATCTAATTGCCCTAGCAACAGTTCCAGTGTATGTAATACGTTTATTCATCATGCTCTGGGGAATGCAAAGGAATTACGGAGTTGATTTTTTAGCGGCAATTTTAGTGATTTCAGAATCAATAATTCTCGGTATTGAATGGATTTTGATCGCTAGACTTGTAAAACCCAAATGGGAAATTGATAGAGGTTTTGTCTGGAAAACAATAAAAAATGCGCGTACATTCTTTGCAATTGAAGGACTAGCTGTAATCAATGCCCGAATTCAAATTTTGATACTTTCATTATCAGGAAGCGAGTTTGTAATCGGTGTTTATGGTGGAATTATACAATTATTTCAACCATTTTTGATCGTTGCCAATAGTATATGTATAGCAATGTTTCCGGGATTATCAAAGGCAGTGAATCAAGGGCGGGATAAACAGCGAAACATTATCGAAAAATGTATTGAAATTTTATTAACTATTGCATTACCTTTATGTGTTGGTTTGCTGTTTGTTGGGAAAGACTTACTAACTTTTATTTATAATCCTAGCTTTCTTCGAGGAAGTTTAGCTCTTAGTATTATTGCCATATCATTAATTTTTCTTCCCTTCAATCAGTCATTATCTTTTTTACTTGTAGCAAATGGTTTTGAAATTGTAAATTTGCGTCAAGTAGCTATTAACACTATATTAGGAAGTTTATTAGGTCTGATATTAGTCTCCCAATATAACTTACTGGGCGCAGCAATAATGGCTTTATTAATGAGTTTTATAGGTTTCAGCCAGTATTTATATTTCACTTATACTCTTGTATTTCCATTAAATTTATGGCGGATTATCCGATCCCCTCTGATAATTAGTGTCTTGATGGCAGCTGTATTTATACTTTTAGGAAGAATTCATTTGAATTTTTTATTAACTATAGCGATCGCTACTTGCTGCTATATTCTATTTGTTAGCTTTTTGAGTGTTCATGCTTTAGGTAAAATTCATGTTGCGTGGGAAAAACTTGTAAAAAGATGATCGATATTCTTGCCAATTTTCTTGTATAACTAATTAGCAAAAAAAATAAAGCATCAAATTTATTTAATAAATATCTAAATTATTCAAAAATAAAAAACAACAACTCAAATATGCCAATGTCAAACGAAAGTAACCAACCAATAGTCAGCGTAGTTATTCCTACACGTAACAGGCCACAAATTGTTGTCAGAGGTGCCAAAAGCGCATTAAGTCAGACACTACAATCCATTGAAGTGATTGTGATAGTAGACGGCCCAGATCGGCAAACAGTGGATGCACTATCTCAGATAGGCGATCCCAGACTGAGAGTTATAGAACTACCAAAAAATAATGGACCATCAGGTGCCAGAAACACTGGGGTGAAGGAAGCCAAAGGTACTTGGATAGCATTTTTAGATGATGACGATCAATGGCTACCACAAAAATTGGAACGTCAATTAGAACTAGCTAATAGTTCCAATTATGAGTTTCCAGTTATAGCCAGCCGTTTCATTTCTCGGACTCCAAAAGGTGACTTTATTTGTCCAAGACGGCTACCTCAAGCTTCTGAACCTTTGAGTGAATATCTTTTTGTTCGTAACTCATTTTTTAAAGGAGAAGGATGCATACAGACCTCCACTCTTTTTGTAAAAAAAGAGTTAATGGAAAAAATGCCTTTGGAAGAAAAATTTGACAGACACGAAGATTGGGAGTGGTTGCTTCGGGTTAGTGCAATGGAAAATGTACGAATAGAATTTGTACCTGAAGCTGTGGCAATCTGGCATTCAGAAATGGGAATCAAGCGTTTGAGCAACGTCAATGATTGGAAATATTCTTTGGATTGGATTCGTTCAACTCGTAATTTAGTAACACCGAAAGCTTATTCAGGTTTTATTGCAACAATTGTTAGTCATTCTGCGTCATTAGTGGGTGATTGGAAAGCTTTTTTCCCTTTACTGTGGGAAGCTATACGCTGGGGCAAACCCAGACCAGTAGATATATGCTTGTACTTAACAATGTGGTTAATTCCTCAAGATCTCAGACAGCGAATTCGCTCTGTTTTCAATAAAAAGTCCAAAAAACAACCAACTGTTTTTAAGGAAATCTCACCCTAAAGCGAGTTAATTGACTGATATACTGAGGTATAAAAATGATGTGTTGCCAGTTAAAGCGCTTCATCAGCGTTATGACTGGCAACTCATATAAACTGTATCTATAAATGGCTGTCAGCAATACTTAAAATTAGTCAAATACTTTTACGTTTATCAAAGCCATAGAAGTGTATTTAGTTTTTAAAATCTACCCTGCATAATAATATGAACAAAAAATTGAATTTGCTACAAGTATACCGTGGTATTGCTGCTATCCTCGTAGTCTTCTCTCATGGCGATCGCATACTCTCTCGTCAATTCGATCGGAATACCTTATTGCACATATTTCATTTCGGTTGGATAGGTGTTGATTTTTTTTTCGTACTAAGTGGATTTATCATATTTTATATTCATCAATATGATATAGGTAAACGAAATAAATTGAAAGCTTTCATTACCAAACGGTTTATTCGCATATATCCATTGTATTGGATTGTTTTAGCTAGTAAAATTTTAGCTTCTATATTTACCAATTATAAAGATATAATTCCTCAAACAGGTGCAGGTGAAGTTTTAAAAGCTTTTTTATTATTACCCCAAGATAGAACTATCCTCAACACTAATTTTATTGGTGTCAGTTGGACGCTAAGCTATGAAATTTTTTTTTACTGCCTGTTTGCCGGATTAATTTTGTTTGACACAAAAATTTGCAGAGCTATAATTGTTGCTTGGATAACTGGGGTAGTTCTCAATCTCTTCAATCTTTTACCAATTGGCAATAATTTTCTCCTCAAGTTTATATTTGACGAACATAATTTAGAATTCATACTTGGTTGCTTAGCTGCATATACTATCTCTAAATCCAAGTTTAAGTTTAAACAATTATTAATTTATACTTCTCTTTTTCTCCTAGTCTTATCAGTTATAAATACAAAATATGGAGAATTTGATGTATCAGGTATTCCCTCATTAATAAGTTATGGTATTCCTTTTACCCTTCTGATTATTGGCTCTGTATATTTAGAAATGTCGAATAAGGTAAATATACCATTAATTTTAATTTATCTGGGAGATGCCTCTTATTCTATATATTTAACACATGGTTTTTTCTTAAGTAATATCAGTAAAATTTTGGATGCGCTACTAAGAAAGACTGAAGTATTATACACAATTATAAATTTCAATATCATTACGTTTATAACCATCGTTATAGCAGTAGCTATGGGAGCGTCGATCCATACTTATATAGAAAAGCCATTAATTATAAATCTAAGGAACAAAGTATTTGCTAAAATTACTTGAAACTAACAGCCGCACACTTACCAACTGCTTAATCTCTTGTGTATGCCCACAATGATACATACTACAAACAATGAGAAAACTTTTACTTTCTGCCGAACAAGTAATTACAGCTATTTGCTTAATAATTTATTCAGGAACTCCATTAGATCCATTCCTGTCACAAGGCTATACCTTACAAGATGGTGATAGAACCATATATAGATTGCTTTACACTCTTACATATGGAATAGCTTTTTTATTAATTATTCTACGGTGGAAGAAAGTTATCTATGTTATTAGCAAAAATAAGCTTATTTGGGCTTTTCTGGGAGTTTGTGCAATTTCTAGTTTTTGGTCTTTAGATCCAGATACAACTACGCGTAGGGTTTTTGGCCTCATAGGAACAACATTTTTTGGAGTTTATCTAGCTTCACGCTACACCTTGAAAGAACAACTGAAATTGTGTGCTTGTATCCTTGGTATCTCAGCTGTAGCTTGTTTCCTGATGGTTTTTTTGATGCCACAATATGGTATTGGAGTGGATGACCACGCAACTGCTTGGAGAGGAATATATTCACAGAAGAATATTCTTGGTAGGAGATTTGTACTTAGTGGAGCAATATTTTTCTTTCTTGGGATGACTACTCGCCAAAATCGTTGGGTTTCATGGCTTGGCTATGTAGCTTCTGGAATACTTGTGTTATTCTCAAGCTCAACAACATCTTTAGGGAATTTACTTATACTTACAGGAGCTTTCCCCGTATATCAGAGAATTTTACGCTTGAAGTATACAATCTTAATACCCACACTGGCATTTATAAGCACTATTAGTATAGCTTTTTACACTTTGTTCGTAACATATGCCGATCAAATTTTGGGAAGTATAGGTAAGGACACCACGCTAACTGGACGTTCAGAGATATGGCCTGCTGTTTTGGAGATGGTTCAGAAAAAACCGTTGCTTGGATATGGCTATGGAGCATTCTGGTATGGCGCTGATACTTCTGGTGCAGCTTATGTACAAGAGTCAGCAGGATGGCCTACTCCTAGTGCTCACAATGGGTTTTTAGATCTCTTATTAGCCTTGGGTGTAGTAGGATTTCTAGTTTTTCTCGCGGGCTTCTTAAGCAGTTTTTTCAAAGGAATATATTTTATTAGGTTAAATAGAATGCTGGAAAATAATGTATGGCTCTTGATTTATTTAACCTTTCTTGCTTTTGCAAACTTCACTGAATCTGTATTAATAGAACAAAATTCTATTGAATGGACACTTTATGTATCAGCTATACTATCAAGCCAACTATCTCATAATTTCAAACCAAGTTATAAAAATACATTCAATTCAAATACTAGACAATTGAAAATTTAACAAATTACTATGTAATTAATAACCAAATTTTGTTGCAAAATTCAAGCTAAAAGTGATGAGTGAAACTAATCCTCTCAAAATTATTATGTTAGGCCCAAGCTTACTTCAACAAGGTGGGATTTCTGGTTACGAAAAGCTTTTTTTGAAGTATGCTCCTGCTGAAGTTAAAATATGTCATATCATTACCCATGAGGAAGGAAGTGTAGCAACAAAGATTACGGTATTTTTGAAAGCTATATGGAAATTCCTCTGGATATTACTCAAGCAAGAAGCTGATATTGTTCAACTTCAAATTTCACAGCGTGGCAGTATTTTGCGACAAGCGATTATGATTATTTTAGCTTGGGTATTTCGCAAACCAATAATAATACATGCTCATGGTAGTCAATTCCATCTTTTCTACGCTGGCTTACCAAAATCTCTACAGGAACTGCTAAGGTGGATATTTTGCAAGTGTCAAAGGTTAATTGTATTGTCTGAAAGTTGGAAAAGCTTTTATATAGAAAATCTTGGTTTAAAACCAGAACAAGTTGTAGTTTTCTATAATCCAGTAAAAATTCCTGTTGAAATTCCACAGCGTTCAGTCTCTGACAAAGTTAATTTACTCTTTTTAGGACGAATTGGACAACGCAAAGGAGCATTTGACTTGATAGAAGCTATTTCTCTTTTGCCTAATGAACATCGAAGTAAATTGAGTCTGATTATGGCAGGAGATGGAGAGGTAGAAGAAGCACGTAATTTAGTTACAACTTTAAATCTAGAAGATTACATAAAATTACCTGGTTGGATAGGCTCAGATGAGCGCGATATTCTCCTAACTCAAGCAAATATTTTTGTGCTGCCATCTTATAATGAAGGCCTTCCATTAGCAATGCTAGAAGCAATGGCTTGGGAGTTGCCAGTCATAGTGACACCAGTAGGAGGTATCCCTGAAATTGTGACTGATTTAGAAAATGGATTAATCGTTAATCCAGGTAATCCTGAGCAATTATCAAATTCTTTGAAATCTTTGATTGAAAATGAAAGTTTGAGGTTTTCTCTAGGACTTAAGGCCAGAAAAAGCGTTTTTTCTCTTGATATTAAAAATCATTGGATTTCTTTCCTTGATTTATATCATTCAATATTGAATCCAGATGTTAAAGTAAGCCTGAAAACTTAGGTAAGTCTAGGCATACAAAGTACAAAATAGAAACATGCAGGTTAATTAATCCTGTTTTGGACTAGAAAAATCAGATCTGTAATTTACAAGTTTGTTCGTCAAATAATTAAGAATTTAAGTTATTATGGTATCAGCCAAAAGAGTACTAATTATCGTTGAAAATCTGCCAGTTCCCTTTGATCGACGGGTGTGGATGGAAGCCACTACTTTGCAAAAAGCGGGATATGAAGTTGCTGTGATTTCACCCACAGGTAATGGCTTTGATAAAGACTATGAGGTTATTGAGCAGATTCACATCTATCGTCATCCTCTACCACCAGAAGAAAGTTCGGTCGTTGGGTATCTTCGAGAGTATAGCTGGGCAATTAACTGGCAATTCCGGCTAGCTCAACGCGTGTGGCGAGAGCGTGGTTTTGATGTCATCCATATTTGTAATCCACCGGATTTGCTTTTTTTAGTAGCAGGGTGGTTTAAATTATTTCATGGTGTACGCATTATTTTCGATCATCATGACCTTAGTCCTGAGATGTATGAAGCTAAGTATCAACGTCGTGACATCTTTTATCATGGGTTACGGTTGGCTGAACGCTTGACATATGCAACAGCAGACATGGTAATTTCAACCAACGAGTCGCATCGAGAGGTAGCTATTAGCCGTGGTAAAAAGAAACCAGAGAAAGTTTTTGTAGTTCGTAGTGCACCAGACCTTTCCCGTTTTCGCCGAATGCCTCCAAATCCCAATTATCGTGTAGGTAAAGACTACTTAGTAGGTTACATGGGTGTTATGGGGGAACCAGAGGGAATTGATTATCTCCTGAGAATGGTAAATTACATTGTTCGGAAAAAAAATCGCCAAGATATCCACTTTATGCTTATTGGCAGTGGCCCTGCGGCAGAAAAGCTCAAAGCCTTATCTAAAGAACTGGAAGTAACTGATTTCGTAGAATTCACAGGATTTAAACAAGGTGAGGAACTTTTAGAGCGGCTTTCAAGTTGCGATGTATGTGTGGAACCCTCTCCTACATCTGCTTATAACGAAAACTGCACCATGAATAAAATTCTCGAATACATGGCTATGGGTAAAGCAATTGTCCAGTTTGATTTGCGAGAAGGAAGACGTTCTGCACAAGAAGCATCTCTCTATGCCAAGCCGAATGATGAGGTGGAATTTGCTGAGAAAATTCTAGAGCTTTTAGATTCCCCTGAACGCAGAGAAAAAATAGGAGCCGAGGGGCGGCGCAGAATGGAGGAGATCCTTGAGTGGCAATATCAAGTTCCGAAACTTTTAGAGGCATATGATAAGATTTTCCAAAGTCAGTAATTAATCCCTTCAAATTCCGCAATCATTACTCATGGACTGGAGTTAGTAGGAAAATACTTATATTCATGGTGCGTTAAATCGTTAAGAAGCGGTCAAACCAGCCAAAAACTATAATTTACCAAGGTTCTTTCTGACGAATGTGGCGCAATCATGCCAGAATATAAACTCAATTTGTAACTTATATAGTCTATACTGTGTGTTATGCGTAAGGTTTTATGGTAGAAGTCCTGTTAATTGTAGTGCTTTTTGCTTACTCAAAGCCATAATATCTCTAGTTTATCGCTCAAAACCCGTACTTTTGAACATTTATGTCATAAAAATTTATGGAATCTAGAGAAACTATTGATTTAGACCTTAATCGTTATTTATTGATGTTGAAACGGTGGTGGATACCTGCGGCCACCATTTTTCTAGCTACAGTCATGCTCAGTGCAGTAGCTACAAGATTTATGAAGCCATCCTATGAAGCAGAAGGAAAACTATTGTTCAGAATTCCTTCTTTTAAAGTAGTAGGATCTAATCTTTTGCCGACAACCACAGAAGGAGGATCTACAGGAGACCTCAAATCCCTAATAGCATCTCAAAATCCTATAAACACTCAGATAGAAGTTATTTCGTCTCCTGCTTTATTGCAGAAGACAATAGATAAGTTACAACTCAAAGATAAAGAAGGTCAACCCTTAACAGTAAAAGCTTTACAAAAATCGCTGGTATTAAAAATTATCGGCGGAACAGATGTATTGAGAATTACTTATTCCAGCCTTGACCCTGAAGAAGCGGCGTCAGTGGTCAACACAGTGATGAATGTTTATGTAGAAAGCGATATTCTCACAAGTCGGTCAGAAGCAGCATCAACTCGTCAATTTATTGCTAGGCAGCTTCCAAAAACTCAAGAGGCTGTTGACAAAGCAGAGCGAGAACTGCGTATATTCAGGCAGAAGAACCGCATTGCAGATCTCACAGAAGAAACAAAGTCAGCCGTCAGCATTATTGGGAATTTAAATACTGAGATTAATACTGTTCAGGCTCAATTAGATGAAGTCAACGCTCAAACCAATGAACTGCGACAGAAAGTAAATTTGAGTTCCCAAAATGCGATCGCTGTGAGTGCCCTCAGTCAGTCACCAGCTGTACAAGGAATCTTAACACAGCTTCAAGATATTGAGCGGCAGTTAGCCAGCGAACGCAGCCGTTTCCAAGATGATAACCCCGCAATCATTAATCTAGAAGCCAAAAAAGCTAACTTAAGAGCTTTACTACAGCAGCAAATTTCTCAAACGGTTGGTAGCAACGCCCAAGTTCCTCAAAATTTATTGCAAATTGGAGAACTCAGACAAAACCTGATCCGAGATTTTCTGCAATCAGAAGTGCAACGTTTTGGCTTAAGCCAAAGACTCGCTTCATTGTATAATTCTCGCTCTAACTACCAAAAGCGCGTGCAAGTTATACCCCAATTAATACAAAATCAGCGGGAGTTAGAGCGGAAACTTGAAGTTGCAGAATCAACATATCAAACTCTATTGAAAAAGGTTCAAGAATTACAGTTAGTTGAAAATACGAATACAGCTAGTTCCCGGATTATTGCTCAGGCTTTAGTGCCCGCTGACCCAGTAGCAGGCAAAAAATTGATCGTTTTACTCTTAGGAGTAATGTTCGGTTTATTTTTGGCTACAACCACTGTTCTGTTCTTAGGTATGAGAGATAGATCTCTGAAAACACTTAAAGAAGTTAGAGATGTATTTGGATATACCTTACTGGGAATTGTTCCTTTGTCTGTGAAAAAGGTTCGCTCTCGTTTTTCAAGCGCAGAATCAATAACTCAAAAGGTTGCTGTCCGAGATATGCCTCACTCTTTAACAAGTGAAATGTATCGGATGATTCAAGCAAATCTAAAATTCTTGAGTTCAGATAAAGTACTCAAAACAATCGTAGTAACTAGCGCAGTTCCTAAAGAAGGAAAGTCTACAGTTTCAGCGAATCTGGCCGCAGCGATCGCTCAGCTAGGACGTAAAGTTTTACTAATTGATGCAGATATGCGAGTTCCTTCTCAACATCATCTGTGGCAACTAACCAATGCAGTTGGTTTAAGTGAAGTTCTTGTAGGTCAAGCTGAATTTAACATAGCTGTATCCAAAGTAATGGATAACCTTGATGTATTAACTGCTGGAGTTAGACCTCCCAACCCACTTGCTTTACTTGACTCAAAACGCATGGCATCATTAATTGACAATGTTTCATCTCAATCTAATTATGATTTCGTCATTATTGATGCTCCTCCACTTCTTTTAGCTGCTGATGCTTTAAGTTTAAGTCAAATGACTGATGGGATTTTGTTAGTATCGCGGCCTGGAGTGATTGATTCTAACAGCGCTAACGCTGCTCAAGAGATCTTAGAAAGATCTAACTATAATGTATTAGGTTTAGTTGTCAATGGAATCATTGATAAAAATGAATCTAGTACTTATTTGTATCACGGTCACGAATATTTCCAACCAAGAGAGTTAACAAAAGAGTTTAAGGGACTTGCAAAAAAATAAAATCTCCACAGAGTTTATGTTGGTTATACCAACCTTTATGACAGCAATGAAACGTTAATTGAAGCCAAACGCTGATAAGCAAAGCGGAGCTTTGTTTGCTCCGCTTTTGATTAACCTTTAATGGAACAATATATTGTAATAATACTCCCAGGTAATTTTTGAATTTATTAAGTTGTTCTGCAACTATGTAAACCAAAAAAATCAATTTGCCGAGTCACCTCAAAAAAGATATTTCTAATTTATTTCTGAGTTTTAAAAAAATCAGCGAATTATGAATTACAAAAATAGGTTGTAGGCAAAAATTCTGTAAAAATCAGAATTTTTGCCTACAACCCCTTACTATGCTATTTAGTACTACTGAATTTAGTACTATTGAATTTCGTATGCTCCTCTATCAGGTTTTGAACCTTTCACACGGTCGTTGCCTAGAAAATCGGTTTTTAGAAAATCAAAGTTAATGCCACTATTGATTGCTGGACTCGTCGATTTCACTCTAAAATCCTTTCCACCAGCATTAACAAACTGTGGATCTGCAACAATATCGTTAGGGCCCTTACCACTTGCACTATAACCATTATTGTTATAAAGGTTGTAGTTAAAAGTAGTGTTGATATTTTTTCCGCTCGCGGAGTTTATCGGCTTGCCACTTTGAGAATAGAGGATGTTATTCAGAACTCTGACATTCCTGGTATCATTCATCGAGATTTGTCCGTATGGAATTTCTGGAGTCTGGCTATTCATATAAGAAGTGTTATGGATGACATCGATGTTGTCAGTTCTGAATGCATGAACGCCGCCACCACCATTCTCATACACAACGTTGTTAGCAATCAAAATACGGCCTTGATACGGAGGCAATTGTGCTCCCGCCTGATCGTGTCTTCCACGGTCAAAAATTATTCCGTTCCCATCTTGTTTCTTACCGTTAGAAATCCAGGGAACGTACAATCTATTTCTGTAGACCTTGTTGTTGGTCACGAGCATTCTGTAGCTGCTTCGGTTACCGTCAGAGTTCCAATTTCCCAAGAACGAAATGCCACTACAGCCAAAGGGTGAATACCAGGCATTATTGTAAACTTCGTTATTACTGACTGTCACATAGTCGATTTCAAGTCCTGAAATGCCTCCTCCTCCACAGTCATGTATTTTGCTGTTGAGAATACGTATATGATGAGGACGACCGTTTCGTCGCCCATCTATAGTAATGCAGCTTCCGCTAGTTTTTGGGTTTCCAGTGTTATACTTTTGGCTCAGGGCATAGCTGAGACTTATATTACGATTGTTTCCTTCAACTTCTATGCCGTTCACCTCGATATATGAAGCTCCATCTTTAATCCAAACACCATGCCATCCATCATGCTGAATCTTGGGTGAATGTCCAGGGTAAGCTTTATATGTAATCCATGCATTTGACGACCCGGAGCGTGTAATCACTAATACTGACCCTGATGGGCTTGAATTACTGTATACTCCGTTCATTAATAATACTGTATCACCAGGTTTGGTGAGGTTTGCCGCTCTTTGAGGAGTTCTGAACGCTGATGAGGGAGTGAGTCCGCTATTCTTGTCGCTGCCGCTACCACTAACATAATATGTTGTCGAAGCAGCTCCAATAGCGCTTATTAGCTTGCGGTTGGGTAGTTTATTGACTTGAACAGTGGATGCTTCAGGAACATCTTTAACTAAAGGCTCTGTTATTTTCTGCCCTTGAACCATACCTGCTAATGCCCAGGGAAGTACAACAGATGCACTCAAACTGAGAAAACTCAAACCATGAATCATCATAGGAAAAAAAAGGTTATGTTGCAAAAACTGAACTGTCAACGGTTACTAACTCTAGCCTTAGTAAGTAACTCAGTATTCGATACGGCCGTATAACTGCCATTTGTAAGTTTATACACGGTTTTTTAGGTTTGCACCTGCGAATTTCCGCGTAAATATTGTTTGAATGCTTTTTGAGATTGTATTCTGAAAATTAGCAAATCTGTAGTAAAACTACTGAGAATAAATCATCAGTATGCAGAATTACCATTTTAATGAACACTAAGCATCAGTACAAATGGCGTCATTCGTAATTCGACATCATTCTACTGTGTATATGCGGGATCTGTAGTTAAAATAGTGTATCTCTCATCAATCGGTTAATTTACTTAAATAATACTTATGATAATAATAATCAGCATATGAGTAAAAGCAAGGCAGAGACGAACACTGGTCGCCTCTGCCTCTAAAAGATTCTCATTATCATAGCAATTTCAGTTAATTACAACACACCTTCAAAAAGCCTAATTAATGCAAATTAAAAATTCTCAGTAATACACGTAGGACTGAATTTAGATGTGATGGTAATAGGATTATGGGGACAGGAAAAGTTAACCAACGCCCCCAATTAAAATCTGAATTTGAAATTATAGTCCGAATACCCTCAAAATACTGAAGATAACACCTAGAGGCCCAGCTATAGTATTTGTAGTATCACCAGTCTTCGCTATCCCGGAACGACCGACTAATACAACATCGTTATTGCGGAGTATGGGATTAGTTTGCTCATTAATTCCAGCGGCGAAATCGACTTTTACTACACGTTTAGTTACAGAACCATTAGGATTGAGACGAATTAAATCAACAGCATCGTCGCTAGCTCTGGCATCGTTAAATCCGCCAGCAGCAAGTATAGCTTGATTTAAAGAGCTATTCGGCTGAACTTCTGTTAATCCCGGTCTTTTGACTTCCCCGACTACACCGACTTGAATACGTGCAGGAGACAAAGTAGTTGTAGCTAGTTGAGTAGCTTCTGCTGGGTTGATCTCAGTTGCCGTCGGAATAACAATCGTATCTCCGTCTTGGACGATAATGTCTTGATTGGCATCGCCGCTCTGTAACAGTTGCCAAAGATTGATATCTATAGCTTGTTCTGAGCCAGTTCTTGTCAGTCGGCGTAGCTTGAGATTACGAATATCTGCTTGTGCTGTAATTCCACCAGCTAGTTGAATTACTCGCGTTACATTTGGGAGACCGGTGGGAGTAGCACTACCACTGTTAGGAGTTGCAGCTCCTTGATCGTTTAGACTACCTGGGGTAACTAGATAGGAACCGGGACGGTTAACTTCACCAATAATTGTTACTGTACGAGGTGTGGTTTGACTGGCAGCAAAGTTAGCTGCAAATAGATTGCGAGATTCTGCTATGTTGAAGTTATTTGCAGTTGGCACAACTATAGTGTCTCCATCCCGTAAGGTTATATCCTGTGATAATGTGCCTGTTTGGATCAGTTCCTTCAAATTGAGGGTAACAGTTTGTTCTGAATTACGTCCGAATTTACGTCGTAATTGAACTTGAGTCACATCGGCAGCCAGCGTAACTCCTTGGGCTGTTGTCAATGCAGCTAATACAGTGGGGTATTGTACGCCTGGATTGTCTCCGGCGCCTCCACTCAAATTTAAAGTATAAGCTCCTGGACGTGTTACCTCTCCGGCAACAAAAACATTGATCGGACGAGGCGATAATAAATTGACTGAAATTAAAGGACGTTTGAGGAAGCGAGCATATCTTCTGGCAATTTCATCAGCGGCTTGTTCAGTTGTTAGCCCAAGAACTGGAACGCTGCCAATTAAAGGTAAGTTGATTGCTCCTCCTGGAGGAACTTGGTATTCACCCGTATATTCGGGTACTTCAAATACATTTACACGGATGCGATCGCCGCCTCCCAATAAATAATTAGTATCTAATTGTGTTTGTGTATTAGGTATTTGTGTAGCTGGTGATGCTGGTTGTCCCTGAGCTAGGCTAGCAAAGGGTACAGCAACATTGACAGCAGTTAATAAAGCTGCACCCACAACTGGTTGAGTAAGCGATTTAAACAAATTTGTTTTAGGCATATTTCCTTGAGATTCTGAAATTACGATTAATAAAGTACTGTCTAAACATTTTTATTTTGACTATACCTAAGTATTCAAGTTCCCCCAACACTCTTATTTTCCTTGAAAAGTGTAATTTTCCGGAGAAAATTTGTTTATTGAATTTGAATTTTCAATGAAGTTAATTTAAAGTTAACCGTGTTTGAATATGACAATTATCCTAAAATATCAGATTTAGACAAACTAAGGTATTTTATACAATAATTTGTCTGCTTTCCAATGAGGCAATTACCAATTAATTTTTATTAATAAGTCAATTTAATGACACTTAAGTTTTAATTTAGAATATTTAACGAGTAACATTTGCTGTCAAAATAAAAATCGCCACTATATAGTGTCAAACAGAGAATTATTTAGCAATTAGATTAGTTAAGTGAGTTATTTTTTGTTTGGATTTGTTGAATAAAAAACTCTTCTAATGACTGACGGGACAAGTTCATGGTAATAATTTTACCTTCCATGAGACGAAGGCTAGCGAGAAAATCATAGTAGTCGTCTTGTAGTGTACCTTGCCAGGAACCATCCGGTTCAAATCTCAAAGTAGGTAGCCATTTTTTGAGAACTTCCCAGTCGCCACCTTGACCTTTGACATGATATGTGTTGTTGCCACCTAAAAGTTCATTGAGGGAACCAGAGCAAATTAATTCGCCTTGAGCGAGTATGGCAATGCGATCGCAAATCTGTTCTACTTCACTGAGAACGTGGCTGTTGAAAAAAATCGTCTTGCCAGCGGCTTTGAGAGCCAGAATAATTTCCCGCATTTGATAGCGTCCCACGGGATCGAGACCAGACATTGGTTCATCTAGAAAAACCAATTCTGGCTCGTTAATTAGCGCCTGTGCCATACCAACACGCTGTAACATTCCTTTGGAATAACGGCGCAGCAATTTTTTGCGGGCATCGGCTTGGGATAAACCTACTAATTCCAGCAGTTCGGGAATGCGTCGGCGTTGTACGTTCTCAGGAATTTGGAATAGCCCAGCTGCTAACTGCAAAAACTCCCAGCCGGTCAAATAATCATACAAATAAGGATTTTCAGGTAAATAGCCGATGTATTGCTTAACATGACGATCGCCAATTGGCTTACCTAACAATAGTCCCCGTCCGCCAGTTGGGCGAATAATGCCCAGCAATAGTTTTAAAAGGGTAGTTTTACCAGCACCGTTTGGCCCTAGCAGCCCAAAGGTTTCACCTTGATAAATATTTAAAGAACAGCTTTTGAGAGATACGACTTTTTGATTTAGCCAAAAACCAGTACGATAAACTTTTCGCAACTCAGAAGTTACGACTACTGGCAAAGTGTTTGCCGTATTCAGTTGAGAATCAGGGTCATCTGCAACAGACTTCATCTCGGTTCAATCAACAATTAGCAGCTTGGTATTTATTAAAAGTTACCCAACAGGGTGATAATAATCACCACTTAGTTGGATAATTCTTGCAAACAGAATGAATGCTGTTAGCGGTAGCGCGCCATTGAGCTAGTACTGAGTCAAGAGTGAGGAGTCATTATTCTTCCTTTGCTCCCCTGTGCCCTAGAGCTTGTTACAAGACGCCTTTAGAACTAGGAATCAAGCCAGCACGACGAGGGTCGATTTCTACTGCTAGGCGTGTTGCCCTCGCAAAGGCTTTAAACGTCGCCTCAATAATGTGATGAGAATTAATGCCATCCAGTTGTCGAATGTGTAGTGTCATTTGGCTGTGGTTCACCAATGCCACAAAAAATTCGCGCACCAGCTGAGTGTCATAAGTTCCCACACGCTGGGTAGGAATTTGTAAACCGTAGCTGAGGTGAGGGCGTCCAGAAAAGTCCAGCACTACTTGAACTAAAGCTTCATCCAAGGGTGCAAGGAAATTACCAAAACGAGCAATGCCTTTCCGATCCCCTAATGCTTGGTTCAAAGCTTGTCCTAAGGTAATACCCACATCTTCGTTAGTATGGTGGTCATCAATTTCCCAGTCTCCCTTAGCTTGGATATCTAAATCAATCAACCCGTGGGAGGCGATTTGATGCAACATATGATCCAAAAACGGAATGCCTGTTGCTGCGGTGCATTTTCCTGTTCCATCAAGGTTGATGGTGACTTGGACATCAGTTTCCCCTGTGGTGCGATGAACAGTAGCAATCCGAGGGGCTTTAGTCAACTGGTCGTAGTTTGAATTGACTTGGCGATTGGTTGTTTGCATAGGGAAGAGTTAGAAGTTAGGAGTTAGGAGTCAGGAGTTAGGAGTTATAAATTTTTAACTCATAACTCATAACTCATAACTCATAACTTTATCGCGTCACATTCCCATAATTTCATATCCAGCATCTACATACAGAACTTGTCCTGTAATGCCGGTAGACAAATCGCTGCATAAAAAAGCCGCAGTGTTGCCGACTTCTAGCTGAGTGACAGTGCGTCGTAGGGGAGCTACTTGCTCTACATGATGAATCATATCTAGTATTCCGCCTACTGCTGAAGAAGCCAAAGTACGGATAGGGCCTGCGGAGATGGCGTTGACGCGGATATTTTGCGGCCCTAGTTCAGCAGCTAGGTAACGCACGCTCATTTCTAAACCCGCTTTGGCAACTCCCATGACGTTATAGTTAGGAATTGCCCTGACACCGCCTAAATACGTCAGGGTGACGATACTACCTCCCTCTGTCATTAAGGGTTTAGCTGCGCCGCTTAATTGCACCAACGAATAAGTACTAATCTCTAAAGCAGTTTTGAAGCCAGAACGAGAGGTTTGGCTAAAATCTCCGGTCAAATCCTCTTTGTTGGCAAAGGCAAGACAATGAATCAGGATGTCTAGCTTTCCCCACTTTTCGCGTACTGTCTCGAAGGTAGATTGAATTTGTTCGTCGTTTTGGACATTACAAGGAAGAAATAAGCTGGGGTTGAGGGGTTGAACTAATTCGGCTACTTTTGCTTCCATTTTGCCGCGTTCATCCGGAAGGTAGGTAATTCCGAGATTAGCTCCTGCTTTGTGTAGTTGTTGGGCGATGCCCCAAGCTATGGAGCGGTTATTGGCAATACCTGTAACCAAAGCATTTTTTCCAGTCAGATTCAGCATAGGAATTGTTAATGCGATCGATCATTAGGAGCATACTAGAATCTGAGGCACGTTTTGTCTTTGTTTTACACAGGATTTGCAAAAATGAATATTGGTAAGGGTGTTTGCTGTCATCAAATTCTTGATTCTTTCTAAAGATATTCTCAAGTTGTCTTTATTTGTTCTTTAAAAAACCTTTTTAATACAGCTACTTGGAACCATTTATCAACAATTTATAGCCCAAGAGATCGACAATTATGTATCATTATAAACAATGAGTTAAGAAGCAATTAGTTGGAGTATAGGAAAGTACAGAAAGGTTGACGGTGCTTTATTGAATTTTCGGGTGTATTCTTAGGTAATTAGTTTTTGTTTTTCCGGCATTGGGTAGGGGAAGGGAGATGATCGTGACACAAGATAAAGCCCTAGCAAATGTTTTTCGTCAGATGGCGACCGGGGCGTTTCCGCCAGTTGTGGAAACGTTTGAACGCAATAAAACGATCTTTTTTCCTGGCGATCCTGCCGAACGAGTTTATTTTCTTTTAAAAGGTGCTGTTAAGCTTTCCAGGGTGTACGAGGCAGGAGAGGAAATAACGGTAGCACTGCTGCGAGAAAATAGTGTTTTTGGTGTATTGTCATTGCTGACAGGAAATAAATCCGATAGGTTTTACCATGCGGTTGCATTTACGCCTGTGGAATTACTGTCGGCACCAATCGAACAAGTTGAGCAAGCACTCAAGGAAAATCCAGAATTATCAATGTTAATGCTGCGGGGTCTGTCTTCGCGAATTTTACAGACAGAGATGATGATTGAAACTCTTGCTCACCGAGATATGGGTTCCAGGTTGGTAAGTTTTTTATTAATTCTTTGTCGTGATTTTGGAGTTCCCTGTGCAGATGGGATCACAATTGATTTGAAATTGTCTCATCAAGCGATCGCTGAGGCAATTGGTTCGACTCGTGTTACAGTTACAAGGCTACTAGGGGATCTGCGCGAGAAAAAGATGATTTCCATCCACAAGAAGAAGATTACTGTGCATAAACCCGTTACTTTAAGTCGGCAGTTCACATAAAAACAATTGGAGTCAGCGGAGTCGGCACGTGTCGTGTTTTTCAAGATCGCACTAATAGCTAAAGGAACACCTAAAATTGAGTAATGGAAGCTATTGCCAACCTCCACTTCTCCACAGACAATGGTCAAAAGTAGTAGGCTGTATCTGGAAGGATTTCGGTAGCTAAACATGACCACCGGATACATCCTCATCGCAGCAATTTTAATTCTGGGAGGCGTAATTGCAACCGTGGGCGATCGCATCGGCACACGAGTTGGCAAAGCCCGCCTCTCACTTTTTAACCTTCGTCCGAAAAATACCGCCGTACTAGTGACGATTTTTACTGGCGGTTTGATTTCGGCATCAACCTTAGGAATTTTATTCGCTGCTGACGATAAATTGCGCCAGGGAGTCTTTGAATTAGAGGATATTCAAACAGACCTCAGGCAAAAGCGAGAACAACTAAAAACCGCAGAAAGTCAGAAAAGTCAGGTAGAGAACGAGCTAAATCAAGCACGAATCGCCCAAGCAAAGGCACAACAAGAGTTGCAAGCAACTAATCAGTCCTTGCAGGCGGTCAATGCCAAGCAAAGGGAAACTCAAGCCCAGCTCAACCGCACCATTCAACAGCAAGCTCAAACTCAAACTCAACTCCAGCGCACTCAAGGGCAGCTAGATCGAGTTGTAACTCAGTATCAAAAAGCCATAGCTGAACTGCAAAGCGTTTACAATCAGCGAAAGGAACTACAGGCAGCAGTTGAACTATTAAAGACAGAACGTCAACGACTGTATGCTGAGGCCAAAAAAGCGATTGACGAAGCCAAAACAGCTATTGAAAAACGCGATCGCGAACTTGCCAACCGCCAAGAAGCCATCGAAGCACGCGATCGCAAAATTGCCCAACTCGACCAGTTAATTCAAAAGCGTAATTTAGAAATTACAGCTAGAGAACAAGTGATTGCCAAACGAGAATCTCGTCTCAAAGAATTGGAAGCACAACAGGAAGAACTAGAACAGGAAGTTGCAAGGCTGGAAAAATATTATCAGTCCTACCAAGATTTGCGTTTGGGTAAATTAGCCTTAGTTCGAGGTCAAGTTCTGTCCGCTGCTGTGGTTCGCGTTACCCAAGCGGCTGCGGCTCGTCAGGCGGTAGTACAACTTTTACAACAAGCCAATCGCAACGCTAACTTGGAATTAAGCGAACCTGGTGCAACTTCTCCAAACGTAGAGCTTGTGCGCGTGACTCAAGAGAGAGTCGAGCAATTGAGCAAACAAATTGAGGATGGTCGAGAATATGTAATCCGAATTTTCTCAGCCGGTAATTATGTCAGGGGAGAAAAGCAAATAGAAATTTTTACCGATATAGCCCGCAATGAATTGGTTTTTTCCCAAGGGACGCAGTTAGCTACAACTACTGCTGACCCTACAAACATGACATCTTATCAGTTACAGCAGCGATTAGAAATATTGATTTCTGCTTCTCAATTTCGCGCTCGTAACGCCGGAATTGTTGAAAATGTACAAGTAGACGGCACTTTTCTACGTTTTGTCGCCCAATTAAGGCAGTACAATCAACCATTAGAAATTAAAGCGATCGCCGCAGAAGATACTTATACAGCTGGCCCTTTGAGAGTGAAATTAGTAGCAGTAGTCAACGGACAAATCATTTTTAGTACTTAAACAACAAGTCAGGAGTCAGGAGTCAGAATGGGCTACGCCCCGCTGCGCTAACAGAATTCAGAATTCAGAATACAATTAGTGGGAGATGAAGGCCGAAAGTCACCAGTGGCGGCTTACGTTGTAGACGCTAGGAGGGGAGCTTGCCATAGGCATGATAACTTTCCAAGATAGTATTTATGGGGTCATCAATTTTGAATTTTGAATTTTGAATTCGGAGCGAAGCGACGTGACTTTCCGTGAATTTTTACCGACACAGCCAGTAATTTTGGGTTTCGATCCAGGTCGAGATAAGTGTGGTTTAGCAGTGATGGGACTGGATCGCCAATTATATTATCATCAAGTCGTGTCGGCAAAAGAGGCGATCGCTACCATTGAGACACTGCGTCAGAAATACCCCATCTCCTTAATGGTAATGGGCAACCAAACAACAGCCAACCAGTGGAAACAGCAACTGTATCAAGAATTACCAGAACCGCTGAATATCATTTTAGTAGATGAGCGTTACACAACCTTAGAAGCACGCGATCGCTATTGGCAAATGTATCCGCCCACAGGGTTAATCAAACTATTACCACAGGGTATGCGGCAGCCTCCAAGACCCATAGATGACATTGTTGCCATCTTGCTAATCGAAAGATACTTAAATCGCCTCACGGAATCAGGAGTGAGGGGTGAGGAGTGAGGTGTGAAGAGTTAGGAGTGAGGAGTGAAGAGTTAGGAATTAATATCTTCATAACTCATAACTCATAACTCATAACTCATAACTCATAACTCCCAATTCCTAACTTCTAAATTTCCGCCCGAATAGTAAAAGCATAGTCTCCTCCAGGCTCTAGTTGATAATCTTGTTTCTCCAAAAATCGACCGAGGGGTTCTTTGATTAAGGCGCGACCTTGGGAGGGCTTGACGGCAAGTTCTCCCCTGCGAAAATGCCACTGGAAATGCCACTCAAACTCACCTGCACTCACTTCACCCTCAAGGAAGCCGTGTTGCCAGGATTGGCGGGTAATTTTGACATGGGCAATGGTTTCTGGTAGACGTTTAGCACTCACAATGCTTTATGTCAAGTGTGGAATAACTAGCCAATTTATGTAGGCTACTTATTTTATTTACCAAACATAGCTTAAATAGACAAACTGACAAAATGGGTATTTGTAATTAAGAGGGTTATATCAATCAGCCGAAAGACTTGAAGATAGCGAACTTAGAGCTATAACTCGGCATATCTAAAAACCCAACTTGGGATTGATCGGATTTCAGGTTGAGAGTCAAGCGATCGATTGCTGACAAACAAGCAGATCTTGGATAACACTACGTTATACATTAATGCTAAAAATCTTACCAAGAAAGACAGGAGTTACGAGGCAGGAGGTTAAGAGTATCAATTAAAACTTTAGTTCTGGGTTTAAAGCCCACTCAAAAGTAATAATTATACCGACACTGTTTGCAGCGTTAGCGTAGCCCAGTATAAAACGTCCTTGCCTCAATCCGATTCTTTTAAGGGTGGGTTACCTCCTGCCTCCTGCCTTCATCCTCCTGCCTCCTGAATAATATTTATTTACGTATAGAAAAAAGTCATTATTTTATTGTTCTGTCAAACCGTAAGTCCTAATATCTTAGGAACGACTGTATCCTATAAACAACATATCGGACATTATTTTCATCAGTATATTGTGGATTGATAGGAATTTTCTTGTAAGTTTTTAAGACAATAACAGCGCGATACAGCTTGGAGTATTTATATTGCCTTTCTTGGATATCAAAATACAGGATACTTTCTAGTGGATATTCAATAATATGGTTACCGCGCAGACCTTTACGTTCTATCAAGACTTTATTGAGACTTTTGTAGAAAGTGCAGTAAGTCACAGGCGATGTTCCAAAAAAAGCAGCGATCGCCATTCCAATCAAGATAAATAAACTTAAAACAAATAGATAATCTCGTTGATTTTGCTGTAATAATAGCGAAGACTGATTAGAATTGATAAAATTATTGATTTTCCAGGCAACTTGCTGATTTTCTTGATATGTAAGCTGTGATAAAAGAGTAAAATCTCCAAATGGAGTTGTAATGATAACCTCAGAAGTGTTGTTCTTAGAAGCTCTTTTGATAAGAATGTATGCTTCTTGGGGGTCAAAAATTTTCAGATTTTGCTTACCTCCCAGCAAATTAAACCGCCTCAACTCACAGTCGATTTAGTTAATTGTAAAGCGGCGATCGCAAGTTAGTTGAATTGAAGCAGAATCAAAAAATAAGCAGTAAATCAAAAAGCTTAAACAAACAATAAAAATGCACCACCCGATGAACCAATATCTGAATGGTCTATGGTTTAGCTGCAATCTAGTACGAGTTTCTTCTATAACTTTCATCGCTGTTTGTCTAGAGTACTTAACTCTTAGATAGAGTATTCCCGTTGTAGCCCTCAAGTTTCAGTAATAGGGAGTATTTTCCATGAATCCCTAAAAAATTTTTGACTAAGTGCTTCATAATTAGGTGAGAAAACTATGACTAAAAGCATGGAAACCAAACAGCTAGGAAAAACTGGAATCTTTGTGAGTGCGATCGGTTTGGGTGGTATGCCGATGTCAATTTATAATCGCCCTCCAGAATCGGAATCAATCCAAGTGATTCATCGTGCTTTAGATCTCGGTATTACATTTATTGACACTGCCGACTCTTATTGCAAAGATGAGTCAGATAAACATCATAACGAGCAGTTAATTCACAAAGCACTTGCTAGTTATCAAGGTGATAGTAGCCAAGTGATAGTCGCAACTAAGGGCGGCTTAATGCGTCCGGATGGTAATTGGACGCGCAACGGTAACCCAGAACACTTGCGCCAAACAATTAAAGTCAGCTTTGAGGCTTTGGGCGGCGCTAAACCCATTGATGTTTGGCAATACCATTCCCCGGATAATAATTACACCATCGAAGAATCTCTTGCACCAGTCAAAGAAGCAGTAGAAGCAGGTTTAATTCGGTTTGTCGGAGTTTCTAACTTTTCCGTTGAACAAATTAAGCGGGCGCAGGATGTGGTGGATATTGTCTCAGTCCAGAATCAATACAGCCCTTGGGAACGACAGCCAGAAATTGATGGCGTGTTAGAGTATTGCCAAGACCAAGGATTGACTTTTTTACCCTGGAGTCCTTTTGGTGGTAGGCGTCGTCATCAGGACTTAGAAGATATTCCAGCGATCGCTCAGTTGGCTAAAGAAAAAGGTGTGTCAGTGTACAATATCGTTCTAGCGTGGTTGCGTTCTAAATCGCCTGCTATTTTGCCAATTCCTGGGGCTAGCAAAATCTCCAGCATTGAAGACTCAGCACAAGCTATCAATGTGAAACTGTCTGATGAAGAAGTGCGAAAAATCGATCGCGCAACTTAATCATGATTTGAGAATTCAGAATTCAGAATTCAGGAGTCAGAAGTCAGAATTTATATCGGTTTGGCATGATTATCGACGAAAGTAGATAAATTCAGAGTTTGATTTTTTTCACCTTCTGACTCCTGAATTATCATCATTATTCCAGATCGAGACACTTGCTAAATACTATATCAACCCGGTTTCTTAAAAAAACCGGATTTTTTATTAAGTAGGTTATCTCTCGAATTAAACTTGGCATGGCACTATTATTCCAGTAATAAAACTAAAATTTATGCAGCCCAGTTCTGTAAGCAATAGGTTAAAGCAGATAGTGGAAGTGTTTGCCATACTACTGCTTTCGTCTTTTTTTTCGCCAAATCTAGTAGAGGCACAGCCACAGGAAAATACTAAACTTCTACCATTTTTTGATAATGTAAATAACCCGGTTCCTGTTGGTTTCCCCGCAGGACAACAAGTAGATATCACGCCACCGCCACCGCAGCTAAATTCTTTCGATCGAGCTGTATTAAAAATTTGTGGCCCTATTGGTACGAAAGTGAGTGCTAATAGTTTTAAACAATTGTTATCTTCTTATCCAGATGTTTTGCAAAAAGTTCAGCAAGTTAGCGGTGGCGAACTGCGTCCAGGACGTAGGAATAAAGAACAATTTCTAGAAGATTTAACTAATATTTGGTTCCAGCGCCGGGGGTTTGAACATATATTTTGTGGGGAAATATATAACGCAAATGATATTGGTGGCTTACATTTTTACGGCAGGTATTTACAGCTACAAAATCAGGGCATAGGAGGACGGCTACCGTATAATCAAGGGCGAGAAGAAGTTGTTCCTGGGGTGATTTATACAATGGGTGTAGTAATTAAGCAGAAAAATCGTACAGTCAGAGATGTCATTAAAGGTTATGGCTATCTCAGCAATGCTGAAGAAATACTTTTAGATGCTACTAAAATATTTAAACTTCAAGGAAACAATGAAGGGACGTGTATTTATAATGTACGCGATCGCGAAACAGATCAATCCTTTCCTACTATCTTTGTAAGAGAAGAAAAAGCGATCGTTACCTATTATCCTGATGCTACTCCTGTTGGTGCAAAATGTAAAAATTGAACTGGGTATTGGGGGCTAGAAACTAAGATACAGGCCTACCAATGAATAATATGGTCAAAGACATGTTCCCGCATATTGTTAAAATCACGAAATATTCTGTATAAAGCACATATAAACAAAAGATGATAATAGAAACAAACCGCTTGCTAATGCGCGAGTTTATAGAGGCAGATTGGCAACTGGTATTTGCTTATCAATCCAATCCTTTATACTTGCTTTACTCGGACTGGACGCATCGTACACAAAACGATGTTTGTGAGTTTGTTCAGATGTTTATTAGTCAGCAAAAAGAGGAACCGCGAACAAAGTTTCAATTAGCTGTTGTTCTTAAAGAAGAAAATCGGCTGATAGGGAATTGTGGTATTCGTGTCAACGACTCTGAACTGGGAGAAGCAAACATTGGCTATGAACTAAACCCTCAGTATTGGGGACGAGGTTATGCAACAGAAGCAGTACAAGCAATTTTAAAGTTTGGTTTTGAAGAATTAAAAATGCATCGTATCTGGTCATGGTGTGTTGCAGAAAATATTGCCTCTTTTAGAGTTTTAGAAAAAATTGGTATGCGTCGTGAAGGTTATCTGCGAGAAAAAGAGTTCATTAAAGGTAGATGGTATGACAATTTTATTTACGCTATTCTTGAAAACGAGTGGAAATCACAGCCTATCTAGTTATATATAGGAGTCCGATTTGATTTCTGAAAAAATCTCAGTATCTGTAGGGTGTGTTATGGCGTAGCCTAACGCACCTAAATCATTAACCGATGCGTTACGCCAAAGGCTAACGCACCCTACGTATATTTCAAAAATCAAATATGAGTCCTATAGTAATAAATTTCAGTTAAGGCTAAAATTATTTTTAACTAACCGCTCCAGGCGCAGAGAACACAGAGAGAAGAAATAAATGCTTAACTGAACAGGACTTACGCAAAAGATAACGAAAGTAGCGGTAATTCATGAATTACCGCAACGCTTGAATAAGGTTTTCAGTCACATATTGCGTAAGTCCTGCTGAACTTTATTGGGTTATGTGATAGTTTTTAATTGATTTATAGCGTTTTTCAGGTAAATGAGGTATACGGGTAGGGGCGCACATCTGTGCGCCCCTACTACGATTTGTACCTCACCAAATTGCAATCTGCTGTAAGTAAGATTTATTTAACAAATAGTTTCTTATTTTGTAAAGATTATACGTTAAATTTAACTTAATAATTAAAAAATATTACTATGTAAACCAGAAGCGATCGCATCTAATTTTTTAGGATCGACTATTGTAATCTTACCGCCCCGACTATAAGTAATTACTGACTTGAGACTTTTAATTAACCGCACACATTCTTCGTAAGTAATGCCGCTACTTCTAGCCATACGGTAATAAGATAATTCGACTTTTAAACACTTTCCTTGTGGAGTTAAATCAGTTCCCGCTTCACCAGCAAAATATTGAATTAATCTCGCAAGCCTAACAATAGCTCTCTCAGAAACTAATCCGTGGACTGTTTCATGTAATTGCTGAATCCGACTATTAAAAACCATCAGCATTCGTAATGCAATTTCGGGATTTGCCTGAATAGCTTTTAATAAAGCATCTCGCTCCACAGTCAGAATTTCACAATCAGATTCAGCAGTTACAGTAGCCGGAGAAATGCCATTTCCTAATAAAGCAGGAGCCGCAAAAATTTCTCCAGCAGGTAAGACGCGGAAAATAGTTTCTTTCCCCGTTGTTGCTGTTTTGCTAACTTTAATTAATCCACTGACAACAGCATACAGTTTTGCAGGTAAGCGATCGCCTTCATGCAGAACAATCTCTCCTTTACCATAGCGTTGCACCTGGGTGTAAGGTTGCAAAGTTACTGTGTCTGCTGTTTCTAAACCAGCAAACACAGTAATTTTTGAAAGTTGTTCCAAGGATGCCTGCATAATTAGGCTGAGATTGCAAAGGCTGGACGATGCCCAATCCAAGGTTTAGCCGCTTCTATTTGTGCTGCTAGGCTGATAAGTGTGGCTTCAGCTGCCGGTTTGCCAATTAGCTGTACGCTGATGGGTAAACCCTTATTATCAAATCCTACAGGAATGGCGATCGCTGGTTGTCCAGTTGCATTCGCAGGCGGACAAGGGCCAACCCATTGAACAATATTTTGGAATGTCTCTTCTGGACTCAGATTCGCCCATTCTCCCACACAGATGGGTGAATGCAAATAAACTGGCAGTACCAGCACATCTACGCTATCGAAAAACGCCACAATTTGCCGTGCCACTACCTGCATTTGGGCAACTCCTTGCAGGTACTGAGCTACGGAACCCGTGCGGGCAAATAGCCAGCGATTTAAGGGCTGCAAAGCTTCAACAGGAAGCCCTGACGCTGCTACCCCAGCTTGCCAGACAATTTGAAATGGTTCGATTAAACCGCTGAAATCTGGAGATTTCTGTTCAACTTGATGGCCGAGTTGTTCTAACAACTTGACTGTTTCTCGGACACCTTGCTGACAGTTAGTGTCAGCTTCTCCCAAAGGAAAAATGCTCGTGTCAAAAGCTATTCGCAAAGCGCCAGGTTTCGTTTGGCTGGCGGCGAGAAATGATGTTTCGGGATCTGGTAGCCAATAAGGATCGCCTGTGACATAGCCAGATATGGCATCCAAAAGCGCAGCAGCATCAGCCACAGTCCGCGCTATTGGCCCGTTGGTGGCAATTCCGGCGAGACGTTCGCCGACGGGTGCTTTACTCACCCTACCCCGTGATGGCTTGAGTCCCACCAAACCACAACAAGCCGCAGGCCCCCGAATCGAACCACCACCATCAGAACCTTGGGCGACGGCACATAATCCAGCTGCTACCGCCGCCGCCGCACCACCGCTAGAACCGCCAGGAGTGTATTCTAAATTCCACGGATTTCTTGCTGGGGGAAAACCCGTAGGTTCGCTGTAAGGTAATGAACCTAATTCGGAAGTGGCTGTTTTACCGAGAATAATAAAACCAGCTTGGCGAATTTTAGTTACGACTACATCGTCATAGCTAGCAATATTGTTGATTAATGCCGGATTTCCATAGGTACAAGTAACACCAGCTACAGCATTCAGGTCTTTAATGGAAATCGGCACACCAAAAAATGGCGGTAGTTCTGAGGTAGTTGTTAGTAATTCTGTTTTAGCTTTGGCATCTGCGATCGCCGTTTCTGCTGTGACTGTAAAATAACTTCCTAATTGGGGATTCAACTGTCCAATGCGTTCTAAATATATTTCTACCAACTCTAGCGGTGATACTTCCCGGCGACGGATTAATTGGGCTAACTCTAATGCTGGGGCAAATGCTAAATCAACTTCATTCATACGTTAGTGAATAGGTAGTTTCGTCTTTATTTTGGGATTTTTAAACTGAAATTGATACTTTAGTAGGATTTCTGGGAACTATATATTCTATAAGTTCCTGAAATTTGTCATTGATTTAGGACGTTCAGAGGCAATAGACATGGTTATGTTCTTACTCCAGTCATTTTAATTGTTTCGCATATATTTTCGACAAATCCCTAAGGGGTATTTATGGCTAACCTCGAATTACTTGTTAGTGAATTGCCAAAATTGATTCAAAGTTTGAAGCTAACTATTGGCGATTCTCATGAGATCGTGGAACAAATTATCCTGATTAATAATGCTCAGGAAGAACTCAGAAATATTCAAAAGTTAATTATTCAGGAATTAAAATTTGGTAATATCAATAATTCCGCGATCGCCACACTTCCTCGAACTAATATAGTAGCCAGTTTGTTTATACCTCATATTGGATTAGTAGATCCAGTCCTAGCAGCAAAATTTGGTAATAGAGAAAGTAAACTTTCATTAATTGATTTAGGTAAAAAAATTGATACCTGGATTGAATGGGGCTATTTCTTGCAGGCTTTAGCCGCCGATATTCTCAGCGACGTTCAATTGGTAAACCAGCTCAACTCTGACAGTCAGCATGTCAGCTTACCCTCTAAATTTAAAGCAATTGCTGAAAACTTAAAAAATAATTTAGTCTTTAATAACTCTAAAAAATTAGAGTATCAACTTCAAAAAATCAGTAATTCTCAAAAAGAATTATTACAGTTGCAACAAAAATTAAATTATATTTTTAATACTATAAAAACTAGTCATAGCTTACTAACTATTTTGTTAGGTGTATCTGCTTTTTGTGGAAAATCTGGATTTACCTTAGAGTGGTTAGATGACGATCATGAATTAATTATATCGAGTGATGGTAAAACTCAAGAACTAACAGATATATTGAATGATTGTGATGTTTTTCAAGAACAGATTGCTAGTTTAATTATTGAAGGTGACTCTTTAATAGAGGAGGCGGAAAAAGCTATAAAAAAGATAGAACAGCAAAGTACTAAAAAATTAATTGTTAGCAAACAATTAGAAAATCCGATAAAAATTCCCACGCCAAAAATAGTAATTGCAGCTTGTTTTCTAGCTTCAACCCTATTATTATTAGGTTTTTGTGGCCGGCAAACCCAAAACCAAAATCCACAATTAGAAACTCAAAACTTAACTCCAGAACAAAGAGCGATCGCTAATTTTAAATCTGCTCAAAAACTCGGTATGGAAGCTGCATCTCTAGCTCAAAAGCCTCCACATTCTTTACAAGTATGGCAACAAGCAGAAACTAAATGGGAGCGAGCAATAAAGCTATTAAATAGCATTCCCCCTCAAACATCAGTTTATGACCAAGCAAAGAAGAAATTAACCAATTATCAGACCAACTATAACGCTATCAGTAAAATAGTCTTAACTGAAAAAATAGCAACTCACAACTTAGAATCAGCGCAAAAGCTAGCAATAGAAGCGACCTTCTTTGTACAAAATTCGCCTCATTCACCAATAACTCGTCAGCAAGCAAAAGAAAAATTGAAGCAAGCTATTAATTTATTAGAAGCTATTCCAGAAAATAGTTCTGTTTCTCCACAAGCTAAAGAAACCCTGCCTATTTATAAAACTAACTATGCTGCTATTAGATCGAGATAATCCAAAACTAATAAGTAGAAGGACTAAATTAAACCTAACTCGATCTCGCCAGGTTTCGACTGCGCGGAAGTTGAATCTCGACTTCTGTACGAGACGCTACGCGAACGCTCGATTACCGCGTAGTCGAAACTCAACCCTCTTAAAATAAGCTTACCGAGCATTGAGCGTACCCTACCCTTCTCCTAACGGAGACGCTCTTGCTAGCTTGCTTCCACGGAGTGGTACGGGAACGCCAAGGGCGAACGGGATCTTGCTTGGCGTAGCGTCTCCCCTTGGGAGAAGTCGAAATGCGTCTTCTAAATAATTGTGTCCACCTACTTACAATTTTAGATTTTGCAGAAACTCTCTAAGTTAGAAATGGCTTAACTGTTGGCTTCCTCACCCGCCTAGAACTAAAGTTCTTTTGCTTATACCTAAAGTCTACTGAAGTAGACTAAAAACTTTTAACAAAATTGAGTCATCTTGAGATGACTTTTGCTATAAGCAAGGAACTTCAGTTCCTTGCGGGACATCGGTTTTACGTTAAGTTGACACCGATGAATAACTGTTAACTCCTCACTATACAGTCAACAGTCAGCATAATTTCCCTATTGCCTGTTACCTCAGCCCTGTTTCCTCTAAATACAGTGATTCTACTAAATTTAATATTTTATTTATATTCTTTAACAGTTTCCGTAGCGATCGCTCAAATACTCACAAATCAAGCTTTTTTGATTACTAGCTTGCCTTTTTCGTCTAATTTTATACATTAAAAATGATCTTTACAATACTTTTCTCATCAAATAAAAACTATATATTTTGCACATCTAGCACAGTAGGAAACGCCGAGGGGGAGACTGGGTTAAAGGTACAAGGTAAAAGCTACAAAGTAATTAAGGTTAAGTACCCTTCTTCATTTTTGCCCGCTTTCTACCCTTGTGGCGCAAGCATTTTCCCTGTTCCATCTCGGCGTTTTAATTTTTCCTTCATCCGTTGCAGCAAGCTCACAACAGCTGCGACGGATTTTTGCTTTTTTTAGTTTCTGCTATGTAATTCCCAGAAGAATCCAAGAATTTATTTCTTACTTCCCAGGAAGCATGAGACCCGCTATCCTTCAGCAAACACTTCGCGTTCTAGCCAAACGCGATATTTGTAATTTGTTCAACTTTGGTTTTTGTAAACCTTGTTGGTATATAAGTAAATAACCTTGATTTTATAGTTTGTCAATATGTTTGTAACAATATTTTATTAAAAGAGAATAAAGACCTCAGAATTTAGGCTATGGGGCAAATAGGGCATGGAGAAAGGGTAAAGATTAAATTTATCCTTTTCCCTTTAACCTTTTCCCTTTAACCTTTTCCCCTGCCCCTCTGCCCTCATTCCTGCGCCCCAGCTTTTTGCAAACTCCGGACAATATTCTGATAACCATTAAATTCTGCAATCATCAAAGCAGTGTAACCGCCTCGGTTTTTCAAATTCAAATCTGCCCCAGCTTGGACTAATAACTGCACAATCTCTCCATGACCCGCTGAAGCAGACCACATCAATGCTGTTGCTTTGGCTGAATCTTGAAAATTTACATCTGCGCCCTTTGCTAAGAGCATTTTTATTACCTCTATGTGCTGGCGTTCAGTTGCCTTAATCAAAGCACTTTTGCCATCATCTGCTGGAATATTGACATCAGCGCCATAGTCAAGCAATACTTTCACCGTTTGGGTATGCCCTTGTGATGCAGCCAGCGTCAAAGGTAGTTCGCCGAGGTTTTTTCCATTAATATCTCCGCCAGAACGCAGCAGTGCTTCCACAATTTCACTGTGTCCCTGCAACGCTGCTACTAGCAATGGCGTATCACCAAGGTGGTTTCTAATTTGGACATCCGCACCTTTATTAAGTAACGCTTCCACCACATCAACGTAACCTTCCACAGCGGCAAGGTGTAAGGCTGTTTCACCATCTTGGTCTTGGAAATTAATTTCGGCATCTCGATCTAGTAAAGCAGATGCGATCGCACTATGTCCCGCCGCCGCCGCCGCTGATAACGCACTTCCACCATCGGCATTTTTCGCCTTCACATCAGCCCCCGCCGCCAACAGTGCTTGGACAACCTCCAGATGTCCCAAATCTGCCGCTAACATTAACGGTGTTTCACCTTCTTCATCTGGGACATTAACATCTACACCAGTTTGGAGAATTGCTTTTATAACTTCTACCTGCCCGTGCTTAACTGCCAACTTCAAAGCCGTATCATCATCTTTATCGGCGATGTCCACCCCTGCACCAGCAGCTAACAAAACTCGTACTACATCCACGTGACCTTTAACTACTGCTGCCATTAAAGCTGTGCTGCCATCTTCATTAGTGGCGTTGACATCCGCGCCTCTAGATACTAAAAGTTGCACAATGTCAAGTTGTTTGGCGCTAGCTGCTAACATCAAAGCCGTCAAACCATAGAGTTTTCTTTTGATATTGATATTTGCCCCAGCATCCAGGAGCGATCGCACAATTTCTGTGTAGCCCAAACTAGCAGCAAACATTAAAGCCGTAGTGCCTTGGCGATCGCACGCATCCACCTTCGCACCAGCAGCTAGTAGCGCACGCAACCCCTTAATTTCCCCACTTTTAGCAGCTTTCAGCAGCAAAGTATCGTTGTTTTCAATCATCGATGAAATCCCACACAGGGAAGTTTGATTCGTCTACCCTCAAAATTCAGCTTAAGCCAAAACAAGCCCAAGCGAGTGCCTGGACTTGATGTTGAATCCTAAATTTTGAATTGTGATTTCTTATTTAATTTGTGCAACTTTAAGCACAGAAAATAGAGTTATGCTAATTTTTATGAAGATTTAATACTTGGGCGAGGACACGATGAGTCTGGAACTTTCTCCGTCGGTGAAATATTGGCTGAACTTCTTTCATCCGCTGATGATGTGGGCGCTATTAGTAGTCTCGATTTATGCTGCCTATTTGGGGTTACAAGTACAGCGTACCAGAAATGCTCAGGGGGAAGAAAAGAAAGAACTGATTAAAGGTAGATATAACGTCAGACATTATCAAATCGGGTCTATACTCCTAGCTTTGATGGTGGCAGGTGCAATTGGAGGGATGGCTGTCACTTACATCAATAATGGCAAGTTATTTGTAGGGCCTCACCTGTTAGCAGGTTTGGGGATGACGGGTCTGATTGCATTTTCCGCGGCTTTGTCTCCCTACATGCAAAAAGGAGCAAATTGGGCGCGTGCAACTCACATTCTCTTAAATTTCACGCTTTTAGGGCTTTTTGTTTGGCAAGCTGTTAGTGGGGTACAAATTGTCCAAAAAATTCTTACTCAAGCATAGTTAATTAGTCATTTGTCCTTTGTCATTAGTTTATGGCAAGGGACAAACAACTGTTGACTAGCAACTTTAGATTTTTTGGTTTATGTTCCACACTGGGTGGTTGAAACAAATCCAAAATCCAAAAATCGATTAACTCACCGTTTTTTCTTGGAATTAACAGGAAAGGGTATTTGCAAAGATTGATGAAAATCTTCTTGGACTTTGCGAGTTAAGCGGCGGGAGACTTGGCGAACGATTTGATTGAGTAAGCGATCGCCTGTAGATTGAATTAAAGACTTGGGTAATCGCTGAATAAACTTGGGAAAGTGTATGTAAACTACTAAATCCAACTCCCATTCAACTTTCGTCACCTCGGCAATATCAGTATAAACACTACTTGCAGCGTTTTCTGATAACCTTAGGGATGCCCGGTAATCCACGTCATAACCAGGCGGTTGGTAATCAGGGATGGGAATTGTGCGGATGCGGTAAATACCTTCGTCTGGAGGTAATAATTCCAAACCAATTTTTGGTTCTACCTCATAACCAAAGGAACCAAAACGACCAATTACTAGAGCATAGCCATTTTCCCCCAACGGTTGCACCTTCATTGGTTCAGCGCAGCGCGAAAACCACGAACTGTGAGAATTAAGATACTCACCAACCTTGACTGCTGGAGCAAACATTTCCATAGAGTCTTGATAACGACCATAAAATTTTGTAAGCGTCGCTACATTTGGTTGTGTTAATGTCTCGTTTGCTTCTTCTTCGCTGGATGCTACTGGTAAAACTGTTTCTGGTATTTCCAAGGATTGGTATTCGCCGTCTCTTAAAAGCATAAATACATGACTGTATACTTTGGCGTTTGTCTATATTAATAATTCCCTGCCGACTTGGGTAGTTTCGCACAAATATCCTATTTTGACAGAAACCTCAATAATCTGCCATCAGCTCCATAGAATCACTAAAATAAAGAACTGAACAAGCACACAATAGTTTCCCAGGATAGCATTTCTTATGAAAGCATTTGTAGCAGGGGCAACGGGTGAAACAGGTCGCCGCATCGTGCAAGAATTGGTAGCGCGGAATATTCCTGTCCGAGCGTTGGTGCGGGATATAGAAAAAGCTAGAGGTATTCTGTCTCCAGAAGCTGAATTAGTAGTAGGCGACGTGTTACAACCAGAAACTCTGACTGCTGCGTTGGGAGATAGTACAGTTGTGTTGGTTGCAACTGGCGCAAAACCTAGCTTTGACCCCACTGGCCCCTATAAAGTGGATTTTGAAGGTACGAAAAATTTAGTTGATGTTGCTAAGGCTAAGGGAATTGAGCATTTTGTCTTAGTTTCTTCTTTGTGTACGTCTCAGTTTTTCCATCCGCTGAACTTGTTTTGGTTGATTTTGGTGTGGAAAAAGCAAGCTGAAGAATACATCCAGAAAAGTGGTCTTACTTATACAATTGTGCGCCCTGGTGGGTTAAAGAATGAAGATAATAGCAACTCGATTGTGATGCAGGGTGCTGATACTCTGTTTGACGGTAGTATTCCTCGACAAAAAGTCGCCAAAGTTAGCGTCGAGGCGCTGTTTGAGCCAGCTGCACGTAATAAAATTGTTGAGATTGTAGCGAAACCGGAAGCAGCGTCGAAAAGTTTTGCAGAGCTATTTCAACAGTGTTAGGTGGAAATAGGGAGTGGGTAGAGACGCGATGAATCGCGTCTGTACAAGAGTAGGAGAGGAATTTAGAAATTAGAGTTAAAGCGATCGCTTTTTGGTATGAAGGCGATCGCTGTTTATCTTATTCTGATTAAAAAAAGAATTGCATTATATTTATTTTCTACTCTTTTTTTGAAGAATAATTAAATAAGCAGTAGTTGAGGTAGCGATGTCTGTGCAATTGCTAAGACGGAAATTCACAGTTGACCAGTATCATAAAATGGTTGATTCCGGGATTCTCACAGAGGATGACCGGGTGGAATTGATTCGGGGAGAAATTATTGAGATGTCGCCAATTGGGACAAAACACGCTGCTTGTGTAAATCGACTCGTTAATTTGTTGGTGCAGCTATTGGGAAAACGCGTTATAGTTGCTCCTCAAAATCCAGTTGCCTTGAACAATAACTCAGAACCTCAGCCAGATGTGGCATTACTCAAACCTCGTGATGATTTCTACGGTACAGCACATCCCCAACCACAGGATATTTTTTTATTAATTGAAGTGGCTGATTCGACTATTTTGTATGACCGGGAAGAGAAAATTCCTTTATATGCAGAAGCAAACATTATTGAAGTTTGGTTAGTAGATATTAACGACGAAATTGTCGAAGTTTATCAACAACCAACAGCCGCAGGATATCAGTTGATGCAAAAGTTCGCTAGCTGTCAAACTTTATCAATTCCAAGTTTCCCTGATGTCAGCATTACCGTCAATGAAATCTTTGGTCAGTCATTTACTGTATAGTTTGTCAATTACGAATTACGAATTATGAATTACGCCCCATATTCTCAAGGCGTAAAAAATGCACCCTACCTGAAGCATCTCCAGCCACAATTGTTACGCCGTCTGGTGCAACTGCACAGCAATTGATCGCACTTTCTCCTGTAAAAGTGGCAATGAACTCCCCAGTTGCCAAATTCCAGACATTGAGGGTGTTGTCACTTGATGCAGAAATCACCTGTTTGCTATCTGCTGTAACTACTACATCATTGACTTCATCAGTATGTCCTGTAAGAGTAAAAATTTTATTTTTTGTTTCTAGGCTCCAAACTTCAATAGTTTTGTCACTAGAAGCTGAAATTATCTGCTTCCCATCAGGTGAAACTGCCACAGCTTTGATATAACTGGTATGATGACTGCCAATTAAAAAATTTTCTTTGTCATTTAAGAGATTGTCAACTTCTATAAGTTCGTATGAAGCAAAAATAACCTGTTGGTTATTAGGATTGATTGCTATCTCCCGTAGTTTCCAATCATAATAAGATTTACTTGAAAGTTCTTGACCAGATTTTAAATCCCATACTTTAAGAGTGTCGTCACTAAAACTAGATATCAGCTTCTCGCCATTTGGTGTAACTGCTAAAGCAATTACCGTTTCGTGATAACCAGCAATTTGACAAAATTCTTCTCCTGTCAATAAATCTCTAACTGTGAAATAGTTATCACTTGTCGCAAAAATCACTTGCTTACTATCAGGCGTTACTGCAATAGCAGTACCTGGCTGAATATTACGGTTTAATGTAAAAATTTCCTTCTGATTTTTTAAATCCCAAACTTTCAGACTCTTGTCCCAAGAACTAGAAATTGCCTGTTTGCCATCAGGTGTTATTGCTAAATTCCACACACTATCCTTATGCTGCGTGGTAAAGGGAGTTTCTTTGTCAGCTTCTAAACTCCATATTTTGATAGTACTCGAACCAGAAATTAATTTTTTATTATCTGGTGTAAGGGCTATAGATGTTATGTTTTCAGTATCAGTTTTGAATGTAAATATTTCTTTGCCTGTTTCTATATTCCAATATTTAAATGTTGTATCGTAAGCATAAGAAATTAGCCGTTTTTCATCTGATGTAATAGCTATGGTTGTTACACCACTAGTATGACCTCTAAGACGTACGACTTCTCTTTCAGAATCTAGGCTCCAACCCTGAATAATATTAGCTCCTGAAGCAGCAAACAATAATTTTTTGTGTGCTGCTAATGCTAAACTTGTTACTAATGTAGCTTCAGATTTACAAGAAAAAACTTGTGTTTTATCTTTAACATTCCATACTCTAATAGTCCTATAATCATACCCAGCAATTATTTGTTTAGTATCTGGTGTAACTACTAGAGCAAATACTGCATCGATCAAATCGAACTCTTCCTTACCTTTAGTCAGAATCATTTCTAACGACAAAGGTTTTTTTATTTTGACATTTCCAAATGTACAAAGTTCATTACCAGTTTTTAAATCCCAAATCTTGACAGTAGTATCCGTAGAACCAGAAATTAACCATTCGCTATCATGTGTTACAGTCAGTGCATTTATTGCAGCTGCATGTCCTGTTAAAGTAAATATTACTTGCTCTGTATTAATGTCCCAAACTCTAATTGTCTTATCACTTGAACCAGAAATTATATATTTGCCATCTGGTGTAACTGCTACAGCCCTTATCAATTCAGTATGACCTGTGAGAGTGAGAATTTCTTCTCCCGTTTCCAGATTCCAAACCTTAAGAATGTTGTCATCAGAACCAGAAATCAAATGTTGACCATCAGGAGTGACTGCTACAGGTTTCTTCCCCTTGAGAGTTCGGAGTAACCGTCCCCCCGGTGGCGTTAAGCTTGGGGTCAAGGGACACAGCCAAGGAGTAGTTGTCTTTTGCTTTAGCTGTGTTAGTAATGCCTGAATCTCCTCTGACGTTTTCTGATTTAGCAATCGTCCATGCAATTGGCTCGCTAATTGCCGTTTATCTACTGCTAAAATATGGGCTGATAGTCTTAATGCTCCTTGAATCAATTTGAGACTTTTAACTTTTTGAGAGTTATTTAATGTTTCTGCATCGTCAATCAAATCATAATCTTCAATGAGCGCCTGCACTCCAAACTCAGGATGGTTAATTTTTGCCGTTAAAAATTCAAAATCAGTCAGAGTTTGGTAGTATTTTTCTAAATTCCCCGAACTTACCAAATTATAAGGATACCTGCCCAGATAAGCTTTGCGGGAGTAGGATTTTTTTACTCTTGATTTATTCTCAGTTTTCATCATCTTCTTCCTTCTCCCGTTCCCAATAATCAACAATCCGTTGATTCACCTCTTTAAGTAGCTGACGCTTTGTATCCAAAATCGGTTTTGATTTGAGAAAATCGAGAAAACTAGCATGGTAGATGCTGTAACAAATGTCTCCTTCTATCGTTTGTGGCTTTAAATATCCAAACCAATTATTTAAAATGTCTTGCACCTCATATTCATCTTCCTGGGTAATATCAGCAATCATCTCACAAGGAATCGGCGTAACAATTTCTACTAGAATATACAGGATAATCACCATCATTTTATTAGGTGGAGAATCCATCTTCATCCGCTCCCAATGAGTTTGATAATATTTCTTAAGGCCATTTGGTAATTGCTTTAAATTAAAATCATTATAGTCACCGCAAGCAATTCCCGGTAAGACATGGTGCAGGTACATGAAATTACTTTCACTTTTTGCCGCTACCTGCTCAACAAAAGCCTCACGGTTGATATCGCGGTCTTGAATCCACTTGAGTAATCCGGCTTTATAATCTACATCATGATTTAAAAAAAAGCGAATATATTCTTGAATGTCATCACGATTATCTTTGTTCTATCGACTTGAGTTTAAATCTAACTCTACCTGCTCGACACCTTCAGTATATAATCGCTTTTTACCCGGTTCATAGCGTCGCCTCGTTAGCCAAAAATAAACTTTATCTGGCAGAGTCTTAGGCAAATATAAAATATTTTCTCCTCCTGGTGCTTGCTCTACTTCATCCAACGCATCAATTACAATTACCAAGGGTTGATTATTAACAATTTTGTTACTAGCTTTAATTAACAAAGCTGATAAATCATCATTCTCGGCATTTTCTAAGTAATAGCGGTTAATTAGCTGCTGACGAATACTTTTAATAAACAATTCTGGGCGATTGTTTCTTTCTTGCAAAACATTAAAGTAACAAATAGCTTGATTTTCATCAACATACTTTGCAGCTATAGCACTTTTCCCCATCCCAGCATCCCCGATTACCGTAAAATAACCCTTGGGATATTTATTTAAGAAATTTTTAAAAGCATCAAACACAAATTTTCGCCCACAAAACGAGCGAATCTTTTCTTGAATGAGTACTTCAAACTCTTGTAATAATTGCAGATTTTGATACCAATCTTGAGGGGCAACTATATCTAACGGGTTAATATTTAAATGATTAGCAATACTCTTTACTACCCACCTTTCGACTCCATTAGGAGCAGGTTTAACACCAAGCAGACGTTTAATAGTGTCAACACTTACATGAGTATTCGATGCTAGTTTTTCTTGAGTCAATTGGGCTTGCTTGATGGCTTCTCGAAGCCGAGTTTTTCCTACTTCACTAGCCTTGACTTTATCGGAATCAAGCATAATCAATTTTTCAAATAAGAATAAAACTAATAAAATCTAAATAAATTTTAAATTTGGTGTCTAGGGCAGATAGGTTTTGCAGATAACCTTAATTGCCCTAAATTAGAGGGCAGATAAACAATAATATTCAACCTTGTTTGCCCTGGAATATCTCGATAATCCTTATTAGGATAACAATATCAAAATTCTACAGTGAAATAGTCAGGACTTTAACAATGCAAAATCCTAATTATCAAAATTTAAAAGCAGAAATTATGCAAGAATTATTACGCCAAGCAAAATTAACCTTTAACCTTGCCTTGAGTGTGACCGCCGCTTCTGCCATGATGACGTTAGGCGGTGTAGGATTGCTTTATTTCAACAAAGTTTCTGAAGCCAGTCTTACAACCGGAGGTGGCGCACTGGCTACTATCACCAGCGTTCAACTCGCCAAGCAAACCAAAGAAGAATTATTAGAGATTATTGAAAAATCAGACGGGTAAATTTAGGGAAGATGCGGCGATTATCCCTAAAATAGCTTGAAACATGGAACAATCTCCTACCCGTTTTAACTTTTAAACTCAACAACTGACCTTCTGAGGCTCAACTTTGACCTTCTGAGGCTCAATGTTGACCTTCTGAGGCTCAGCCTTGACCTTTTGAGGCTCAACTTTGACCTTTTGAGGCTCAACTTTGACCTTCTGAGGCTCAACTTTGACCTTCTGAGGCTCAACTTTGACCTTCTGAGGCTCAACTTTGACCTTCTGAGGCTCAATGTTGACCTTTTGAGGCTCAATGTTGACCTTCTGAGGTTCAAAGTTGACCTTCTGAGACTCAAATGCGGCAATATTAATACTAATTTAATTAACGATCGCAACACATCCTTGGGTCAAGACGCGATGAATCGCGTCTCTACAAATGGTCTATTTGTCGATGTTGCATTATTGTGGGATGATTTTGGAATTTGCATCAACCATAATCCCCACGTCCCTGTGTCTCCATGTGCCCGTGTCAGGCTCAATCATCCCCTTATTCAGCAACATCCTTTTTTCTAATGGGTATAACGTTGCAACTATATAGATGCTTGGATATTTCAAGATGGCCGTGTATGGTATAGAAATGTATAGAATCTTGAAAAGATATAAAATATAGTTCTTAAATGCAAACATTTTCAGCATCTTCCTCAATGCAGCTGTCTGTACCACCAAAACACTTTCAGCCAAAGAAGATTGTCGCACTGGGAGACAGCTTAATATATGGATTTGGCGACCCGGAAAAAGGGGGATGGATTGAGCAACTACGGCGATGGTGGATGTTGCCGGATAGTGCGGGCCACGTTCTTTATAATTTAGGCGTAAGGGGCGATCGCACGCAACAAGTAGCTCAAAGGTTAGAAGTTGAGTTTCGCCATCGCGGCGAACTGCGAAATCGCGTTCCGGACTTAATTATTTTATCAGTAGGCGTCAATGACTCAGCACGTTTGGCGCGTCCCGATGGGCGGAGTTACACAGATTTCACTGTATTTGAAAAGGAAATCGCTTCTCTGCTAGATTTGGCACAACAACTCTGTCCCGTATTATTTGTGGGCATGGTGCCAGTAGATGAAGGTAAAATGCCATTTTTAGACTGTTTTTACTATAATCATACCGACCAGTACCATTACAAACAAGCAACTAAGATTGCTTGTCAGAAACGGCAAATTCCCTATTTAGATATTTTTGATATATGGATGGAACGCGGTGAAACTTGGCGGCTCAAACGCTTGAGTCATGACGGACTTCATCCCAATACGCTAGGTTATCAAGCTTTGTTAGAGGATGTAATCAATTGGGATGCGATCGCAAATTACCATTCTCTAGATTTGATTACTACTTGAAACGATGCCAATGTTAGATTTTAGATTGCACCTCTGCTGCGCTGACAACACAACTTGAATTTTGGATTCAAGCAAAAATCTAAAATCTAACACTACTCCTATGACACCAACTTTACTTGGTCGCTGGCAAACTCGCTTATTATTATTTGCAACTGTAGGCGTACTCGTATCTTTACCCTTTGCAATGGGTTTGATTGGTTCTGGTGCTAACTCAGTTTATTTTTGGATACTTGGTTATGTCGCCGTCTTTGGCTTGGGTTGGGATGTGCTTTATAACTATCTCCAAAAATTCCGCTGGGACAGAGATTGGCCAGCAGTTTATCAGCTTTTAGCTGGTATTTGGGAATTAATCTTTGTGTTCTGTGGAATCAAATTGTTTGGCTTTTTACCAATACCTTTACCAAAGGAACAACTGTCACCAACAGATTTTTTATTGCACTATAGCGTTGTCTGGCTAGCAGTTTTTATTAGTTCCCAAAGCCTAATGCGAATTATATTTCTCCGTTGGCGTTTCCGAGGTGGAGAGTGGTTGTAATTTTTAATTGTTAATAGTTACATTTTATCTACGTTTTTAAATACTTGTGTCTGTAGCCGTGTTTTAAAGCAATTTTCAACACAATAGAATACAGATAATCGTAGGGGCGCACAGCTGTGCGCCCCTACCCTTGTATTCTATTTGGCACTTATGAGCATTACTGTGCTAAAAAAATATATCTGTCTTATTATCTACCTTACTCAGATTTAATTTTTGCTTAATAAAGTACAATGTCAAATTTCGCTCTGGTTATTCAGCTATTTCTGCAACTCACGGTAATTTTAGCCACTTGTCGCATAGTTACGATTTTAGGACGCCGCTATCTTGGGCAAACTGATGTTGTTTGCGAAATGATTGCAGGTGTCATGCTAGGGCCGTCACTTCTAGGTTTGATTGCACCAAATTTTCAGCAATGGTTATTTCCTAAGCTGCCGATTATCACTGCTTTAGGAGATAAGATACCCAATCCATCGATGTCGATTTTATATGCTATCAGCCAAATTGGATTAGCAATTTATATGTTTTTGGTTGGTCTAGAGTTCAACACAAAACTCTTGAAACACCATATCAAAAGTGCAGGTTTGTTATCTGCTGCGGGAATTATTACTCCTTTTATTTTAGGAGCGATCGCTTCTTCTTTCTTATACCACAATGGCAATTTCTTTCAACCAAAAGTAGTGCCTTGGTCAGCGGCTTTGTATCTAGGCGCATCGATGACAATCACCGCTTTTCCAATGTTAGCTCGCATTATTTACGAACGCGGACTTGCCCAAACTCGCTTTGGTACTTTGGCTTTAGGCGCAGCATCGGTAGATGATGGAGTTGCTTGGTGTTTGCTGGCGATCGTACTTGCTAGTGTAAAAAATTCCATCAACATCGCCATCTTAGCAATTGGTGGTGGCATTTGCTATGTGCTATTTGCAATTTTTATCGGGCAACGTTTACTTCGAGTCTTCGCAAGCATGACCAAACGCGATGCAGGTGTGAATAGACAAACGTTGACTTTATTGCTGATAGTTTTGATGTTTTGTGCATGGTTTACTGATATTACAGGTATCTATGCAATATTCGGTGCATTTGTGTTGGGAGCAGTAACGCCACGCGGAGAATTCGCTCAACAAATTCGCCAATATACAGAGTTTTTCACCACTTCTTTTTTGTTGCCGATATTTTTTGTCTTTTCTGGATTAAACACACAAATCGGACTGGTAAACACGCCTGCATTATGGGGAATTACCTTCTTAATTTTAGCGATCGCAGTTATCGGTAAAGGTATTGCTTGTATGTTAGCAGCAAAATTAGCAGGAGAAAATTGGCGCGAATCAGCAACTATCGGCGCTCTCATGAATGCTCGCGGTTTAATGGAGTTAATCATCCTGAATATTGGTCTTGAGCAAGGTATAATTACCCCTACTTTATTCACTATCATGGTTATTATGGCTGTAGTTACTACACTCATGGCATCACCCTTAATTGCCTTTTTATTGCACGGTACAAGCTATGAAAAGTTTACCGTTTAAACACATTTCTATAGGAAATTAAGAATCAATTTCTGATAGGGGCTGTAATAAAGTACTGAGTGTTGACTGTTAAACGCAGTTGCTAACCATTTCTTCTCTACGAAGCTCTAACAGCGAACGGAAACGCCAAAGTAAAGCCCAGTAAGCCCTCTAATCCACTGGCTTCTGTTGACTCTTGGCTCAGAAGTTAGGAATTTGAAGTTATTAGACCTCTTGCAAAAGTGCAAAAAGCACTTTTGTGGGAAAAGGGAAAAGGGAAAAGGTTAAAGGGAAAATAACAAACCTTTCCCCCTTTCCCCTTCCCCTTTTCCCGACTTCTGCAAGAAGTCTATTCTCTTTGTCCTCTCAGTACTTTATCCCACTAACAGCAACTGACATCACAAATGACTGCAAATTAATCTTGAGTGTATCTTCTAAAATTGACCTAATAATTCGTAATTCATAATTAAACGTAGAAGCTTATAAATTGATTTATACAGTTGTTAATGGCTGAATTTTGAATTTTGAATTTTTAGTTTTTGTAGCCTCTCGCCAAGAGTAGGGGTTGACATTTTCCAGTATTTTAAACAATTATCTTAGGGAAACCAGATAGTTACTTTTGAGGAAACCATGCACACAGTTATTCTCGTTCTGGTTGAGGTACTGATTGTTATTGGACTTTCACGGCTAGTAGGGCTAGGATTTCGTTCTATTAAGCAACCGCTGGTAATTGGTGAAATTGTCGCTGGGATTATGCTTGGGCCATCTTTATTTGGTTTAATAGCTCCCCATGTAGCAGTTACCTTATTTCCACCAGAAACTATTCCTTTTTTAAATGTTTTGTCTCAAGTGGGACTAATATTTTTCATGTTTCTGATTGGGTTGGAACTAAATCCAAAATACCTCAGCGGTCAGCTAGAAGTGGCAGTTTTGACTTCTCATGTCAGTATTTTGGTGCCTTTTTCCTTGGGAACATTACTAGCGGTGGTGCTTTATCCCCTGGTTTCTAACGCTAGTGTATCGTTTACTGCCTTTGCCTTATTTTTGGGCGCGGCGATGTCGATTACTGCCTTTCCAGTGTTGGCACGAATCATTACTGAGAATAATTTACAAGGAACCCGCTTAGGAACATTAGCGCTAACTTGTGCAGCAGTGGATGATGTCACAGCGTGGTGTTTATTAGCAGTAGCTATAGCTGTAGCTAGAACAGGCGATTTTGCTGGTGCAATACCCACAATTATTGAGAGCATAGTCTACATCGGCTTCATGTTGACCGTAGGACGTTGGTTCCTCCAGGGTCTTGCCAAACATTACCAGCGTGCGGGACGCCTCAGCCAATTGCTGTTAGCTGGGATTTATATGGCGGTGGTTGCATCTGCATTAATCACTGAATTGATTGGCATTCATTTAATTTTTGGGGCATTTTTACTAGGAGCAGCAATGCCCAAAAATGAAGATTTAGTGCGGGAATTAGCAGTCAAAACCGAAGATTTTGTCCTGATATTCTTGCTGCCAATATTTTTTGCTTACAGTGGTTTGCGAACGCAGATTGGCTTACTGAATCGTCCAGAATTATGGCTATTGTGTGCATTGGTTTTGGCAGTTGCGATCGCAGGTAAATATTTTGGTACTTATATCGCTGCTCGTGTTAGTGGCATTAATAAACGCGAAGCCTCGGCACTCGGTTGGTTAATGAATACTCGCGGTTTAACCGAGTTGATAGTGCTTAATATTGGTCTGGAGTTAGGAGTAATTTCACCTTTAGTATTTACCATGCTGGTAATTATGGCGCTGGTAACTACATTTATGACCTCGCCACTGTTGGAATGGACATATCCGAAAAAGCTAATCAGATTAGATGTCGTAGAAACGGAGTCAGAAGAAGAAGGCGAAATACATTTAGATACAGAAAATATAACTGCTCAACAAGGAACTTACACTCGTCCCTACCGGATTTTAGTACCAGTGGCTAATCCGAATTCCCAAAAAGGTTTAGTACAGTTAGCAGTAGCAATCGCTCTTAACTATCGACAATTGGCTGTTGTGCATCCCCTCAGCTTAATTGAATTTGAAGAAGACTATGCCTTTGAAAGTACCCCAGTTGAAGCAGACCGATTAATTGCCCAGCGCCGCCATCAGTTAGAAGAATTAATTAATACTCTCGAACCTCCAGAAACACGCTCTTACGTGCATCCCATCGTCCGTACATCCAGCAATGTTGCACGGGAAACAGCCCAAATTGCTGCACTAGACCAAGTGGATTTAATTCTCGTGGGATGGCATCGCCCAGCTTTTAGTAGCAACCGCTTGGGGGGAAGAGTCGGTCAAATTCTTACCGCTGCACCAGTGGATGTAGCAGTATTTGTAGATCGGGGAAGCGACCGACTAGAAAGCTTGCTAGTTCCTTATTCTGCAAATATTCACGATGATTTAGCATTAATACTTGCTTTGAGATTGCTAATCAATCGTGAAACTTGTATGTTGCAGGTTTTACACGTTTTACCAGAAAATCGCCTCAAGGATGAATTGAGTTACGAACTGGATACGATGATGGAGCAATTACCAGGTAGTGTACGCGATCGCATAGAAATCAAAGTTGTCCAAGCTCAAGATCCCATCCAAGCCGTAGTCGAAGCCTCGAAAAATGTAGATCTGACAATCGCTGGCACCAGTCGCACTTGGGGTATTGAGCGTCAAACCTTGGGAAGATATACAGACCAATTAGCCATTCAATGCCGTTCTTCTCTGCTGATTACCCGTCGCTACAGTCAAGTTACCGCTCACTTGGCTTCGGTGCTTCCTGAAGTTACTACTCAAGAGCCAACAACTGAGGAATTGAGATTATGAATCATTTCAACTTCAAATCCTTTGCTTTTTACGGAGTAGCCATCACTTCAGTGCTACTGCTGTTTAAAACCGTAAGCGCTTATGGAGAAAACAATCTCAAAGCTCCTCCTAAGGTTAGCGATCGCTATCGTCTAACACTAGCTGAAAATTTGCCCAACTGTGAAAAATCAGACAGCTTGACATTAAACATTGAGCAGTCAGGTATTTACTTAAATGCCTCTGTATTACCGGCAAATGCCAATACTGATGTTGACGAAAAGCATTCTCTCATGGGCATCTTGAAAAATCAACAGTTAAATTTATCCGGGAAAGTTAACACATCAACCCTTTGCAATATTCCTCAGTCCCAGAAAGATCCTCTCAACTCAGTCACAATTCAAATGCAACTAGTCAACACAGGTAGTGTACCAGGGCAATTAACTCTCACTGGCATTCCCCAAACTCTAAAATTTACTGCTGTGCCAGAAAAAGTTCAGGAAAAATCTCAGAAGTCCAATAGCCATTAAAAGGCATTGGGCATGGGGAAAGGGAAAGGGGTATGGTTCGACAAGCTCACCAACCGGGGAAAAGGGGAAAAATTAAATTTATTCCTTTTCCCTTTTCCCTTTAACCTTTTCCCCTGCCTCCTTTGCCTCCCCTGCTTCCTGTGCCCCTCTCCTCCCCACTTACTTTTTCATACGTTTTAGCCTACCCAGCCGATCGTACTTACTTAAAACATAAGTAAGTATATTTATTTATAGTGACAACTGAGTAATAAAAAGTAAAAAGTATAATTTAATTCTTAGCTTATATTAGAAATTCCTCAGAACTCAATATTGAAGGCATAATTAAGAATGTCTCAGAGATTAAAGGCCAGGCATTGCCACTGGAGCAAAAAGCTACTTAGCTTCAGTGTATTCGGTTTTTATGCAGCGATCGCCCTTGAAGCTTCCAGCATTGCTGTTACACCAGTGGCAAAACTAGATAATTGGCGCTTTTCCCCAAAAACACAGCAACTCGAAATTACTCTCTCAACAGCGACAACACCTCGTTATTTCTACCTTGCCCAACCACCTCGCTTGGTTGTAGATTTACCGAATACTAAGTTAGGTTCCGTTACCACCCAACAAAGTTACTCTGGAGTCATCAAAAGTATTCGTGTTTCTCAGCTCAATGAAAACGCCACACGCATTGTTCTAGATTTAGCACCAGGAACTGTTTTAAATCCCAACCAGGTAAAACTGCAACCAGTTTCTCGAAAAAACCCCACTCGCTGGGTATTACGTCCTGTTATTTCTGGTAAAAGTACTGCCGTAAAACCAGCAAACTCAGCACCTTCACCCAAAAAACCACCTCAAAAGCCACCCATAAATACTACTAACTTCCAACCACCTAATAACTTACCTATACTTACTCCTAACTCACAAGCACCCCTACTGACAATTGAGCCTGTATCGCGTCAACTACCCTCAACAACTACTACTAACTCAAACCAGCCCTTTGTAACCGTACCTCCCCTAACCCCTAATGCACCCCCTCAACAACCCAATTTTATTCTTCCCCCTCCTTCTTTCCCAAATCAACCCGGTACATTGAATAGCATTCCCACTTTCGGCGTGTCTGAATTTCCAGTACCAACAGCCCCCAACGTTCCTAACCCCCAAGTCATTGAGTTCGGCCAACCCCTTCCTAAAACTAGGTAGAAAGCGAGAAGTGGAAAATGGGGAGATCGGCCAGACAAGAGAGACACATTGCAAAAACTCTTTCCCCTCGTCCTCTTTCCATACCCCATACCCAAATCCTAAAATCTATCCGTTTCTTGGGGTGTTCCAACTGCTCCTGGTTGAGCTGTGAAGAAGTTTTGAGCAGCTTCATTCTGATATATGCATCTAATATCAGGGTTATCGCTGTCCAAATTACCTGTAAAGCCAAAGGTGTTTAAGCGATTCTTGCAATCTCTTACCTGATCGGATGTCACGAGCCGACGCTGCTCTAAAATTGCCCAGTTATTTTGTCGAATAACACATCCAGGACGCATACTCGGCTGAGAAACATAGACATTGAAAGGGTTGAGAGTTACGAACAGTCTAGCGTCCATCACCATAGCACTGGCTCCATACTGCACGCAGATCTCAGGGTTCGGTGCTTTGGTATCAATAAATTCACGGGAAGCGACATTTGATGGCGCCAATGTGGTTGTAGAACTGAAAGCAATGCCAATGCCAATTCCCAAAATCAAGACCCCTCCCATAATTGCAATAGTGAAGAGGTTAAACATCGAGGATTGGATATTAGAGGGTTTAGAAGTAGTAGCCGATCTACCAGTCGATTTACGTCTCATTGTTGCTTAATCACCTTCACGTCAATTTAGCAGGAGTAGTCTAAAATTTTCTACCTCTTTCAGTATGCCTAGTTTTAACTCTAATTGTCTGGAAGTTTGTGGCAATTTTCTTGTTAAATCACAAAAATAGCAAATTATTTAAATTTTTGAATCGAATTTCAACGTTAGTTGCTGACAGTTAGCATTTGCATTAACTAGCTAGTAATATTATCTATTTTAGAATTAATAAATTTTTTATTAGCGATTTTAATTACAAATTTTTAGTTATGGATATTTTTGTTACCCCTAGTATTTGATGTATAAAACAATGTAAATTAACTTTGAATACAATTTCAATACCTAACTAAAAGCAAGTGAAATTTCAAAGAGCGCTATTATCGGGCAAGAGCTTCAAAACTTCGCAATTTCAAATTCTCCTAGCTGATAGTCTAACTATTTTTTGGGGAGATTGGCTGGATTTACGTGCCAGAGTTGTGCAAGTTGCTGCATCAGGCTTAATATCTCCACTGATATATATTTTAGCTTTTGGCTTAGGTTTGGGTAGTTCCATCAAACCCGGCTCAGGAATTAGTGGTAACTATGACAACTATTTGGAATTTATATTACCAGGGATGGTGGCGCTGTCGTCAATGACCATTAGCTTTGGTGGGACGACATTTTCTATTTGTGGAGACAGATTATTTAGCAAAACTTTTGAGGAATTGTTGTTAACTCCCATACATCCGTTAGCATTGCACATCGGCAAAATGCTGGCGGGAGTAGTGCGGGGGTTGATGACATCGGGTTCCGTGATTTTAGTAGCGGTACTGTTGACTGGAAACTGGAATTTTCTGAATCCGCTATTTCTAGTTTTAGTTGTACTGAATTGTGCTGTATTTGCCGGGTTGGGGGTGATTGTGGGATTGAGCGTGCGATCGCTCGAATCAGTGGGACTATACAACAACTTTATAATTATCCCCATGTCTTTTTTAGGAGCGACCTTTTTTGACCCCGGTACATTACCAGCAGCCCTGAAAGTTGTAGTTTACTTGTTACCACTAACCTACGCCAGCATCGGGCTGCGTGCAGCTGCTCATTTACCCTTATCCCAGTTTCCTTGGTATAGCATACCGATTTTGTTAGTAGCCGCGATCGCTCTTTCTCTCTGGGGCAGTTATAAATTTGCTCGCCAACAGGATTAGAAACTTTAGAGATAGCAATCCTATTAAAGTTGTGAAAAATATCAGCGATGCCTATTGGCTGTTAACAGCCCAAAAAGCAAAATATCACTTTTATGACTGCTAGAGGTTGAGAAAATGTAGAGATACCAAGCTATTGGCAATCTAAAATCTGTCTTGAAAAGTTCAGTTCGCGCTTCGCGTTGCCGAAGGCATCGCCGGAAGCCGGCGCTCCGACTTTTCGCAAAATCTAAAATTCCATTATGCTGATTCGCCCTGCTTCCCTAAGTGACGTACCCGCAGTTTTACCAATGGTTGCCAAAATTTGTGCTTTGCATGAGTCTTGGGATTCAGCGAAATATGGTTTTCTAACGCATCCAGAACAGCGCTATGAAAAATGGTTAACGCGGTTAGCAAATAGCGATGGCTCTGACGCTTCCAGCCTACGCAGTGTATTTTTAGTATCCGAAAATCAAGGACAACTTGTAGGGTTTTTAGTAGCGACAATTGAGCGAGAAATCCCGATTTATCGGTTACAAGAATTTGCTTTTATCCACGATCTTTGGGTTGAGCCAGAATATCGCCAAAACGGAATTGCGCGACAAATGGTAATGCAAGCTGTAGAACGCTTTTCTCAAATAGGCGTCAAGCAAATTCGCCTAGATACAGCAAATGCAAACGAAGCTTCGCGGCGGTTGTTTGCATCCTGTGGTTTTCGGATTAGCACTATTGAAATGTTGAGAGAGTTATAAGTTATGAGTTTGGAGTTAGGAGTTTGGAGTTAGGAGTTATAAGTTAAAAACTTTTAACTCCTCACTCCTCACTCTTCACTCCTAACTTTTGTAACTGCTAACTAGCTAACAGAGTCTTTTCTAGAGAAGTCCAACGGAAAGCGCGATCGCCACCCCTCTCGATGACTACTCTCACCCGCGGTTCTAGTTTAGGCAAATTCGCTAAATATTCAATTTCCTGATCGGAAAGAATATTTCCTTCAATAATCCACAACACCAGCCCCTTTGACTTTGGTGGTAGCTGTTCTAAATGAGTACTAATAATTGGTGGCGCATAGTATACATAACCTACCGCTGCACCGCTACCAGTACTTTTTTTGCCCAGATGAGGAGGTCTGACTCCATGAACTCTTGTGAGATATGCAGCTACGTCGCCCAGCCCCTTGGCAGTAATGTGCAGCGTAGTATAGCCAGCCGCACGAAGCCGGCGCAGATACCGGCCTTCATAACCTCCTTCCAGAGGTACATACACTCCAAGAGCGCCAAATTTTTCCAGATCCCGGATTAAAGCGTTGCCAGTGGTAATTAGTGCCATAGATTGATTGTTGTCTTATCCCACTTAGATATCTCTATTATTTACCGCGAACCGATAGATAGAGCATTTTTTTTGGGCATCGGGCAGTAGCTCTCCCATGCCCTATGCCCAATTCCAAAAAATTACTGGACAATGATAAATAAATGATTTATATTATTAGATTGTGACCAAACGTGCAAATTAGCTTGCCGAACTTATGTCATTCTGAAATATTGTTAGCATCGCAGCCCGATCTGTCAATTAAAAGATGATAATTTAACGAAAGATTGTTCATAGGCTGGTAAACTAATAAAGCTTTTAGGTTAACATTGGAGCTTGTGCAGGAAGAAGCAAAGCCAATCCTCAGCTTCAAACTAAATTGACTCGTAAGCGTCTAAAAAAAGGCAAAATCTTAAACTTTTGTTTAAGGTGTTTAGGAGAGCAAAAACTGATTCAGTAATACTGACTCAGTTAATGGATACTGGGTGGTAAAAACCGCTTAAGTCCAACTGCAACAAGGCAGTCGCCAACCTCAGGGAAGCCGTTCTTTGGGCAGATACAAATCGAAAACCCAGCGGTAACGCTGCCTGCGAAAAGTGCCACAGCAATTGCTTGGACAAAAGCATTGCTGCACACAGCTTAAAGCTGTAGCGCCTTGCATTCATTCCAGAAGTTACTCCTTCCCAAAGGGAAGAGACTTGTGGCTGTTCTGGCGATCGCGTGAGTGAAACTAAACAGATTCGCCAAGCAGTACGGACACGGTTTGTTGTGTCCCAAAGTATTTGGAGGGGTTGAGACCATTCCAAATTTCCCAGGCTGTAGCCTAAACTGACGCGTACAAAGCGTGTCCTCTAGAGTCGGATTCCAAGGTCAGCAAGTAGAAAGGAGAACCAGTTACTGTGTCTGTAGGTATTCTCGGCACCAAGCTGGGCATGACCCAAATATTTGACGAGGCAGGAGTAGCCATTCCTGTCACCGTTATCCAAGCTGGGCCATGCACTGTTACACAAGTTAAAACAAAACAAACCGATGGTTACGCCGCCATTCAAATTGGTTATGGCGAAGTTAAACCAAAGGCCCTAAACAAACCATTGTTGGGTCACTTAGCTAAATCATCTGCCCCAGCATTGCGTCATTTAAATGAGTATCACACCGATAGCTCTAGTGATTATGCTTTAGGTCAACAGATTAAAGCAGATATTTTTAGTGCAGGTGAAATTGTAGATGTAATCGGTACAAGTATAGGTCGCGGCTTTGCGGGTAACCAGAAGCGCAACAACTTTGGTCGGGGGCCGATGTCACACGGTTCTAAAAACCATAGAGCGCCTGGTTCCATTGGTGCTGGTACTACACCCGGTCGTGTCTATCCAGGTAAGCGGATGGCAGGGCGTTTAGGCGGTAGCCGCGTCACAATTCGCAAGCTGACTGTAGTGCGAGTAGACGCAGAACGCAACTTATTGCTAATTAAAGGAGCCATTCCTGGCAAACCAGGCGCTCTAGTAAATGTTGTACCTGCAAAGAAAGTTGGTAAATAGTCACTAGCCAATAGTCAGCGGTCAACCTTTGGACTAATGACTAATAACTAATGACTAATGACTAATGACTAAGGACTAAAAATGGTTGAAAGCGTAGTTAAAAATTGGCAAGGAGAAGAAGTCGGCCAGACGAGCTTTGAATTGCGAGTTGCCAAAGAACAAACAGCGTCTCATATTGTACACCGCGCTTTAGTACGGCAATTAAACAACGCTCGTCAAGGAACTGCCAGTACAAAGACTCGTTCGGAAGTTAGAGGTGGCGGACGTAAGCCTTGGCGGCAAAAAGGTACTGGTCGCGCTCGTGCTGGATCGATTCGTTCGCCCCTGTGGCGCGGTGGTGGTGTGATCTTTGGGCCCAAACCCAGAGACTTCAACCTGAAGATGAACCGCAAAGAGCGGCGTCTAGCACTGCGGACAGCATTCCTCGGACGCCTTGAGGATTTGATTTTGGTAGAAGAATTTAGCGAACAGCTATCACGTCCAAAAACAAAAGATTTGGTAGCAGCATTAGCTCGTTGGGGAGCAGCGCCAGAAAATAAGACACTATTAATATTGTCTGAATTTCCAGAAAACGTTTATTTGTCAGCCCGCAACATCGAAAATTTGAAGATAATTGCAGCTGACCAGTTAAATGTTTACGATTTACTGCACGCTGACAAGATTGTGCTTACAACATCAGCCTTAGAAAAAATTCAGGAGGTCTATAGTGCCTAGCTTTGACCCCCGCGACCTAGCTGACTTAGTGCGTCGCCCAATCGTTACCGAGAAAGCGACGATTCTAATGGAGCAGAATAAATACACCTTTGAAGTAACTCCAAAAGCGTCTAAGCCAGAAATCAAGGCCGCCATCGAAGACTTATTTCAAGTCAAGGTTGTAAAAGTCAATACCGCAGTACCACCACGTAAAAAACGTCGCGTTGGGAAATTTATTGGTTTTAAGCCCCTCTATAAGCGAGCGATTGTTACCGTCGCACCAGGGGATGTAGAGAAGATTAGACAAGTTCTATTCCCAGATGTTTAGAAAATTTAGATTTGAGATTTTAGATTGACGAGTTTACTAAAAAAGTACCATCAATGGTTGTGATTAGTTAAACACTCATTAAATCCAAAATCCAAAATCCAAAATTCAGTAAATCGGTCTTGGGAAGTTCCGAACGGCAAAAGCCGCCGCTTAGACTTTCCGCAAAATCTCAAAATCCAAAATAGATTATGGGTACTCGTTCTTATCGCCCCTATACCCCCAGCACTCGGCAAGTTACGATTTCTGACTTTTCAGAAATCACCAAAACTGAGCCAGAGAAATCTCTAACCAAATCCGTACACCGGGCCAAAGGTCGGAATAATCAAGGGCGGATAACCAGTCGTCGCCGGGGTGGCGGACACAAACAGCTTTACCGGATTGTTGATTTTAAAAGGGATAAGCGTAATATTCCAGCGCAAGTTGTAGCGATCGAATACGATCCTAACCGCAATGCCCGGATAGCACTGTTGCAGTACGAAGATGGCGAAAAGCGCTATATTATCCAACCGAATGGCTTGAAAGTTGGGACAACAATTATTGCTGGCCCTGAATCTCCCTTTGAAGATGGTAATGCCTTACCACTATCGAATATTCCCTTGGGTACTAGCGTTCACAACGTAGAACTGACCCCCGGTAAAGGTGGTCAAATTGTACGTGCGGCTGGTGCTAGCGCTCAAGTAGTGGCAAAAGAAGGTAATTACGTAACTCTCAAGTTGCCTTCAGGAGAAGTGCGATTGATACGGCGCGAGTGCTACGCCACCATTGGGCAAGTAGGCAACACCGACGCGAGAAACCTGAGTGCAGGTAAAGCAGGACGAAATCGCTGGAAAGGGCGTCGTCCTAAGGTCAGAGGTAGCGTCATGAACCCAGTGGATCACCCACATGGTGGTGGTGAAGGTAGAGCGCCTATCGGTAGATCTGGGCCAGTAACACCTTGGGGTAAACCAACTTTGGGTGCAAAGACACGCAATCCCAAGAAACTCAGCAGCAAATATATTGTGCGTCGCCGCCGTAAGTCTTCTAAACGCGGTCGCGGCGGTCGTGAATCTTAAAGAGTTAGGAGTTATAAGTTATGAGTTAAGAGTTATAAGTTGTGAGTAAAATCTAACTTTGAACTTCTAACTTTGAACTTCTAACTCCCAACTCCTAACTTCTAATTCCAAAATCCAAAATTGAACTATGGGTCGTTCTCTAAAAAAAGGTCCTTTCGTTGCGGATCATCTCCTTAAGAAAATTGAAAAGCTCAACGACAATAACAGAAAAGAAGTTATTAAAACTTGGTCGCGAGCTTCGACAATTTTGCCTCTAATGGTTGGTCATACCATAGCTGTTCATAACGGACGCCAACACGTTCCAGTTTTTGTAAATGAACAAATGGTAGGGCATAAGTTGGGTGAATTCGCCCCAACACGGACTTACAGGGGTCATGGCAAAAGTGATAAAAAATCAGGTAGGTAGTCATTAGTCATTAGTCATTAGTCATTGGTCATTAGTTATTAATCATTAGTCATTAGTCAATTGCTTAAAGCACAGATGACAAAGGACAGATGACAAAGGACAAAAGACAAATGACAAATGACAGAAGACAAATGACAAAAATGGAGAAAATTATGGCTACTGATACTACTGAAATCAAAGCGATCGCCCGTTTTATACGCATTTCTCCTTTGAAAGTGCGTCGCGTACTCGATCAAATTCGGGGGCTATCCTATAGAGAAGCGTTAATTATTCTGGAATTCATGCCCTATCGCGCCACTGAACCCATATTAAAGGTTCTCAGAAGCGCTGCTGCGAACGCCGAACACAACGCTGGCTTAGATCGGACTCAACTAATAATTACTCAGGCTTATGCCGACCAAGGGCCTGTCCTAAAACGATTCCAACCAAGAGCGCAAGGTAGAGCTTACCAAATCCGCAAGCCGACATGTCATATTACTGTCGCCGTTGGAGCCGCTCCAGAAAAATAACGATTTAGTCAGAAATTTTAGAGGAAGCATTCGTGGGACAGAAAATTCATCCAGTCGGTTTTCGCCTGGGTATTACACAAGAACATCAATCCCGTTGGTTTGCAGTTCCGGAACGTTATCCAGAACTTTTACAAGAAGACCACAAACTCCGTACATACATAGAACAAAAGCTTGGTAGACTCGCTCAAAACAACGCCGGAATTTCCGAAGTGCGGATTGAGCGCAAAGCCGACCAAATCGACCTAGAAGTACGCACAGCTAGACCAGGGGTAGTAGTGGGTCGCGGTGGACAAGGGATAGAATCCTTGCGTACTGGACTCCAAGGATTATTGGGTAGTAATCGCCAAATTCGCATTAACGTAGTTGAAGTGCAACGAGTTGATGCTGATGCTTACCTAATTGCTGAATACATAGCCCAACAATTGGAACGCCGTGTTTCCTTCCGTCGGGTAGTGCGACAAGCGATTCAGCGTGCCCAACGCGCTGGCGTCCAAGGTATAAAAATCCAAGTCAGTGGGCGACTCAACGGTGCTGAAATTGCCCGGACAGAGTGGACTCGTGAAGGTAGAGTACCTCTACATACCCTAAGGGCTGACATTGACTACTCTTATTGCACGGCAAAAACTATTTACGGCATTTTGGGCATCAAAGTTTGGGTGTTTAAGGGAGAAATTATTCCTGGACAGGAAGAAACTGCACCACCACCCGCTGCTCGCGAACGCGATCGCTCAGATCGGGGCGATCGCGAACGCGAACCCCGTCGCCGTCAACAACAACGCCGTCGCCAACAATTTGAAGATCGTTCAAATGAAGGGTAAACGGGGACTGGGGAATGGGGACTGGGGACTGGGTAAAAATTCTCAATCCCAATCCCTAATCCCCAATCCCTAATCACCAGTACCTAATCCCCAGTAGCCAATCATGTTAAGTCCTAGAAGAACTAAATTCCGCAAACAACAGCGCGGACGGATGGAGGGACTAGCCAGCCGTGGTAGTACCCTCAACTTCGGTGATTTTGCACTCCAAGCTCAAGAACCTGCTTGGATTACCTCCCGGCAAATAGAAGCTTCTCGTCGAGCAATGACTCGTTATATTCGGCGGGGCGGACAAATCTGGATTCGGATTTTCCCTGATAAGCCTGTAACCATGCGTCCTGCGGAAACCCGGATGGGTTCCGGTAAAGGTTCGCCAGAGTTTTGGGTAGCTGTAGTTAAGCCAGGGCGGATTATGTTTGAAATCGCTGGCGTTTCTGAAGAAATCGCCCGTGAAGCCATGCGCTTGGCTGCATATAAGCTGCCAATAAAAACCAAATTTATTGTGCGCTCTCAACCACAGGAGCAGGAGTAGGTCATGCCTCTTCCCAAAATTTCAGAAGCAAGAGAATTAAGTGACGATAGACTTTCTGAGGAAATTCTTGCTGTCAAAAGACAACTATTTCAGTTGCGCTTGCAAAAAGCCACAAGACAGCTAGACAAGCCCCACCAGTTCCGACACGCTAAGCACCGCCTAGCCCAATTGCTGACGGTGGAAGGAGAACGCAAACGGGCAGCAAATCAACCGCCGCAAGCAGAAAAGTAGGAGATTATGGCAGTCAAAGAACGAGTTGGCTTGGTAGTGAGCGACAAAATGCAAAAAACGGTGGTAGTCGCCGTAGAAAACCGCGCTCCTCACCCCAAGTACGGCAAGATTGTAGTCAACACCCAGCGCTATAAAGTTCACGACGAAGAAAATCAGTGTAAAGTTGGCGATCGCGTCCGCATTCAGGAAACTAGACCCCTGAGTAAAACCAAGCGCTGGAAAATCACAGAAATCCTGAACGTCAAACCTACTTAAACATAGTTGTTAGTTTTATAACAACATAACAAGGGAGTACAACCGTGATTCAACCCCAGACTTACTTAAATGTCGCTGATAATAGCGGTGCCCGGAAATTAATGTGTATCCGGGTTTTAGGTGGAGGCAACCGCCGTTATGGTTTTATTGGCGATAAGATTATTGCTGTTGTCAAAGACGCTACACCCAATATGGCTGTCAAGAAGTCTGATGTTGTGGAAGCAGTAATCGTCCGTACTCGGAAAGCCGTAAATCGCGATAGCGGTATGAGCATTCGTTTTGACGATAACGCCGCTGTAATTATCAACAAAGACGGCAATCCAAGAGGCACACGGGTTTTCGGCCCAGTTGCACGGGAACTGCGCGATAAAAACTTTACCAAAATTGTTTCTCTGGCTCCGGAGGTGCTGTAATGGCAACCAAACAAGGTACGCCCAAAGTATTTCACAAAATGCACGTCAAAACTGGCGACACCGTACAAGTAATTGCTGGTAAAGACAAAGGAAAAGTTGGTGAAATTATCCAAGCACTTCCCCAACTGAGTAAAGTTGTCGTCAAAGGTGTCAACATTAAAACTAAGCACGTCAAACCCCAGCAAGAAGGGGAATCAGGGCGGATTGTCACCCAAGAATTCCCCATTCATAGCTCCAACGTCATGCTTTATTCCTCCAAGCAAAACGTTGCCAGTCGTGTTTGTTACACTTTTACGCCAGAAGGCAAAAAAGTCAGAAAGCTCAAGAAAACTGGCGAAATTCTAGATAAATAGTTAGAAGTTAGGAATTAAGAGTTAGGAATTAAATTTAACTCATAACCCATAACTGATAACTCATAACTTTGTTCCCTGACCAAGCCCAGGGATATCAGGACAAAAAACTATGGCGACAACAAGACTCAAAACCTTATATCAAGAGACAATCGTCCCCAAACTGACTTCTCAGTTTCAATTTACCAACATTCATCAAGTACCGAAGTTGGTAAAAATTACTGTTAACCGTGGTTTGGGCGAAGCGGCTCAAAACGCGAAGGCGCTAGAAGCATCTATTAACGAAATTGCGACGATTACCGGTCAAAAACCAGTAGTGACGCGGGCGAAAAAAGCGATCGCTGGGTTTAAAATTCGTCAAGGTATGCCTGTGGGTATTATGGTGACCCTCAGAGGCGAGAGAATGTATGCCTTTCTTGACCGACTCGTTAGCCTGTCGCTGCCTAGAATTAGAGATTTTCGCGGCGTCAGCCCTAAAAGCTTTGACGGACGCGGTAACTATACTCTGGGCGTCAGAGAACAGCTAATTTTTCCAGAGGTCGAGTACGATAGCATCGATCAAGTCCGTGGTTTGGATATTTCCATCATCACCACAGCGAAAAACGACGAAGAGGGTCGCGCCTTACTTAAAGAATTAGGAATGCCCTTTCGCGATCAATAAGTTCATCTATAGAGGGAACGATGGCGGCTAACGACACAATTGCAGATATGCTGACGCGCATCCGCAATGCCAACCTGGCGCGGCATCAAACTACACAAGTGCCAGCTACAAAAATGACCCGTAGTATTGCCAAAGTGCTGCGGGAGGAAGGTTTTATTGGTGAATACGAAGAAGCAGGTGATGAGGTAAAACGCAATCTGGTGATTTCCTTGAAATACAAGGGTAAGAATCGCCAGCCTCTGATCACTGCCCTCAAGCGAGTTAGTAAACCAGGTTTGCGTGTTTACTCCAACAAAAAAGAATTACCAAGAGTATTAGGCGGCATCGGCATCGCCATTATTTCCACATCCAGTGGCATTATGACTGACCGCGAAGCGCGGCGTCATAATTTGGGCGGCGAAGTGCTTTGCTACGTTTGGTAATCAAGAAAAGTGAAGAGTTAGGAATGAGGAGTGAAAAGTTAGTCATAAAAACTCATAACTCATAACTCATAACTCATAACTCCATAAAGGACAAAAAGTCATGTCTCGTATTGGTAAACGTCCAATTACTATTCCCGCCAAAGTACAAGTGGCGATCGATGGCACTAAGGTTGTGGTGAAAGGGCCCAAGGGAGAACTTTCTCGCAATTTACCTGCTAACGTTATAGTTTCCCAAGAGGGAGAAGTATTACAAGTAACTCGTCGAGATGATACCCGGACTTCCAGGCAATTGCACGGCTTGAGCCGTACCTTAGTTGCCAACATGGTTGAGGGAGTTTCCCAAGGTTTTCAACGCCGTTTGGAAATTCAAGGGGTTGGTTACCGAGCACAAGTTCAAGGACGTAACCTAGTTTTGAACATGGGTTACAGCCATCAAGTACAAATTGAGCCACCAGAAGGAGTTCAGTTTGCCGTAGAAGGAACCACTAACGTCATCGTCAGTGGCTACGACAAAGAAATTGTCGGCAACACCGCAGCTAAAATTCGTGCTGTTCGCGCACCAGAACCTTACAAAGGCAAGGGTATTCGCTATGCCGGTGAAGTGGTCAGACGTAAAGCTGGTAAGACTGGTAAGAGTGGTAAGAAGTAAAAATGAAACTTACTCGTAGAGAATCAAAACAGCGTCGCCATAGACGCGTCCGTGGCAGAGTTATTGGCTCCCCAGAACGTCCACGTTTAGCAGTGTTTCGTTCCAATGAGCATATTTATGCCCAGGTAATTGATGATACACAGCATCACACCATAGTGGCAGCATCAACTATAGAACCAGAGTTGAAATCGAGTTTAGGTTCAGGCGCTAACCGCGACGCATCGGTGCAAGTTGGTAAGTTGATCGCAGTGCGATCGCTAGAAAAAGGCATCACCAAAGTAGTCTTCGATCGCGGTGGCAACCTATATCATGGTCGTGTTAAAGCACTAGCTGATGCAGCCCGCGAAGCCGGTTTGGATTTCTAAAGTCATTGGTCATTAGTCATTGGTCATTTAGTCATTGGTCATTAGTCATTAGTCATTAGTCATTTGCAAAAGACAAATGACAAAGGACAACTGACAAAGGACAACTGACAAAGGACACATGACAAAGGACAAATGACAAAGGACAAATGACATTAAGAGAACATTGATTATGGCAACAGAGCGTAAAAGTAGAACCAAGCGTGCCAAAAAAGAAGAAACCACTTGGCAAGAGCGGGTAATTCAGATTCGACGCGTCAGTAAGGTCGTTAAAGGCGGTAAAAAACTCAGCTTCCGAGCGATCGTTGTTGTTGGTAACGAACGCGGTCAAGTTGGTGTCGGAGTAGGCAAAGCCTCAGATGTAATTGGAGCAGTGAAAAAAGGTGTAGCCGACGGCAAAAAACACCTCATTGATATCCCAATCACCAAATCCAATTCCATCCCTCATCCCATTGATGGTATCGGTGGCGGTGCAAAAGTAATTATGCGTCCAGCCGCACCTGGTACTGGTGTAATCGCTGGTGGTGCCGTGCGTACAGTATTGGAATTGGCAGGAGTTCGCAACGTCCTAGCTAAGCAACTTGGCTCCAACAATCCACTTAACAATGCTAGAGCCGCAGTCAACGCTTTGTCTACACTGCGTACTCTTTCTGAAGTTGCCGAAGATCGCGGTATTCCTATTGAAAATCTCTACATCTAATTTAGTCATCAGTCATTGGTCATTGGTCATTTGCAAATGACAAAGGACAACTGACAAATGACAAAGGACAACTGACAAAGGACACTTTTAGCTTATGAGACTCAACGATGTTAAGCCCCAAAAAGGCTCAAAGAAACGCCGCCGCCGTGTAGCTAGGGGTATTTCTGCTGGCCAAGGTGCTAGTGCAGGTCTAGGTATGCGGGGTCAAAAATCTCGCTCTGGTAGTGGTACCAGACCAGGTTTTGAAGGTGGTCAACAGCCATTGTACCGCCGCTTACCAAAACTCAAGGGCTTTCCGATTGTGAATCGCAAGATTTACACTACGATTAATGTAGAGAAGCTAGCCTCCCTTCCCGCTAATACAGAAGTAACTTTGACCTCCTTGGAAGCAGCAGGTATTATCACTGGTGCTAAAGGCCCATTGAAAATTTTGGGTAACGGGGAATTGAGCGTTCCGCTCAAGGTACAAGCGGCAGCTTTCACAGGTACAGCTCGGAGCAAAATTGAGGCAGCTGGTGGGAGTTGTGAAGTCTTATGAGTGAGCCGGAATAGGGCACTTAGATGCAAGCCAACTCGCAGCCAGCGCCTGGTTCACACTAAAGGTAGCACTCTATGATCAGTCGAGACAAAGCCCCAACGGCTCAAGAAACTTTTATGCAGATGGCACAAGCAGCCGGGCTGAGAGGTAGGCTGCTTGTCACTGTTGGTATTTTAATTTTGGTTCGCTTAGGCATCTTCTTGCCTGTGCCAGGGATTGATAGAGGTAGGTTTGCCGCAGCCATCTCAGGCAATAATGCCATATTTGGTTTGTTGGATATCTTTTCTGGGCGAGGACTTTCAACTTTGGGAGTCTTTGCTTTAGGAATTTTGCCCTTCATTAATGCGTCCATTATCATCCAATTGCTCACGGCTGCGATTCCATCTTTAGAAAATTTACAGAAAAATGAAGGTGAAGCAGGCCGGCGAAAAATATCGCAAATTACCCGTTATGTATCTTTGGGGTGGGCAATTATTCAAAGTACGGCTTTTTCGGCATTGTTCTTGCAGCAGTTTGCCTTAAACCCAGGGCCGCTGTTTGTAGCTGAAACTGCGATCGCCCTCACCGCTGGTTCTATGTTCGTCATGTGGGCATCAGAACTGATTACAGAACGTGGGATCGGTAATGGTGCATCATTGTTGATTTTTGTCAACATTGTTGCATCATTACCAAAAGCTTTAGGCGATACCATCGATTTGGTGCAAGTGGGCGGTCGGGAAACAGTCGGTCGCGTGATCGTGCTAATCTTAGTTTTCCTGGCAACAATTGTTGGTATTGTGGTTGTGCAGGAAGGAATGCGTCGTATCCCAATTATTTCGGCCCGTCGTCAAGTAGGTCGTCGAGTTTTGGCAGAGCAACGTAGCTTTCTACCTTTGCGCCTCAATCAAGGCGGCGTAATGCCAATTATTTTTGCTGCTGCAATCCTCAGTTTGCCATTGTTAATCGCCAATTTCACTAAAAATGCCGAATTGGCCAATATAGTTAACACTTATCTGAGTCCCAGCGGTTCTGGCTCTTGGCTTTATGCCCTAGTGTACATGATATCGATTATTTTCTTCAGCTACTTCTATTCTTCGTTGATTCTCAATCCAGTAGATGTGGCGCAAAACTTGAAGAAAATGGGTTCGAGTATTCCTGGTATTCGTCCTGGCAAGGCAACTAGCGAGTATATCGAACGGGTGTCGAACCGACTCACTTTTTTGGGTGCAATCTTTTTGGGCTTAGTTGCTATTATCCCAACCGGCGTAGAAAGTGCTTTAGGAGTCCCCACATTTAAGGGATTGGGTGCTACCTCTTTGTTAATTTTAGTTGGTGTGGCGATCGATACAGCAAGACAAATCCAAACTTACGTTATCTCTCAGCGCTATGAAGGAATGGTGAAACAATAGTGACGCGACTAATCTTCTTGGGGCCGCCTGGAGCTGGTAAAGGAACACAAGCTAAGACATTAGCTGACCATCGGCAAGTTCCCCATGTTTCTACGGGTGACATACTACGCGAAGCATTGTCCAAGCAAACCCGTTTGGGCTTGAAAGCTCAAAGTTATATGGATAAAGGGGAACTAGTCCCAGACATTCTAGTACAGGAAATGGTACAAGAACGCTTGAGTCAGTCAGATGCTAAGCATGGTTGGATTCTCGATGGTTTTCCTCGGACTGTCAAGCAAGCAGTTTTTCTTGAAGAATTGCTCGAACAGCTACACCAGTCTGGTGAAAAAGTAGTCAGCCTGGAAGTCCCAGATGAGGTAGTAGTAGGGCGTTTACTGGCACGAGGACGAAAAGATGATAGCGAAGAAGTAATTCGTCGTCGTTTAGAAGTTTACCGTGCTGAAACTGCACCTTTAATAGATTATTACCGCGATCGCCAAAAACTCCTAACAGTCAATGGCAACCAGTCCCAAGAAGAAGTCACTGACGAGCTGCAAAAGATAATCGCTTAAGTATGGAGAAGATGGGGAGATGAGGAAGACAAGGGAAATAATTCTTAACTCCTTACTCAGCACTCCCTATACCCCATGTCCAATGCCCCATGCCCAAATTTTAGCTAAAATATATTAAGAAAGTGTTGATATATTCATCAAAGTGTGTTCTCTTGCAGATGAAGTGCTGCAAACGAACAGGAGATTATTGAGTTGAGGAAAAAACAAATTGTCTAAGCAAGATTTGATTGAAATGGAAGGCACGGTTACCGAGTCTTTGCCCAATGCGATGTTTCGCGTTGACTTAGACAATGGTTTTAACGTGCTGGCACACATTTCTGGGAAGATTCGCCGCAACTATATTAAGATTTTGCCTGGCGATCGCGTCAAGGTAGAGCTAACTCCCTACGACTTGACTAAAGGCAGAATCACCTACCGACTGAGAAAGAAGTAGATATCATGTAGAGAATTTTACCATAAAAGCATCTTTTTGACTATTTACTAGTCAACTTAGCTGAATAATTCCCCAAGAAATGTTATAATTTAATATTTGGAGTCAAAGTAAAAAAGGCATGAAAGTTAGAGCCTCAGTCAAGAAAATCTGTGAAAAGTGTAACGTGATCAAACGCCGTGGTCGCGTTATGGTGATTTGCGTCAACCCCAAACACAAGCAACGTCAAGGATAAAACTCTGATCGACAGAGTAGTGTTGCAAAACGCATAATCTTTATTAAAACGAAAAAACGGCATTAATCACGTTTTTTTTAACTACTAGTAATTGCGAGAACAATAGGGAGAGTTCATTGTGGCACGTATAGCCGGAGTAGACCTTCCACGCGATAAGCGCGTCGAGATTGGTCTGACTTACATTTACGGAATAGGGTTATCGCGATCGCAAGAAATTCTAGCAACTACAGGTGTAAACCCAGACACCCGCGTTAAAGAGTTGAGTGACGGCGATGTAGCCAAATTGCGAGCAGAAATAGAAACCAACTACGAAGTTGAAGGGGATTTGCGCCGCTGGGAATCGATGAACATCAAGCGCTTAGTTGACATTGGCACCTACAGAGGGCGTCGTCATCGTATGGGCTTACCAGTCAGAGGACAGAGAACTCGCACCAACGCTAGAACCCGTCGAGGCAGAAGGCAGACAGTGGCTGGTAAGAAGAAGGCACCAGGCAAATAAATAATTTGACAACGCTTGCCAAACAGAGCAAGTTTCACCTTAAATCAACAAAACAAGTATGGCGAGACAACCAACTAAAAAATCCGGGAGCAAAAAGCAGAAGCGGAATGTCCCCAATGGGATGGCCTACATTCAGTCTACTTTCAACAATAGCATTGTCACCATTACCGATCAAAATGGAGATGTTATCTCCTGGGCTAGTGCTGGTTCTAGCGGCTTTAAGGGAGCGAAAAAGGGAACTCCCTTTGCAGCGCAAACCGCTGCTGAAAGTGCAGCCCGTCGAGCCATCGATCAAGGGATGCGCCAAATTGAGGTAATGGTCAGTGGCCCAGGAGCAGGTAGAGAAACCGCTATCCGCGCACTTCAAGGAGCAGGACTGGAAATTACCTTGATTCGGGATATTACCCCTATTCCTCACAATGGTTGCCGTCCACCCAAGCGCCGTCGAGTTTAATCGTTAAAATTTGGGCGGTGAAAATTATAAGTTGCAGCCAAAGTAAAGTTAAGTCACTTGTAATGACCGCTTAGGTGTCTAGTGTCGAAACTGCATTAAATTCCGGCTGAAACTTTGGACGGCTTGGGCGGCCAGAAGTGTGTCAGATTTTCCTATAGGCAAAACTGTTAAACTTCGGTCAACCCAAAATATTATTAATCAATTTTGGATTTGTGATTTGCGATTTTAGATTAATCTTCAAGATAAGGTGGGGACTTCGTTGATTTTAAATTGATGATAGCGTAGCTAAGCCCATTGAGAATCTTTCAGATTTGTTCCGCCTCAAAAAAGGGAAAACAAACCGAAAAAGCACAATCAAAAATCAAAAATCAAAAATCAAAAATTGACACTTAATTCGGGAGGCAATAGATTTGTCTGCTAGCAGCACCTTAAAAAAGGGAGGCTAATCCGTGGCGCAGTTTCAAATTGAATGTGTAGAGTCTAATACTGAAGAAAGCCGCAACCATTACAGTAAATTTGTTTTGGAACCTCTAGAGCGCGGTCAAGGAACAACGGTTGGGAACGCGCTGCGGCGGGTTTTACTATCCAATCTAGAGGGTACGGCAGTTACAGCAGTCCGGATTGCAGGCGTTTCACATGAGTTTGCTACAGTCCCTGGCGTGCGGGAAGATGTGTTGGAAATCCTCATGAGAATGAAGGAAGTTATCCTGAAAAACTATTCCTCGCAACCCCAAATTGGTAGGTTACTCGTTAACGGCCCAGCAACAATTACTGCGGCGCATTTTGATTTACCTAGTGAAGTAGAAGTAATCGACCCGACCCAGTATGTAGCCACCATCGCTGAAGGTGGAAAGCTGGAAATGGAATTTCGGATCGAGAGAGGTAAAGGTTATCGCACTGTAGAACGAGGACGTGAGGAAGCTACATCGTTGGACTTTCTCCAAATAGACTCGGTGTTTATGCCAGTGCGAAAAGTAAACTATAGTGTCGAAGAAGCTCGTGGGGATGGGTCAATTACCAAAGACCGACTGTTGTTGGAAGTTTGGACAAATGGCAGTATATCACCGCAAGAAGCACTATCCTCTGCTGCTGGAATCTTGGTAGATTTATTCAACCCGTTGAAAGATATTTCCCTAGAACCAACAGATACAGGTTCGGAAATTTCAGAAGATCCAACTGCTCAGATTCCCATCGAAGAGTTGCAACTTTCTGTACGGGCATATAACTGTCTCAAACGCGCACAAGTGAATTCTGTAGCAGACTTGTTGGATTATACCCAAGAAGACCTCCTAGAAATTAAAAACTTTGGTCAAAAGTCAGCAGAAGAAGTCGTAGAAGCTTTGCAGCGTCGCTTGGGCATCACGTTGCCCCAAGAAAGAGGCTCTAAACACCCTTAAGTGATATCGAGTCCGGTTGATTACTTATCATGTAGACAGACGCTCTGACGCGAAGACGCAAAGACGCGGAGAGTTTTTTGATAAGCGATCGAATGGACATGATATGAAAATTGTTTGTAGTTCATAAGTGCTTAATTATGCGTCACCGTTGTCGCGTCAAACAACTCAGTAAACCAGCAGACCAGCGCCGCGCTTTATTGCGCTCGCTCACCACCGAACTCATCCGTCATGGTAAAATTACCACCACTTTAGTTCGCGCTAAAGTGGTACGGAGTGAAGTAGATAAAATGATTACCTTAGCCAAAAACGGCTCCTTGGCTGCACGTCGGGAAGCCCTTGGCTACATCTTCGACAAAGCCCTAGTTCACGCTTTGTTTGAACAAGCTCCCACTCGGTATGGTAATCGGCAAGGCGGTTATACCCGGATTGTGCATACCGTACCGCGTCGTGGCGATAATGCCCAGATGGCAATACTTGAGTTGGTTTAAGTCATTAGTCATTGGTCATTGGTCATTGGTCATTAGTCATTAACAAAAGACAACGGACAAATGACAAAGGACGAAAGACAAAGCGCAAAGTCTGAGCGCCGGCTTCCGGCGATCGGAACTTTGTAAGAGAGGACAAAATCTGTATGTTAGAAAGCCACCAGCCTACACAAACTCAACGAGTAGCCTTGGTAATCCAATACCTGGGCACTCATTTTCATGGCTGGCAAAGGCAAAAGAACCAGCGTACAGTCCAAGAAGAGATCGAAAAAGCGATCGCTACTATTCTCGGACATCATGTGACACTACACGGCGCCGGACGAACCGATGCCGGAGTCCACGCTGCTGCTCAAGTAGCCCATTTTGAAGCAACAGGTTTAATTCCAGCTCGCAAGTGGGCAACAATCCTCAACAGCTATCTGCCATCAGATATATTAATCAGGGCTTCAGCTGGTGTAGATGCCCGTTGGCACGCCCGGTTTAGCGCAGCCTATCGGCGGTATCGCTACACAATATACACTGAAGATCGACTTAACTTGTTCGTGAAACCCTTCAGTTGGCATTATTATTATGCACCCCTGGATGAATCATTAATCCAAGCTGCCCTCAAACCTCTCTTGGGAAAGCATCACTTAGCTGCTTTTCATCGTGCAGGGTCAAAGCGATCGCATTCCTGGGTAGAGGTACAAGCAGCAGAATGTAGTCGCAGCGGGCCATTTATCCATATTGAAATACAGGCAGATGGATTTTTGTATGGCATGGTAAGGCTGTTGGTAGGGATGTTGGTACAAGTAGGTTCTGGAGAACGTACACTTTCCAACTTCACCGAACTCTGGAAAGAGGAACGCCGCCAAGAAGTCAAACACGCCGCACCAGCTCAAGGTTTGTGCTTGTTGCGAGTCGGCTATCCAGATTTTCCCTTTCCAAAGGAGATTTGGTACGATACCCTGCCAAAGTTGGTCATTAGTCATTAGTCATTAGTCATTGGTCAAACAGGTCATTAGCAAACGGCAACTGACAAAGCGCAAAGTCAGAGCGGAGGTTTCCTCGGATCTGAACTTTGTAAGAGAGGACAAATGACAGAGGACGAAGGACAAATGACAAATTACAAAGGACAAAGGACAAATAACAAATGACAATAGTTAAAACTTACCTTCCTCCTCAAGCATCCCTTGAGCGTGAGTGGTACGTAGTAGATGCCACCGATAAACGGCTCGGACGCCTCGCCAGTGAAATCGCTCAAGTCCTCAGAGGCAAAAACAAACCCGAATTTACACCCCACATAGATACAGGTGACTTCGTAATCGTTGTTAATGCTGAGAAAGTAGCAGTCACAGGCAAAAAGCGCACTCAAAAAGTGTACCGTCGCCACTCTGGTCGTCCCGGTGGGATGAAAACAGAAACCTTTGCAAAGCTACAACAGCGCCTACCAGAGCGGATTTTAGAACACGCAGTCAAAGGTATGCTACCGAAAAATAGCCTGGGTAAGCAGTTATTTACCAAACTGAAAGTTTACGCCGGGCCAACTCATCCCCACGAAGCTCAAAAACCCAAAGAATTAAAAATTAGTACAATTCCTGGAGAAGAAAGTTAATGGTAGCAGTAGATACCAATAGCGGGCGTGCCGTGTACTGGGGTACTGGTCGCCGTAAGTCAGCAGTAGCAAGAGTACGCCTGGTACCTGGTACTGGTAAACTGACTGTAAATGGTAAAGATGGAGACTTGTATTTCCAATTCAATGCCAATTACCTGGGAGTCATCAAAGCACCCTTAGAAACTTTGGGACTAGAAAACGAATATGACATTTTGGTAAAAGCAGAAGGCGGCGGTTTGACCGGGCAGGCTGATTCTGTCCGCTTGGGAGTCGCTCGTGCTTTGTGCCAACTAGACCCAGACAACCGCCCACCTTTGAAAACCGAAGGTTACCTAACTCGCGATCCCAGGGCAAAGGAACGGAAAAAATATGGTTTACACAAAGCCCGGAAAGCGCCTCAGTACTCTAAGCGTTAGGGCATTGGGCATTGGGCATGGGGCATTGGGTTAGGAAAACTCTTTCCCAGTCCCTAGTCCCTAGTCCTAATTTCAATCAAAAAGTTATAATTCTTATAGATTCACCACAGAAGGAACAATGGCTAAATCTGATATTCATCCCAAGTGGTATCCAGATGCTAAAGTCTACTGTAACGGTCAAGTTGTAATGACCGTTGGCTCTACCAAGCCAGAATTACACGTAGATGTTTGGTCTGGAAATCACCCATTTTACACCGGCACCCAGAAGATTATTGACACTGAGGGTCGAGTTGAACGTTTCCTCCGGAAATACGGTATGTCCAGCGAACAAAGCTCCGGCACCAAAAAGAAAAAGTAGCTGGTTGGCTCTGCTGTTAACGACGACCCTGCATTTTTCGGGGTCGATTGTCATTTATATGCTCGAGCCAATTTGTTATTTTTTTAAGGAGCGATCGCACTCGTCATGGCTGAATCATACTTACTGGACAAACTAAAATCCGTTGAACAAACCTTTAATGAATTAACCCGTCGTCTTGGCGACCCCGATACCGCTAGCAACCCTGATGAATATCAACAAATTGCTAAGTCTCGTTCTTCTTTGGAAGAGGTAGTTAATACCTATGAAATTTGGAAAACAGCCCAAGAAGACTTGATCGGAGCGCGTCAGGTATTTAAAGAATCTGCAAGTGACCCAGAACTGCAAGAAATGGCAGCACTGGAAGTAGATGAACTTGAGGAAAAAATAGAATATTTAGAGACTCGTTTGAAAGTTTTATTGCTGCCTCGCGACCCCAATGATGAAAAGAATATCATGTTGGAAATTCGCGCTGGTACGGGTGGCGATGAAGCCAGTATTTGGGCTGGGGATCTGATGCGGATGTACACTCGCTACGCCCAAACTCAAGGTTGGAAAGTTTCTCTGGTGAGTGAATCTCTGGGAGAAATGGGCGGTTGGAAAGAAGTAATTCTGGAAATTAAAGGTGACGACGTTTACAGTCAGCTAAAGTTTGAAGCTGGAGTGCATCGCGTACAGCGCGTACCGCTTACAGAAGCAGGCGGACGGGTTCACACTTCCACTGCTACGGTGGCAATTATGCCAGAGGTGGATGATGTAGAAATCCACATTGACCCGAAGGATATTGAAATGACCACGGCTCGTTCCGGTGGTGCTGGCGGACAAAACGTCAACAAGGTGGAAACAGCCGTTGACTTGATGCACAAACCTACAGGAATTCGCATTTTCTGTACGGAAGAACGCAGCCAGTTGCAAAACAAAGAACGGGCAATGCAAATTTTGCGGGCGAAGTTGTATGAAATGAAGTTACGCGAACAACAAGAAGCTGTAACTTCCATGCGGCGATCGCAAGTTGGAACGGGATCGCGATCGGAAAAAATTCGCACCTACAATTATAAAGATAACCGCGTTACCGACCACCGTTTAGGTCAAAACTATTCTCTTAACCCTGTCTTGGAAGGCGATTTAGAAACTATTATCCAATCTTGCATCTCCCAAGACCAACAGGAACGTCTAGCTGAATTGGCAACTGCTAGCGCTAATTAATTTTTATTAGTAAAAATTTTGGTAAACCGCTTGTTGTAATGTTGCTTTTAACACATGCAAGCGGTTTTCTAATGCAGCGCAGAGTACATCTTCCATTTGACTGGGATATTGATAATAGGCAAGTTCGTGCTTCATAACGTAATTTACTCTTGCCCATTCCTTCAGGGTTTGGCTGGTATAAATTAAATTTTCTACTTCTCGTTGCCAACGTCCAAAAATGCGGTAGCTGAAAAAGCTACTACAGATGTTACCTGCCCCATCCCAGTAAGAAATACACACCTGATGCTTCAGGCATTGGATTTTCTTGATTTGCTTGATGTTATGGCCTTTGGTGTTGAGAGCTTGTTTTGCTTCACGGTTTGAAATTTGCCACTGTTCTGGTTTAATTTTATTAGAGGTTATGAAATTTCGACCTTTACGGCGATATTTTTTTATTTGGCGTGGCTTGGAAAACATGATGCACCTTTTATGCGATCGGCAACAATGCCAAATAACCTAGCAGCGTCTATACTCTAGGATTTAAATGAACGTTGCTTAATTACAATGTTTATTTAAATTATCATTAACAATTAAAGTTGTCAATAATAAACTAAAATTTTAAAGTTTCTCACTAAACTAATAAATGCAGTTGACTAGCTACACAAGCAGTGAACATCGAAAGCAGAGAAAAACTGATTGAAATCATCAAACTAGCTCGCGGTTCCATGAGCCAGCGGGCTTTTGGCAAGCTTTTGGGAGTTTCTGCTACAGCTGTTCAGTTGTGGGAAAAGGGTGTAAATGTGCCAGACACGGAATATTTGGCAAAAATCGCAGCGAGAGCGGGTTACACACTCCAAGAGTTACTTAGTTGCTTGGATGGCAAGCCAATACAAGAAACCTCAGATTTAAGTTTGATTATCAGACAAATACAGCACATGCCTCTTAGCCAAGTTGCTCAAATCGTCCAGGCTGCGGCTGATAGGTTTGCCGCTGTGGCTGAAGCCTCAGGCGACGAAGCAAAAGCCAGTTGAATATTTGTTCATAATTAAAAGAGAATTCAGAATTCAGAATTCAGTAATGCAATCAGTGGAGGATTTAGGCCGCCACTGTCTTATTGACAAACAAATTTTTAATTTCGTGGGGACTTAAACCTAGTAATTCACAAGCCATTCTGAATTCTGACTCTTGAATTCTTACGATTGATTTATATGGATATGGACAAACCTGGTTTGTACGATCGAGACTTCTATGGCTGGACACAGCAGCAGGCTAAAGTGTTAGAGCAGAGGCTAGTTACGGAACTAGACTGGCCACACCTGCAAGAGGAAATTCAAGCTTTGGGTAGACAGGAGTATCGGGAACTCGTGAGCCGTCTGAGTGTATTACTCGGTCATCTCTTGAAGTGGGAATATCAACCCGAACAACGCTCTCGCAGTTGGTTTTTAACAATTCGAGAACAGCGTCGCGCCATCAGCAGACATTTGCGGCAGAACCCTAGCTTAAAGTCTCGAATAGAAGAAGCTTTGTTAGATGGCTTTGAAGCAGGAGTAGATTTAGCGCTACGAGAAACTAACTTACCATTACGAACTTTTCCAGAGAATTGCCCCTATTTATTTGATGATGCGATCGCGGAAAATTTTCTGTGCGATACTCGTCAAGACTGGGAAAGATAATTACTACGATTTTTTTTAATTAATTCATAATATACAAATTGCCAAAATACTTAAGGCGATCGTGTTGGAAAAGATATAATCCAGAACTAGAACCCTGACTTCTCGAAGAAGTCAGGGATTTGTATTTAAGCCTAAATATAACTACTGGCGACTCAGTATAAATAGTTTTAAAATGGGGAGCATCGAATTTGGACAGGTGCAACTATGTCGTTACGCAATGAACCATTAGATTGGCAACTCGAAGTTAATAACCCTTACGTACCTATTTATCACAAAGGTGATTTAGTTGGTTTTTTCAAACAAGAGTATGCTAGTGAAGTTATTAAATTCCTAAACGAAGAAGAAGTTTTAAAAAAAGCACTAAAAATGGCTTGTACTGATTTAATTAAAAAAATAGGCGGCGATCCAAGTAAAGTTAATTATTTAATGGAGAAATATGTAAAAACTTGCGAACGTCCCAAATATGGAACTAGAGCGATCGCTGTGTTATTGCGCGATCGCCAAAAGGAACTTGATTTAAGTAATCAAGAGTTTGCTAAATTTTGCGATACTTTTAAACTATCTCCCACTGAACTGAATAATATTTATGCTGGAGAAGTATTTGATGATAGTTTGTTAGCACCACTTTCACGGATATTAGGAATAGCAAAAGAACGGTTGTTAGAAGTGCGAAATGGTTCAGAAAAACAAAGTAACCTATAAACAGCAAACGAAAATTCCTACCTAAATGCTAAAAAATTATCAAGACAGACAAAATCGCAGAAGGGTTAGATTTATCAATAAAACAAGCCCGCAACCCAAAACTGTTTTCTGAGGGCTTCCAAGAAGGGGGGCGCACGCTAAATTTAAATTCATACCCGTTTTATTGAAATTAACGGTGGCTATGGAACAAGTGCCTGCGGCCTGTGATTTAAGTGTTAAACAAGTCAAATAAGTAACAAAAAGCCAGTCTTAACAGGGATGCGATAATTTAAATGACTTAGCTCAAGCTAAATTTGATTTGCAGTTCCAGAACTTTCCAGGGACGAATTTATAGTTAATTTTTGTTAATATTGGAAGCGGTGTTACAACTTCGTCCTCAATCACCCACTCCCTACCTGAGAGAAACTTAATGCTGCGACTCGAACATATTAGTAAAATTTATCCTACAGGCGAAGTTCTCAAAGATATCAACTGGGAAGTTAAACCAGGCGATCGCATTGGCTTAGTCGGTGTCAACGGTGCTGGAAAATCTACCCAACTCAAAATTATCACTGGGGAAATGGAACCCACGGCTGGGGAAATCATTCGTCCTGCCAGCTTACACATAGCTTACCTCAACCAAGAGTTTGAAGTAGACCCCACGCGCACCGTTAGAGAAGAATTTTGGACAGTTTTCAAAGAAGCTAACCAAGTACAGTTATCTCTAGCGGAAGTACAACGCGAGATGGAAACCGCTACTCCAGAGGAACTCGAACGGCTAATCAACAAATTGGATCGTTTACAGCGACAATTTGAAGCTTTGGATGGCTATGGCTTAGACGCACGCATTGGGAAAATCTTACCAGAAATGGGATTTGGAGTAGAAGATGGCGATCGCCTTGTCAGTGCTTTTAGCGGCGGCTGGCAAATGCGGATGAGTTTAGGTAAAATCCTCCTACAAAAACCTGACTTATTACTGCTGGACGAACCAACTAACCATCTGGATTTAGAAACCATTGAGTGGCTGGAAAATTACCTCAAGGGGCTAATTACTCCGATGGTTATAGTCTCCCATGACCGGGAATTTCTTGACCGTCTGTGCACCCAAATAGTGGAAACTGAACGCGGTGTTTCTAGTACTTACCTCGGCAATTATTCTGCATATTTGCAACAGAAAGCCGAAAATCAATCAGCACAGCTGAGTGCTTACGAACGCCAGCAGAAAGAGTTAGAAAAACAACAAGTTTTTGTCGATAGATTTCGCGCCAGTGCTACCCGCAGTACTCAGGCAAAAAGCCGGGAAAAGCAACTGGAAAAAATTGAGCGCATCGAAGCACCTGTAGCTGGTGTGAGAACTCTACACTTCCGTTTTCCTCCTGCACCGCGCAGCGGACGCGAAGTGGTAAACATCAAAGATTTTACTCATATCTATGATGATAAGATTTTGTTTTTGGGATCGAATCTCTTAATTGAAAGAGGCGATCGCATTGCTTTTCTCGGCCCCAACGGGGCTGGAAAATCTACACTTCTGCGCGTAATTATGGCTATGGAACCGCCGACAGAAGGTACTGTTCAATTAGGCGATCATAATGTGATTCCTGGTTACTTTGAACAAAATCAAGCTGAAGCTTTGGACTTGAAAAAAAGTGTCATGGAAACAATCCATGATGAAGTTCCAGACTGGAAAAATGAAGAAGTCCGGACACTTTTAGGACGATTTTTATTTACTGGTGACACAGTATTTAAGGCAGTCGGGGCATTAAGTGGGGGAGAAAAAGCTCGTTTGGCATTGGCAAAAATGCTTTTACGTCCTGCCAACTTATTAATCTTGGATGAGCCGACAAATCACTTAGATATTCCAGCAAAAGAAATGCTGGAAGAAGCCCTGCAAAATTATGACGGTACGGCAATTGTTGTATCCCATGACCGATACTTTATCTCTCAAGTAGCCAACAAAATTGTCGAGATTAGAGACGGGGAATTCCGCGTTTATTTAGGAGATTATCATTACTATCTCCAAAAAATTGCCGAAGAGAAAGAAGAAGCCCGGTTAGCTGCAATAGAAGCCGAGAAAGCTGCTAAAAAAGCTGCTAAAGCTGCCAAAGCTGCTACGAAACGAAAATGAAAAACTGAAATATTGGTTAGTAAAGTTCAACAGTTATCATTTGTCAGTTTTCTGGCTTGGTTAACACCACTTATCACCTACAGTGAGGTAAAGATAATCGTAGGGGCACAATATATTGTGCCCCAAAGAGTGTAATTCATTTACCTGAAATAGGCTGTATCAGTGCGACTGATAACTGTTAACTTTTTGTTAATTTCAGCCTGTACTATACAGCTAATAACCTAACATACCCGAACGTTGCATTTTGCGATGGAGACTGTCATTGGTCATTAGTAATTTAGTCATGAGTTACCACCAACAAATGACAAAGGACGCAGGACAACCTGACGAGTTGATATGCAACTTAAAAGGATGACAGCTTACTAAATAATCGCTGATTATTCAAGATCTAAATCATCATAGAAAGATTACTATTATTTAATAAATGTCTCAAAAAGCTGCAAGTAGTTCATAAAAGAAGTTAATAAGCAGAAATTCACTTGCGGCGGCGATTAGCAATGGTATCATTCGGGTATTACAAAAAGTAAAGGGCAATTTTACTATGACCAAAGCACCTGTTGCTCCTGTGGTGCTAGTCATTTTAGACGGATGGGGCTACTGCGAGCAGACGCGAGGAAACGCTATTGTTGCTGCTAAAACTCCCATTGTGGACAGTTTATGGGCAGCTTACCCGCATACCCTCATCCACACATCAGGAAAAGCCGTAGGGTTGCCAGATGGTCAAATGGGCAACTCAGAAGTTGGTCATTTGAACATTGGTGCTGGGCGAGTTGTACCGCAAGAACTGGTACGCATCTCCGATGCGGTCGAAGATGGTTCTATCACTTCCAACCCAGCACTTGTCAAAATTTGCCAGAAAGTTCGCTCTCAAAATGGCAAGCTACATCTAATAGGGCTTTGTTCTGAGGGTGGGGTACATTCCCATATCACCCATCTATTTGGTCTACTTGACTTAGCTAAAGAGCAGCGAATTTCAGAAGTTTGTATCCACGCAATTACTGATGGTCGTGACACCGCGCCAACGGAGGGCGTAAAAGCGATCGCCCAGCTACAAGATTATATAGACCGCATCGGAATCGGGCGCATAGTCACCGTCAGCGGTCGCTACTACGCGATGGATCGCGATCGCCGCTGGGATCGAGTAAAACGCGCCTACGATGTCATGACCCAAGATACTGTTGGTAATGGTCTCACGGCTGTAGAAGTCTTGGAAGCATCTTACGCCCAAGGAGTGAAGGACGAATTTGTCCTACCAATCCGAATTGCCCCAGGCGCAGTAAAACCAGGGGATGGGGTGATATTTTTCAACTTCCGCCCCGACCGCGCCAGACAACTAACTCAAGCCTTTGTCAGCCCTGAATTTAACGGTTTTGAAAGACAGCAAATCACACCGCTGTCATTTGTCACGTTTACCCAATACGACCAAGACTTACCCGTAGCTGTGGCTTTTGAGCCACAAAATCTCAATAATATTCTGGGAGGAGTGATAGCGAATCACAATCTCAAGCAATTCCGCACCGCTGAAACAGAAAAATATGCCCACGTCACGTATTTCTTTAACGGCGGTTTGGAGGAACCTTTTCCTGGTGAAGACAGGGAATTAGTCAGCAGTCCAATGGTAGCGACTTACGACCACGCCCCAGCAATGTCAGCAACCGCAGTTACAGACGTAGCGATCGCTGCCATTCAAAAAGGTTTATATTCTTTAGTTGTGATTAATTATGCCAATCCAGACATGGTAGGGCATACTGGTCAAATTGAAGCCACGATTACAGCCATTGAAACAGTCGATCGCTGTTTGGGACGCTTATTAGAGAGCGTTATCAAAGCCGGCGGCACAACAATTATTACTGCCGATCATGGTAACGCCGAGTATATGCTAGATGAAGAGGGTAACCCCTGGACAGCTCACACAACTAATCCAGTCCCCTTTATCCTCGTGGAAGGAGAAAAAGTCAAAATCCCCGGATATGGTACAAATGTCGAACTGCGAAGCGATGGCAAGCTAGCCGACATCGCTCCCACCATTCTAGAGATTTTACAGCTGCCTCAACCACCAGAAATGACAGGGCGATCGCTGCTGAAAACAGCAGAATATGACTTACAACGTACTCGCACCCCCGTGCAAGTCGGCTTGTAAAAAAGTTAAGAGTGAAGAGTTAATAGTGAGGAGTTAATAGTGAAGATCGATAAATTCAGACTTTCCTAACTCCCAACTCTTAACTCCTAACTCCTAACTCCTCTTTTTTAAAACTTGTTATAAATGAGATTGCTACCATGACAGTTACTAATATCGTGCAAGGCATTTGGGCCTTTTCTGCCGTTGGTCTGATTATCTTAGTTTTGCTGCATAGCCCCAAAGGTGATGGTATTGGAGCCATTGGTGGACAAGCTCAGCTATTTAGCAGCACTAAAAGTGCAGAAAATACCTTAAACCGAGTTACCTGGGCGTTGACAGTCATTTTTCTTGGTTTAACAGTAGTTTTAAGTGCTGGCTGGCTGCCTAAATAAAGATGGGGTAAGGGCAAGATGAGGAACAAAACGCAATACTCAACACCTAAAACCCCCAAAAATTTAATTAGACAGCGATTATTAGCAGCTCTTGGCTTAACTATTGGCACAGGGCTGCTAGTTGTTTTTACTAGCTTGGGGCATGGCGCAATGAGCATTGCTTATTCACGTTATCTCCCCATCTCCCCCACTGTTTCATCTTCCCCTCTCTCCTTCTCCCCTTCACCAAAACCTCATCCCTTGCCGCCCACGCTCGCACAGTGGCAAGATAACACCAACAGTGGCGATTACTTTTCACAAGTCACAACAACTGAAGTTGGTTATTTAATTTGGTCGCAATTTCCTATTAAAGTTTACGTAGAAACACCAAAAGCCGCGAGCGAAAAACAAGCTCAAGTATGGGTGAAAAGTATCTTAGAAGCTGTGCAGGAATGGAATACTTATTTGCCTGTGACAGTAGTCCAACAGCCAGAAGTTGCTGATATTACGATTGTGCGAAAAGCACCACCTCTACAAATTTCTCCAGGTAGTAATATACCCCGTGCGCGATCGGCACAAACCACTTACGAGTTATACACCAACAATAAAGTTCTATTCCACCGCTTCACCATCTTGCTAAGTCCCAGTCAAACAGGTGAGTATATCCAAGCAGCAGCCCGCCACGAACTCGGACACGCTTTGGGAATTTGGGGCCATAGCCCGCTACAAACCGATGCTTTATACTTTTCCCAAGTTCGTAAACCGTCGCTTATTTCCGTTAGGGATGTGAATACTTTGAAGCGGGTTTACGAACAGCCAACTAGTTTGGGATGGCCTTTAGTAGATAATTGAAAAATGAATATATCTCAGGCAAAGAATCAAAATTCCAAATTAAGGTAACCAATCTTTGTCCAAAATTTGCTCTAAGCTATAAGGACATAATTCAGGTAAATTAGTCAGCTTTGTTTTAGCTCTAACATAATCTAATGCATTACTGTAAATTATGCTGAAATTCTCCTCCAAATGGTTGCGTAAATTGGCACTTAAATCTTCATTGATTTGATTGCGAAAACTAACAATTTCCGCAGCCCAATGATTAGCATTTCTTGGCTTTTCTACATCCCAATATTGATAAAGCAGTAAATGTCTAATAATCTGTTCCAACAGACTTCTAACTCGCCTTTTTTCGTTTTTCGCCAAATCTTCCAGTTCTTCTATTAAGTTTTCATAGTCAACCTTTTCTAATTGCCTGGTTTTGAGACATTTAATAGTCTCCTCTAACCATTGCAGGTAATTGGATTTATATAATTCTGGAGTCAGCCGAACAGTCACAACTTCACTTTGGGACATCAATAACTCTCCTTTTAAGCTAATACGCATTTAACTTGCATATTGTTGATTTTGGAGAAAAAGCATCAATCCTTCTCCCCGGCCCCTCTGCTCAAGAGCTGTCTAAATGTGCAAATTAGGTGCTTAACAGCTTATCTAGTCATTCTAGCGTTGTATGTACGGCTTATACAAACGAATACTAATGAAGAAAAGGTGTGGTGTGTCTCCACAACAATGATGAGCTAAAAAATTGAGATCGCCCTTTCTCCTTTTCTTTATGCTCTATGACTGAGCGGTAAAGGTCGCTGTGTTAAAACTTCTTTATAAAGTTCTTCTAGCAGAGTAATATTTTTACTGAGAGTATAGCGGTCTAATACACGCTGTCTAGCTTTTTGCCCTAGTAGTATTGTTAACTCTGGATGATCTTGTAATACTGGTAAGAGAGTTCTCAATTGCGATCGCACTGTTTTGGTATTAATAACTATACCGGCTCCCTTTTCTAAGACTTCTCCGTCTGCACCGACATCTGTTGCCAAACAAGCCAACCCTGATGACATTGCTTCTAATAAAGATAAAGATAGTCCTTCAACCAATGAAGGCAAAATAAATACATCTGCACCCCGCAAAATTTCGATCCGCCGATTTTCATCAGCAACAAATCCTAACCAAATAATTCCGTATTCCCAACCATAAAACGGTTCTAAAGAAGACTTTAAAGGCCCGTCGCCAACAATTAACAGCTTGCTATTAGCTTGCATTGGCGACTGTTTCCAAGCTCTCAGCAAAGGTTCAACATTTTTCTCTGGTGCTATGCGACCTTGATAAACAAATAAGCGTTCGGCTTGAAATTCTGCTTTGACTTTAGAAGCCCCTGGAGAATACTTTATGGTATCAACACCGTTAGGGATGATCGCAATATTTTTTTCCCTTACACCCATCCCTGCCAATAATTCTCGCTGAATTTGGGAAAATACAATCACGCGATCGTAGTTAACTAAAAAAGGCGCATAGAGCTGATAAGCCAAAAGCTGTGTTCCTGATATCAGCTTTGCTCCCTTACCAGCAAAAGGTGTATGAAAAGTAGCAATTAAAGGTAGTTTCAGTTCCTCACAGATTTCTGGTAAAAAAAAGTCTAGAGGAGATAAAGTTAAGGAAGCATGGACGATATCTGGCTTAATTTCTCGCAGTGAATCGGTTAAGACTTTGGTTGCCTTAAAAGTAGGGATTGTGTAAACCTGGGACTTATAAATGAAAGGTAAGGGAACCTCTTGAAGATTTGGCCAATTTTCAGGTTCTGATTCTTCTTGTGCGAAGTGGAGAAAACTAACTTGATGTCCCCTGTCTAGCAAGGCATTTGTTATTTCTCGACTGTATGTGACATTACCGCAAAAGGGCGATTTTTTTCCAATCCAGGCTATACGCATTCTTTATTTGGCTGTAAAAAAAGCGGGTTTGATGTATTAATTAACTTTGCGTCCTTTGTTACTTTTATCGTGTTACACTTGCTGGTTTATACTTATTAGAGAATATATGCCAAAAATTAGTTTAAAAAGCTAATTTTTTAGCTAATTAAACTGGTGAATTTATGGCTTTCTTGATTCTACTGAATAAGTTGTTAATTTGTGATATTTAAACAACTTATTCTGGCTAATGCTCAGATTGATATGCGGCAAGTATGCGATAAATTTTGACTGGACTTAGTTTAGCACGAAGACAAAATTTTTAAGTAAATTAGTAATTATTTCGAGGTAATGAATAATAGCTCCTGTTAATAACTACTGATGTGAGTTATACCAGGTTAATATTCCTCCTGAAAAAGCGATCGCTGCTAATCCGAAAAAAACTGCCTGTAAGCCCACAAAAGTTTCTGCTACACCAGCTAATGCCAAAGGTAAAGACAGAGCAATATTAATTACATTGTTCTGCAAACCAAAAACTTTACCACGCATTTCTGGAGGTGTTTCTGTCTGAATCGCCGTTTGCATAGGAATGCCTACTAGTGCGCCAAAAATACCTAATAAGGTAATTAGTAACAAAACTATCCACAAATGTGTTGTAAACACAGAAATCCCTATCAGCGATGCTGCCATACCGAAACAACCGCACAGGCTTAGTTGTGTGTATGAGAAGCGTTGACCAAACTGACCGAGAATTGTTGCTCCGGCTGCAATGCCAACACCACCAGCTGCAAGTAAAAAGCCAAATTGGGAGGCTTTCATGTTGGGAATTATTTCTGCCATCCGAACAGCTAAAACAGTTAAAGCTGCGAAGATAGAAAACAAGATAATCAGCTGGAGTAAAGCATTACGGACGCGATGATTTGCTTGCAGGTAGGATAGACCATCTCGCAAGTCAGAGAACACATGAGGAAATTCGGTTTCGGGTGCGTGAGGTTTTTCGTTAGTTCTCAGCAGGAACAAAATGATTCCAGCGATCGCATAACTGCCACCTACCAAAAGCTCTTTCCCCAAACCATTACTACCACTAAACTGCAACCAAAGTCCATCAGCGATCGCTAATAACGGTTCTCCAACGGCAAACCCAACAATTACTGATGCCATCATTGTTGTTGTATAAAGCGAATTAGCCGAGAGTAAATGCTGTTCTTCTACTACCAGAGGAATTGCTGCTTGTTCGGCTGGTGCAAAAAACTGCGTCAATGTGGAAACTAAAAAAGTCACAGCCAAGATGATTAAAAAACCCACTGGTAAAACTCCTATGGGTCTCCAATCATGAGTCAACCACAATAGAAAGGGAATTGACAAAACTAGGATACCGCGCCAAACATTCGTAGCCACCAGCACAGCTTTTTTCGACCAGCGGTCTACAAACACACCTGCGACAGAACCAAACAATACTGCTGGAATAGTAAAAGCCATCATTAAAGCTGATACCCATCCACTAATGCTCTGATTTCCACCCTGAAACTGAGTATTAATCAAAGCAATCATTAACACCAAATAAACTTTATCTGCCAGTTGACAAAAAACTTGCCCCCCCCAAAGAGCCAGGAAATTCAAGTTTTTTAATACTGGTACAAATCCCCGCTGTTTTGAATTTTCTAGCCCAGCCTCATCTATTTTCGGTGGTTCTGTTTCTGGAATAGTGCTTACTGGTAAATTCTTTCCATTGCGTAGACCTAACCCGTTATCTGTATCACTATTTTTATCAGCCTGACCATTGGTTAATTGGTCTTGGTTTGGTGCTTCCGATGTTTCCTCTGTCCAACTTCGATCGCTTTGAGAAACGTCTTTTGGGGACATTTCTTGGCCATTGATTTGATGAGGTGTAGACTTAGAGACGGCACTCAGATGATTAGTTACTGTATGGTCTGATGCCCTATTCTGTTTTTTAATCAGGCTTGGTGATAAAGGTAGGATTTTTGTATCCAAATCAGACGATTGCATCATGGTTGGCAGCAAAATAAGAGTCGATCAAGGTAGCAGAGCGAATAGGGCGGCTTAATTGATACTGAGCATACTGGCGTAAAATCTGCTCAACAGATAACCAGTTAATATCTCTAGCACCATCAATTTGTACGATCTCTGGTTGCGATAGATGTTGAAGCAAAGCTAGTTCCATTGCACCAGGACGACTGGAAATCACAGGTATTTCTTGCCGATGAACAACAACTGTTTGGGCGTTGGGTATAGGGGATGGGGCATTCGTTACTTCTTCCCCATCTGTCCATCTCCCCATCTCCGCATCTGTTCGCAAACTTTTCCAAGCTTCTAAACAAACCGTTCCACCCGCAGGGCTGCTAAATCCTACCTGCCAGTTGGGGTCTGTAAAGTCTGGCTTCAGGGGTCGCCCAGACAAGCAACAAACTTGGACTTGCGGCGTCAGTCCTGCTAAGGCTAAAAGGTGAAACACCCCATGAGCCAGATGAGCTAAAACAGCAGACGTATTTCTACTAGGCAACACCTCCAATCGATGGAGATGTTCGTTGAATAACTCGTAAAGTTCTTCTTGGGGTTGTTCGCTTAAAGCTTGAGACAGTACTATTTCTGCTAAATACTGACTAGCAGCTAATTTCCCCAAATCTTTAGCTAGACCTGGATAAGTTTTTAAAGTCTGTGCTTGGGTAATTTTATCAAGCGATCGCCCCTTGGCAATCAATAGTTCATTCACAACGAACATACCGCTCCTACCGCCCAAGCTTGAGTTGTGCTTGCGTGCCCCTGGAGCCACTGCTCGAACTAGACCGAATTCTGGTGTCAAAATTGTCACTATTTTATCCGATTCTCCGAGCGCCTGGGTTTTAAGATTAATTCCGGTTGCTTTGTAGGTTCTACTCATTAGTCATTAGTCATTGGTCATTGGTCATTGGTCATTAGTCATTAGTCATTGGTCATTAGTAAATAAACATAAGGACGAAGGACAAAGGACAAATGACAGACGATAAAAGACAAAGGACAAATGACTATTTACCCTTTTCCAGGTTATCGCGCTGGCGGATCAAATCGATACCGCGAGATGTCCCTAATCTAGTAGCACCCGCTACGATTAAGTCTAGAGCTTGATTGATAGTACGGATACCACCTGAAGCTTTAATTCCTACCCTTTCTTTGGCTAATTCCTTCAAAAGTCGTACATCTGCAACTGTGGCGCCACCATTCCAACCAGTATTGGTTTTTAAGAAACTTGCTCCCGCATCCATAGAGATTTCAGCAGCTATTTTTTTTTCTGCATCTGTCAAAAGGCTAGTTTCCAAAATTACCTTCACAGTTTTTCCAGTCTCCTCGCAAATTTCGGCAATTTCGCGATGCACTTGTTCGGTTTTGCCAGCTTTTAACCAGCCCAAGTTGATTACCACATCCAACTCAGTAGCTCCATTTTCCACCGCTTCTTGAGCCTCATACAACTTGACTGCTGAAGTCGTCGCACCAGCAGGAAAGCCAATCACCGTACAGACTTTCGGGTTTTTAGCGTGGAGGAGTTCGACTGCTTGCTTGACATAAGCAGGGTACAGGCAAACGGCCGCAAAATTGAATCTATATGCTTCTTCACACCATTGCTCAACTTGCTCTGAAGTAGCAGTTGGCGTTAACAGGGCGTGCTCGATAAATGGCGCAATATCAATGTCTGGATAGTCTGCTGCCATCGTGTCTTCTGCCAGTGATTGATTATTAAAGTTTATAAAAAATTAAAACATTTCTTATATATATATTAAACCACATTTATTACGAGTTTATCCTGAAAATAAGTTGCTGACTTAATCTGGGATGTTAGTTATGCACAGGACTTACGCAATATGTGACTGAAAACATTATTCTTGCGTAGCGGTAATTCATGAATTACCGCTATTTTCGTTATCTTTTGCGTAAGTCCTGATGCAGATGTCCCATAATTATTGTAAGTATTTAAGTTGACATTAAGTGCCAGTAAGGTTAAGAATATCAACAGTATTTTTCACGTCACTTACTAAGAACTTAATAATAGTTTGAGCTAATGCTTTCGATGCTAAATATGGTACACCGTTACCGATAGTTTTAAACATATTCGTCAGTGACATATTTTCTGGAAGCACAAAATTTGCAGGCAAAGATTGAATGGCTAAAGCTTCTGCTACAGAAATTCGTCTGACTTTATAAGGATGTAAATGTACTTCATTATTACCATAGCAAGCTGTTGGAGAATAGCGCCATCTGTGAAGACGCTTGAAAGATTTTTTAGAATCATCTCCTTCATCAACAACAGCAAATTTTGCGATCGCTGCCCTTGGTTGAAAGTAATGTTCAGCATTGGGATGTTTAAGGACATTATTTTTTCTAAACCAGTATTCAACTGTTAATTCTTGAGGAATATCGCCAGGACAAGGCATAAGAGAGTTTTCTTGGAATAAATCGTACTTAGGCCAAGGGTAAGCAAAAACATTTTTTCGGTCGTATAGTATGAAACTTTTCCAAGGGAAAATATCTTTATCTAATAATTTTTGTCTATTAAATTGCTTTCCCTTATCCTTGAGAAAATTATTTTGAAATCCAATCAAAATAATTCTTTCCCTATTTTGGGGTACACCATATTCAATAGAATTAATTAAGCGTTCTATTAATATATACCCTGCTTGTTGTAATCGTTGCTTCAAAGATTCAAAAAATAAACGATGTTTTTTTGTCTTCCACAAACCTTTAACATTCTCAAATAAAAAGAAATCTGGAAGATTCTCACAAATTAATTCCACATAAGAGGCTGAAAGCTTGCCATTATCTCCCAAATGTCCTCTGTTTTTTCCCCCAATTGAAAAATCAGGACAGGGTGGCCCGCCAATAAAGCCAACAATATCATTAAATTTACGGCAGTCTTTGACTAGCTCGCAAATATGTTGTGCTTGTGAACCTTGGGTAAATTTACTTACGTCTCCTGCTTCGCCGTCATGATAACCGTATTCTGGTAACTCTAGATTGAGAACGTGCCGTGAATAGCGGTATGCCGCCATGAATGGAGAAAAAATTTCATTAACATAAACAATGTTAAATCCACTGGTTTCAAAACCTAAATCGAGGAAACCTGAACCGGCAAAAAAAGAGAAAATACAAGGGCGATCGCTCATTCAGTTACTATTATTGTGAAATATTGATACTAATTTTATAAAAGTTAGGGTTTCTACTTACGTACCAGTCACAAGTAAACACTTGAAATCCTCGATTAAATAGTAAAAATTATTCTCCTATCCCCTAAGAATTAAATATAAAAGTTTACTCAATCTTTAAGGAAAATCCCTGACATAAAAACACTCTGAAGCCACAATTAAATATGGGACTTTGCCAGTTCCCAGAGATATTTAAGACAAGTTTTGTCATTAAATAAAAAACCGGGGTACTTCAGACTAATTTCTATGCGAATTTTAATTTACTCATACAACTATCACCCAGAACCAATTGGTATTGCCCCACTAATGACTGAATTAGCAGAGGGACTAGTCAAGCGGGGACACCAAGTGCGCGTAGTTACTGCCATGCCTAACTACCCTGAGCGTCAAATTTACCAAGAATATCGGGGCAAGTGGTATGTTACAGAATACAAAAATGGTGTTGAAATCCAACGTAGTTATGTTTGGATTCGTCCACAACCCAATTTACTAGATCGAGTCTTGCTAGATGCTAGCTTTGTTGTCACTAGTTTTTTACCCGCCCTCATGGGTTGGCGTCCAGATGTTATTCTTTCCACCTCACCATCCCTACCAAGCTGTGTACCAGTTGCTCTTTTAGGATGGTTACGTGCTTGCCCTGTAATCTTAAATCTACAAGATATATTACCAGAGGCAGCTGTTCACGTAGGTTTACTTAAAAATAAATTGCTCATCCAGTTGTTTGCATTATTGGAAAAATTTGCTTACCAAAGTGCAAGTAAAATTAGCGTCATCGCCGATGGGTTTGTGGAAAATTTGCGATCTAAGGGGGTAGAAGCTGACAAAATTGTGCAAATTCCTAACTGGGTTGATGTCAATTTTATCCGTCCCTTACCTCAAGAAAATAACCCTTTCCGCACGACGCACAACCTAAATGGTAAATTTGTAGTTCTTTATTCTGGTAATATTGCCCTTACCCAAGGCTTAGAAAGCGTTGTCAAAGCTGCTTCTGTGTTGCGTCACATCCCAGATATTGCCTTTGTCATTGTCGGGGAGGCAAAAGGTTTACAGCGACTCCAACAGGAATGTTTAGACTGTGGTGCAGATAATGTTTTGCTACTGCCATTTCAACCCCGCAAAAATTTACCAGAAATGTTAGCGGCTGCGGATGTTGGTTTAGTGGTGCAAAAGAAAAATGTTATCTCCTTCAATATGCCGTCAAAAATTCAGGTGCTACTTGCTAGCGGAAGGGCTTTAGTTGCCTCTGTCCCTGATAACGGTACGGCAGCAAGGGCTATCAGGCAAAGTGGCGGCGGAATTATCGTTCCTCCAGAAGATCCCCAAGCTTTAGCAATGGCAATTTTAGACTTGTATCAAAACCCCGAAAAAGTTAAAGCTTTGGGTTATAAAAGTCGCCAATATGCTGTTGAGCAGTATGCTTTTGAGCAAGCTTTAAATCAGTATGAGTCGTTGTGTTACTCATTAATCGCAAATCGTAGAGAAATTCACTCAACAATAATCACCAAACAAGAAGTGTAATCTACGACGGTCAAGTTACGTTGCATACAGCAGAATTCAGAGAGAAGTTCGAGCCGAGGAAGTCTCGGCTCGAAACTTCGGAGAGTAAAACAGCCTGTATCATACCTTTGGAAGTTAGGATTTGTATTTTAATAAGCTGAAATCTGCTGTATTTGCACCTTCTGTAGGGTTGATGTCAAAATTTTAATTACAGAGAAGTTAACCGCATCGAATTATACTTAATGATTTCAGTATAGAAACAATTTTTTAGCTGCATTGGTATTGAATCAAAAATCCCACGGGTTCACTTCATTCAATTCAAACCGTGGGAATACAAATTTTTTATCTAATAATTAATAAAGGTGCTTGGTATCCCCAAACACCAAATAGTACATTCATGCTAATCAAACTTTTGGGAGATCGGGTATGAGTGCGTTCTCTTGTATCGTAAGTTTTTAGGACTTACGCAAAATATTTGTCAAACTCTCATTTCTCCGTGACCTCTGCGCCTCTGTGGTTCGATTTTCCGTTAGCTGTGCGTAAGTCCTGTTTTAATAGACAGCCAAAAATCTAGCGTTCTGGCGGAAAGATTTTGAGAGTTGAAAGCTAAAAGGAAGACACAGAAAGAAATTTTAAAGCCTGCAAAATTCATGCGATGAACCAGCTGTGCTGCAAAGCAAGATTCGTAATACTCTCATCAAGGCGAAACGAATCGCATCCTAATTTTTAATTAGGATTCTTAAGCTCGTTCATGCAATAAATTACACAACGGAGGCATGAAAATATTTCTTCCCGGCCCCTAGTCGCTACTCCCCATTCCCTAATCCCTTTTTCAAGCTAGCCTCCATAGACACCTGTTTTTTTGTTAGTATTCAAAAAAACCCATTGACACATTTTCAGATCGATTGTTTGTTACTTGTTAAGTAAATGTAAACAATTGTTTCAAAAGGAAGAAAGCACCTGAGGTTTAATGACTGATTATTTCCAAGGAAATTTCCCATTACAATCTGTCCCACTAACAAATAGTGTGCTGAGAAACCCCACCCAAATAGAAGAAGCAAGCGGAAAATTGGCTGCGATAATTGCTGAAGCTGCATCAGATCGCAAAGCTGGTGATATTTTATTGCTCAGAGTAGCAGACGTATCTTACCTAGCAGATTATTTTGTGATGATGACTGGTTATTCTAGGGTACAGGTAAGGGCGATCGCTCAAGCAATTGAAGAAAAAGTCGAAACACAGTTGCAGCGACGCCCCTTGAGGACAGAAGGAAAAGCCGAGGGGAGTTGGGTACTACAAGACTACGGTGAAGTCATCGTTCACATCATGATGCCCAAGGAACGGGAGTTTTATAATTTAGAAGCGTTCTGGATTCATGCAGAACGTATTTCCCTTCCAGAATCTGATGAGGGTGGGGGTAAGCCAACATGATTAGGTCTTCAGTCTCAAATTGCCCAGTTCCCGCAGACCAACAACCGCTCAATGAATACGAAGAGTTAAAAGGTTCCTGGTTGTTTCGTGATAGCACTTTACATTGGCGGGAGTATATCACGAAAATACTTTGGATTTGGGGTTTATCTTGGTTAGTAGCTGGCCCTGTAGCAGCAGCAAGTTTTCCCCCACAAAAGTATCTTGCCCATTTTATTCTCTGTGGTGCAGGAGGGGCAAGCATTGGCGTACTACTGGCGGTGGTAAGGTTGTATTTAGGCTGGTTTTACGTGTGCGATCGCCTTTGCTCTGGCACAGTATTCTATGAAGAGTCAGGCTGGTACGACGGTCAAACCTGGACAAAACCACAAGAAGTCCTCAATCGCGATCGCTTAATTGTGGCATACGAAATTAAACCTATCCTACGACGGTTGCAATTTACCTTTGCTGGCTTGGCGGGAATGTTCGTTATTGGTACTATAGTTTGGCATTTGTTGTAAACCGTCATTGGTCATTAGTCATTGGTCATTAGTCATTAGTCATTGGTAATTAATAAATAAACGAAGGACAAACGACAAACGACAAACGACAAATGACTAGTGGCAAATAATAAAAAAGTGATAAAAATAAACCCATGACAATGGGAAAACGAACTCAAGCCACAGCACTGGAAGTCCGGTTGCTGCGTGAAGGTATCATTGAATCGAAGCATATAGTCCAGGCTGTTGTATGCGACGAACGCGGACGGGTTTTAACCGTGGCCGGAAACTCGGAAACTGCTGCATTTATTCGTTCAGCACTCAAACCATTTCAGGCACTCGCAGTCACCACCACAGGTACACTGGAACGCTATGACCTCAGCGATCGCGATTTAGCAATTATCACCAGTTCCCATAAAGGAACAATAGAGCAGATAAGACAGGTCTTTAACATCCTTTGGCGGGCAGATCTTGACCCCACTGTACTCCAGTGTCCGATTCCTGAAGGCAAGCGCAGTCCTCTGGAATACAATTGCTCTGGGAAACATGCGGGGATGCTAGCTGTTTGTCAGCAACGCCATTGGCCTTTGAATAACTACTTGGAACGCAAACACCCAATACAGCAGTTGATTTTGGGCAAAGTCGCAGAATTGCTACGAATGCCAGCAGAGGAATTTATCAGCGCCCATGATGACTGTGGCGCACCGACTTATTTGATGCAACTCGGTCAAATGGCCTCTTTGTATGCCCTATTAGCCTCTAGTAGCAACTTGGATATGGAACGCATTGTCCGGGCTATGACTCATCACCCAGCAATGGTAGCAGGGGATGGAGAATTTGATACGGAACTGATGCGTTTAACTCCAGGGGAACTGGTGAGCAAATCTGGCGCTGAAGGAGTGCAGTGTATTGGTAGACTCGGTGAAGGCATGGGATTAGCGATTAAAGTTATGGATGGGGCAAAACGAGCAAAACACGCCGTTGCGATTCATTTACTCCAACAAATGGGTTGGATTAGTCCCAGCGCCGCCGAAAGTCTTAGTGAAAAGTTTGTCACCTTAGGAAAATACAAGCGTTTAGAAGTAATTGGAGAATTATCGTTTTTGTAGTTGCCAAACTCTTGACTTTAAGTTAGACTAGAAAAGTCAAGAGCGACGCGGGATAGAGCAGCCTGGTAGCTCGTCGGGCTCAACTGGCAAAGTTAACTAGACGCTTATTAGTTAGGTTTGCTTTGGGCGGCACATAGAGAAACTTATGTGTGTTTATCTGTCAAAGTCGGGGAAGCCAATAGCGCGGTAATCCCGAACCAAGCTCCAGAAATGGAGAAGGTGTAGAGACTGGAAGGCAGACACCCTAACGGTAACGCCGAGGGTGAAGGGACAGTCCAGACCACAAACTAGTTTATCTAGGCAACGAAAGTTGTAGTTGGTAAGCATAACCCGAAGGTCAGTGGTTCAAATCCACTTCCCGCCACCAAATTGAAGATAAAACAAAACCCTGTTTTCTAAAAAGATTACAGGGTTTTGTTTTATGGTGATTGTCAGCTACTTCGTTTTCATCTGACTAATGGACACAAAGCTTAGAGGAGACATAGCAGAATCAGCTGCTGTTCTTCATGCTTTAAAGCGCGGTTGGGGAGTTTTAAAACCTTTTGGCGATCGCTTGCCTTACGATCTGGCATTTGATGTAGAGGGAACTCTCATAAAAATCCAAGTCAAATACGCTTGGTTGGATGTGCCTTCTGGCAATTACGTTGTAGATAATCGACGCACCAAAACAAATCGGCGGCTGATGGTTCGAGAACCATATCAACTATCGGACTTTGATTTTGCCCTGGTGTATATAGAAAAACTTGACCTTTTCTATGTTTTTCCTGTAGATGTGTTCATAGGTTATGGAAGCGAAGTACACCTTGTTGAGGCTGAAAAAAGACAACGTAAGCCTCGTTCTGCACAATATCGTGAGGCTTGGGAATTAATCTCACAAGCATCTTTAAGTAAAGAAAATTGTGTTCGATCGCCTGTTCAACTCAAAGAAGCAGGTTTTTAATCTATTCTGGAAGAAATAGCCATCCAAAAAGCGCGGAGAGTCATGGTTGTGAAGTTGCAGCGACCAATTTTAGTGGGAGGATTGGGACTGTCCTTTTCTCTGTGGATGTTACAAAGTTGGCATCATTCAATAATGCAGGTGGGTGAGTTTGGTTTATTGAGTACCTTAGCTGTTGGCGGTGGTTTGTGGTTATTCCAAAAAAATCGCCCAAAAGCCGGTTTAGAACAGCTAGATAATATGCTTGTAGATCGCGCGACTGTGGAAAGTGCGATTTCTATTGCTGAAGCTGTAATTAACCAACTGGCACAAGAAGCAGAAAACCATAGGGCATTAGAGACGCTGAGAGAACAAGTTGCCCAATTGTGGTGGGAATTAGACAGGCAAGAAATTAAAGTAGCTGTGACTGGTGGCAAATCTGTCGGTAAAAGCACTTTAATTCAAGTCTTAGCAAAAAATCTACAGGCAAAAAATGTTTCTCTACAAGAAACAGCACCTTTGTTTAGAGAAGCAGGTGAAAATTCAGATGAAGCTGTTTTAGCAGAAGTGGCAAAATCTGATTTTGTGCTGTTCTTAACAAACGGTGATTTGACAGATACAGAATTTCAAACTTTACAGCAGCTAAAAGCAGCAAATCAGCCTGCAATGCTGGTTTTTAACAAACAAGACCAGTATTTAGCAGATGAACGCGCTAGCGTCTTACTGTCATTAAAACAGCGGATGCAGGGAAATGTAGTTGCAACTGCGGCCTCTCCCATACCCGTCAAAGTGCGAAAGCATGAGGCTGATGGTTCTGTGCAAGAGTGGATGGAACAACCAGCACCAGATATCCAGCAATTAACCCAGCAGTTTAGTGAAATTTTGGCACAGCAAAAACAACGGCTAGTTTGGGTAACTACCATCAGGAAAGCCGGGCTCTTGAAAGCTGAAGCGAAAAACTGGCTCAATGGAATCAGATGCGATCGCGCCACCCCAATTATTGAACAATATCAGTGGATAGCTGCTGCTGCTGCCTTTGCTAACCCAGTACCAGCCCTTGATATTCTGGCAACTGCGGCCATTAATGCTCAGATGGTAATGGATTTGGGTAACATTTATCAGCAGAAATTTTCCTTAGAACAGGCACAAACCGTAGCCGGAACAATAGGAAGCTTGATGCTGAAACTCGGTTTAGTTGAACTTTCTACCAAGGCTGTTGGTACTGTTCTCAAAAGTAATGCTGTTACCTTTGTTGCTGGTGGTTTGGTGCAGGGAGTAAGTGCAGCTTATCTAACCAGAGTTGCAGGATTGAGTTTAGTTGAATATTTCCAACAGCAAGAAATAGCAACAGACTCTGGAACTAATTTGAATTTGGAGAAATTGCGAGAAACTCTGCAAAAAGTATTTGGGCAAAATCAGCAAATTGCCTTTTTGCAGGGGTTTGTGAAGCAAGGCGTGAAGCGTTTGTTGCCAGAAGCCCAGCAGGTTGAAGTAGTTGGTATTCAGAAAGCCGTGGGATAATCCTATCCGAAGACTAAGCAAATTTTAGATTTTGGATTTTCCATAAAATGATTCAAAATCTACAAACATAAATCTATAGCAATAGGGAATTTATCTTTCTCTATTGTCTATAGTCCAATACGGTTCAGTTAACGGTATTTAGCTCCGAAAGATCCCCCCAACCCCCCGATAAATTGGGGGGCTTAGTTCCCTCCTTTTTAAGGAAGGTTAGGGAGGATCGAGTCTTAACTGAACTGTATTGGTCTATAGTCTATTGGTGAAAAATAAGTAAGTTTAAAATTTAAAGTTTCGAGAACGAGAACTCGTCTTTGGAGTCTATTTAAAATATCAAATAATACCAATTCAAATAATGTTTGGGACACATCAATTATCCGTAAGAGCACAACAATGTTCATACGTGTCAACTTAAGCTCAAACGCTTATCACACAGGGATTTTACCCCACCCCCAACCCCTCCCCTTAGCAAGGGGAGGGGAGGTTTTGCGTCAGCAAAGCCGGGGTGGGGTAACGCGGATCTTGATGGTAAGTGAGTAGAACTCGCTCATCACGTTTTCATCAGGGTTTCATGTTAAGTAGACACCAATGAACAATGTTGTGGCCCTACCCATCTGTCGCATTCTTTTTTCAAATTGGTATAAGTAAACCTAAAAATTTACCCAAGCCCGAAATGGGCTTGGGTGTATTTAATAATTATCGCGATCGCGAGTTAGCAAAAAATTGTAAATAAGGGTAGTTAGCTAAACAGCACCACTGTTTTTGTTAAACAGAATCGCTATAGTTTTGAAAATTAGCTTTAAATCGTACACCAAACTCCAATTTTTTTGATACTGCAAATCTAGGCGAATTACATCTTCAAAACTACGGACTGTAGACCGTCCATTTACTTGCCATTCGCCAGTCATACCGGGTTTGACATCTAAACGTTGCCACTCTGGTACTTCATAGCGTTCTACTTCGTCGGGTGTGGGTGGTCTGGTACCGACTAAACTCATTTCTCCTTTAAGGACGTTCCAAAACTGAGGTAGTTCGTCAAGACTAGTTCGCCGTAAAAAACGTCCCACTTTGGTAATTCTGGGGTCATTTTCGTTCTTGAAAAATGCACCTTGCACTTGGTTTTTAACTTCAGATTTTTTTGCTTCCGCATCCACACACATAGAGCGGAATTTCCAAATTTTAAACCGTTTTCCCATCCAACCGCAGCGGGTTTGACTAAAGAAAATGGGGCCAGGATCGTTAATTTGAATAGCGATCGCAATGGGAATACACAAAACTCCTGTAATTAATAAGCCAACGATTGACCCTATAATATCTAATAACCGTTTCATCCAAGATGCCACAGAAGGATGAGTCTTAGGCAACTGCTCTACTTGACGAGAATTTGTCTTGCGATTATCTATTGGCTCTTGTCGTTCTATTAGCGACCCATTGTCTACAGGCTCTAAGGGAAAAACTTGATCCAATCCCGTGAGTTTTAAAACTGCCATCACTTGAGGTGTTACATTCCGCAATCTTAATGCAATACCTTTAGCCTGGGCGTACTTAAAATTACTGACCAAGGCACCTAAACCACTACTATCCATAAAAGTAGTTTGGTGAAAGTCAATAATAATTTGCTTGAGATATGAATTGGGTTGGATTAAGCCTTGGCAGGTTTGCTTAAAGCCTAAAGCCTCCAGCACGCTCAACCGTGTGGGAACCTGCACTATAACCGTGTCGTTTAGGGAATGAACTGGAAAATCGACCTCTGTCGGTTGGCTAGTCATGAAGCTCTGCACTTTCGTTGCCATGTATAATGTAATCTGCCAAACATTATTTTGTCCTTTGAAAATTACTTAGCCGTAATCAGGACTAATTACTATTTGCTCTTTCTGAGACTGGAAATCGCCAGCGACGATTCACAATAGAACAAGAAGCTAAAAAATATTCTTGTTGTTGTGCTGACGCAATGCGATCGCGTTGCTGAGATCAAATGATTGCTAAAACTACGGTTACACCTACCGCACGCCTGGTTGAGGTCTTCTCTGCCATTCAAGGGGAAGGACTGAATGTAGGGACTCGTCAAATTTTTATTCGCTTTGCTTTGTGTGATTTGCGCTGTCACTTTTGTGATAGTGCCCACACTTGGAATGCACCTGTTAGTTGCCGGATAGAGCGATCGCCCGGATTGCGCGACTTTGAAATCTACTCTAATCCTGTCCCATTACCCATATTAATCGAATGGGTGGAAAGGCAAAATCTACCTTCCTTACACGATAGCATTAGCTTAACTGGGGGCGAACCACTTCTTCATGCTCCATTTTTAACTCAGTTTCTACCCAAAGTGCGAGACATAACTGGCCTACCTATATATTTGGAAACAGGCGGACACCGCCCAGAACAATTGGCAATGATTCTCCCCTACTTAGACTCTGTAGGAATGGATTTCAAATTGCCCAGTGTCAGCGGCGAAAGCCATTGGCAAGAACATGCAAAATCTCTCCAATTATGTCACGATTCATATTTAAATGTTTTTGTCAAGATAATTGTGTCCCAAAACACAGATCCCGCTGAATTGGAACGTTCAGCCTTATTGGTGGCAGATATCAGTCCAGATATACCGGTATTTTTACAACCTGTTACGCCTTTAACAGAGTCTGAACAATTGTCTCCAATACCTGTACTTGCTCCTACACCAGATCGAGTTTTGATATGGCAAGCTTTGATGAAACAGTCTCTCAAACAAGTGCGGGTAATACCCCAGACACATAAAATGCTCAATCAGCTGTAAAAGTTGCTGCTAAATCTACGTATTACTAAAGATATTGTGAAAGTAAAAATAAATTTATATGAAATTTTATTAGCTAAATAAATATATTAATTTTTATTTAATCTTTGTCCAACAATAAAGCTGCTAGCTATCAAAAAGCAGCTTGGGCAAAGCCAAAATATTTTGGATTTAGATTTTAGATTTATTTATTGAGATATTTTTAGGGGTGGGTATCGCCCACCCAACCTACTTTATGGTTGCTACAGTGCGCTTTCATCCATCGTTCTGGACTTAGCTTTTGCCTTATTTGCACTGCGTTTGAGAGCAGAGAGCCTTGCTTCGTATTTAGAGCGTTGACGCTTGCTAGGAGTGTTATCAATCAGGGTTTTTAAGGCGCTACCAAGACTTTTGTAGGCGTTGGGGAGGGTATAACCAAAACGAGTTGCCAAGGCGATCGCTTTTTCATCAGCATTGAGCAGTTCTTTTAGCTGCTTTTCCCCATTGTTCTTTTGATACAATCGCCAGCCTGACACGCCGCACAGCGCTAAAGCTAACACCAAAAGCAATCCATCTTGTACCCACAATTCACCGACAGCGCCACCTAAACCAATGGCTAGTGCTGCCATTTCCCAGCCATCTTTGGGAATTGTGTCGTTTTGAACGCGAGCAACTTCATGCCAGAACAGCAGATTACGCTGATCCATTGCGAGGGTGTCCCATTTCACCAAGTCAATTTGAATTTCTACCTGGTCTTTACCAATTTCTTCGCAGCGGATCAGGGGTGGATTGACCTCAGTGGTGCCTTCTACCGTGACCCAGCTCTGCAATTCTGGCGGTAGTAAGCCTTTCAACCGCCGGAGTTCACTCATTTCCGCTTTAGCAGAGGAGGTTGCATAGGATGTCATAATATCCAGCCCCAGAAAATTTCAGTATATAGTGAGGGTATCACTTTGGAGTATAGCTATTTCAGTAACGATCCGTCTCACTCGTTGGGAAAACTTCCTCGTTTTTTTCGTGCTTCCATTGCCTTCTCCAGTAAATCTAGCAATCCTGGAGCTTCTTCTTGGATACTAAGTAATAATCTTTCTCCAAGTTCTATATTTCCCGGATCGAGGCCTGTTTCCATAACTTCTTTCAAGCGAGGGATCGCTATGCCATCTACAATCTGAATTAATCCACTCAGACAACGGTGAAATTGCTTTTCTGTGAGAATTGAGTCTTCCAGAGGAAACTCAATAATGGCACGGATTTCACCATCGGATGGGTCATACTCCCACTGCAACATTTTGGTTTCCCAGGAAATGGCAAGCATTGTCTGTAGGATAGCTCCCTTGTGAGGATGGTCTTGAATTCCTGACAGAACTTGAGGTGCAAATACCCGAAAAAATTTTCCTTCTTCATCCAACTGAACAACTATTAGAAAATCTTCTAAGTTATCAGCTTCCACACCTGTTATAATCCGGTCTTCTTCATCATCAAAACGGTAGTCCCAACCAAGGTTATCTAAGTACTTGGCAATTTGTTTGAGGTTAGCTCCCATAAAAGCCTCATAAGGAATGCTGGAGCAGCTGTTACCAGACCTAGTTTAACCTGCGAGTGGTAGTAGTTTGAGTTAGTGTGGCTACTTATGGATGAATTAGGTATTGGGCATGGGGCATGGGGCATACGGCATTGGAGATAGGAAAAAGAGATTTTCATGCTGGGATGTGAATATTATTTTCTGCGATCTTTTGTTGATTATTAAAGATCCAATAGTTGCTTGCTACCAAGTTTTACGTAGTGAAAAATATAGAATTAATATCAGTGAAATTTTCATATTATCTTCTAGGTTTGATAAACAGATTGCTATCAAGTATGCTCAGAGGATTTTAAATAAAAGTGAAAAGTTCAAGCTAAATTGAGGCAACTTGCACAAATTATCTGAGGCTTTTAAAAAATCAGTTAAAACTTCAACTACGGCTTTTAAGGGTGAAAAAAAATAGCCCGGAGGCTGGTAGAGTTTTATATGACAAGCAAGAAATTGTTTTTAAGAAAATGATTGTAGTGAATAATACATTTTTATTGTCTAGTAACTATGAAGTTTATGTATAAATCAGGTTTCATTGTAGCGATCGCCCCTCTAATCTTTGCTATTACTGCTTGTGGTGGAGGGTCAGGGCAAACAACAAATACAGCCAGCAACCCAGATAGTAATCCACCAGTACCAGGAACTCGAAATCGTTTGAATACTATTAAAAGCCGCAGTCAGTTAATTTGCGGTGTTAGTGGTGAAATCCCAGGCTTCAGCTTTGTGGGAAGCGACGGGAAATACAGTGGCATTGATGTAGATATTTGCAGGGCGATGGCAGCTGCTTTGTTTGACAAACCAGATGCAGTAGAATTTCGCAATCTCAATGCCAAAGAGCGTTTTACAGCTTTGCAAACTGGGGAAGTAGACGTTCTTAGCCGTAATACTACCTGGACTCTAAGTCGCGATACTTCAGTAGGTTTAGAATTTGCACCCGTGGTATTTTACGACGGACAAAGCATCATGGTTCGCAAAAATAGCAATATTAAATCCCTGGCAGATTTAAAAGATAAAGCTATTTGCGTTCAAACGGGCACTACTACCGAACAGAACTTAGCAGACCAAATGCGGAAAAGAGGCATCGCTTACAAACCTGTTGTATTTGAAGACGTTAATGTTACTTTTGCCACCTATGCTCAAGGGCGTTGTGATGGGATCACGGCCGATCGTTCGGCGTTGGTTTCTCGGCGCACAACCCTACCCAACGCACAAGACAATGTAATTCTTGAAGAAGTGATTTCTTCAGAACCTCTTGCGCCAGCAGTAGCTAAAGGAGACATTAGGCTGGGTGATGTCTTGAAATGGGTGGTTTATTCTTTAGTAAAAGCTGAAGAATTGGGCATTAATTCCCAGAATGTAGGTCAGTTAGCCGCTAGTAACGACCCAGACATTAAGCGCTTTTTAGGAACAGAAGGCAACCTTGGTGAAGGACTCGGCTTAACAAACGACTTTGCCGCACGAATAATTAGGCACGTCGGCAACTATGCTGAAATTTACGATCGCAACCTCGGCCCCAAAACAAAACTTAATCTAGCTCGCGGTCAAAATCAACTCTGGAATAAAGGCGGACTACTTTACTCTCCGCCGTTTCGGTAGGAGTAGGAAATGGGAACTGGGTAATGGATAAAGTTTGAATTATCAATTACCAATCCCCAATGACTAATGACTAATGACTAATAACTCATGATTAATGACTACCGTTTTTGGAGAATTGCTGGGCAATTTTTTGCAGTATTTTTAACAGCAGTTTTAGTAGTTATACTATGGGAAAATCTTAACCGCAATTTGCAGCAATTGGGCATTCAGTTTGGATTTGATTTTCTCAACCAGCAAGGTTCTTTTGATATCGGTGAAACGGCGATTAGCTACAAACCAACTGATACTTACAGCCGAGCTTTATGGGTGGGTTTAATTAACTCTTTGCGAGTGGCGATCGCTGGAATCTTTCTCACGACAATTGTAGGGATCGCTGCTGGAATTGCCCGACTTTCTGACAATTGGTTGGTGCGGAATATCACTTTAGTTTATGTGGAAATTTTCCGGAATACGCCCTTATTGCTGCAATTGTTATTTTGGTACTTTGCTGTTTTTCTTAGTTTCCCGAAAACCGAAAATAAAATATCTCTTTGGGGTTTTATTAGCCTGAGTCAAAGTGGTTTAGAACTGCCTTGGTTTACTCTATCACCAGAGTTTTCCGCTTTGCTGTTGGGATTAACTTTTTACACGGGTGCGTTTATAGCAGAAATTGTCCGAGGTGGAATTCGATCGGTATCTCAGGGACAATGGGAAGCAGCGCGATCGCTAGGATTAAAACCAGGGTTGGTGATGCGACTGGTGATTTTTCCCCAAGCTTTGCGGGTAATTATTCCGCCGTTGACGAGTCAATATCTGAACTTGATGAAAAATTCTAGTTTAGCGATCGCCATCGGCTACCCTGATATTTATTTTGTCGGTTCCGCCACTTTTAACCAAACTGGCAGAGCCGTAGAAGTAATATTAATAATTATGCTTACCTATCTCATTCTAAGTTTGAGTATCTCTTTAGTAATGAATTTGTTTAATCGCAGCGTGCAAATCAAAGAGAGATGAGGAAGTTAGGAAAAATACAAAGACGCGGGGACGCAAAGAAAAACAAATGACTAATGACAAATTGACTTGGTTGCGTAAAAACCTATTCAGTACTTGGTACAACACCTTGTTAACTGTTGTCTGTTTGGTATTGTTGTTTTGGGTAGCACGAGGAGTGATAACTTGGGCAACGACTCAAGCACAATGGGAAGTAATTCAAGTTAATTTACGTTTATTTTTAGTTGGGAGGTTTCCTCAAACACTATATTGGCGAGCTTGGAGTGTGCTGGCGATCGCTGCAATTTTAACCGCTATTACAGGGGGTGTATTCTTTAACAAGCAAAAGTTAACAAAACGGAAAATTGCATTTTTTACGTTTGGATTCTGTCTTTTATTAGTTATTTTGCCACTAGATCTTATCTACCGCTTGCAGTTACTATTAATTGCAGTTTTCATATTTGCATTTTTTGGGATTGGAAGAAAATTTGCTGAAGTACTAACTCCTTGGCTTTCACTATTATGGTTATTATCTTTTCCTGTTATTTTGTGGCTAATTGGTGGTGGATTTGGATTGCAATCGGTACCGACTAATTTGTGGAATGGTTTGCTACTTACCCTATTGATGGCAGCAGTTAGTATCGTGCTTTCCTTTCCCATTGGGATTTTACTGGCTTTAGGGCGAACAAGTGATTTACCGATCGTTCGTTGGTTTTCTATCCTCTACATTGAAATCATTAGAGGAGTCCCATTGATTGGCATTTTGTTCCTTGCTCAAGTAATGCTTCCCTTGTTTTTACCAGCAGATGTACGTTTAGATCGGGTGTTGCGAGGAATTGCTGGATTGGTTTTATTTAGTGCTGCTTACATGGCAGAAAATGTACGCGGTGGACTTCAATCAATTCCACGGGGACAAGTTGAAGCCGCAAAAGCATTAGGATTAAATACAGGCTTGGTGGTTTTATTAATTGTTTTGCCTCAAGCTTTACGTGCGGTGATTCCTGCGATCGTCGGTCAATTTATCGGCTTATTTAAAGACACTTCACTTTTATCTTTACTGGGATTAGTAGAACTCACAGGTATTGCCCGTTCTATTTTGGCACAGCCAGAATTTCTCGCTCGCTATGCAGAAGTCTATTTATTTATTGGATTGATTTATTGGATATTTTGTTACTCAATGTCGCTAGCTTCTCGGCGTTTAGAAAAGCAGTTAAATTAGTAGTTATATTATTTAAAAAACAAACATCATTAATTCATATTCACTCTATTAGCTTACAAAAAATTTAGGAGGTCTATATCTGTGTCAACAGACCAAAAACCGATAATAATTGCTGAAAATGTTCACAAGTGGTATGGCAAATTCCACGCTCTCCAGGGTGTGAGTTTGACAGTAAATCGGAAAGAAGTTGTAGTTTTAATGGGGCCTTCTGGTTCTGGTAAGTCTACTTTTATTCGCACGTTCAATGCTTTAGAAGAATACCAACAAGGAAAAATTGAAATTGATGGTATTACTCTGAGCCATGACTTACGAAATATTGAAGCAATTCGTAGAGAAGTGGGAATGGTATTTCAACAGTTTAATTTATTTCCCCATTTGACGGTATTGCAAAATATTACTTTGGCGCCAATTTGGGTAAGGCGATCGCCAAAAATCCAAGCTCAAGAATCGGCGATGAAACTACTAGAAAGAGTAGGCATTTTAGAACAAGCACACAAATATCCAGGACAGTTATCTGGGGGACAACAGCAACGCGTAGCGATCGCTCGTGCTTTAGCTATGCAACCTAAAATAATGTTGTTTGATGAACCCACCTCAGCCTTAGATCCAGAAATGGTACGCGAAGTATTGGATGTCATGCGAAGTCTTGCCCGTGATGGAATGACAATGGTAGTGGTCACCCACGAAGTTGGATTTGCCCGCGAAGTCGCCGACCGAGTTATCCTCATGGATAGCGGTACTCTCGTCGAATCAGCCACCCCTGACACCTTTTTCACCAACCCTAAAGAAGAAAGAACCCGCAAATTTTTATCACAAATTCTCTAAAACCTCTGCCCTCCTTTGCGCTTACCTCTGCGCCCCTTTGCGTTTCACTTCTATCCCTTATATGGAATTACGACATCTGCGCTACTTTATCGCTGTGGCTGAAGAACTCCACTTCAGTAGAGCCGCCGAACGACTGCATATTGCTCAACCGCCGTTAAGCCAGCAAATTCAGCAACTAGAGGCGCAATTGGGAGTAGAACTGTTTCACCGCAAAACTAAGCGACAGGTGCAACTAACCGAAGCCGGACAAGTATTTTTGCAAGAAGCTTATCAGCTTTTAGCTCAACTCCAAAAAGCAATCGAGCTAACTCAAAAAATTGGCAGAGGGGAAAAGGGACAATTACGAATTGGGTTTACCAGTTTGGTAACCTATAATTTGCTTCCTGTAATTTTGCGACAATTTCGAGAAGAGTTTCCCGAAGTAGAGTTGATTTTGCAGGAATTAACTACAACTGAACAAGAGCGATCGCTACAAGAAAGCCGCATTCATGTAGGCTTTGCTCATCCACCTTTGGAAGATAATACACTCAATCAAAAGTGCATTCAGCAAGAAGCTTTAATTGTGGCTTTGGCGGAAACTCATCCTTTAGCCGAAGGAGAAAAAATTTCAGTGCGATCGCTAATCAACGAAAACTTGATCGTATTTCCTCGGCATTTAGGCTCTGGACTTTACGACCAAATTGTGAGCCTTTGTCAGCAAGGGAATTTTAGCCCGAAAGTGACTCAAGAAGCGATTCAAATGCAGACAATTATCGGGTTAGTTTCAGCGGGAATGGGAATTGCGATCGTGCCGTCTTCGTTGCAAAATCTTCAAAGAACTGGTGTAGTTTATCGTAATTTCGAGGAGAAAACACCATTAGTAGAAACGGCTATAGTATGGCGGGAAGAAGATATGACGCCTGTTCTCCAAGAGTTTTTGCAAATGGTTCAAGTACGAAACCGAAATTTATAAAATCTCGATAGAAGCAGTGCGACGCGGAACTAAGTAAATTGCAAATATCTGGTTTGAAGCTTCTGCTAATTTGAAAACTTCACGCAAATTTTCACTGTGAGCGATTAACCCATCGGCATTGTAAGCAATATATTGATTTTTATATAAATCTAATAACATTTGGCGATTCTGATTCAACCACTTCAGCATTTGCTGACTTTCATGTGGAGAGGGTGTTTTATTCATCTGTTTCCCGTCCTCTACGTCTGGGGTAGTTCGTTAAAAAAGAGCGATCGCCTCAAATAAAATAATATCCTAACCTCAATAATTTTTATTATTCATAATGATATTTCAGATTAACAAATTTCACTAAGCATAATTGGTATTTACTCTAATCTTTACTTTATTGTAACTGTGTTTGACTGAGATGAGATTTTAGCGATCGCCATCTTTATTCTGAGGTTTTTAAAAGTAGCGATCGTTATTAGCCAAAATAGAATTCAAATTGGGAATACTGAATAAAGCACAGGTATTGGCTGCATACAGACAAAGCACGTTATTGCTAACATACATCCTGCTGCTGAGAATTTACCAATTAGGAGAAAATTATGAGTTTAGCGGTGACAGCAACCTTTATGCTTGCTGATTGGATTGTCAAAGGGCTAGCAGATGGAACTTTTGAACGAGTTGGGGGTGTAATTAGAAATGTAAAGACAAAACAAATCGTTAGTTGGTTACGGGAAGCAAATAATTCTAATGGAAATCAGTTAGAGGAACTTACTTCAACTTTGCAGGTAACTAGTGTAGCTAGTATGCTTAACCTTGGTGTTTCAGTTATAGGCTTTATTGTAATAGCACGAAGGCTTAAGGAATTAGAACAACGCTTACATAAAGCACAAAAACTGTTAAATAATATCAACCGTAAAATAGACCTTAGCTTCTATGCTAATTTTCGCGCTGCAATCGAATTAGCGACTAATGCGTTTACGATGACCAAAGCTGAAAATCGTAGAAGCAGCGCATTACAAGCTATTAATCGCTTTTTAGAAGCAGAACATATTTATACTGAATACACTGATATTGAAATTGAGCAAAAAAGCCAAATTATTGATGAATATTTGATTACTTTATCTTTAGCCTACTTAGCTGAAGCACGTTGTTATCTAGAATTAGAAGAACATGATACAGCACTTCACCGCTTTCAAGAAGGAGCAAAAGTTCTGCGTTCACGTATTAAAAAATATATTGGCGTTCTACTTACTTGTAACCCAGCAGCATACTTACAGCCTTGTTACAAAGGTCAGATAGATTTACGTAGGCTAACGCGAATTTATCAATGGATTGACCCTAATTTAGATGAAAATGCTGTTTTTGAGATGCAACGTAACAACTTATTTCAAATGGGACAAGAGCTATATTCTACATATAAATGGGTTGATTCACTACCGCCAGCTATTTTAAGTCGTGATGAGGTTCAAGGAGGTTGGTTCGGCCCAGATCATAAGGATTTAAAACAGGAAGCAGATAAACGTCTTCCCAAAGTTATGGAAGCGATAGAATCTATGATTGAAACTAATCGCCGTTTTGAAGCATATCAAACAGAAGTACAAGCAATCTCTCAACTAGGAATTAGCTTTCACGACTGGCTGAAATTAACTCCATCCACAGAAGTAAAACCTGAAGGTGCAGAATTGATGTATATCATTCCATCCCAACCCTTAAATTTACAGCCTTCCATTTAAATTAACTTCTCTTTCTTACTCTGCGTCTCTGCGCTTCTGCGTGAAATAAAAAAAAGGCGAACTTCTAGTTTCGCCTCTCTTACATAGTTTTATAGTGTTGCCTAATAAAAACCCAAATCTTAAATCTTCGCTTCTTCCTTCACCAACTTCTCCCAACCCAAATCTTTCAAATTATTATTCCGACGCAACGGACGAGTCACCAACTCCAACATATCCCGCGCATTTGTAAAGCCGTGAATTTGAGCGAAAGTAAACTCCACAGACCATTTTGTATTAATACCGCGTGCTTCCAACGGGTTAGCATGAGCCATACCAGTAATTACCAAATCTGGTTTCAACTCATAAATTCGCTGGAGTTGATTGTAATTATCTGGCTTCTCCACAATTTTTGGCAGAGGCGAACCCATTTCCTGGCAAGTTTTCTCCAGTAGCGCCAACTCAGCAGCTTGATAGCGTTTATCCATGTAAGGAATGCCAATTTCGTGAACTGTCATCCCACAGCGCACCAAAAACCGTGCTTGAGAGATTTCCAGCAAGTTATCACCCATGAAGAATACAGATTTACCGCGAATCAGTTTCACGTAATCTTCCAAGCTTTCCCAAATTTGGGCTTCCCGTTCGTCCAAACCCTTGGGGGTAATACCAAACACCGAGCAGATTTTTTCAATCCAAGCGCGGGTACCATCGGGGCCAATGGGGAACGGTGCGCCGATGAGTTTACACTTGCGGCGGCGCATTAAAGTTGTAGCTGTGCGGCTGAGAAAGGGGTTGACACCAGCGACATAATACCCTTCTTCCAGTACTGGCAGTTCGGTGAAGCGTTTAGCGGGTAGCCAGCCGGAAACTTTGATGCCTTGTCTCTTCAGTTCCAAGGTTAACTGAGTCACTACGGGGTCGGGAAGAGAGCCAAAGAGAACCAGTGGTGGATGATCCACGTACTCAGATTCATCTTGGGCGACATCTTCTTTCTTTTTACCAAAGTTGAGCAATTTAGCGATCGCATTCCGCTCACTTTTCTCTGTTTCCGCCACTGGAGCCTTATCAGGACAACGGTTCGCCATTGCTGCTAACACCGTGTCTTCTCCTTGGGTGAAGGCGTAATCTAGACCATTTGCCCGCGCCACAACGATGGGGATACCAATTTCGGATTCGAGTTTCGGTGCTAAACCTTCCAAATCTGTTTTGATAATTTCTGTGGTGCAGGTGCCAATCCAGACAATTACACTAGGATTGCGATCGCGTTTAATCTGCAAGCACAACCGCTTCAGTTCTTCATAATCATTCAGCTGTGCCGAAATATCCCCCTCTTCCAACTCAGCCATTGCATAGCGGGGTTCAGCAAAAATCATCACCCCCATCGCATTTTGCAGGAAGTAGCCACAAGTTTTTGTCCCAATCACCAAAAAGAAACTATCTTCAATTTTTTGGTATAACCACGCCACGCAGCTAATTGGGCAAAAGGTATGGTAATTCCCAGTTTCACACTCAAAGTTTAAAGCTTCTGGTTGTTGAGCGACAGTCATTTTGGTTTTTTCTCCCCTTGATTTTTCAAGTTAGGAGTAATTAAGTTATCAGTTATCAGTTGTGAATTATCAGTTTTTATTACTAACTCTTAATTCTTAACTCCTAACTCTTGTACAGACGCGATTAATCGTGTCTCTACTCTAACTTTTCTTAACTCCTAACTTAGTAATTAAGCGTTGGGGAAGAGACGGGCAATTTCGGATTCATCAAAAACGCCAGCAGGCAGTTCTTCCCCTAACAAATCGTTATTTTCTTCAGCTTTTTGTAGCGATGTTTCATCACCCCAGACATCTGATAGCACGTCACTAAACGCATTTTCGTCTAATGGACTATCTTCAAGTGCCTGGTCATCATCCAGCTTTACTTCCATTGCTGCTGTTGTTGCATCGAAAGTAATGTCCCCAAATTCATCTGCTTCTACACTAGAGGTTTGGAGTGGCTCATCTTTTGAGCCTTCGTCGTTGGCTAAGGAAATATCACCAAAGCCATTTCCACTTTCCTCAGGCTCGCTTAACGCCAGATTTTCATCATCGGAATCCACCATTGTGAACTGTTGAGCTACTGCCACCGACTCAAAGCCATTTGTATGGGAATGTGTCAATGTTTCATCTTCAAGTCTTTCATCAATGGCAACTACGGCATTATGCACATAATTCTCTTGTTCTGGTGTGACTTGGAAGCGATTACCGAGAGCAAAATCTGGGTCAAAGTGCAAATCTAGTACTTCAATCAGGGTATCAGCATCAGGATTAAGCTTGGCAAAGGGCAACATCAATTGCGCTAACTTTGGTTCTAGCGCGTTAACTACTCCCAGGATGAGGTAAGAAGGTGGTCGCTTCCCGCCATCAGGCGTGTAGACTGATTCCACTTCCATGTGGAGCGTAATCCAGTCTCGATTTGTTTGAAAAAATTGCAACCACTTTTGCTTTAATGAATCTGTAAAGCTGTGAAAGAATGCCATGTTATTGTCCCCCATCCTGAGAACTTGGTGATTTATACAATCATCAAGTCTAGTTCCTCTTGGGAATTAGGAACCTGGGGTTTACCCGGATTTAGATAAAAATCGGACAACAAAGAGAACAATTCGCGATCTGGTGAGTCGTTAGGTACAACACCTTCGGGACGCGCCAAAATCTGGTCGGCAATATTGAGATAGTAATCGCAAACGTAGTCCAGGGAAGGATCTTGCTCTGCCATTTCAAACAAAGTCTTACCTTTAACGCGAGAAACGCGGATATCTTCAATCAAAGGTAAAACCTCTAGAACTGGCATTGGCACAGCTTCTACATATTTTTCAATTAAGTCGCGCTTCGAGGTGCGATTGCCAATTAACCCAGCTAAACGCAATGGATGAGTTCGTGCTTTCTCCCGGACTGAAGCAGCAATGCGATTAGCAGCAAATAACGCATCAAAGCCATTGTCAGTAACAATCAGGCAGTAATCTGCATAGTTGAGTGGCGCTGCAAATCCACCGCAAACTACGTCGCCGAGAACGTCAAACAAAATTACATCGTACTCATCAAAAGCGTTAAGCTCTTTAAGTAATTTTACTGTTTCGCCAACGACATAACCGCCACATCCAGCACCCGCAGGCGGGCCACCAGCCTCTACGCAATCAACACCACCGTAGCCTTTATAAATCACGTCTTCTGGCCAGACATCTTCGTAGTGATAATCTTTTTCTTGGAGGGTGTCGATAATTGTGGGAATTAAAAACCCTGTCAGGGTGAAGGTGCTGTCATGTTTTGGGTCGCAGCCAATTTGCAGCACTTTCTTGCCACGTTTAGCTAGGGCGACGGATATATTACAGCTAGTTGTGGATTTGCCAATACCACCTTTTCCGTAGACTGCTAGTTTCACTGTTGTTTGCCTCTTATAGCTTCTTGTCAAACTTGTGGCTCAAACGTTTGCCTTCACCTTGCCTGAGACGGCGATGCGTGAGGTCTTGTGGTTGTCATTATTGTGCAAATTACATAGAAAAGAAAGTGGGTCTGAATCTGTAAAAGCTTGCTATTTGCCGCTAGATAATTTAAATAGCTTTATTTAGGCTTTCATTACCTTAAAAAGGTTATATAAACCTAAAAATACTACATAAAACTTTTTTATTAACTATTTTTATAAAAATAGTTACAAAATACAAAAAGCTGAAATTCCCTTTTTTAAATGGTTTTCATAGAATTAACCGATTGACATAGGAGGCGTTTTCAGGGGATTAGGACGCAGTGTCAAGGTTAGACAGAGGTATATGCAGCCATCTGTTGCAAATTCGACTGAAATTAGCGATCGCGATTAAATTCCCACCTTTCCCTCGTTAGCCAACACCACTTGAGAGGAAGTTAATCTGATTTTGTAAAATATTATTAAATTGCCAAATTATTGTCTAAAATTCTTCAAATCTCTAAGCTGCATCAATATAACTAGGTAATATTTAAGAAATATTAAGATATTTATTTTCAGAAAAGTACAGTCTTGTCAAGTCTAAAAAATCAATGTTAATACTCAACATCTCTGTTGAGAAAAGTTATGAGTGATGCACAAAAAAACCGTAACTTTGGTTGCCTTAATGTTAATTTAACTCCTGTCTAGGGAATTATATCTATAAAGGAACTCATGGCTTAACGGTACAAATCGTTAAAGCTTGCTGCTAAACAAATTAATTTAAGAAAACTCGCTCAAAAATATGGAAGTTAAATTAGGATTCGGAGCTATTCCAAAACCTCAATACGTGTTTGTCAGCAGAGAAAACGATCATTGTTGGTATATGCTATCTGAAGATGAAAAACGTATCCCAATTTATGAGAGAGCTTTAACTGGGGTGATAACAGGAATAGAAGTTAATAAAAAGGTTGAAACTAAGTTTAAAGTAGTTGAAAAAAACGATTTATATATTTTGGCAGACAAACCTTATATTATTCGTTCAGGAAGTGAATCTTACTTTTCTAAAAGTTTATTGTTATCTTTAGATGTTCTTACTTCTGAACACCTGCCTAATCCACTAACGATCGCCGTTAGTCCAGGAGATAGTAATGTAGTTTTTTGCAATATTTACGATCCAGTAACTTATCGCACTGTAGGTGTTAGTTGGGATGGACATAAAGAAATTGACTGGCAAGCTATAGGACAAAGAGTAAGTTTAAAAATTAATTCTATTCAAAATTTAAATCAAGAACCAATACAAATATTTACTAATACAACGCCTTCAGAAATCCAGACAGTGCTGATAGCTCAAACTGACAGATATTTAGCACAATTAAACTGGACTCCAGAACAAGGGAGAGAGTATTTACAGCAGAAATATGGCAAGCGATCGCGCCTACAACTCACTGATACAGAAATTCTGGAATTCATTGATTATCTAGAAGGAAAACTAGCTCAAAACTGCCAAATTTAGCTGCTGTTGTTGAGGTTTAAAAAATGGCGATCGCCTCTCTACTGTACTCAAATGTGAGCTTTGGATAATTGCGATCGCACAATTAAATAAAAGTTTCAAATATTAAAACACTTCCATGAACTCAAGGGCTGATTTGTTGACTCGTATTACTCAAACTCCCGGTCAGTGTGCTGGTCGTCCTTGTGTTCGAGGCATGAGAATTCGTGTAACTGACATTTTAGAAATGTTGGCTGAGAATGTCAGTGTTTGTGAAATTTTAGAGGATTTTCCCGATCTCGAACTCGAAGATATTCAAGCCTGTTTATTGTTTGCAGCACGGTGAACTGACTTTCCTCGACTGACAGCATGAAAATTTGGATTGATGCCCAGTTGCCTCACACATTAGCACTTTGGCTAACCGATCTATTTATCACGTAATTAAATTTATACCTCATGAATGTTCATTAATTAGTATGTTAGGGAAGTATAAGTATAAGGTGATGCCTTGTTTTTATGTTTAACCCGTAGACAAGTATTAACCAAATACTAATCACAATCAGGAGTATTTCATGATTCCACTTATCTTGGGTGCTATTGCTTTGGGAACTGCTGCTTTCGGAGCAGTCAAAGGTGCTGAAGGTTTTGGCAATATGAATGAGGCAAAAGAGATTGGTGAACGTGCCGAAAAGCGCCACTCAAATGCAGTCAGTGAGTTGAAAGCTGACTGGGAGATAACTAATGAGCTTGCAGAAGAGTATGGCCAACTCCAGCTTGATGTGATGATGAGTACAATTGGGCGCTTTGTTGACTTTATTGAACGAAACATTGGTAAAGCAAAACAAAGTGAAAAGGAATTTTTAGAGGGGTTAGACGGAATTTCAGTTCAGCAGATCAAAGAGTACAAAACTGCTGCAATGGAGGCTGAACAGTTTTTCAAAGGTGGAGCTAAGGCTATTGGGGCAGCAGCAGCAGGGTACGGTGGTGCAATGAGTCTTGCTACCTCTGTAGGAGTGGCGAGTACTGGGACACTTATAGGAGGACTTAGCGGTGCAGCAGCCTGGAATGCAACTTTAGCATGGCTGGGCGGTGGTTCATTAGCTGCTGGTGGCGGAGGTATGGCTCTTGGTTCTCTTGTGTTAGGTGGTATCACGGTTGGGCCAGCTGTCCTTATTGGAGGTTTTGTACTTGCTGGTGAAGGCGAAAAAGCATTGACGAAAGCATGGGAGTACAACGCTGAAGTCAACACAGCGATCGCTAAAATTGAAGCAGCAAAAGACTTTATGCAACAAGTAAGACGGCGGATTAATGAGTTACAGGGCGTATTTGAATGTCTGAATGAATGCGCTATTCTAGGTATTCAAGAACTTGAATCTTTACCATCATTCGACAAAAACAGGGATGCTAAGAAGTTTCAAAAAGTCGCACTTTTTGTGAAAGCACTTGCAGAAATTATGAAAACTCCTGTTTTAGACAGTGAAGGGCAGCTTAATCCCACTACTGCGACTATCCAAGCGAAGTATCGTACTTTGGGAGGCAATTAGAAATGACACTCAAAATAATCAAGGAATTTATTAATCCTGCTGAATCTCTACAGCAAGTAGTTTCAGCTTACACAGATTACCTTAAAGTTGCCGAAGAGGAACAGACAAAGAGACGTAATATTGATGCTTGGGAAAAAGAAACAATCACTAGGATTAATGCCCAGCGAGATTTGCTGATGGCGTATTTAGATCGCTCTTTTGATGAACGTGCAAATAACTTTCGTGCTTTATTTGCTGTTGTTGATAATGCGATCGCATCCGGTAATAATGAACAACTAGCCCTTACCTTAAACTCTATTACAGAAATAGCTAAATCCAGCCCGTTCAAAGAACTTGCAAATTTAGCTTCTGTTCGCGCCGCCCTTGACGATCCAGATCATGAATGGACATTTTAATTTTATAAAAGAGCGATCGCTTTCTTGAAACTTTCCGAAAAAGCTTGCTAACGCAGGCTTTTTTCATATCAACCCTCAAAAATCATCATCAACAAAAAATTCGGCATCATCTTCTAACCGAGAATTACCCTGTCCATAACCACCAAGATTCCACAATGGTTGCAGCAGTGCTGTGCCGATTAATCCTATAACTGCACTAAAAGCTAAAACTAAACCTGCTGGTATTTGTATTGATTGAAATGTTAAGAATTTTAACGATACTGGTGTGGCATTTTGAACTGAAATAATTGCGATCGCCACTACCCAAACAGCTACAACTACGATTGTTAAAAAAGGAGCTAAAGTTTTCATATCTTAATAAAAGTTAGGAGTGAGGAGTTTGAGCGAAGTTATAAATTAAGAGTTAAGAATTGCTAATTTACAACTCTTAACTCTTGTACAGACGCGATGAATCGCGTCTCTACCCCTAACTCTTATGCTTCTAGCTTAGCAATGACATTTTCCATCTTTTGAGAGATTTGGGAGAGTTTTTCAGGAGAGTTGGTTTCTAGGTAAACGCGCACCAAGGGTTCTGTACCGGAAGGACGTAGCAGTACCCAGCTACCTTCTTCTAAATAGAGTTTAATACCGTCTTTACGCCCGACTTCCTTAACTTTGATTCCTGCTACCTCTGCGGGTGGATTTTTGGTGAAGGAGTCAATAACAGCGGTTTTGTGAGACTCTGTAAGGTGCAAATCAAGACGGGTATTGTAAAGCGGCCCGTCAGCTTCAGCGATCGCTTCCTTAACTAGCTGACTCAGGGGTTTACCTTCATAAGCAATGGCTTCTGCCACTAGCATATCCGCTAAAACACCGTCTTTTTCGGGAATATGCCCAATTACACTTAATCCGCCTGATTCTTCCCCACCAATCAGTACGGCAGTTTCCCGCATTTTTTCACCAATGTATTTAAAGCCTACTGGTGTTTCATAAATTTGCAGCCCATATTTAGCCGCAAAGTTATCCAGCAGGTGGGTTGTAGCCACAGTGCGAACTATGGCGCCGCTTTTACCTTTATTTTTGATTAAATGTCGTGCTAAAACTAACAGCACAGTATTCGGAGTGAGGACAGTACCTTGTTCGTCAACAATACCAAAGCGATCGCTATCTCCATCTGTCGCCAAACCCAAATCGGCGCGATCCTTGACTACTGCTTCTACTAACTCAACTAATTGTTCGCCTTTGGGTTCTGGCATTCCCCCGCCAAATAATACATCTCTCCAAGTGTGGAAACTTTCTAATTGAGCGCCGCTTTGTTGCAAAACTTCATCTAAATATCCGCGAGAAGTAGAATAGAGAGCATCGTATTTTACTTTTAAATTAGCGCTCTTAATTTTATCTATATCTAGCAGAGTGTAGATAAATTGCAGGTAATCTGGCTTGGGATTGAAAGTAGAAATTGAACCAGATGGATTGTTGCTAGGCGGTTCATCCGATGCACTTTCTATATTTGCCACAATAGTATCAGTAATCTCTGGAGTGGCAGGTCCAGCATAATCGGGGATATATTTAATTCCACAGTATGGTGCTGGATTATGGCTAGCAGTAAACATTAACGCCCCAGCGGAATTTAGGTGACGGGCGTTGTAGGCAATTACTGGTGTGGGACAATCCCGATCGGTAATTTTCACACTCCAACCCAAATCTGCCAAGACTTGGGCTGCTGTGCGGGCAAACTGGTCAGCTAAAAACCGAGTATCGTAGGCTATAAGTACTGACCTATCTTTTGTATAGGCTGTTTCGAGGTAACTAGCGATCGCTCTTGTTACTTTCCTCACATTGGAAAAAGTAAAGTCATCGGCAATAATGCCTCGCCATCCATCGGTACCGAATTTTATCTTGCTGGAATTACTGCTAGCGCTCATTTCTGCCACTTGCTCCCGTACATCATCAGTACTATTAAAAGCTTCCCGCAAAGCGTGTGTAGCAGCAAGTATCCTCCGAGGTTATGTTCGGTGGAAACTGCCGAACATAGTTATTCTCACCGTACTTTCTCTCACCGTTTCCGAGCAATGTCAACCCCCGATCGACCTTTTGCCAGTTATCACCTTTGGTCTTTAGTTGCCCCAGCGTCAGGGCAAGAACGCTGGCATTGCCAGATGAGACGGGGGTTTATCAAAGCGCGGCAAAACGAACCACAAGTCAAAGCACTCTTAGCGAAAGCTACCGCACCCCAGCGGATTGGAATACTTGCCCAAAAAGGCGTTTATGAGTTTCATAATCACAGACACCTCTTAGAGCGATCCGATGGGGTAGAAAAAGTTGCACAACTATTAAAATTAGCTAGTTCAAGCGAGCAAGTTAGACAACGGGTGCTGCAAATTTTGAAAAAATATCATGATGCGCCGTTGCTGTTGGATAAAAATATTATCCAATTAACTCCCGGTGATGAAGGTTTTCCGAAACCAATTGTTGTCGAACAGCAAGATTCTTGCTTTCGATTATACGCAGCTATGGACTGCGTTTTCATTGAGAGCGATCGCACTTTACATATTTTAGATTTCAAAACTGGCAAATCAGCTTTTGACCGAAGACAGGCTTTAGTTTATTTGTTAGCTGCTCGTTATCTTTACCCTGGAAGACAAGCCGTTGCCTCATTTTATAATTTAGAAATTTGTAAAAAATCCGAATTAATTAGCATCAATAATAGTGAGTTAGAATCTTTAAAATTTGAGTTAGCTAATATTGCCCACAAACACCAGCGCGATTTACAAAATTATCAAGAAGAAGTCAGCAATTTTAGTAAAATTTTTCCCCCAAATCCTGGCTCTCACTGCCGCTTTTGTCCATTTAACTCTATTTGCGAGTTTGCCGATTTCAAGCAGCATCAATCGTATCCATTGCCCAGTTTAAAGGTGCATAAGTAAGTACGTAGGGCTTGCTGAAAAAGTAATAAAAAAGCAAGATCGGGATTGGTTAGTTATTGAAGGTGGGTTAAGGCGTATGTAACTCAGCCAACTAGCTTGCGGCGTTTCGGTGCAGTGACTTGTTAGCTTGCGGCTAGAGATACAACACCATTCGCAAGCCCTCGTCTACCTCCTCCTGCAAATAGTCTGGTAGTGAACCGATACGTTCAGAGAGTAACCGCACTCAGAGAACAGCAAATAATCTTTCTGCACGTCACAAGCCAGAATTAAAGCAGGTTAACGTCCCCAATCAGCCGCCGCAAACACCCTCAAACACTCAGCAGATAGCTCATACGGTCGGTGTGCATTGGGCTTTTTAGACATCCCGCAGCATGGAATGGTTCAAAGCTGGCTCCAATACCTGACGACCAGAATAATACAACGCTCCCCTTCAAAGATGTATGGAGCAAACGCGCAATTGGAATCGTCATCATCATCAAGCTTGTAGGCAATAATCTCTTCCCCCAACTCTGATTTTAAGGAGCCTAGCCATGTGTTCAGTAACGCTTCTTCTTCAGAATCTTCAGGTTGAAAACGATCTAACATCCAGATAGCGAAATCTATCGGCTGCATAACTTCAGCCTCATTTAGCATATCTTCCTCTGTCCACCAGTCCGGCATTGTGGAGTGAACATAGTTATCTGGATAAATCGCACGCACAAAAGCTAGCAAATCAGTAATTTCAATCTCTGTATCTTCTTCATCAGAACTGAATAGATAATATCCTTTGGGTTTTGCAAAGACTCGAATATCAGGAATGCCATAATCAAGATTTTTTCTAGGGGCTAGAAGCGCATCCAAGGATTGCTGCATCGTCGGTGAAAACTTGAAATTCTGAATAAAGTAAGCATCGCCAATCTGAATAGCCTCTTTCTCAAATTCTTTTGCTGCCTTTCCGTGCTGCTTGACGAGTTGCTTCAATTCTTCAGGAGACATTTAGCTTTCTGGTTCACTCCAAGCAGACTTTGACAACTTAACATCATGATTGACTCAAGAGAATCGTAGCAAAGTGCCAGGGCGATCGCTAGAAATCATCCTTGACACGATCGCCCCTTCAGAAAACCATACCCAAATAAATTTAAAAAGGTGGCAATTCTTTAAGAATTGTGAACCGAATATGATTGATCGCCAAGTCCCCAATGGGGATATCTTCTTTGGTTAACCTAGCACCTTGACTGGTTACAGTTTCAAAGGTGATACCTTTACCAATTTCAATGTGATACCAGGACAAACCCATAAAAAAGCGCGTGGGATATGGGCCGCCATGACCGACATCATCAGGATTTGATTCCATTGGCAACCAACCAAAATTCGGTACGTAGAACTCCAGCCAAACGTGATTAAAATCAGGTTGTAGGGGTACGCCTTGGTGTTCGCCATTGGGCGGACATTTATACCTGCCAACTGTACGACAGGGGATGCCATTCAAACGACATAGGGCTAGTAAAACGCCGACATATTCGCCGCACGAACCAACACCGCGTTCTAAAACTATATCTGGCGTATCAATGTAAGGTTTAATACCGTAAGAAAGCTCATCGTATACATAATTACGGATGTTGTACATTTTCCGTAGCAGATTGGTTTCAGAACCAATAGCATCTCTGGCGGCACGGCGGACAATGGTAGTATCCATTGCTAGGTCGTCGTCGTCCACGAGATAGCGGCTTTGCAATTCTGGTGAAAGTTCGGGTATATCTTCCACATCTTTGGGTGTGATGCGATACTTAATATTGCGAACTTCTAAAAGAGCTTTCCAACCAAATATATGGCGTTCGCCTGGGGTGAGGGCTTCAAATTTAAATACTGCTACGCGTTGACCATCTATCACTTCTTCGGTAAAGGGTAAACCAATGGGTTCAACGTGTTTCACCTTTTGACGCTCGGTTTCTGATGGTAGGGCGATGCGCCATTCTACGTCCGGTAAATAAACCTCGTCTAAGGGTGCAATTTCTTCTGCATAGGACATTTCTATGAGATAGCCATTAGAGAGGGCATAGCGCTTATCGGGTTCGTAGTGATAATACAGGGGATGAATAAAAGTGCGATCGCGGTAGGTTAGCTCGTGATTCGGGTCAGCATTTGGATTATCCCGGATATAAGGCTCCTCAGAGGCGTAGGCGACATACAAACTTTCTTTGCCTGTATCGCCATCTTTATGTATTGCTATGCCTGTAGGCGATTCAAAGGGCGTCAGAACGCTAAACTCAACTTCTCCAGTGGCCCTGTCCATCGCATAAACTGTTTGTTCCGTGCGATCGCAAATCCACAACATTTCCTCACTGACTGCCAAATTTTCTACCCCAACTCCAGGGGCATAAAATCTGGTAATTTCTTTTCGGCTTTCGCGATCAAAAATTAGAATGTAGCCTAACCTTTGACAGCTGACGTATACTGTTGTTTCCCAAACAGCAACGCCGTCAGCTGGATAAGGCAAAGTGACAAAATGCTCTAGACCCAAAGCATTCAGCTGGCACAAATAAACGCTACGATCGCGGCTCACCCACAGTGTATCCTCCCATATCGCTAAACCAGTGACATCGGTAAATTCCTTAACTTGATGCGGATTGAGAATTTTGCTGTTGTCAGAGGCAGGATCGATTTCCAGTAGATGCCCTTTAAGACTGTCAATGGCAATCAGCCTATCCTTAATGAAAGCAATACCGCACAGGATAGCAGCAGTAAGCGGTCGAATTGTTTTTTGCCCAAACATCTGGCTAGCAGTCAAAGTGGGAAGTACAAGACTCATATTAAATATTTATTAAATGGTTTAGCACGTTTCAGCAATTCCAAATTTGTTTGGAAAAGTTTGCTACAAAGCCAAACCCGGCTGGCAACTTGACCCAAAATTTAAAATCCAGAAATGCGATTGTGCCATGCATCCTGGCTAAAAACTGGATGCAACTTCAAGCGACAGCAGCCTAAAATTTATTGTGGCATATCCTAGCCAGCAAAACTTCAGGCTTCTGTTACTTACAATTATCAGTACAATGTGTTTCAAAAAACTCTTTCGTAAGAAATAACACATTTATGTCACATATATGTCAACGGAAGAGAAATTTGTAAATCAAAAGCATGGCCTCTACACTCATAAGATTTAGTATTGCTTTAATGTAACTTTAGGAGATGGTTTTCCAGTCATCATTAAATTATGATTATGATCGAATTTTGTAACCATTTCCTGTGACTTACACGATGTCTGCTAATTCTCTGCCTGAAGGTGCCGCCGTTTGGCATAGTTTAGAAGTTGATAAAGCGCTAGACCTGCTTGATAGTAACGCAGACAGTGGCTTAACACCCGAAGATGTTCAACAAAGGTTGCAAAAATACGGGCCCAACGAGCTTGAAGAACAAGCCGGCCGCAGTGCTTGGGAAATTTTGCTAGATCAGTTCAAGAACATTATGTTGTTGATGCTGATTGGCGTAGCTCTGATTTCTGGGGTTTTAGACCTTATAGCTTTGCAATCTGGGACAAAATCCGGTGAAGTCCCATTTAAAGATACCATCGCTATCCTGGCAATTGTTATTCTCAATGGCATACTCGGCTACGTTCAAGAAAGCCGTGCGGAAAAAGCCCTAGCAGCCTTGAAAAAACTCACCTCTCCTTTAGTACGAGTCATCCGCGACGGTAGATTGGTGGAGGTAGCAGCTAAGGAACTAGTCCCAGGAGATGTGATGCTGCTGGAAGCTGGGATGCAGATAGCCGCAGATGGACGGTTGATCGAACAGTCGAATTTACAAGTGCGAGAATCGGCACTGACTGGTGAAGCTGAAGCTGTCAATAAACAGGCAACAATAAATTTACCTGAAGAAACAGATTTAGGCGATCGCATTAATTCGGTATTCCAAGGAACTGAAGTTGTCCAAGGACGGGCAAAGGTTCTGGTAACTAACACTGCCATGACAACGGAACTAGGCAAAATTGCCGCCATGTTGCAGTCGGTGGAAAGCGAACCTACGCCTTTACAACAACGGATGACTCAACTGGGTAATGTCCTAGTTACGGGTTCTTTGATTCTCGTGGCAATTGTTGTGATTGGCGGCGTCATCCAAGCCAGAGGTTTTAGCAATATCCAAGAGCTTTTGGAAGTCTCCTTGAGTATGGCGGTTGCCGTCGTTCCAGAAGGTCTGCCCGCTGTAATTACCGTCACTTTGGCCTTGGGAACTCAGCGAATGGTGCGCCAGAATGCTTTGATCCGCAAACTGCCAGCAGTGGAAACATTAGGTTCTGTAACCACCATCTGTTCTGATAAAACTGGCACGCTGACTCAAAACAAAATGGTGGTGCAATCGGTGTTCGCTAATAACAAAACTTTTGGCGTCACCGGACAAGGTTATGCTCCTACAGGAGATTTTCTCTTAAACGAGCGAAAAATTTCTTTAGAGGAATCGCCAGAAATCTCAGCTTTGTCAGTAGCCTGTGCTGTTTGTAATGATTCAGTATTGCAAAAAGAAAAAGGCGAATGGGCGATTTTGGGAGATCCCACAGAAGGGGCATTAGTCACCTTGGCGGGGAAAGCAGGAATCGAAAAAGAACAATGGAATAGTAAGTTACCCCGCGTTGGAGAGTTTCCTTTCTCCTCCGAACGCAAGCGGATGAGCGTAATTTCTCAGGTGCAGGAAGTCGCCACAGGTGAAGGGTCTTTGAATGCTGTTGACCCAGCCATCGCCAACTTCTTACAATCTGAATCTTACTTAATGTTTACCAAAGGTTCGCCAGAATTAATCTTAGGACGTTCCACTCAGATTTATTTAGGCGATCGCTCAACACCGTTGAATGAAGAACAACGTCAGAAAATTCTGGCAGAAAACGACAAAATGGCAAGTAAAGGTTTGCGCGTACTAGGTTTTGCCTACAAACCCCTCGCCGAAATTCCCCCAGAAGGTTCAGACGAAACATCAGAACAAAATTTGGTTTGGCTGGGATTAGTGGGAATGCTAGATGCGCCACGTCCAGAAGTCAGGGCAGCGGTGCAAGAGTGCCGAGAAGCAGGAATTCGCCCAGTCATGATTACTGGCGACCACCAGTTAACAGCACGAGCCATCGCCACGGATTTGGGAATTGCCAAAGAAGATGACCGATTGCTCACAGGTCAAGAATTGCAACGGATGAGCGACCAAGAACTAGAGCAAAACGTTGATTTGGTCAGCATCTATGCCAGGGTTGCCCCAGAACACAAACTGCGAATTGTCCAAGCACTGCAACGCCGAGGCAGATTTGTGGCCATGACTGGTGATGGTGTCAACGATGCCCCAGCCCTCAAACAAGCCGATATCGGTATTGCAATGGGCATTACTGGCACAGATGTAAGTAAAGAAGCCAGCGATATGGTGTTACTTGATGACAACTTCGCCACCATTGTCACCGCTACCAAGGAAGGTAGAGTGGTTTACACCAATATTCGCCGCTTTATTAAATACATCCTGGGCAGTAACATTGGCGAAGTTCTGACAATTGCTGCCGCCCCCTTAATCGGTTTGGGAGGCGTTCCCCTGACCCCCTTGCAAATTCTGTGGATGAACTTGGTAACAGATGGTTTGCCAGCCTTGGCATTGGCTGTGGAACCCCCAGAACCCGATGTCATGAAACGCCCGCCTTTTAGTCCCCGCGAAAGCATTTTTGCCAGAGGATTGGGTTCTTACATGATTCGCATTGGTATAATATTTGCCATTATTACCATTGCTTTGATGTGGTGGGCTTATCAACATTCCAACGCTGTTTATGGTCAGGGGTTAAGTAAAGAACGGTGGAAGACGATGGTATTTACTACGTTGTGTATCGCCCAAATGGGTCATGCGATCGCCATTCGCTCCAACAATCGGCTTACCATCGAAATGAATCCTTTTTCTAATATATTTGTACTAGGGGCTGTAGTCGTAACCACGATTTTACAGTTAATGCTAGTTTACGTCCCACCCCTGCGCGACTTCTTTGGCACTCACTACCTAAATCTGCAAGAATTGGGAGTTTGTATTGGCTTCAGTGCTTTAATGTTTGTCTGGATTGAACTGGAGAAGATATTCTTACGTGTTATGGGCAAGAAGGCTGTGTGATGGGCATGGGGCAAGGGGCAAAGGGCAAGGGGCAAAGGGCAAGGGGCAAAGGGGAAAAGAAAGATCCCTGCTTTTACCTTTTCCCTTTTACCTTTCCCCAAGGCGTTGCCACCTCCCCCAATCCCCAGTCCCCAGTCCCCAATCCCCACTATGTACCTGAAAACTCTACAGCTGAGACAATTTCGGAATTATCAAGACCAGAAGGTTGAGTTTAGTGCTGCCAAAACAATTTTGGTAGGTAATAATGCTCAGGGAAAGTCGAATTTGTTAGAGGCGGTGGAGTTATTGGCGACATTGCGATCGCACCGCATGGCACGCGATCGCGATTTAGTTAAAGAAGGAGAAACCATAGCCCAAATTAATGCTCATCTTGAGCGGCAAACAGGCAGCAGCGATCTGACTTTAACTCTCCGCCGCAATGGTCGCCGTAGTGTTGCTCTCAATGGCGAATCTGTACGCCGTCACATGGATTTTCTCGGCGTTCTCAATGCAGTCCAATTTTCTAGCCTGGATTTAGAACTAGTACGCGGCGGCCCCGAAGGTCGCCGCAATTGGTTAGATACACTTTTGATTCAACTCGAACCAGTTTATGCTTACATTTTGCAGCAGTATAACCATGTTTTACGCCAGCGCAATGCCTTTTTGAAAAACAATGAGACGTTGCATACAACGTCTCTACATTCAGAACTGGCTTTGTGGGATGCACAGTTAGCTACCGCAGGCACACGGGTAATTAGACGGCGCGATCGCGCCATACAGCGATTAGCTCGCATTGCTACTGCTTGGCACGCTAGCATTAGCGGCAGTACAGAAATTTTAGAAATCAAGTACGCACCTAATATTCCTTTAGAAGACAACCAACCAGAACAAGTCCAGCAAGCTTTTTTAGCAAAAATTCAACAGCGAACCCTAGCTGAACTGCACCAAGGCACTACACTTGTAGGCCCCCATCGCGACGAAGTAGAATTAACCATTAACCAGACACCAGCTCGTCAATACGGTTCTCAAGGCCAACAAAGAACGCTCGTTCTAGCCTTAAAATTAGCAGAACTACAATTAATTGAAGAAGTTGTCAAAGAACCACCATTGCTATTACTTGATGATGTCCTAGCCGAACTAGATTTATCCCGTCAAAATCAATTACTTGATGCTATTCAAGACCGCTTTCAAACATTGATTACTACTACTCATTTAGGTTCTTTTGATTCACAATGGTTGAAATCTTCACAAATTCTTTTTGTGAAGGCAGGAGAGTTAACAATTTAAAATTTAAAATTTTAAATGAAAAATTCAAGACATTTTCGCAAGCTTAGGACTTACGCAAAATATAACGAAAGTAGCGGTAATTCATGAATTACCGCTACGCAAGAATAAGGCTTTTGGTCACATCTTGCGTAAGTCCTGAAGCTAACTGTTATTTTTATGCATTATCCGCTGTTTCTTCATCAACGGGTTTAACTATTACATTTGCATACCTTTGAAGAATATAAGCAGCTTGAAATAAATCTAAAATTACACCTTTCATCTGACTTATATTAATTTGTAAGCCTTCTATATTAGAACCACGAAAATCAGCGTCTTTAAATTTAGCATCAGCAAGAATAACATTATTCATTTGGCAATTTATAAATTTTACACTTGTTAGAGAAGCTTCTAGAAACGTAGAATCTTCCAGTATACAATTGTCAAAAATTACACGTTCAAACTTACTAAAATTAAACTGTGCAAACTGGCCTTGACAGCCTTTAAAAATAACATTTCTTAATCTGGACTTGATTATTTTAAATCCTAGCAATCTACAGTTAATAAACTCGACTTTATTAAGCGAACCCTCTTCCCATTCAGTATTAGCAAAATCACTTTTAGTAATTCTCATATCTTGTAGAGAAAGCTTTTTAAAGTATGTATTTATAGTTTTAACGTTATCAAAGTAAGCACACTGAAAATCTACTCCTCTAGTTCCTTCAAGCTGGCAATTTGATAAATATACATTTTTATAGCTCTCTAATTCATATAATTGGTTATCTGGTATTCCCCGATTAAGAATTTCAGGTGAAGGTAAATTAGGAGGCTCAATGGCTCTATTTTTGCTAGGCATATTTTTAATTCAAAATACTATCTAACTAATCGTTAATCGTGTTAATCGCGTTTCTCCAACTTTTTAAAAAGCTTGAGAATTAAGAAAGTGAGGATAGCACCGATTAATCCTAACTGCCATAAACCACAGCCGGCAGCGATTCCTAAACCAGCCGAAACCCAAATAGCTGCTGCCGATGTCAGTCCTTTGATTTCAAGTTGCTCTGATGGCTGGGAAGATTGGCGCACAATTTCTCCAGCACCGAGAAATCCTACGCCAGTTGCAATTCCCTGAATCACACGGCTGAGTGCATCGGGACTCGTCTGTAGCTGACCTGTTTGCAGAGGTATGATGGCAAATAAGGCTGAACCCAAAGTTACCAGCATGTGAGTTCTTAAACCAGCTGGTTTGTGCCTAATTTGGCGTTCCCAGCCGATAATTCCTCCAATCACCAATGCGATGCATAGCCGGAAGCTGATATTTAACCAATCATTAGTTGCAAGATAGTAAGTGTTTGGCAAGGTTAGTTCTGGTATGGATAAATATATTTACTACGTTAATTGGTAATATATCTTTTAAGAAACATGGGGAGTAAGCAGTGAGGAAAAAGAAATAGTTTCTTTCATTTGTAGCGAGTAGTGCGCCGTCCGTCGGCTGCTTTTCACAAGAATGCACATTTTCAGAATACGATCGCGTTGAGATTCAAGCGTTATCCGATTTTAGACTGTTGTGAGGATTATTTCTCAATAAAATATTATTTTGACCAATAAATATAGGTTTGCATTCTTAAATAAGGAATGGCTGTGGCTACTTTATAGATAACTGACAACTAAAAAATTGAGTGGAAAAACTCTACTGGCTAGACCAAATTAAACTACAAGACCGCGCCAAAGTAGGTGACAAAGCGTTTCACTTAAGCAGAATTATCCAACGTGGCTATCCGGTGGTGCCTGGCTTTGTGGTTTCGGCAGAAGCTTTGCAGCAATTTCTAGAAAATCTCAACAGTTCAGAATCATTAGTTGCTGATTTACCTTATTCTTCATTACACCTAGACGTGAGTAATTGGCGTCAACTTCAGCAGGTAGCCGGCCGTTTGCGCGAAGAAATTCTCACTGCAACTGTACCACAGGATTGGGTGAGTAAAATTTTTACAGCAGCTAGACAATGGCAAACTAGCTGTTTGATTTTTCGACCTAGTTTGTCAGTAGCCGATAGTACTCAAACTATGGAAAATATATCTGGGTTAGTGGAGTCAGTATTTTGCCATTGCCAAGAAGACGCGATCGCCACAGCATTAAAACGTACTTGGAGCCAAATATTTCGTGCCAGAAGTTTACTGTATTGGCAGCACACAGGAATTAATGTGCAACACATTAATCTCGGAGTTTTGGTGCAACCTGTGGAAAATGCCATAGCCAGCGGCTTGCTCAAAGCCAACTCCTCTGGATGGGAAATTGAAGCCACTTGGGGATTAGGAATTGCGATCGCTCAGGGCGAAGTATTGCCAGATGTTTACTACATTCAAAATGAAACTGGGGCTATCCTAGAGCAACAGCTCGGCAATAAAATGCTGGCTTACGATGTTAATGATGGTTCCTCTAAAATTTCCCAACCTCTGGCAGACTCAGTGCTAACACCAGAGAAAACTTGTCTGATTACCTACGTACTTCAAGAAGCCCAACAAAAACAGTACGCTTTACAACCAGAATACTTACAACAAATAATTGCCCTGGGAACTCAATTAGTAACTCAACTAGGTAAAACCTTTACACTGAAATGGACTATTGCTAGCCAAACTACATCTGGCAAGCTCTATTTAACACAAGTTACTAGCCCCCAATCCATAATCCCCGACGTATACTTCATCAGGGGACTGCCAGCCGCAGGCGGACGGACTGTGGCAAATGCTTTAGTGACCATCGATTCTCAGCAAAAACCCGAACAAATCCCAAAAGGAGTAATTTTAGTAGTTCCAACAATTACGCCTGATTGGTTACCATTATTGCAACAAGTGTCTGGTATTATCACTGAACGCGGAGGATTAACCAGCCATGCTGCAATTCTAGCCAGAGAATTAGGGATTGCAGCAGTAGTAAATGCGACATCAGCGACAAGCTTAATTCAAACTGGCGAACGGCTTTTGCTTGATGGCGACAGAGGAGAAGTTTATCGGATCGAAACAGAAGCCAGAGAGGGAGAGATAGGGAGACTTGTACTGAGCGAAGCCGTTGGCGCAGCCTCTCGTAGAGAAGTATCGGGAGATGGGGAGATGAGAGAAACTACTCCCATAGCCTTACCCCCCCATCACCCCACCACCTCATCACCCCATCTACCTATGATTGCTACCAAACTGCTGGTTAACTTGAGTCAGTCAAGCTTGATAGAGCAAGTAAAAAGCTTGCCTGCGGACGGAGTAGGATTGCTGCGCTCAGAATTGATGGTACTAAATATATTAGATGGGCAACATCCCAATAGTTGGATTTTAGGCGGGCGTCAAGCAGAATTGTTAGAGCGTTGGTCTCTTGCGATTATGGAGTTTGCTCGCGCTTTTGCACCAAGACCAGTTTTTTATCGTTCTTTAGATTGGCGATCGCCAGATTTACCATCATTGAGTGATAGTTTACAATCTTCTCCACAATCGATGTTAGGCGATCGCGGCACCTTTAGCTATCTACAAAATTCAACTGTGTTTGAGTTGGAACTAAAAGCTTTAGCCAGCGTACAGCAATCTGGCTACAGCAATATTCATTTGCTGCTACCTTTTGTTCGGACTGTGGAAGAATTCGTGTTTTGTCGTCGCAAAGTCGAGCAAGCTCTGTTAACACAGGTGGCAGAATTTGAATTGTGGATGATGGCAGAAGTGCCAAGCGTGCTGTTTTTATTGCCAGAATATGTCAAAGCAGGCGTAGCGGGAATTTCCATTGGTACAAATGACCTGACCCAACTATTGCTAGGAGTAGATCGCGAACAAGGACAGCTAGCAAAAGTATTTAACGAACGTCATCCAGCAGTTATGGGTGCGATCGCTCAATTGATCCAGATGGCTAAAAGTGCTGGTATCCCCTGTTCGATCTGCGGTCAAGCACCGGCACTCTATCCAGAAATTATCGATCGCTTAGTGGAATGGGGGATAACTTCTATTTCCGTGGAACCCGAAGCCATTGAGCGGACATATCAGGCGATCGCACGTGCTGAACAACGCCTAATTTTAGCAGCAGCACGACGTGAATTAAAATAAGAAGCATCTTGATGAAAATACTCAAAAGTATCGAGGTATTTTTTTTGTTTTTATGTATTCCAACTTTTATATTGGGAATTATATACTTTCATGAAGATGTTTTCATCAGATTATTTGGCGAGTCTTTGACATCATCTTTAACCAGACCAGTTAGGGAATTCACCACAATATATTTAATATTTTTATGTTGGAGTTTGCTCTCGATTCCCATTGGTCTAGGATTAATAATTATTAAATTTTTAAAAAAATATTGGCTTTCGTCAGTAATTTTGTTAATAGCAACAATCATGAACGGTATGTTAATAATTGACTTCATGACAGCTTGGTATGGATTCAGTCGTGCCTGGTAAGAAGTAGCTAAACTTAGTTTGACAGGACTTACGCAAAAGAAAACGAAAGTAGCGGTAATTCATGAATTACCGCTACGCAATGAATTACCGCCACGCTTGAATAAGGTTTTCAGTCACATATTGCGTAAGTCCTGTTTGATAATCTTCAACGAACTATAAATTGAACATCTCCAGGAGATGTCAAAATCAAGCAGATAAGCCGCTCGTTACATCGTGGAGGCTAGATTATGTTAATAGTTTTTGGTTTCAATGGTTAAACTTAGCCAGTGGTTCCATCAATCGGATTTTTATAGATTCATCTCATTAATATAAATCAATCATTTTCTATCACTAGTTGAGAGATAATTCCTGTTAACCCAAGTTGATTATGCCAATGGCAAATTAAATTTTTAATTCTCATCAAATCTTCATCAACTTGAACTGTAGTTCATTTTTTATGGGAACTTTGAGGGGAACACTAAAATCAATCAGGTTGAGCAAGGTAGTTACCAATGAGCCAAAGATGTCGTCTCTCCAAAACTTGTGCTTGTCATAATATTGTGCGCTGCGAGACTGGGGAAGCAGGTAAGTTCTTTCTTTGGTTCCCCGTTTCACATACCTTGACAAAAGTCACCTCATACTTAAAGAAGTTAAGCATTGAGTATGAACTGATGCACCAGCGACCAGGACTGAGTTTGAACTGTAAAGCTGGACAAGCTCAAGAAATTGCTCGTAACTTGTCTCAACTCCTTGCACCAAGAGAATTAAAAGAAACCCAAGTTCTTTTCATTCAAGGTGCTATCCAACCTCAACTGCAAGATTTTAGTGATATCGCCTCATTGCAGCGGTTTATTAAGTTCAGTCAGTCCGAGTGGTTAGTGGAAATGCTGGCAAGCGAACGATTCACCAACCACTTTCAACCGATTGTCTCGATTCAAGATACATCCCAGATTTATGGATATGAATCCCTGTTACGAGGGATGGATGAAGAAGGCAATTTAGTACCACCGGAATCAATCTTCGAGTTAGCCAGCGAAGCCGGACTGCTGCCACAACTCGACCGAGTTGCTCGCCTCAACACAATCAACGAGTTCAGTCGGTATCAATTGAGTGGGTGCATTTTCATCAATTTTGCACCAACGGCGCTTTATGACCCTGTTTATTGTCTACGCAGTACAGTAGAAGCAATAGATAAAGCAGGGATTGACCATCGAAGGGTTGTCTTTGAAGTCGTGGAATCAGACAACCCTCAAGATTTAGCCCACCTGAAAGCTGTGCTTCAATACTACCGCGATAGTGGGTTTTTAGTTGCCCTTGATGACCTTGGTTCGGGTTATTCCAGCCTCAACTTGCTGCATCAATTACGCCCAGATTTTATCAAATTAGACATGCAGTTAATTCGAGATGTGCATCAAGACCTGTATAAAGCCTCGATTACTGAAAAACTTCTAGAAATTACTCAAAAGTTAAATATCCAAACCGTCGCCGAAGGAATTGAGTGCATTGAAGAACTGAACTGGCTGCGAGAACGAGGCGCAACCTTTGGTCAAGGCTATTTAATAGCTAAACCAACTGCCGTGCCGATCGCTACAACCCCTCACTTTGATGCCCTAGCGTTAACTGTAGCATCGACATCTCGTCAGCAAATTGAGCAGCGCGTCCAACATCAGAGCGAGTTCGAGCGAATTGTCGCGGCTGTTACCCAACGCATTCGCCAATCCTTGGAGTTAGATGAAATATTGCAAACTACGGCAGACGAGGTAAGACAACTGTTTGACGTAGACCGAGTAGTAATTTATAAGTTTAAGCCAGATTGGAGTGGCTTAGTTGCTGTAGAATCCTTAGCACAAGGGTGCATGTCCATTTTGGGATTTCATGTGATGGATACATGCTTTCAATCCACTGGTGCAATTTACTACCAACAAGGTAATAGTAGAGCAATTGAAAACATTGAAACTGCTGGACTATCGCCGTGTCATGTTGAGCTATTGCGGAGTTTGCAAATTCGGGCAAATCTTGTAGTGCCGATTTTACAGCAAAAGCGTTTGTGGGGATTATTGATTGCTCACCAATGCTCTAGTACTAGATTATGGCAGCAATCGGAGATTAACTTATTTAATCAGCTAGCAAGTCAAGCTGCGATCGCTATTCAGCAATCAGAACTTTATCACCAATTACAACAAGCAAACCAAGAATTGCAGCGCCTTGCCTCTTCCGATGGTCTGACCCAAGTGGCAAATCGTCGCTGCTTTGATGACACCTTCAACGCCGAGTGGCAAAGATTAGCACGAGAGCAAGGCTCACTATCTTTGATTTTGTGTGATGTTGATAACTTTAAACTTTATAACGATACTAATGGGCATTTGGCGGGAGATGATGCACTCAGACACGTTGCTAAGATAATCTCTCAGACAGTTAAACATCCTGCTGATTTAGTTGCTCGGTATGGTGGAGAAGAGTTTGCAGTCATCTTACCTAATACTGATTCCGAAGAGGCCATTGCAGTTGCCAAAGAAATCCAAACTAATATCAGTGGATTACAATTGCCTCATACGAATTCCCAGGTTAGTGAATTTATCACCCTCAGCCTTGGCGTCGCAACAATCACTCCTCACAGTCAATCATCTCCCGCAACCTTAATTGCTGCTGCTGACCAAGGACTCTATCAGGCAAAAGCACAAGGTAGAAATTGTGTAGTCAAGATAGATTGTTGAAGGACTGGGGACTGGGGACTGGGGATTGGGGATTGGGCACTGGGGAATAGGGCAATAGATTTTTTCGCTCATTAGACCTCTTGCAAAAGTGCTTTTTGCACTCTTGGGGAAAAGGGTAAAGGCTAAAGGGGAAAGGGACAATACAGAACCTTTTCCCCTTCCCCTTTCCCCTTTTCCCGACTTATGCAAGAAGTCTATTATTTAGGGTTGGCATAAGACATAAACTGATGAACTCAGGACTTACGCAATATGTGATTGAAAACCTTATTCTTGCGTAAGTTGGGTTGAGGAACGAAACCCAACATCTGGTCAGGTTTGTTGGGTAACGCATTGCCTCAACCCAACCTACATTTATCCTTAACTGAACCGTATTGCTTCAAAATCGAAAAATTGCTGCTGCTGGTGCGTCATTTGGCATTTTTTCTGGCTCAACAGCAAACACTTGTCCGCCATTTAAAAGCGTATGAATGGCAGCAAAATCTAATAAATCGTAATCTTCCGGTTGTGGTTCTGGGTGTGAATCTACAGCCATTGTTTCTGGATCGAATTTACCCCAAATCTGCTGCCCCACTGGCACAAACAAATTATCGACTCTTTGGTAATAGGCAGCTGCAATAATTTCTTGAAGATTATTAGAAGCTTTGCCAGTACCTTCACCAGCTATTTGTTGGTAAAGTTCCATTATTTGTTTTTGATTTTCATCGAACAGAGGTTCGACAATGTGCCAAGCTTGGTCTTTTAATTCTTCCGGCTTGGTAAATTGCGGATTGCCTGTAATCGGTTCCTCCACCAAATGATTATAAGTATTTGCTTCCTGATAAATTGGGAAAAGATACTCAACCCCAGCCAGAACTAAAGGTGCTTTTTGCTTGCGTAATTTATCGTGCAATGCTGCATCAATGGCGTGACAAAATTGTAAGATATCTTCTTGGCGCTTATCTGTATCAGGACTTCCTTGGCCGTGAAATGAACCTGGCTGCTGAAAAGAATTGGCGGTTCCCCCTCTAGATGTGGCTATGCGCTGTTGCACGCCTTTTTGCATTTCGTCTTCTTGCAAGACTTCATCTAAAGTTTTAGGCAGATTTTCCACTTCTATTTCCTGAATGCTATAGCGCGTTCCTTCAAAAAACCGCACATCCTTTTGGGCAAGAGCCAAGAGGTAGAACTTGCCATCATTATTGACCAAATGTAGCAGCGGTTTCAAGTGGAAGCGATCGCTCACAACCACTAATTCTGGAAACTCCATTGGCAATTGGTAGTAGCGAAACACTTGTGGCGAAACGAATATTGCTAATCCGCGGTCTTGGTGTTCCCAAAACTCACTCGTATCTAGTTCCATCGCTGGTTGGAGAAGATTTAGCGCTTGGGTATGGTCAATTTCCATCGCATCCAAACGTTCTTCAGCTTCCCGGATTAAATTTTTGAACCGAATAGGGTTTTGGCGAATCTCTGGCCCTGCTTTTTGCATAGGCATATACAGAGAAATACTTGGGGTTTGAGAATTTTCTGCTAAAGTTTTGAGTTCATCAATAGATAATAGACTCATATTTTTCAACTCCGAATCTAAGTTAATAAAAACTAAACAACCTAGATTCATTTCAATTCCTGATGGTCTAAAGCTGCATCTTTCTTTTGATACGGAATTGACTTGAGTGTATACCCTTCTTTAGGTGGAAAAAAATAGTGCTTCTGAGTTGGGCGGAATACGCCAAATTATTAGAGAGTTAGAAAAAGTTACAGATATAGTGGTAGCAAATTAAGAAATTTAGGATAATCAAATACAAATCCCTAATTTTTTTAATTAACCATAAAATTAAGCATTTAAAATAAGGTGCTTGTCGGCATATTTTAAGAGGATGTTTGCAAAGTCATGATTGATGTATCAAATATTTTTTACCCCACCCTAACCCTCCCCTTATAAAGGGGAGCCACTGCGTTGGGCGGCTCTGCCGACTTGTTCGCGCAGCGTCTCCGACAGGAGAAGCAAGTGGCGTGAGGGAACTAGATTTTCTTGTTTCCCCCCTTTATAAGGGGGGATTAAGGGGGGTAATTAAAATCAAAGCTAACCGCTTTTCAAACAAACTCTTAAAGCGTTTTTTTAATACCCTAATTTTAATTATGAAATTTGCCTATTGCTTATTACTTTTTTAGTTTTTATTGTGGATAACCTACACCTACCAATTCAGCTAAGGTTGCCTTTGCGAAACGTCTCTTAAGAAAGAAAAGGCAGGTGTGAGTACTTGATTCATTAAGCGTTAGGAGTGTTGGGATTTACTGGTTGTGTTTTGATAGCATATCCATTTTTTGGTTGCACAATAAAACCCAAAGTTACTCGTTTCATAATCCAGTAAAGTCCCAGAAGTATCACAAAAGTGGTAGTGATAATTACTAATGGCTGTTTACCAAGAATTTCCTCAACGCCTTTGGTTAATACCGCATCAGGTTGAGTCACAAAATCCCAACTATTGAAACGTAAGAAACGCCCCCAATAAATACCAACAGCACACAGAGCATGGGTAATCAATTCAAGGCGCCAAATCCATTGACTCTTACCAATGCGATGTAAGTAGTAACCCCAATTTATTAACGATATTACATAAGCTTGAAATCCAGCCAAAATTACTAACAAATACACAGGAATTAGTACTAAAGTAATCATCCACACTGATTGGATGGTGCGAATATCGTATATTAGGTGAATTACATCGGTCAACAAATATGGGGCATTGGGTAAGAATGCATAAAAAACTAAGAATCCTAGCCACCAAAGCCAAGTGCGACCACGCTTAATGCGAAATAGCCATACACTCAAAGCTAAAGGTATAAAAGCCAGAAATAAATTCCAAGTCATCCAACTCATATTAATTCGTAAGACCTGTACAATTCTGGCTGTCAATTCTTCTTTCATAGGTGCTAACTCAGAAGATGTTTAATTGCTCTAAATTTATTTTGTAGTGTCAATGCGATCGAGAAAGGGGGTTGGGTATTAGGTATTGGGTGCTGGGTGTTGGGGATTGGAAAATAGTACTTTTAATATTATTACTTAGTCTTTAGTCTCCAGTCCTTAATCGCTTTTAGTCAATCGGCTGAAGTCACTAGTATAGCCAGAAAATCATGAGGGTAAAATCTACCATACAAAGGAAGTCTGGGCTGTAAAAGGCTACAGAATAGCTTACGGTAGACTTTTTGAATTGGAATATTACCCCGTCTTAGCTATTATATTGGTTTCATTGTGCTGTGTTGGAGTTCCAGAACTACCCTAAAGTTTTGATAAAAAGGTTTATATGAGGTGGGGAATAGGAAATGGGAAGTGGTGAGCGGCAAAAGCGTTTTTGGTGATAAATTTCTGTTTACAACTCCTCACTGTCCCCCAAAGTGAAAACCAAAGAAGGCAGGAGGCAGGAGGCAGAGGGCAGGAGGTTAGGAGTATTAATTAAAACAAAAGTTGCTGGATATAAAGCCCAGTTTAAAAAAGGAATTGTATCGAAACCGATAGCGCGAGATACAACGCGTCCACAGCCTAAGTCCCAAGTTTTAAAACGTGGGTTCCTCCTGCCTGCTGCCTCTTGAAAGTAAGATGTGCGAATTAGTTATCTAACGCACCAGTACTCGGCTGCGCGGGCCGATCGCTTGTTTTGATGAAGCAGGTTTTGTACAGCTATCAACAGTATCTTTTGAACAAGCAGTTTGAGCCAAGGTTCCAGGGTTCATAACTACTTGATTAACTGTTGCAGAATTACCGCTACTGAATTCCATGTTAGGTGTAGTAGACATCGATGGAGAATTGGACTCAGATGTATAAGTTGTAGTCGTTGGCGAAGCGATCGCACTATCACTACCAACTATCGGTGCAACAGTTATTGTGTCACCACTACCAACTATCGGTGCAACAGTTATTGTGTCACCACTACCAACTATTGGTGCGGCAGTTATTGTGTCGCCACTATCAACTATTGGTGTGGCAGTTATTGTGTTACCACTATCAACTATCGTCGGAAGAGTGGGTGTGCTACCACCGCTAACTACGGGTACAGGAGTGGGTGCAGGAGTAGGTGGTGCAGGAGTAGGTGTGCTACTACCACCACTGGGTGCGGGTGTAGGAGCGATGAGAGTTGCATTTGCAGGTACTTTGATTGTCAACTTCCCGATGGGAGAGTTAGTCATTACCAAAGATTTCACCGTTGGTAAGCCAGGGAGATCGGATTTGAAATCGAAGACTGTGGGGGTTGCACCACCATTGCGATCGCTATATCTGGGCCCATATCCACTCACTTCAAAAGTTCCCTGATACTGGTTTCCGGTTTTTGGGTCGGTAACAATACCAGTGTATAAAGCTTTTGTGAGATTAAATTCATCCTGAACTACTCCTTGAAACTTAGTTCCAGCCACTTGTCCCTGGTATTTATAAGGTGTTAACTCGCCGTTAGAGAGAACAGGCGAATTCAGAACGCCGTTGAAGGAAATTATGGGAATTCCTTTAAAGTCAACAAAATAATGTAAAGTACCATCTTTACGTGTTTCTACTTTCACATAGTCTGACTTGTATATAGGCACGTAATTAGGATTGTTTTTAGTACCTAAGTTCCGCGAGTAAGTCCCCGTGTCGTCTGTGTCAACACGAGTAATGCTTTTATTGAAATTCGGATTGTTGGTAGGAAGTTGAATCGTACCTGATAATGTTCCACTGCTTTGGATTGTGATTTGAGCTAAAGCACTTGTTCCACCTAAAGCAATGATGAGTGCGGCTAAACTACTGCTGGTAAGAACAGCACAACCCAACTGATAGAATTTTGGATTTTCGTCAAAATTTCTCGAAGTGGTATTAGTTGTTGAATTTAATTTCATGAAAAATTTGCTCCTTTAATCACCTATGAAAAAATACGCATGAGTTTTTCCTTGCTTCCATCGGGGAATAAAAGCATCTAACTACTGATTTTTTCAGTAATAAAAAAGCGTATTTAATTACATTTACATCAGTACAAAATTAAAACCGGAAAGTTGCTCTTAATGCTCCAACTACTAAAGCATCGTTAGCAGCATTATGATCGGGATTGAAAATAACGAATAAGCCTGGAGTTAGGGCGATATTGTCACTCAGTTGGGCGCGGTAAAAAAGTTCTACATGAATTGATGTGTCAGCGCGTCCCCCTGGTGTTCCTCCATCAGAAAAGTTGGGAAGGTTAAATCCCTCTGGTAAAGTACTAGAAGTAATTTTTGGTGGTTGTCCTACAAGAACGCCCCCTAAATTCCCACGACGTAGCAAATTGGGAAAAGCTGCGAACACCATCCAGTTGCTAGTTTCTACACTTCCAGAAAGATTGGATGGTTTCGAGGAAGTGAAGCCACCCCAACCACCCACCTGTAAGTTAGGGTTAATTCGCCAAGCAACGGTAGCGCCAACTGCGTGGGTATTGAAAGCTGTAGCATCAGCAAAAGGGGAAATCAGTTGAGAATCCCCGATACCAGTTCCCAGTAAGCCATCTGGGGAGTGGGAATAAAGATAATGTATGCCGATATCAATGTTATTAGTAGGTGCTAAACTTAACTGAGCGCCAGTAGTAAATCTACCGCCAAATAATCCGCCCTGGTTGATGTCGCCAGCAAAACTGGGAATTTCTGCACTATAGACACCTTGCAAACTAATGCGATCGCTAATTTGCCAGTCAAAACCTATACCGCCAGTACCGTTACCAATGCCTAAAATCGGGTTACGCTGACCGAATAAAGAAATTGCACCGTCGCTAGAACCTTCTAATGGGCTAATACCGCGAAAGGTGTTGATGGGGTTGACTCCCGCGGTACCGACGACAATTCCCAAGTTATCTGAGGCTAGAAATCTATAAGATAAATCACTAATAACTATATTGTTGTCTGTGTTGGACTCGAAACCCAACCGCCCCATATTGGTAGATAGCAACGATGCATTAGAACCCAAATTTCCCGCAGACAGACCTGTTAACAGCAAATCTCGCCCGTTAAATGAAGTTGCTAAGGTTAGTTGGGCGCTACTTGTGAAAGTCAAATTAGTTTTTCCCTGGCGTTCGGGTATTCCATCTCTGGGAAACAAATCTGCATCGGTGGTATTGGTTCCCTGAACGCTAAAAACGGCTTGACCAAATAATCTGGTAGTTGTGGAAAACTGATTAGCTTGTAATTCACTAGTCCGGTTTTCTAGAACCTCGACACGCTGCTGTAATTGTTGCAACTCTGCTTTGAATTCACCTTGTAACCTTTGCAGCAGGATTAGATCTTCATCATTAACAGTGTTAAGTTTATTGTTAGCGATCGCTTCGTTAATCTTCTCTAAGCAAGCATTCAAACCAGCCGCAAATTCATAACGAGTAATACTACGATTCCCCAAATAAGTACCATCAGCATATCCCGCAATGCAGCCATAGCGTTCTACCAAAGACTGCAAAGCACCAAAAGCCCAATCAGAAGGTTGCACATCCTCAAGCTGTGATACCGAGTTAACTTGAGACATTGGGTCGTTTGAGTCTGCGCCTTCGGGATCGTTTTTGTCAAGTTCTTTGGTTAGAGGTTGGGTATTTTTTGATTTAGGCGAGTTAGAAGAACTTATAAATTGAATTTTTTCTATACTTTTTTTCAGTATATTTTCGTACTTAGTTTTCGCAATTGAAGTACTTATATCTGGCTGTACAAATTCAGGCGGTGTAATTTCAGCAGGCGTGACTACTTGAGATAAATCTTCTTTTGTTGACTCCTGCACCTGATTATCTGGCTTTATTACAGGCTGTTCTGGTAAATTGAGCGCAGATACTGGCGCTGTTGCTAGCACACTCGCCATCAGTAGACTCATATCACTCCTGGTATTTCATTTGACTTACACCAACATTTCTTTTGACAGTTCAAGTTGGCGTGTATCAGGAATATTTCTAAAAAAAGAGTGATAAAAGTTACTATAGCTTGTGTGGAAGTGGAGAGTTAGGAGTTAGGAGTTAAGAATTATTCTTCTTGTCCCCCTTGTCCCGTCTGCCTCTTACTCTGCCTGTTTACAATACTTATTCATTTCATTGACTAACTTATCTGACTGCTTACCAATAGTTTCAGCAGCTGTCAGCGATGAATCAATTTCCGTCCTGGCTTTTTGAATTCTATCCCTACCAGCAGCCGAGGCTTCTGCTATTTTGGTCGAACCTAGCGCCCTACCTGCTTTGGCGATCGCTTGACTGAGATTCTGGAAAATCTTCACAAAACCACTTTGATATTCCTTCAGCTTGGGGTCTGCTAAATTCAGTTCCTGAATTGATTTAGTAATAAACTGCAAATCTTTAGATAGCTGGATACTGGTTATGACTTGCGTTCCTTTATTTTTATCAATCAATGATGTTCCTTCATTGACAAGTTTAATCAATCGCTCGCACTGGGAGACTTTAGTTTCGCCGCAACTAGTAATGAACAAAGCAATGCTCAGGCTAACAGGAGCAAGAACAGTATATTTCTCTAAAATAGACATTAACACCCCAAGAGTAATAAAACCGAGAATATAGTATCCAATATTACGAATAAATATAGTAACTCAGGTTAGGGGGATGAGGAGAGAATTTAACAAATAAGGTTTCCTGAGATCAGTACTTGCGAGAGACACACGATTTTTGATAGGAAAGTGAGGCAGGATGAGTGCTTCAGGTGTAATTACATTAGTAACACAGCTTATAGATAAAATGGTTGACGTTCTTTAATTGAAGGCTGCACAACAGTTAGTAATACGAATTTATTGCATAGCTTTAGCAGTTTAGTATTCCTCATTGAGGAGAAGCATTTTTTCAAAACGATTCCAACATAACTAAGTAGGTGGACACAATTATTTAGAAGACGCATTTCGACTTCTCCCAAAGGGAGACGCTACGCGAACGCTCAATGCTCGGTAAGCTTATTCCTTGAGGGTTGAGCGCAGTCGAAACCCGGTGAGATCGAGTTAGGTTTAATTTAGTCCTTCTACTTAATATATTTACAATAGTAACTGATGCAATGCCCTCTAATATTCAAGGATTAATCAGCACCAAAGGGAGCGCTAACTTCTTTTTGATAAATCGAAATTGTATGATTTTTGGAAAAAATGCCCTATTTAATATTCGTGGTTTTTGTAGCTACCACAGCCAATGCTATTCAATTTCTTGCTGGTACAGAGTTTTGTTGAAATTTTCCAGCTTCATCAGAAAATACTTTGCTGTGTATTACTCATACAAGATTTTTATTTAATCAAAATTAATAAATCGTATAACTTAACAAAAATTTAGTCAATTATTCGGCATTCAATGGAGAGCTATTGGGGCGGATTCTCAAAATAACTAATAATCGCCAAAAAGCCGCTCAGGAAACAGCTTCAGCAAATTGGTGTTGAGTATTGCCAACGCTTAAGTTGAAACTTTTAGAGCTTAAGTTGAAAAATCCTGCCTTAAGTTGAAATCGTGTCTCTTAAGTTGATAAATTTCGCTTTAACTTGAAGCTTATCTTGTGTCAAGTCTTAAGCTGAGTTATGCAATTATAAATTCTGTGAGAGTACGCACTAATAAACTCTCAAATCCACCTATCGATTTAATGTTTGGAGAGACAAATGTCGTTTAGCAAAGCTTTATTGTTAGGCTGTTTAGCTTGTTCTGTTAGTCTAGCAACCCCTGTTTTAATGATTAACACTCGACCTGCCATCGCCGTGGGCATCAACAAATCTTTAAGTGTACAGCAAGGTTACAACTTCCAAGCAACTGCACGTCAACCTTTCGGATATATTAAAATACTAAGTATTGGTAACGTAAGTGTACCACCAGATACAATCGTGGCGCAGCAGCCATCGGATTTTACTACAACTTTGCCAGGCATTTCGATTCAAAGCTCGATTTTGAATACGAGCGTTGTAGCAGTGCTTAGTAATGTTGAATGGAATACCTTGCCAACTGGTGATATCACTTTTAAAGGACGCGTTTCGCCGTTGAATGCACTACTTTTGAGATCGCTGCTTCAGTCGAGCAATAAGAGCCAGATAGTGGCATTTTCATTTGTTATTTACGATTACGATCTTCTCAATCAAACCTACTATCCTAGTTTCAAGTCCGCGTCAGGTACTTTGCCTTCTGGCATACAGGCATCATCATCGAATATTATTTATGGACTGTTACCGATTAATGGGATTAGTATAAATAGCAGCCCTAGCAGTGATGTGAATGGAATCAGTAACTTTGAATTTAATCTACGTCTGCTTCCTACCGTGGCATCTAGTCCTCAAAAACTGCAAATTCAAACTTCTCCCACTGCAAAACAGATCAAGCCCTGGGGATTGCTTCAAAATTAAATCTCAACGCTGAGGGACAAGCAGTGTTGCAAAATGTCTATAAAGACGATCTCACAGGGACAGTAATTTCAGCGTCAAGAGTTTTTACAGCAGAAAACATTCCAATTGTAAAGTTTGGAATCCTTAACTATATTGCATAACAATTAGCGTTGAGAGGATGTCAATTTTTACCAATCTACCGGCAAACCCAACCGATCTAAAGTAGTGCCTTCTTGCAAAAGTGGTTGAATATCGCTGTCTATTTGAATGCGACCACCAGATAGCACTAAGGCACGTTGAGTAACTCTACCCAACCAATGCAGATCGTGAGAGGCAATTAATATCACTTCCACGGGTAACTTGAACAATACTTGTGCCAAATGCCGCCGCCATGCCGGATCGAGACCATTAGTTGGCTCATCCAAAATTAGAATTGTCGGTTCTAGGGCTAAAATTGCGGCGAGGGCGGCGAGGCGTCTTTGTCCGCCGGAGAGTTCGTGTGCAGAGCGATTCGCGTAGGCTTCTAGACCAAAATCTGCTAATAACTGACGCGCTCGATCGCTAGCTTCTGCTGCTGACATACCATAGTTGCGCGGCCCGAAGGTGACATCTTCTAAGATGGTGGGCATAAATAGTTGGTCGTTGGCATCTTGGAAGCTAAAACCGATTTGACGACGTATTTGGGGTAAAGTTTTCAGTTGTACGGGAATGCCATTAATCCTAATTTCCCCGGATTGCGGTTCTTTTAAGCCGATTAGGTTCTCCAGTAAGGTACTTTTTCCAGAACCGGTGGCACCCATCAACGCCACGCGATCGCCTCTGTTCAAACTAAAAGAAATTCCTTGCAATACTGGTTCTTGGCGAGAATATGCATACACCAGATTCTCAACCTCGACTACAGCAGCGTGGGGTTTATTCGTTGATGGTTGGGGGTTGGAAGTTAAGGATTTCAAAATGTACCTATGTAAGAGAATGGGGAGTGGGTAGAGACGCGATTGATCGCGTCTGCGGAGAGGGGGTTAAATTTTGTAGGAAGTTAGAGTAACTGTGGCAGCGATCGCCCAAGCTAATAAGAGGGCAAAGCGTTCTTTTGGTCTGAGATTGGAATCGATGGGCAATTGTCCGTTGTAACCGCGAGTTACCATTGCTGCGTAAACTCTTTCTGCTCTTTCTAAACTGCGGAGATACAAGGCTCCAATCATGGCAGCACTGGCATAGCGCAGCCATGCCGCAGTTCCAGTTAGACCTCGTAATTGAGCGCTACGTTGCATACGCGTGACTTCTGAGAGCAAAATCTCCATATATTGCCCAGCTAGCAGCAAGTTTTCTTTGATTGGTGCTGGTACGGGTAAGCTTTTGAGAGCAATGCCGAAACTGTGAGGCGGTAAGGTTAACAAAAAACTATTCATGGCAATCAAACAAACCAGGGAACGAACTAGCAAAAAACTAGCTTTTTCCCATCCCAAGGGTAATGCCAGCAATGACAAAAAAATCAATTCTGTACCGAGTAATCCTCCTAATCGGCGAATTGGTACGCGCAACAACCAAGCCCACAAAAGTGCGATCGCGCCATACACAGCCAGACTATACCAAGCATGATGCTTTAATAAAGCTGCCCCCACCACAATCGCTAGGGACAGTTGCAAACGTAGCGGCAAAGAAAGTTTAAGCATTGTTCGGTTTCACTATCTTGGCAATGCCAAAGGCAACAGCAAAGCAAACCGCAGCCCCCACAAGTCCAGCGATACTAGTGCCAATTGCTCCCAAACCCTCAATTCCATAGTCAGCTAGGGGAGTTGGTACAATTATGCGTACTTTGCTGCCTAAGTCGATAAAACCTAAGTTTTCGGCAACTTTTTCTAAACCATCGGGCCATGCTGAAGCAAACAGCGATAATACTCCTGCAATTAAAAAAATGCTGACAATGGGTATCGACCATCCGCGAAATTCGTGCTGTTCTCCTGGTAATAAATCTGGTCTAGCTGTTGCTAAGTAAGTGAGTACACCACCGGTAATTAGCCCTTCACCAACGCCAATTAAAATATGTACGCCAGTCATAGCTGGTAAAACTATAGCTACAGGTGCAGTTCCAGACAGGGCTAACTCAATGGCTGCTGCTACAGCAGCTACTACTACACTGACACCAGCCCCAATGCCCGCAGCTAATGGTAAACGCCTTTTAGACCCTCCAAAGAGCCGTTGCAAGGTTTGGGTCAAAATCCAGCCTACCCAAACACCAATTACTGCCATGTTCAAAATATTTGCGCCCAATGCTGTAATTCCACCATCAGCAAACAGCACGGCTTGAATAATTAAAACTGTGGCGATAGACAGCATTCCTGCCCAAGGGCTGCCTAAAACGATTGCTGCTAAAGTTCCCCCCAATAGGTGACCGCTAGTACCTCCTGCTACAGGGAAATTAATCATCTGGGCAGCGAAAATAAAGGCAGTGGTTAGCCCTAGCAAAGGAGCGCGACGCACACCAAAAGCCTCTTGCGATCGCCTTAAGGCTACAAAAAGTGCTGCCACACTCGCTAAACTAGTAGCCCCTGCTACTGGCACAGAAACAAATCCATCGGGAATATGCATAACTTACCCTGTATTTTAGATCTTCACTTACTCAAAAGAAGTAATAAAGTAACAGCATATAAATTAATAACAAACAAAATTTTTCTCCTGTTTGCAATGCCCCAATGGGGGATTTTATTGTGTTACTTTTGACAGATTTACAATACTATATATACTCCTTAGTATACTTGTTTTTTTGTTTTTATTAATTTTTATAAATTTTGATTTTCGATATATTACTAAACTTTAATTGATTATTGCAAAAGTCAAAAAATCTCGATATTAATAGCTTTTAGCAAAGTTTAAAAATAGCTATTACTAGATCGAAAGCAATACTGCTCACTTTGTGCATTTTTAACTCGTAATTGGGTTTGGGGAAAAGGTTAAAGGGTAAAGGTTAAAGGTTTTTTCTTTTACTTTTTCCCCTTAACCAACAAGTATTGAAAGATCATTTATAAAGTAAATCTTAAGTAGGGTGTGTTACGGCTTTAGCCTAACGCACCGCTATATAAGACGGTGCGTTAGGCGCTCGTATCATATTTTTCGTGACAAGTAATCTCAAAATACGCGCCTAATACAACGCCAGTTGCTTCTCTTCTCTACGAGACGCTTCGCGAACAAGTCTCTTAACCGCAAGGGCACACTGCATTGGTGTCAACTTAAGCTCAAACTCTTGCCTCTCAATCGTTTTACCCCACCCCCAACCCCTCCCCAAGGCATCGGGGAGGGGAGGTTTTGCGTCAGCAAAGCCGGGGTGGGGTAACGCGGATCTTGATGGTAAATGAGTAGAACTCGCTCATCACCTTTCTATCAGGGTTTCACGTTAAGTTGACACCAATGGGCGCACTGGTTCCCCTACAATAATTTTATTTTTACTTTATAAATAGCCTCTGAGATCGAAAGTGTTTATCAATTAAAAATAAAATTGTTCCAGTTATCAGCTTGACTTGTCTGGTCAAAGCGCTCTTGCTCTATAACAATTGACTTCGTATTAGTTGAATATTTGGAGATTATTTGTCATGAAAACACAAATATTTAGTGTTTCAAGTAACAGCAATTAACATATTTGATGACAGTTTGCACCATTAAATTACCGCTAGAGTAAATACTACTCATGCTGCCTTTGCTAGTTGAGATTTATTTATCTAAACTTTATTTATACTTGCTCGATACTTATCAAAAAAGAATTGATTTTTCTCCAGAGATTTTTTTGTGGCTAAAGGATATTAAGAATAGATATAATATGGTGATCGACCACTTTTAAATTATTGGTAAGTACATTATATGCCAAAATTATTAAATAATTTGCGGGCTTGAACATTGCAAATTTTCAGAAATTAAATATAATTACTATGTTTGGATTACTAACTAATAAAATGCTTAGGATTTTCTTAACTGAACTTTGCCAACATTTCCAGGGTTAAGGCTTAAAATCTGGCCTCTAAACCACTACAGCATAAACAAGTGTGTGTCGCTCAGCCAATCCATGAAGTTATTAAATTTACTTATATATAAATATGTAATCATAAGATAAGAAAATGATATTTGATTGAATAATGATTCTGTGGTTACGCTTAGAAAAGTTAAGTTTGCTAGCAACCTTACCTCCAGAGCAGTTACTTGAAAATATAAGGCGTTGAGTAGCAGCAACTCAACTTTTGGCGAAATCTAAAATCAAAAATTGTTTGACTAAGTTAAGTTAATCGTAGACTGTGTTTGTACTGATAGAAATCATACCTTGAAAGTAAATAAAGATTACCACAGCAATAGCCAGCAAAATATAAAATTTAGATGAATTTAGTAAAAATACTGGAAAATCATGTGCGGTAATTACTAAACTTTCAAAATAGCAACCTGTAACAAAAGTAATTACGACAAGTTAAACAAAGTCCATTGGCTCGGCAAAGCTAGCAGATGTTCGATTCTATTAATCACAACATCGTTATGTAATTTGAAACATGAAAACAAACTCATCCAATTCACTATTAACAGTTCCAACTGGTCGACTTAAGATTTCAGAATTACCTCCTAAGGAGCTGAATATCAGTAGCGAATCGATCCATCTTTCGCTAGTAATTCCTACTTATAAAGAGCGCGATAACATCAAGCGGATAGTCAGTATACTGAGTGAGATACTAGATGAATCAATTCCAGGCAAGTACGAGTTAATTGTTGTAGACGATAATAGCCCAGACAGGACTTGGGAAATCGCACAATCCTTGACAACAGAATATCCGCAGTTGCGGGTAATGCGGCGTCAAAACGAACGGGGTCTGTCTTCAGCAGTGATTCGCGGTTGGCAAGCAGCCACAGGAAGTGTATTAGGAGTAATTGACGGAGATTTGCAGCATCCACCAGAGGTGCTGATGGAACTGCTGCGTAGTGTCGAGCAGGGAGCAGATTTGGCAGTAGCTAGCCGCCATGTAGAAGGAGGCGGTGTCAGCAGTTGGAGTGTAGCCAGACGTTTCTTGTCCCGTGGCGCTCAATTGTTAGGCTTGATTATCTTACCGGGTGTATTGGGAAGAGTTTCCGACCCCATGAGTGGTTATTTTATGGTGCGCCGGAGTGCGATCGCCAATGCAATACTCAATCCAGTAGGATACAAAATTCTTCTAGAGGTAATCGGCCGCGGAAAAGTAAACCAAGTTGCCGAAGTTGGGTATGTATTTGCCGAACGCAAAGAGGGTGAAAGTAAAGTTACCTGGAAACAATATGTAGACTACATACACCACCTAGTGCGGTTGCGCGTTTCTACAGGAAGGATAGGAAGATTCAAAAGAAAAGTTAATTTTCCAGTTGGCCGATTCGTTCGCTTTGGTTTGGTTGGCTTGAGTGGTGTATTTGTTGATATGGCATTGCTTTTCCTACTGAGCGATCCAACTACCTTAGCTTTACCATTGACACGCAGCAAAATTATTGCTGGTGAAATTGCAATTTTAAATAATTTCTTTTGGAATGATGCTTGGACATTTGCCGATGTTAGCTCCAGACAACAAGAATGGCATCAACGGGGCAAACGGTTTTTGAAATTTAACGTCATTTGCCTTGCTGGACTTATATTAAATGTACTGGTATTAAATTTAGTCTTCAATTTTCTAATTCCTAATCGTTATATTGCCAATTTAATTGCGATCGCAGTTGCTACTATTTGGAATTTCTGGGTGAACATGAAACTCAGCTGGCGCGTCACTGATGTGAAATAATCACAACGATGGATTTGAGGTTTGGTATTTTATTTTTAGATTTTAGAACGAATCTAAATCTAAAACGTCAAATTTACAAATCCATTAGTGTAAGGGCCGGGTATGAAAGTTTTTGGGGAGACATCCTATTTTTGCAAAAAGATTATCGAAGAAAGGCAGAGGGCGGGAGGCAGAAGGCAGAAGGGAATTCTGACTCCTAACCTCTGCCTTGACCTTCCCTTGCGCCTCTCTAAGAGTTGGGAACAAGGGTTTAAAACCCTGACCAAATTAAAAATCTGGTCGCTCGAATTTCGGAAGAGTTTGAATTTCATTGTTAATAAAACCTTCTGCCCTGTGCCCTCTGCCTTCTGCCTTCTCAACTTGTTGCTGCCCATTTATGCAGCTAAGATTCTACCAGCGAGAGGTAAAAAATCTATCCTGCAACAGTTGTCTTTGCACAAATGGTATGCTCCTATTTTTCCTAGCTGGTTTCATCCCTTGATGTGGTTCATTATCGGTTTCGGCTTACGTCTAGGTAACTTGACTGCAAAGCCTCCTTGGACTGATGAATTTTCTACCTTAGTTTTTAGTTTAGGGAATAATTTTTTAGGAATACCCTTAAATAGAGCGATCGCAGCTGATACTTTATTACAACCGCTACAACCAAACCCAGCTGCTAGTATTGGTGATGTAATTCATAACTTACTTACACAAGATAACCATCCACCGCTGTATTTTGTATTAGCTTACCTGTGGATGAAATTATTTCCCAACGAAGGAGGATTAGTATCGCTATTCGCTGCGCGATCCCTACCAGCTTTCATCGGTGCTATATCCATACCTTGTGTTTACGTATTAGGTAGAATAGCATTTCGTTCGTCATTGGTGGGAAACTTTGCTGCTGCGATGATGGCAGTATCGCCCTACGCAGTTTTTTTATCACAAGAAGCACGCCACTACAGTTTAGCAGCCTTATGGGTAATTGCTTCCCTTACTTGCTTAGTAATTGCCACGCGTCATTTACAAAACCGCACGCCATTACCAATGTGGGTAGCGTGTGCTTGGGTAGAAATTAATGCTTTGGGTTTTGCTACCCATTACTTCTTCAGCCTCACCCTCTGCACTGAAGCTGTAGTTTTGATATTTCTGGCTTGGCATCAAAAACAAACTAGCACAAAATTTTCTTTGTTTTCTTCTTGCTGGCAGCGCATCTATGCAGTTGCGATCGGTACTTTTTTTGCAAGTTTAATTTGGCTACCAATATTTTTAGAAAATAGAAATCGCGATAATTTAACCGAGTGGATTCGAGGTTCGCGTGACGGATTAGATTGGATCGGCCCAATTTTTCAAGCTTTAGGAACATTGATTACAATGATTTCGCTCTTACCAGTTGAATCTGCACAACTATTGGTTGTGATTCCTTCAGGGCTGGTGATGCTGATTTTCTTTATTTGGGCAGTACCAATTTTAGTACGTGGGATAAAAATTCAACTACAACAGCCAGAAAACCGGATTATGATTCAGGTGCTAGCTGTAGTTGCTATTAGTGCGATCGCTTTATTCTTTATCTTTACGTACATTTTAGGTATTGACCTAACGAGAGGCGCTCGCTATCACTTTTTTTATTTTCCCAGTATCATTGTTTTACTAGCAGCAAGTTTGGCAGGTTGTTGGCATATTCACAAAGAATTGATTGTTAAAAGCATAGGGCAATGGAGAATAAACGGCAAAAAAGCTGCGATCTTAATTTTGTTAATGTCATTCGTCAGCGCAATTACAGTAATAACCAATCTTGGCTATCAAAAATATTATCGCCCTGACCTTTTTGTACAATTAATTCAACAAATATCATCAGCACCAATATTAATTGCCACCACTCATAAAACTTATGTACACACTGGGGAAATGATGGGAATAGCTAGGGAAATTAAACTTGGAAATTCACCTCAAAATACCCAATTTCTCCTTGCCCATCAAGACCAAGACCCCAATATTTCTAGTATTGCTCTAGAAAATACTTTAAAGACACTACCGCGACCTTTTGACCTGTGGTTAGTAAACTTTCATGCCCCCACAGCAGAAGCCGTCAAAACATGTATTATCTCTGATACTGAATCTTTACCAAACGTAGACGGCTACGAGTATCAACTTTACCATTGCCAAGGGGGATGAGGTCTTGAGGGAGGGGAAAAGGTTAAAGGAAAAAAGGGAAAAGGATTGAAGAAGGCAGCTATGCTGAGGGCAGATAGCGGAGCGTTAGCGAGTCCGCGAGCGTCGGGCAGAAGGTTCAATAAGATCGGGGATTCAACACCGTACTTAATTGAGGCCACCAAATTGAAAATTTGGTGTTCTTGTCTTAAACCCTTGTTCCCTTCTCTACAAGACGCTCCGCGAACGGTCACGAGCGGAGGACACGAGTCAGAATTCCATAAAAGCCAACTGAGCCTCCTGCCCTCTGCCTTTCCTGATAAATTTAATCTTTCCCCTTTTCCCCGGTTGGTGAGCTTGTCGAACCATACCCCTTTCCCTTTCCCCATGCCCCATACAGATGCATCTTGTGGAAGTTCCTCAAATATGAATATCCATAGGAGACTAGAGAAAGAAGAAAATAATATATCTAACACCTTTTCAAGCAGCAAACGCTTTTTGTAGTTAAGGAGGATTTATGCGTGCAGTACTAATGGCAGGCGGTTCGGGAACGCGGCTTCGTCCGTTAACTTGCGATCTGCCCAAACCGATGGTGCCTATCCTCAATCGACCAATTGCCGAACATATTATCAATCTGCTCAGAAGACATCAAATTACAGAAATTATTGCGACATTGCATTATTTACCCGATGTCTTGCGAGACTATTTTCAAGATGGTAGCGATTTTGGCGTCCAAATGACCTACGCTGTGGAAGAAGACCAGCCTTTGGGGACAGCCGGTTGTGTGAAAAATATTGCCGAACTGCTTGATGAAACTTTTTTAGTAATTAGCGGCGACAGCATAACAGATTTTGACCTCACAGCAGCGATCGCATTTCATAAACAAAAAAAATCAAAAGCTACTTTAATTTTGACTAGGGTTCCCAACCCCATTGAATTCGGAGTAGTGATTACCGATGAAGAACTACGAATTCGACGATTTTTAGAAAAACCCTCTACTAGTGAAATTTTTTCTGATACCGTCAACACTGGTACTTACATTCTCGAACCAGAAGTTTTGGAATATCTGCCAGCCAATACTGAATCCGACTTTTCCAAAGACTTATTCCCCTTACTCCTAGCAAAAGATCAGCCAATGTATGGTTACATTGCTGAAGGTTACTGGTGCGATGTCGGTCACTTGGATGCCTATCGGGAAGCTCAGTATGATGCATTAGATCAGAAAGTGCAACTCGATTATGCCTACAAAGAAGTTTCTCATCAATTGTGGGTAGGGCAAAATACTTATATCGACCAAACGGCTGTAATTGAGACTCCAGCAGTAATTGGTGACAACTGCCGCATCGGTGCAAGAGTCCAAATTGAGGCAGGAACGGTAATTGGCGATAATGTGACTATAGGCGCTGATGCTAACCTCAAACGCCCCATCGTCTGGAATGGAGCAATCATCGGCGAAGAAGCACATCTTTCTGCCTGTGTAATTTCCCGTGGCACTCGTGTAGACCGTCGCTCCCATGTATTAGAAGCTGCTGTTGTCGGTTCGCTTTCTACGGTGGGAGAAGAAGCTCAAATTAGCCCTGGCGTGCGTGTTTGGCCGAGTAAAAAGATTGAGTCAGGTGCTGTTTTAAACATTAACTTGATTTGGGGAAATATTGCCCAACGAAATTTATTTGGTCAACGTGGTGTCCAAGGATTAGCTAATATTGACATCACCCCAGAATTCGCGGTGAAATTAGGAGCTGCTTACGGTTCGACGTTGAAACCTGGTTCTAAGGTAACGGTTTCCCGCGACCAGCGTAATGTTTCTCGAATGGTGACGCGATCGCTCATTGCTGGTTTGATGTCTGTAGGTATTGATATTCAAAACCTGGATGCGACAGCTATCCCCATCGCCCGCACCGTTATACCCATCATGAAGGTAGCAGGTGGCATCCATGTCCGCGTACACCCCGATCGCCCCGACTACATTTTGATTGAGTTCATGGATACTAAGGGCATTAATATCACCAAAGCCCTAGAAAAGAAAATTGAAGGGGCTTACTTTAAGGAAGATATGCGGCGGGCGCTAATTCATGAAATTGGCGATGTATCTTACCCCAGCCAAGTCATTGATAGTTACTGCACTGCCTTTGAAAAACTTTTGCACGTTCACACACTCCGCAATAGTCGGGCAAAAGTAGTGATTGATTATGTTTATGCCGTATCTGGGGCAGTTCTACCGCAAATGTTAGATAAATTTGGCGCTGATGCGGTGGTATTGAATGCCAGTGTCAATAAAACCGCCATGTCGGTAACTGACCGCGAAGGACTGTTGACTCAATTAGGTCATGTAGTGGAAGCACTGAAAGCTAACTTTGGCGTCCAAGTCTCGGCTAACGGCGAACAGCTGATTTTAGTTGATGAATCCGGCTACCCAATTCGCGGGGAAATGTTAACAGCACTGATGGTAGACATGATTTTAACTGCTAACCCCAGAGGTACAGTAGTAGTCCCAGTTCATGCTTCCAGCGCCATCGAACAAGTCGCCCGTCGCCATGATGGCAGGGTGATTCGCACCAAAGCCAACCCCACAGCTTTGATGGAAGCTTGCCAGAAAAATCCCAATGTGGTCTTAGGAGGTAGTGGAGAAACTGGTTTTATTTTCCCGCAACTGCATCCGGGATTTGATTCCATGTTCTGCATTGCTAAGATCATCGAGATGCTGACCATACAGGAGCGATCGCTTGCCACTGCACGGTCAGAATTGCCCCGCGTAATTCACAAAACTTATACAGTACGCTGCCCTTGGACAGCCAAAGGTGCTTTAATGCGCTACTTGGTGGAAACTCACCCAGCCCAAAATTTAGAACTCATCGATGGTGTAAAAATTTGCCAGCCCTACGATGACAGTTGGCTGTTAGTTTTACCAGATGCCAGCGAACCACTAGTACATCTGTATGCAAATAGCAACGATCGCGATTGGGTAGATGAGACTGTAAGAAACTACCGCACCCGCGTCCAGGCTTTTGTGGAAAGACAACAAGAATATCAACCCGCTGAAGTGTAATTTGTAATGGGCTACGCCCCGCTTCGCTAACGTAATTCGTAGTTGAATTTTTTAATTACGAATTACGAATTATGCCGAGAGGCCTTCCCGATTCTCATTGAGAGCATTCTGGTAAATTTCTCTGGGCGTAATTGCAATCAAAATAAATTAGAGCTTCCCTACTAGAATCGAATTGTCTAGTTGTACTGTATGGGCTACTTGTTGGGCTTGCTTCATATGACCAAATTTTTAAGTAGTAACTGCTATTATCATCGCTAGACCATAATTCATAGCGGTAATCACCTCCTGAACCCTGGCTATTTAAATAGTCAGCTAGTGCTGTATTTGATGCAGACACAAAGGTAAATCCGCTCAAAACAGGAATTACAGCCATTTTTAGTATTTGGATTAATTTCATATATCGGCAAAGAACTAACTTTATCTAGCTTCTTTTACCGATGTATTTTTTGAGATCAGTAATTATTGAGAATATTCTGTGAAGATATTGTAATATGACTCAATACGGTTCAGTTAGTGTTTTAAGATTCCCCCAACCCTTCTTAAAAAAGCTTGCTCGCAAACTCTCTTTCACTCCCTTTTTAAGGGGGTCGCCGCAGGCGGGGGGATATTAACCGAACTGTATTGGCTTAAAAAATCTTCATAAAAATGTATCGATGACCTTGCTCATACACATATAAGCGTTTTTTAAAGAAAAAAACCCCTGGAGGTTCCAGAGGTTTCGGTTCCTGATTTAGTTTCTAGTTGTTACTACAAATTGTCCTGAGTCATTTCCTGATGGTGAAGAAGATTATTTTCTTTACAGCCTGAGTACTGGTTAACGCGGGCTGTAACCCTGATTTTTGCGTTGTGGATAATGCCTAGCTAGATGCTATCCTCCTGTAATGCAGTGCAAGGTTGAATTGTTGACGCTGCTATAGCATACAACGCACCATATATTTAATTCATTTAACTTTCTTAACACTGTTGAGAATATTAGCAAAGACTTACTTCTGTGTAATGTTTTGCGCCAGCCTAAATTATTTTCATTCTCAAGGTAGATACAAATATGCCAAATATTAATTTACAGGACTTACGCAATATGTGACTGAAAACCTTATTCAAGCATTGCGGTAATTCATGTAGACGCGGAGCGGCTTCCCGCAGGGTATTACCGCTACTTTCGTTATCTTTTGCGTAAGTCCTGAATTTATATAGTTTTCTTACTATGGACAGATGTAAACTTGCCCTAGATTTATGAGACTACTGCATTTTTAGCAACCACTTTTTAACAAAGAAGCAGTTAAATATCATATAGCATTTCTTGATAAAAAATTTAAAGTTTTAGCTTATTTTTAAAAGAGAAAATTTAATAAAGATCCCATTGATTTTTAAGACATATTAATTATGAAATATATATAAAATTATTGTCAAGTTTTTACAAAAATATCATTTTTTTTGTAAAAACTCTTGACTAAAGGTAGGATTATTTTTAAATAAATAGCAGTGGATAAAAATAAAGCTTGAATAACTCTCACTTTTTTATTAAGCTTTTATTTGAGAGAGGTTCAAATCTATCACTATCTGCTGATGAGAAATTAGCTAGTTGTAGGATACTGTAAGAAATAGATTTGTACTCATACCTGACCTTGAATGTATTTAAGTTTCAATTTACCGAACAAGATCCCAAATCTTGTAGGTAATCAAAACTATTAAGAGATTAACCTCGAAAACTGTATTGCAGAACTTAGTAAAATTATCAAAATAAGGGCTACCGAAGGCTCGAAAGTGTTTGCCTATTACCATCAACCAGGGGCGAATGGTTTTAACCAGTACCATTATTGCACCGGGCTTTAGGAAAGTCTGTCAAATTTTAGGCGTTAACCAGTGAAGAGTTTACTGGTTCTAAGTGTTATACCATTAACTGTGGCAATTTTAGATTGTTTGGTGTAAATTTTGCCTTTTGTGAGGCTAAGTAATCTAAAATTCAAAATCCGGGCACGTAACAGTTATGTCTAGGAGCATATTCGAGCGAGGCTGCTTACTATTTGTAAGCTATCTTGCTTTGGCAGCTTAATAGTGCAGCTTATCAGCAAAATTTTGCTGAATAGACATAATAAAAACTCAGGTAATATGTCTCAGATTTTGGAGTTATTTTTTCCAAGTGAAGATCATTAACGTCAATTTGTAAATATTAAAATCTGAGAAAAAATAGCAAATAACTCTGTAATTTTACTAATTAGAGAGTTATAGATAGCGTTAGTTGGACACCAGCAAAATATTTATCAATTTTTTAGGACTAATAGCTTTTGCAGCTTTTATTCTCTTTTCAGAGTTTAAGGACAGGTGCAAAAGACAAATTTGCCCACATTTGATAGTTGACGGCAACTGGTAGAAATTATGTCAGAATATTCCGGTCAAGAAAATGCTTTTGAAAGCTACGATCTTCACGAAAGCAAGTTTTTAACGCCTTTTCAGCGGAAAGCATTGCTGAAAAATTTGCAAAATAATTTACAGGCAGAATATCGTCGGCGGATTGAAATTATGTTGCTGGCGGATATGGGTAAATCTCAAAGCCAAATTTGTGAAGCTTTAGGTTGTTCGCAGGAAATGGCGCGTTATTGGATTGGAATTGCAGAGGCGGGTATGGCGCACAAATGGAATGAGCGTCCTATCGGTAGGCCCAAGACCGTTAACGATCGCTACATCGAACGTTTGAAAGAATTAGTCAGTAATAGTCCGCGTGAATATGGCTATGCATTTAGTTCTTGGACAGCACAATGGTTGAGCAAACATTTAGCAAATGAATTTGGTATTCAAATTACCGATCGCCATATCAATCGTTTACTGAAACAAATGGGTCTTTCCACAAAACCTAAAAACAATCAGCCACAAGAAACCGAGGAAAATAAAGATACTGGCATTACAATTTCTGATTTGCAATCTAACCCCGAAGCTAATATGCATTGGTCTTTTAATCTAATTCAATCAAATAATTAAACTGTCATTAGTCATTAGTCATTAGTCATTGGTCATTAGTCATTAGTCATTAGTCATTAGTCATTAGTCATTGGTCATTAGTCATTAGTCAGTTATCCAATGGCCAATGCCCCATGACCAAATACAGTTTTGGAGGTTAGAAAATGTCCTCAGCGTTTTCTCGGCAATACTTAGCCGAACAACTCACTCGCAGCTTAGGTGAGTCGCTGTCAGATGAAGAACTTCAGAAATGTATCGGAGTGCTGGAAATTATCGAACCGCCAGTAGCAAAACAATTTTGGGAAGCAACTACAGCAGCGCCAGGAATTTATATCATTTTGAGTGGTAAAGTTAGGCTGTTGGATAGCTCTAATAACTTAATTACTACCCTTTTTTCTGGCGCATCATTTGGCGAGTTGACTTTATTTCCAGAACATAAATTCAGCCCTTATGTTGCTAGAGCTTCGGTTAATTTAAAGCTTTGCTATATCAAAGGAGAAATTTTAGAAGAAGTAATTTTGACATCGGCTAGCATTGGCGATCGCCTTTTAAAACGTGCAGAAACTTGGGATTTACTTCTTTTATGTTGCCGCAATTCTTTAATTAATTTAAATGGAACTGTGGAGGAGATATTTAAAGCATTATCTCTATTTCATCGTCACGTTTTAGAAAGCGATTCTCTGATGACTAATCTCATCAAAGATAAACACCTGTGGCTACTCCATCGCGGAGAAATACAAGACTCTAGCGGGCGGATATTAACACCTGGAAACATCTACCTAAATCCAAAACATGAAAGTTGGCAGGTAACTCAACCAACCATCGCTTATAGTTTGAGCAATGCCGATTGGCAAATAGCACTACAACATTGGCCGCAATTAGCAGAATTAATACATTTTCAAGAACGTCAAGTTGAAGTGGGGACTGGGGAAGGTTTTTCCCAATTACCAATACCTAGTCCCCAATACCCAATCCCCAAAGTTGAGCCGAAACCAAAGCAAAATAAACAACGACCCTACTTTCCTAGTCCAACGGTGAGGGCTGGGCATTTTTTGGGACGTTTGACTAAACGATATCCGTTCTTTGAACAACAAAGCGCTTCAGACTGTGGTGCATCTTGCTTGGTAATGATTAGCCGCTATTGGGGTAAACGCTTTAATGTTAACCGCATACGGGATTTAACTAACATCAGCCGCAGTGGTGCATCAATGCGAGGTTTGACAGCCGCCGCAGAAAGTATCGGCTTTGCTAGCCGTCCGGTAAAAGCTAGCTTAGATAAATTAGCACAACAACCCCTACCAGCGATCGCTCACTGGGAAGGTAGACATTATGTTGTTGTCTATGAAATTAATAAAAAGCAGGTGATTGTTGGCGATCCCGCCATCGGTCAACGTAACCTGACTCACAGCGAATTTAAAACCGGTTGGACTGGTTATGCTTTGTTATTACAACCCACAGATTTACTTCGAGAAACTGACGAAGCAGTTACACCATTTTGGCAGTTTTTTGATTTAGTAAAACCCCACTCCCAAGTATTGATAGAAGTGTTTATCGCTTCGGTATTAATTCAATTGCTGGGACTTGTGACACCCTTATTTACGCAGTTACTTTTAGACCGAGTGATTGTCCAAGGTAGCACCTTAACTTTAAATGCCGTTGGTTTAGGATTACTAATTTTTAGTGTTTTTCGCGTTGCGATCGCTGGACTGCGGCAATATCTATTAGATCACACAGCAAATCGCTTGGGGTTAGCACTATTAGTAGGTTTTATAAAACATACTTTTCGCTTGCCCTTAGCTTTTTTTGAGTCGCGTTATGTTGGGGATATTGTCTCTCGCGTCCAAGAAAATCAAAAAATACAGAGATTTTTAACTGGAGAAGCACTTTCTATTGGCTTGGATTTATTAACAGTATTTATCTATGTGGGATTGATGTTTTCGTACAGTTGGCAATTGGCATTATTATGCTTGGCAATTGTGCCACCATTTGTATTATTGGCGCTCATAGCTACACCTTTCTTGCGCCGCATCAGTCGCGAGGTTTTTAATGCCTCAGCCAACGAAAATAGTTATTTAATCCAATCTCTCACTGGTATTCGGTCAGTTCGCTCTATGGCAATTGAGCAAACAGTACGCTGGCGTTGGGAAGAACTGCTAAATAATGTCATTAAAAAGACTTTTAGCGGACAGATAATTAGTAATCAGCTACAAGTTTTTAGTTCCGGGATCGAAGCCATAGTAACCACTGGGTTACTTTGGTTTGGTGCGTGGCAAGTAATTCAAAACCAACTCACCATCGGACAATTAGTGGCTTTTAATATGTTGTTAGGCAACATTATTAGACCTTTTCAAAGGCTTGTTGTGCTGTGGAACCAGTTACAAGAAGTGATTATTTCTACAGAACGAATTAATGATGTCTTGGAAGCAGAACCAGAGGAAGATTTACAATATCAAACCCGGCAGACATTAAGTAATTTACGCGGTAATGTAATCTTTGACAACGTAACTTTTCGCTATCATCCAGAAAGCGATATCAACGTATTAGAAAATCTCAGTTTTGAAATCAAACCCGAACAAACTGTGGCAGTCGTAGGGCGTAGTGGTTCTGGTAAAACAACTCTCTCAAAATTGATTTTGGGACTATATCCACCGACAGATGGTAAAGTGTTGGTTGACGCTCAAGATGTAACTAATATTTCCCTGCGATCGCTGCGTTCTCAAATTGGTGTTGTTGACCAAGATACATTTTTATTCGGCGGTACAATCCGCGAAAACATTAGCATTGCTCATCCAGAAGCCTCACAAGAAGAAATAGTTGAAGCAGCACGTTTAGCAGGAGCAGATGAATTTATTCAGCAAATGCCAATGGGTTACGAAACTCAAATTGGCGAAAGTGGTGGTATGTTATCTGGCGGACAACGCCAACGTTTAGCGATCGCTCGTGCTTTGCTAGGAAATCCCTCTTTCTTAGTATTAGATGAAGCAACGAGTCATCTAGATGCTGAATCTGAGCGGATTATTCAGAACAACCTCAAAAAAATTCTTCAAGGGCGCACAAGTTTAATTATTGCTCATCGACTTTCTACCGTGCGTCATGCCGACCAGATTTTAGTTTTAGACAGGGGAATTCTAGTTGAAAGCGGTACTCACGAGGAATTAATCGGCAAAAAAGGTCATTATTTCTATCTCAATCAGCAACAATTGGCGCAAAAAGCTTGACGAGGAAATGGGGCGTCGGGAGTGGGGAGTGGGGAATGAGGGCTAGAGATATTTAGAGATTTCCAAACAAAAAAACATTGCACTTTTCTTGTGGGGTGGGCGTCTCGCTCGCCCGTAAGGAAGGGCGGACAAGATGTCCACCCCACAAGATTGGATAATTGATTTCTTGGTAATCCCTCGGAACTGGATTCATCCACCTCGGAACTGGATTCATCCACCTTTGAACTGGATTCATCCACCTTTGAACTGGATTCATCCACCTTTGAACTGGATTCATCCACCTTTGAACTGGATTCATCCACCTCAGAACTGGATTCATCCACCTCAGATACTCGTTCATCCACCTCAGATACTCGTTCATCCGCCTCGGAACTGGATTCATCCATCTCAGATACTCGTTCATCCACCTCAGAACTGGATTCTCCCCATTCCCCAATCCCCAATTCTATGCCAAACTCATCTAATAATTCATCATCGGCGTTCGCCATAGAAAAGGACGCTAAATTTTACCTAACTGAGGACAAAAGTACTATTGTCGATCCTCAAGCACAGGAAACATCTCAAATAAATGATTGGTTTTACGGTACTGAGGAACTGTTAGATGCTTTACCAAGAGTTTGGACGCGTTCCTTGTTGTATTTACTGATTGGCTTTGCTGCAATTGTCATACCTTGGGCGATGTTTTCTAAGGTTGATGAGACAGGAAGTGCTAGAGGACGAATGGAACCAGAAGGAGCAACGCAACAATTGGATAGTGCTGTTAGTGGTAGCGTGACGGCTGTAAATGTCAAGGAAGGCGCAACGGTAAAAGCAGGACAGGTTTTAGTTCAGCTGGAGTCTGATGTGTTGCGATCGGAACTACAACAGGTGCAGACAAAACTAGAGGGTTTGTTAAATCGGCGATCGCAACTCGATCTCCTCAAAAATCAAATTCTACTGACAATTAATGTCCAAGAGCAGCAAAATAAGTCTCAAGAATTGGAAAAAATCGCCCAAATTAGCCAAGCACAGCAAAACCTTGATGCTAAACAAAGTACTTATAACTTACAACGACTGGAAAAACTAGCTCTAGTAGAACAGGCTAGTCAAAATATCAGTTCTACCCAAATTGCCCAGAAATTAGCTCAGAGTCGTTTAAGCCGAGATTCCACGGAAGTCGAACGTTATCGCCAACTTTTGCAAGAGGGGGCGATTCCCCAAACCAAACTTGTAGAACTCCAAAAAATAGCAGAAGAAAGCCAACGCCTGCAAGAACAAGCAAAATCAGATATTACCCAAGCCCAGTTGCGGTTAAAAGAAGAACGCAACCGCTATGAGTCGCTAATGAGTCAAGCTTATTCAGACATTCAACTTTCCAAACTTCGCCTGCAAGAACAGCAAAGTAGCTATCGCGGTTTAGTGCAAGCAGGTAAACTGGCGGTGCTAAAAAATCAGGAACAGCTAAAAGATTTACAAACCCAAATTACTAGCGTGCAATCAGAAATTGCTCAAACGGGCAGCCAGATTACATCCTTAAAACTACAATTACAACAACGAATAGTGCGATCGCCTGTTGATGGGGTAATTTTTGAATTACCTATCCAAAAACCAGGCTCAGTAGTAGAACCGGGACAATTAATTGCCCAAATTGCACCCAAGGGTACTCCCCTAATTCTCAAAGCGCAGATACCTAATCAAGAAAGTGGTTTTTTGAAGGTGGGAATGCCAGTTAAAGTCAAATTTGACGCTTATCCTTTCCAAGACTATGGGGTTGTGCAAGGGCACGTCAACTGGATTTCACCTGATTCAAAAGTTCAGAGAAGCGAGCAAGGTAACACCGAAACCTATGAGTTAGAAATCTCCCTATCTCAGCCTTATATCCAAACCGCCAACAGACGTATTCCCATAACACCAGGCCAAACAGCAACCGCAGAGGTAGTTATCCGCCAACGTCGGGTAATGGACTTTATCTTAGATCCATTTAAAAAGTTGCAACAAGGTGGCTTGGAGCTTTAGGAATTAATTTACAACAAATATACAGGACTTACGCAATATGTGACTGAAAACCTTATTCAAGCGTAGCGGTAATTCATGAATTACCGCTACTTTCGTTATCTTTTGCGTAAGTCCTGTGAATATCACATCTTTATAAGGGTTTCACGTTAAGTTGACACCAATGACAGATGTGCGCCCCTACCCGTGTCTTTCATTTATCTGAGAATGCTGTCAAAAACAGCATAATTTGTAATTCAAATGTAGGGTGTGTTGACGCCAAGCACTGCATTTTGAATTATTGATGGTGTGTTAATCTACAGCATAAAACACCCTAAATCTACGTTTTTTAATACAGGTTGAAATATTAGCAACAAATTTTATTTAAAACTAAAAAGTCTTAAAAATATCAATAATTCATGATATTTAAAACAAAGAAAATTATAGACTTTATTCCAAATAAAAGTCTAATAATATATCCAAAAAAAATAGTACAGCTATAATTAATAAAGTTGCGATTACAATCAAAACGCCCTATTAAAGTATGCAATAATTGGAGGAATTAGATTATGTCAAAGGTATTGACTGTTTCTCCTGAGGATATTCTTGACCATGTTAAACTGTCTTTTCAAATACCTAGTATATTGGAGGCGATCGCCAGCCGAAAAATTGTTGAAGATGAAGCTAAACACGCAGGTATCGAAGTTGGTTTAGAAGAACTACAAAACGCAGCAGATCAACTCCGTTTAGCCAACCAACTTCTAAAGGCAGAAGATACCTGGGCGTGGTTAGAAAAACATTATATTTCTCTGGATGACTTTGAAAAAATAGTCGAAACTACTTTAATATCTAGCAAATTAGCAAATCATTTATTTGCCAACAAAGTCGAAGCATTTTTTTACGCCCACCAACTTGATTACATCGGAGCAGTCACTTATGAAGTCGTCCTAGATGACGAAGATTTAGCACTAGAATTGTTTTATGCTCTCCAAGAAGGCGAAATTAGTTTCCAAGAAATCGCCCGCCAATACATCGATAATATTGAGATACGACGTGCTGGAGGCTATCAAGGAATACGTCTTCGCAAGGATTTTAGACCAGAAATAGCAGCAGCGGTCTTTGCTGCTAATCCTCCACAAATTCTCAAACCAATCACCACTCCCAAAGGAGTACATATAATTGCAGTTGAGGAAATTATTAAACCTCAATTGGATGAACAGCGACGGCTACAAATCATAGGAGAGTTATTTACTAATTGGTTAAAAACACAAATTACCACTATGGAAATAGCGGCAAACATAACGAAAGTTGCGAATTCTCAAACATCTAAAGATTTAGTAATCGAGGAGTCAGAATTCAGGAATTCAGAAGTAATAACTCAGAATTAAAATAACCTTTGTGCTTAACTTTGAGGCTGAGATTGTCTACTTGAGCGGCTCTATCCTTGAAGGGTTAGGGCGTGTTTTCAAAGTCTTAGATCCCCCCAATTCCCCGATAAATTGGGGGGCAAAGAGTCTCTTAAAGTCCCTCAATTTATCGGGGGATTTAAGGGGATCTAAAAAGTTAGGAGGCTAAACAAATAGTTTGAAAACACGCCCTAGAGCCGTTTACTACACGAAATTTAAATTAGTTAGCTCCATGTTTATCGCTACCCTGTTGAAACCAGGTTGATTCTATTTGAAAAAAACCTAGATTTTGATTATCAGTTCTGCCAAATAAAAAATTTCTTTTCATTAGTCGAATGTAAGTACGGTAAGGTATATATTCAAGAGGATTGAACCCACTAAAACGGAGCATTAAAAGGCAAGCCCAAGAATACTTACCATCTCTCACAGCTTTGAGAATTTCTTCTAATTCTTGATGCGTGAAATTATTTTTGATGTTTGACGATTCATTAAATTCGGAAAAATCTTGACTCATAGGATAACCTCAAAATGAAAAATTAGCTTTACTCAGTAATTAAACTGTGTATTAATAATTTGCAATATTTAACAGGACTTACGCAATACTTGACTGAAAACCTTATTCTTGCGTAGCGGTAATTCATGTAGACGCGGAGCGGCTTCCCGCAGGGTATTACCGCTACTTTCGTTATCTTTTACGTAAGTCCTGTTTAAATTGAAATTCATACTCTAAAAAGTTTAAATTTTAGATTTTACATTTTAATCAAAAATGTAAAATCTAAAATTATTTAACAAGTCAAAGAGTATTTTTAAAGATTCAAGAAAGTGTATATATCCTCAGAATTTGCATTCAGGTAAGGACGTTGTAATTCAATTTTATATAAAGAAAAATGTTTTAAAACTGCTGTCAGCCGCTCTGCGGGTGTATCATTTCCTCCAAGCCAACTATCAAGCAAACCATTGGCAATAATTTGGCAGCGGTTTGTACCGAAGCTTTCATGAGTGCTAAACTTTTGGTCTGGTTCTTCAGCGATCGCCAATCCTGGCGCGATGAATTTGGTGAACAAAGGCACTTCTTCCTGAAAGTAAGATTGATTTTCTAAATACACTCTTTCTAATACTGGTTGAACAACCTCATATTTGTTTTTGTCAAAATAAAACACTGCTGAATCACAACGTTCATAGTCTGAAGGATTGTACAGTGCTTTAAACGAAAAAGGAATATCTCTAGAGTTGAGTAGGGTAGTCAAACTATCCATAACTGCAACTGCTCCTTCTGCGGTTAAATTGAAATAAACGCGCACAATATTTTCATTACTATGAGAAGCTGCATTACCAATTGCCATATAGAATCCGTTTTGTACTAAATTCTTGGGCATTCTAATTGCAACTAAGTCATTAACAGTAGCATTTCGCTGCGCTGGTTGCAAATGAAGATGACGCTGTATATGTAGTTTCAAACCATTTTTATATACAATCAAAATGTCATCTTCTTCTTCAATTACAAGCCAATCATTGCTGAAGTAGCCTTCACCTCTGTTGCTTTCATGCAAGCGTTCATAAAAAGCTACATCTACACCCAAAAGAGTGTTGTTTTCTAGATTTTGGTTGAGCGCCAAATTTGTTATATTTGCATCAGGAGCAAGAGCAGATTTTAAAGAACCGTTATAATAGATCCCGTAAAGAAAACTACGCAATTGCAGACTTAAAAACTTGTTTTGCAGATCCAAAGGTAATTGCTGAAAGCCTGCAATTGCTGACTCTGGTAATTCCATTGGTTTGTAGTCCGGATGCTGGATGCAATAATGAGATTGGATTTGAACTTTATGAATGATATCTTGTAACGATGTCTGCAATGGCTCTGGAACTTCTGATAGTTGAGTTTGTAGCGAATTTAATAGTTGCATAATGGCTGTTGTGTAAATAACAGAGGAGTAGAAGTAGTCTCTTTCAATTCAAAAAACGCTCAATTACTCGCTAATGCTGCGCTATCGGTAATCTAAAATCCAAAATTGATTGGCTTGTTTTTATACGCGAGATAAATTTGTTGGATAGAGTTCTGATGCTTGCACGCCAAAAATTGTTGGTATAGATGCTTCTGGACGGCACAATAAACTCTTGGCAACTTGCAGCATACAGATACCTGAATTACCAAATCTCTTCTCATACTGAAGTATCGCCTGAATAGATCTAATCAAGGCTAAACCAGAAAATTGGATAACTCGTTCCAAGAAATCAGGACGATGTTCTAGTACTTGAGGAAATTCAGCTAAATAACTAGCCACTAACGCCGCCATCGATGGCTGAAGAAGTTGCAAAGGAGTCGTAGCTAAACGTAATGACTGTTCGATCGCTATATCTTTACCAATGACAATACTATACAGCCATATTTGCAGATAGCTGGCTAACAAATTTCCCAAATCGTTAGCTGGATCTCCCCAATCACAACGTTCCCAGTCAATTAGCCGAATCGCACTCTCACCTGAAAGCGATTCCTGAAAAGTTGCTTGTTCCCAATTGAGAGAAATCAGAATATTATTCAGCTTGAGATCGTTATGAGTCAAACAGTACGGACTAAAAGCGCCAGCCAAATTTGCGATCGCTTGTCCTAAGCTATCGTAACGTTGGTAAAGGGTGAAAAATTTCAATCCATCGCCAGGAACTTTACCGTAAATTTCTGGTGTAATTCTATCAAGTCCTTGATGTAGGTTTGGAGGTTCTTGGCTAGATACATTCTCACGATTTTGAAAGAATTGTTGATATTCTGGACGGCTAAGGCTTAGACGATGAATCGATGCCAAAATACTGCCAACTACCTTTGCAATCTCAGTGGGGTAAAAATTCTCTTTGATGTAAAAATCTGCCAAATCGCGATAATTACTCAGATAATTAAAAACAATGATGGAATTTTCCGCATCAAAATGCAGGACTTCCGAACAATAAGAGCGAATATGGCTAATTTCTGGGAAAGTGCGAAAAAAATTATGAATTCTCCATTCGTCAAGAAACTCGCCAACAGCTTTTCCTTCTCGATTATGGCGCTCTTGTTTAACTAAAAGTTGCTGACCTTCTGGTAAGGTAATTAATAAATTAAAATTTTTGGCAGGCTTTAGCTCAATTTTGCTCAATGTTTGTTCTTCTTGAGTACATAATCCCAGAGAAATTAGGTAATCAAATACATTTTGAGAACTTAATAAAAATGGCATATTGTCAGATATTTCCTTGGAAAATTCAAAGTTGCTATTACCCAATGAAGAAGCTGCTAAACTAGTATTCTGCTGGATGTCTCGCGGTGAATTGAGCGTTTTTTGAATTAGCGATCGCACTTCAATTAAGCTCAAATTCACACTCAATAACAACTATATAGCTCCTATTTGATTGGATGAATAAACTCGCCATCAACTCAAACAGGATGATTCTAAACTACGGTACAGGCGGTATTCATCACCTCTGCATTCCCTACCAATGTAAATTAGTTCAAAAATCAAAGCAGATTATTGTATAGCAATCCTAAATCATTTGTGAAAAAATCTATTGCCTATTAACTGTTTCCACGACTAATTTCTAAACTCAAATAGGATTGCTATAACTTAATAATCAACTACAACTTGATTATCAGACAGCACTGCTACTGCTGTAGGACTTAGCTATAAAAGCAATATGACCAATAGCATAGGTATCAACATAAGCTTCAGCGAGTTTTGTCAAAGTTGAAAGGTCGCTAAATCCACTCCACTCGCTACCACCAGAGATGGAATCAACATCGCTGAAATCATTCAGAAAGCTTTCGGTTCCTTCAAACAATTCAGAACCAGAAACATAGAGTTCAGAAAGAGTAATATTTGCCATGACTTATTCCTCAAGCACTTGTTATAATTGGGTTTTTGTTCAATTCATGTGGTTGGCTCTTGGGGATTATTGATAATCAAGAAACCTCATAGTCTCAATAGAGATGACTTTCTATTTTTTATCCCCAAAGAGCCATTTATCTTTCTCAGTAACTACTATTCAACGATTATTAGTATGCACTGCTGCTGCTGTAGGACTTAGCTACAAAAGTGATATGGCCGATAGCATATGTGTCAACATATGCTTCAGCTAGTTTTGTTAAAGTCGAAATATCGCTAAATCCACTATAGTTACCACCAGAGATGGAATCAGCATCGCCTAAATCATTGAGAAAACTTTCGGTTCCTTCAAACAATTCAGAACCAGAAACATAGAGTTCAGAAAGAGTAATATTTGCCATGACTTATTCTTCAAATCCTTGTTGTGATTAATCTCAAGTTGAATTTATTGGTTTGGCTCTTGGGGATTATTGCTAATCAATAAACCTCAGATATGCAATAGAGATGACTTTCTATTTTTTATCACCAAAGAGCCGTTGAGCTTTGTAATTAGCTACCCAATGATTAGTAGTATGTACCGTGGCTGTAGGACTTAGCTACAAAGGTGACATGACCGATAGCATAGGTATCAACATATGCTTCAGCTAGTTTTGTCAAAGTTGAAATATCGCTAAATCCATTATAGTTACCACCAGAGATGGAATCAGCATCGCCTAAATCATTGAGAAAACTTTCGGATCCTTCAAACAATTCAGAACCAGAAACATAGAGTTCAGAAAGAGTAATATTTGCCATGACTTATTCCTCAAATTCTTGTTGTGATTAAGCTGTATTTGAGTTGATTTGTTTGGCTCTTAGGGATTATTGCTAATCAAGAAACCTCAGATATGCAATAGAGATGACTTTCTATTTTTTATCCCCAAAGAGCCATTTATCTTTCTCAGTAACTACTACTCAACGATTAGTAGTATCCTCCTGCACCGCTGCTGCTGTAGGACTTAGCTACAAAGGTGACATGACCGATGGCATATGTATCAACATAAGCTTCAGCTAGTTTTGTCAAAGTTGAAATATCGCTAAATCCATTATAGTTACCACCAGAGATGGAATCAGCATCGTTTAAATCATTGAGAAAACTTTCGGTTCCTTCAAACAATTCAGAACCAGAAACATAGAGTTCAGAAAGAGTAATATTTGCCATGACTTATTCTTCAAATTCTTGTTGTGATTAAGCTGTATTTGAGTTGATTTGTTTGGCTCTTGGGGATTATTCTTAATCAAGAAACCTCAGACATGCAATAGAGGTGACTTTCTACTTTTCATCCGCAAAGAGCATTGAGCTTTCTAAGTAACTACTACTCAACGATTAGTAGTATGTACCGTGGCTGTAGGACTTAGCTACGAAGGTGACATGACCGATAGCATAGGTATCAACATATGCTTCAGCTAGTTTTGTCAAGCTTGAAATGTCGCTGAAATTGGCATAGTTACCACCAGAGATAGACTCAGCATCGCCTAAATCATTGAGAAAGCTTTCGGTTCCTTCAAACAATTCAGAACCAGAAACATAGAGTTCAGATAGAGTAATATTTGCCATTTTTTCCTCTTAAAAAACTTGCTTTAAACCAGGTTAGTTGAACGGGTAATTAAGCTCTGCTTTCCTTACCTGTTACTGCAATTTTTATTGATGGAATTAGCAAAGTCAAGCTCCAGAAAGGCTTTAGAAAGACACATGTCAATGAGTTGAGTCTTTATCAAAATAGAATTTAGAACTCAGAGATGGGGAATCCAAATTCTTCAATTGAATTGAAGTCATGCTGGTGAATGTAGCTTATTAATAGCTAGCACTACAAATAGCAAGGCTTTAAGCTTGATACAAATACCTTGGTAGAGGCTTTACAGCTGTGCATACGTGTCAACTTAAGCTCAAACGCTTATTTATCCCATAAGCGTTTTACCCCTCCCCTTAGCACTACCGTGTATACACAAGTCAAAAAAACCATTACTACAAAAGATTTGAATCCAGTAGTGGCGTGACAAGACTAAAATAGTGCATTAGGGAATGGGCTTTGAACTTTATAAATTCGATGTTTTTACTGCTAATCTATTGCAACATTTTAGCCTTGTCACGCCAGTAGGGTGCGTTATGGACGATAGTCCTAACGCACCGCAAATTTCTGGCGGTGCGTTACGCTGGCGCGATAACGCACCCTACAAAACAAGATTTGGGGTGATTAAATCAGTTGTCTATACACCGTAGCCCCTTAGCAAGGGGAGGGGTTGGGGGTGGGGTGTTAGGGACTTTTAGTATGACTTCTGAATTCTTCAATAAAACTTTTCATAAAAAAGTGCGTTCTAATATTAGGGATAATTAGAACGCACGAATATAAGAGAAAACTTCAATAACAAAACTCTGCTCATAAATTAGCAAATTGGCTCTTATACCAACCTCCTAAATACTTTATCTAGTTCTATCCTAAAGTTATCCAAAAGCGCATTTACTTCTTGTAGCGAGTTTACTCGTGATGACTGAGGCTCAGTTGTAGTGGATGGATTATTTCCCTCAAGTGAGTTGGAAAACTCTCTGCCCATCGAATTAGATAGTACACCACCTTGTACTCTCTTCATTTCTCCAGCACTAATTTCATCGATCGGTTCTTTGTCTGCACTAGGGTGCAGATCGTAAATTTGGATTCTAACCATTGACTCAACTCCAGAAATACTTAATGCTAAATAACGTCATTGTGAACAATTTTGATATTTAATTTCAAAATTATTCCTTATATTATTTTGCTTCTGAATTAGAGTAAATCAATATTTTTAGGCTAAATTTATAGACAAAAATCCGGGAATTTTGTCCTAATAACTAATAAATTGAACTAAATTTGTTTGATTTGTCTGTCCCTTTTATATGTGTAAGGACACGATGAATCGTGTCCCTACTATCTTTGGCTAAAATTTGTCAGGACTTACGCAATATGTGACTGAAAACCTTATTCTTGCGTAGCGGTAATTCATGAATTACCGCTACTTTCGTTATCTTTTGCGTAAGTCCTGTTTGTTATCGGCTTACAGATTTGGATAAGCTTTTTTCTTTTCCAGCTTTACCCATTCTTAGCGAACTATTAGTGTCGATCGCCTCATGGCATCTATGCAACTAATTCTTCGCTTGTGGTTGTAAGTCGGGAATCGTCACATCTATTGGTGTTACCTGTGCAGCTAATTGCGTCAAGGGTGGTTGAATGGCGGTTTGATTCCCCACTACTAAAGTGACGATATTTTCTGGCTTGAGGTATTCTCTCGCTACGCGTTGCACGTCATCAGCTGTGGTGGCGGCGACGGCTTTTTGATAGCGAAACAGAAAATCAGCCGGATAGCCGTAATATTCGTACTGTATCAGCCGCGATAAGGTTTGGGCGGGGTCTTGGAAGTTGAAAACAAAGGAGTTGAGTGTGGATTCTTTAGCAAAAGCTAGTTCCTTTGCTGTCACTTTTTGAGCTTGGATGCGCTTAATTTCAGCTTCTAAGGCTTTGACAAACTGCACTGTAGCATCCGATCGCGTTTGTCCGCCAGCAACGAACATCCCCGGATAATCGTAACGCGGACTCCAGAAGCCGTATACAGAATAAGCTAAACCTTGGCGCGATCGCAATTCATTAAATAACCGTCCGCCAAATCCATTTAACACTTCATTCAACACATTCAGTGCTGGATAATCTGGACTGTCAAACCGTCCGCCCAAATGTCCAATCAACACGCTACTTTGTGTTAGTTGCGGCTGATTCACAAAAAACACTCCACCAGTATTAGCTGGGGAAACCTCCGGTAATTGGGGTTTAGCGATTTTGGGGTTGGGTTTCCAATCGCCCAATTTAGCTTCAATGAGCGATCGCATTTTTTTCGGGTCAAAATCCCCCACAATCCCCAAAATCATATTATTTGGGTGGAAGTATTGCTGATAAAACTTGAGCAAATCCTCACGGGTAACTCGATCTACCGTTGCATACTCTGTGGTACGACCATAGGGACTTTCTTTGCCATAAAGTAACTTACGAAATTCTCGATTCGCAATGCCATTAGGATCGTCATTCCGCCGCGCAATCGCACCCTTAGCTTGGGTTTTCGCCAAATCTAGCTTTTCTTGAGCAAAAACAGGCGATCGCAACACCTCAGCAAACAACCCAAATACCGTTTCTAAATCTTCACTCAGAGCATCAAAACCAGCACTACCAGCAGTTTCACTAATACTAGTTTCCACCGACGCCGCTCGTTGTTCTAATATCTCATTTAATTCATCGCCCGAATGCTTTGTAGTTCCTCCAGTCCGCATTACCGCGCCTGTAAAACCAGCCAATCCGACTTTTTCCAACGGTTCCAAACGATTCCCAGTCCTTACCAACACGGTACCCTTCACCAAAGGTAATTCGCGATCCTGCATCAAATAGACAACCAAGCCATTTTGCAGTACAAACCGCTCGTACTTGGGTAACTTAACCTCAGGTAACGGTGGCAGTTGCAACTCAGTGTAATGTTTCGCCTGTGCCGTCGCTGCAACAGAAAAATTAAAAGTAAAAAGTAAAAAGGCAAAAGCCACAACCACCGCATAAACAATCTTCTTCCCACTAGGGATTTTCAGAGCCATCTTCCTTTTACCCTTACCCTTATACCTTTCCATATCTCTCTTCCTCTGCGCCCTCTGCGCCTCTGCGGTTCATTTCTCTTACCCTTGTTTCGACAAAAGCTTACCAATCGTGCGATTTTCCGGCGTAAACGTCGCCTTTGCCACCCGCTGAATATCGCCAGGAGTTACCGCTGCAATTTCATCCAACTCCTTAAACAAATTCCGCCAAGAGCCAGTTTTCACCTCGTATTCCAACAATTGCTCAGCCATTCCCGCATTAGACTTCAAACTACGTAATAAATCTGCCCTTGCTTGGGTTTTAACTCGTTCTAACTCAGCGGGTGCTACAGGTTCAGTTTTTAATTTTTCAATTTCCTGGCGTAAAGCGATCGCCAATTCATCAACCGTATGACCGGGAGCAGTCAAAGCATAAAACAACATCAAGTTTGAGTATTTATCCCCAGGAAAACCGCTAAAACCCTGAGCATTGAGCGCCAAACGCTGCTTTTCTACCAAAGATTTATACAGCCGGGAAGTGCGCCCATCGCTTAATAAACTGCCAATCATTTCGTAGACTACATTATCTGGATGATTAACTGACGGACGGTGATAACCTTCCAAATACAACGGTTGAGAAGGTCGTTCTAAAGTAACTTCCCGCGTTTGTTTTTGTTGCGGTTCCACAGAAATTTTTTGAGTAGCTTTAGCTTTAGCTTGATAGCGTTCAAAATAAGTTTGTGCGAGTTTTTTCACTTGGGTGGGATTGACATCTCCGACAATGGCGATCGCTAAATTATTTGGTACATAATAAGCGTCATAAAATTTTTCTACATCTTCTGGTGTTAAGTTACGGATATCTTGGTCGTAACCAATCACCGGACGCCTGTAAGGATGAACCTTGTAGGCAGTGTCAATGAATTTCTCCAACATCGCCCCAATGGGTGAATTATCCACCCGCATCCGTCGCTCTTCTAAAATGACATCTCTCTCTTTATAAAACTCACGACGAATTACAGGGTCGAGAAATCTTTCTGACTCCAGGGACATCCAAAGTTCCAACTTATTAGCAGGAAAACTGTAAAAGTAACGCGTCGCTTCACTGGAAGTAGTGGCATTTAAGCCCACACCTCCCGCTTGTTCCACAATTCGCGCCAGTTCGTTTTGGCTCACTAGCTTCCCGGCTTGGGATTCCACTTGCTTAAACTCAGCTTCCAACCGCGCCACTTCATCTTTTTTGCCATCAGCTTTCGCTGCTTTAATTTGGGCATCCAACTTGTCTAGGCGTTCTAGTAGTGGTTTTTCTGCTTTGTAATCTTCTGTACCGATGCGCGTCGTCCCTTTAAACGCCAAATGTTCTAGAAAGTGTGCTACGCCGGTTTTACCATCCGGCTCATCCACACCACCGACATCAGCGTAGGTAAGAAAAGAAACTACAGGTGCTTGATGTCGTTCCAGAACAATGAACTTCAAACCATTATCTAAGCGAAACTCCGTTAACTCCTTGATGACTCGATCAAGATAAGGTTGAATCGAAGTTGCAGCTGGCGTTTGAGTTTTAGCTGGTGGAGGAGATATTGTTTGAGTTTGAGCCAGAGCAATTTCTGGGTTTAATCCCCAGCAAAAGGCGATCGCCGCCAACAACGCCACAAGGGACTGACAAATAGTTAACTTTTGTGGGGTGGGCATCTTGCCCGCCCTATGGACTGGGCGGGCGAGACGCCCACCCCACAACATTGAAGAATTTATTTGTTGGAGTTCTCTAAACAGCCGACGCGATGTCAGTGATACTTTCTTCAACCAATCCAAAATCCAAGTTACGTTTCTAGCGCCCCAAAGGTGCGACTTCAAATCGAAAATCAACCGACAGAGTTTGTTCATAAGCCAAAATTAAGATAAAGTTACACTACCGAAGAAATACGCTACTTAGCAAATAGAGCGTTAATGTTGTATTAAGGTTTTTCGGCTTTTTGTACTTGATGTTAGACAATAATGCTACAAGTCCGGCATCGGATATTTCACCATAACAATTATGCGAGTTTTTAATTCTCCCCCGCCCTCAGAGGCTCAGACGCGCACCCGGATTTTACAGGCAGCACAACGTTTGTTTGCCGCTCAGGGATTTGATGGCACTACCACCCGTGATTTAGCACAGGCAGCAGGTGTAGCTGAAGGCACTCTATTTCGCCATTTTCCTAATAAAAAGGCAATTTTGGTAGAAGTAGCTACAAGTGGATGGGTGGAGATTTTGACGGATCTGCTCACAGAATTAAGTGAAATGGGTAGCTATAAAGCAGTAGCTCAAGTGATGCGCCGTCGGATGTGGAATTTTCAAAAAAATGCTGATATGATGCGCGTTTGTTTCATGGAAGTACAATTTCATCCCGATTTGCGCGATCGCATTCAATTAGAAGTCATTACTAAAATGACCGATGTTGCTGAAGCCTTCTTTCAAACAGCAATGGATAAAGGCATTTATCGCCAAATGGACGCCAACCTAGTCGCCAAAGTTTTCTTAGGAATGTTCGCGATCGCAGGTTTTTCCAACAACACCCTCATGGAACCAGACGCCTCCCCCCAAGAAATGCAACAAATGGCAGAAGGACTGGCTGACATCTTTCTCAATGGAGTCTTAGCAAAGGATTAGCGACTGGGGATTGGGGACTGGGGACTCGGCATTAATTATTCTCCTTGTCCCCCTGCCCCCTGCCCCCTGCCCCCTGCCCCCCTACTCCCCACTCCCCACCATCCTCGCTTCCTGACTCCAGCGTTCTACTAACTCAATCGCTGGACACAAATCTCGTCGCTGCATTGTTGCTACTTGCAAGCGCAGAATCTGTCTGTGTAATCTGTGAGTAGGAGTTTGAGCTAACTGTGCCACAGAACCAATACCCGCATGGAGCAATAAACCGCAGTATTGGGTTCCAACGCTGGGAATACGTGCCAAGTCAGCCAAAGCCATCCATTTATTCACATACTGAATATGGATTTGAAGTTTATTTGCTAACATCAGCCTTGCCTGTGGAGTCTTTCCGTGCTTGACTAGCGCTGCTGTAGTATTGATTTGACAATTTCGCAGTTGGGATTGTTCTTCTTGGGTGAGTCCAGGTAATTGCTCAATCGGCCAGTCACTAGATGTGACAGGACTTCGATGATTTTTCTGTTTAGCAGACATTTTTAAAATTAAAACATAGGCTGATTTACATATTCTGACAATTAATTTCTAGTGTCAGTTTAAGCTGTAATTAATTCGCCTCGTAAAACAGTTACTGCTTGTCCGCCAAGCAAAACGCGATCGCCTCCATCATAATAAACTTTCACCACGCCACCCCGACTCGAAGCTTGATAAGCTAAAAGCCGATCTTTGTGCAAGCGATCGCTCCAAAATGCAGCAAGGCAACAATGAGCCGCCCCTGTTACTGGGTCTTCATTAACACCTAATCCTGGTGCAAAAAAGCGCGAAACGAAATCATATTGGGAATCAGGCTCAGCAATACTGGTAACAATAACATTAGAAATCGGCAATGTTTTTAGTAGCTGGAAATTGGGCTGTATTTGCCGCACCAATTCTTCAGATTCTAATTCTACTAAATAGCCTAGTGAATTTTGGAATACAGATTTATATGGTACGCCCAAAGCTTGACTAAGTTCTGGAGGAGCGATCGTTGGTTTTGAATGATTGACAGGAAAATCTAACTCAATCCATTCATCTTGTAACTTAGCAACAAGTACTCCACTTTTGGTATGAAAACGTGCAACTTCATCAGATAGTAAATGTCCTTCTGACCAAAGTACATGGGCACTAGCTAAAGTTGCGTGACCACAAAGCGGTACTTCCACCGTCGGCGTAAACCAACGCAAATTAAAACCATCATCTTGTTTAATGAGAAAAGCCGTCTCAGATAAATTCATTTCCTGCGCCACGTTTTGCAGCCAAATATCATCTTTTTGAGTAGGCAAAACACAGACAGCAGCAGGGTTACCTCCAAACGGTGTATTCGTGAAAGCGTCAACTTGAGTAATGATTTGTCCCATAAAATTACTTCCAAGGTAGTAAATTAATATTCAAAAGCCAAAACCAGATAATATTTTATTAACAAAGAATTTGACTTAATGAATTGTGCTTTCTTAAATGTGGAATAGTTCAGTTATAAAATCGCAGATAACTGGATAGCGAAAGATAAATTTTAGATGAATTTTACTAATGTATTAATTTACCTATGTTTAGACAAATATAAAATGTACCGTATTAAATTCTACATGAGACTAGGTTGCATAAACTAATAGCCATTTATTTTGCCAAAATAATTTGCCATTAGTAAGAGGCTCAAGCCTTGCTTTTATGCAACTTAGCTCATTAGTTGATTGCGAAACAAAAAGAGAAATCAACAATAATGGCACCTAATCCAGCAGTTTTTAACTTGTCTGACTTGAACGGGAGTAATGGGTTTACGATCCGTGGTTCTGACTTGGGCAGATCTTTTAGCAGTGCCGGAGACATCAACGGCGACGGCTTCGACGACCTGATTCTCGGCGCCCCCTATGCTGGTTATCCAGGGGAGACCAGGGAAACCTACGTCATATTTGGCAGCAGCAGCGGCTTTAGTTCAGTTCTGAACCTCTCTGACCTCAACGGCAGCAACGGCTTCGTCATCAATGGTATCAATAGCTCAACTTCCTCCGTCAGCAGTGGCATAGACTTCAACGGCGACGGCATCGACGACTTAATTGTCGGAGCGCCCAATGCCTCTGTCAACGGTCAGTTTGGTGTAGGGCAAAGCTACGTAGTCTTTGGCAGCAGTGGCTTTGCAGCTAGCTTTGACGTTTCGTCCCTTAATGGCAGCAATGGCTTCGTCATCAATGGCATTGATGATTTTGACTTCTCAGGTTTTTCCGTTAGCAATACCGGAGACTTTAACGGTGATGGCTTCGACGACTTGATTATTGGGGCACCAGGTTTTAGGAGCTACTACAATAGTTATAATACAGGGTCAAGCTACGTGGTGTTTGGCAGCAGCAGTGGCTTTGGAGCGGCTTTCAATCTCTCGTCCTTGGATGGCAGTAACGGCTTTGTCATCAACGGCATTGATGAATTTGACTCCTCTGGCTTCTTTGTTAGCAGTGCCGGAGACATCAACGGCGACGGTCTCGATGACTTCATTATTGGGGCATCAGGTGTCGGTCAGTTAAATGCTGGGTCAAGCTACGTGGTCTTTGGCAAAAGCAGTAGCTTTGGAGCTAGTTTTGACCTCTCGTCTTTAGATGGCAGCAACGGCTTCGTTATCAACGGCATTAATGCTGGTGACGGCTTAGGCATCTCCGTCAGCAGTGCCGGAGACTTCAACGGTGACGGCTTCGACGATGTGATTATTGGCGCCCCCAATGCCGATCCCAACGGTCAGTCAAATGCAGGGTCAAGCTACGTGGTATTTGGCAAAAGCAGTGGCTTTGGAGCTAGCTTTGACCTCTCATCATTAGATGGCAGCAATGGCTTTGCGATCAACGGCATTAATGTTTTTGACGGCTCAGGCATCTCCGTCAGCAGTGCCGGAGACTTCAACGGTGACAGCTTAGACGACGTGATTATTGGCACAAAAAGTGCTGACCCTAACGACAATCAAGGTGTTGGTCAGAGCTACGTAGTGTTTGGCAAAAGCAGTGGCTTTGGAGCTAGCTTTGACCTCTCATCGCTGGATGGCAGCAACGGCTTTGCGATCAACGGCATTAATGCATATGATGGATTTTCTGGCACGTCCGTTAGCAGTGCAGGGGATATTAACGGCGATGGCTTTGACGACCTGAGTATCGGGGCCAGTTTTCTCTCAGACTTCTCACCACCTGGAGAGAGATACGTAATTTTTGGCTTTGCAACAACCACGGCTCCTAATCAACCTCCAGTTGCAGTTACCGACATCGCGATCGCCGATGAAGAAAGCACGATTAACATTTCAGTCCTAGCCAACGACAGCGACCCCGATAGCAACCCCTTAACGGTGACAAATGTCAATGGTAGCCCTGTCACTGTTGGCGCTCCTATTACCTTGAGTTCTGGTGCTTTGCTGACTTTCAATGCTGATAACACCTTCACATACAACCCCAACGCTCAATTTGAAACTTTGGCTGTAGGTGAAACTGCCAGCGATACCTTCACCTACACAATCACTGATGGCAGCTTTACCAGTACAGCTAGCGTCAACCTGACCATCAACGGAGTGAATGACGCACCCATCTTAAGTTTTATCAACCTTTCTGACCTCAATGGTAGTAACGGCTTTGTACTCAACGGCGTTGATGCTTTTGACTTCTCAGGCTCGTCCGTCAGCAGTGCCGGAGACTTCAACGGTGACGGTTTCGACGACCTGATTATTGGGTCACGCTATGCCGACCTCAACGGTCAATCCATACCTGGAGAGAGCTACCTAGTCTTTGGCAAAAGCAGTGGCTTTGCAGCTAGCCTCAATTTATCCTCCCTAGACGGTAGCAACGGCTTTGCCCTCATCGGTATCGATGAGCGTGACTACTCAGGCTCGTCCGTCAGCAGTGCCGGTGACATTAACGGTGACGGCTTCGACGATGTGATTATCGGAGCATTTCGGGCTAGGACATATGCTGGGTCAAGCTACGTGGTGTTCGGCAAAAGCAGTGGCTTTGGAGCCAGTTTTGAACTATCGTCTCTGGACGGCAGCAATGGCTTTATAATCAATGGCATCAATATAGATGATTTATCAGGCATCTCTGTGAGCGGTGCGGGAGATATCAACGGCGACGGCTTTGATGACCTGATTATCGGGGCACCTGGTGTAGACCTCGACGGTAAGGTAAGTGCTGGGTCAAGCTACGTGGTGTTTGGCAAGAGCAGTGGCTTCACAGGAAGCTTTAATGTCTCGTCCCTGGACGGTAGCAACGGCTTCGTCATCAATGGTATTGATGCTTATGACTTCTCAGGCTCGTCCGTCAGCAATGCTGGTGACATTAACGGTGACGGCTTCGACGACCTGATTATTAGCGCAGTAGGGCAGAGCTACGTAGTCTTTGGCAGCAGCAGTGGCTTTGAAGCTAGTCTCAATCTCTCATCGTTAGACGGCAGTAAGGGCTTTGTGATTAACGACATCGCTCCTTTTGGATCGGGTATCTCAGTCAGCAATGCCGGAGACATCAACAGTGACGGCTTTGGGGACTTGATTATCGGAGCACCCTATGGGAACCCCAACGGTAAGATAGGTGCTGGGCAGAGCTACGTAGTCTTTGGTAGCAGCAGTGGCTTTGGAGCTAGTCTCAATCTCTCATCGTTAAATGGCAGTAATGGCTTTGCGATCGACGGCATTGATGCTTCTGACTTCTCAGGCTCGTCCGTCAGCAATGCTGGAGACTTCAACGCTGACGGCTTTGACGACCTGATTATTGCCGCAAAAAATGCCGACTCCAACGGTAAGGTAAGTGTTGGGGAGAGCTACGTGGTCTTTGGCAAAAGCAGTGGCTTTGCAGGTAGCCTCAATCTCTCATCCCTAAACGGCAACAACGGCTTTACAATCAACGGCATTGATACTGGCAAACTAGGCAGTTCTGTCAGCGGTGCTGGAGACATCAACGGTGATGGCTTTGATGACCTAATTATTAGCGCAGACGATGCCGACCCCAACGGCATAAATTCAGGGCAGAGCTATGTCATCTTTGGCTTTGCTACTGGGGCTACTACAGATGAGGATACTGCTGTTAATATCCTTGCCAGCACTATCTTGAGTAGATATACAGATATTGATGGCGATACCTTAAGCATTAGTAATTTTACTAATTCCACTAACGGTACACTGACCTTAAATGACAACGGCACTGTTGGCAACGCTAGCGATGACTACTTTATTTACACCCCCAATGCCAACTACAACGGCACTGATAGCTTTAACTACACTGTAAGTGATGGGAATGGCGGCACAATTGCTGGTAACTTTAACATCAATGTCAAGGATGTTAATGACGCGCCACTTGCAGTCAATGATACTGTAGCGGCTGCCAAATATACGAATGTGCGTATCGAAGCTAATACCCTGTTGGCTAACGATACAGACATTGATAACACCAACCTCAGCATTACTGGTGTCAGTGGTGCGACTAATGGTACTGCGGTGCTGAAAAATAACTGCACTCCCAATAACACAGCAGATGATTTTATCCTATTTACCCCAACTACTGGATTTAGTGGTGCGGCTAGCTTCAACTACACCATCACTGATGGCGAACTTACAAGTACTGCAAAGGTAACTGTGCAAGTGGGCGATCGCCTTTTTGGTGGCAACGGCAACGACCGCCTCAACGGCACCCCTGGCAATGACTACCTCAAGGGTGGCAATGGCAAAGATTCCCTCAATGGCGGCAATGGCAATGATACCCTCACTGGTGGCAATGGTAACGACCTATTGTCTGGTGGTTTTGGTAACGATACCCTCACTGGTGGCAACGGCAAAGATAAATTTGTCTTGGCTGCAACACAAGGTACTGATACTATTACTGATTTCTGCAAAGGCACTGACTCGATCGCACTTTCCGGCGGTTTGACCTTCAATCAACTCAGTTTTTCTGGTCACAAAATCATCGTCACTGCTACTGACGAAATTTTGGCAACGCTGACTGGAATTAACACCACCAACTTGACTGCTGCTAATTTCAGTATTGTCTAAACCTAACTTTTTGCAACTTTGATGCATCAAAGTTGCACAAATTCTCCTTAACTTGAGGAATTACTGATGATTAGCTGTTCGGGGAGAAAAATGCGATGGCTTGCGTCATAATACACTTTCACCTCTCCATCCCGAATTGGTAGCAGGATTATCTGCAAAGGATGTATTTATGAAAGCATCAAACGGAAACATCAGGCTAAAAATCTTCAGGGGCATTTTTGCTACTGTGAACTTAGTGTTAATTTGTGGAGGATTAGTTAGCTGTATCGCTCAAGCACCAAAGCCTTTGCCTCCAGCTGAACAACAAAAACCAGTCGTGCAACCTAATCAGCCAAACTCAAATGACAAGTCTGACGACGATAAACTGGATGATAGCAACGACGATGGAGACGAAGATCGTAAAAACAATGATGATAAAGACTAAATAACCTTTATCTTTTTTTGAGTTTCTATTTATGCTTATTCAACAAACTTCTAATTCCCTCGTGGAAACTCTACGTCAGCGAAGGGAAAAACTAGCCAACCTGATTAATTTTCCCGCAATTCTCTGGTCAGGTAGCAGCAGTCCGCGTAACTTCCCCGCAAATTCTTTTCCCTTCCGCGCTAGCAGTCATTTCCTTTATTTTGCTGGGCTGCCGTTATCAAACGCGGCAATTCGCCTAGAAGGGGGCAAACTAGAATTATTCATGGAAGATCCATCTCCCAGCAGCGCCCTTTGGCATGGAGAAATGCCAACACGGCAGGAAATAGCCGAGAAGATTGGCGCAGATGTAGCTCGACCTTTAACAGAATTAGGGTCTTGGATAGAAAATGCTGCAACGATCGCCGTACAAGATGCTGCTACTTGGACGCAGCAATCACAGCTGTTGAATAGATGGATTTTACCCCAAAGCCCCCCCCAAGGAATTGACTTGGAGTTAGCTAAGGCGATCGTTTTTCTACGTCTGACCCACGATGAAGGTGCATTAGTCGAGTTGCGAAAAGCTGCGGCTGTCACAGTTAAGGTACACAAAGCTGGGATGGCTGTAACACCTCAAGCCAAACTCGAAGCAGAAGTTCGTGCCGCAATGGAAGGCGTAATGATTGCCAACAATATGACCACCTCCTACAACAGCATTGTCACTGTTTGCGGCGAAGTTTTGCACAACGAACAGTATCACCATAATTTACAACCAGGTGACTTACTCCTTGCTGATGTCGGCGCTGAAACCGAAACGGGTTGGGCTGCGGATGTAACTCGCACTTGGCCAGTTTCTGGGAAGTTTTCATCTACCCAAAGAGATATTTATAATGTTGTGTTGGCAGCCCATGATGCTTGCATTGCAAAAATATATCCTGGCGTAGACTATGGAGATATTCATTTACTAGCTGCTACCGTCATCGCTGAAGGTTTAGTGGATTTAGGAATTCTCCAAGGAAATCCCAACGATTTAGTAGAAATCGATGCCCACGCGCTGTTTTTTCCCCACGGTATTGGCCATCTATTGGGTTTAGATGTCCATGACATGGAAGACTTAGGGGATTTAGCGGGGTATGAAGAAGGAAGAACGAGGAGCGATCGCTTTGGCTTGGGATACTTGCGTTTAAATCGTCCATTACGTCAGGGAATGCTAGTTACAATTGAACCTGGTTTTTACCAAGTACCAGCAATTTTAAATGATGCCAACGTGCGTTCAAAATATCAAAATGTCGTCAATTGGCAGCGATTATCAGAATTTGCTGATGTCCGCGGCATCCGGATTGAAGACGATGTTTTAGTAACCGCAGAAGGCAGCGAAGTTTTAACAGCTGCATTGCCGAATGATGCCAATAGTGTAGAAAATTTAGTTAATATCTGAGTCGATTATTAACTAGCGAATCCAGCAACATTACTAACATAGAAACATCATGTTCGTGGTGAAAATTAGAGTATTCTGCTGGATTTCGATTTACCTGGACTTGAGCAATTTTGACGCTTTCTCTAACTACCTCAAAACGCACTTTAAAAATGCATAAACCAGTCCAACTACGATGCAAGTATAACCAAGGAGCCTCATAGAAAATGAACCATCTATCTTCCATTTGCTGTGGAATTACTCCAGCAGTGATTCTGTCAAATTCTTCGTGTGAGTAAACTTTTTCTACCGTTATAATTGTAAACTCAGAAGGCATAGGTTCTGTTTTCCAATCATCTCGTTTGGCTATTTGCATAGTAAGAACTTCCCAAGCCAAGTATCGGCTCTGTTATACTTCTGAATTCTGAGTTCTGAATTCTGAATTCTGCTGTAATATGATACCTCGCGAGCGTCTAAAATAATTGCAAATTCATGATTAAAAAACCCATACAATTACTACTGAGTGGAGTTATTGTCAGCTTCGGACTACTACCATCATTAGCTCAAGCACAAAAGCCTGTTTCTGATGCCCAAGTTGCGGCGATGGTAGAAGCACTGCGACAAGCAGCACCGCAAACAAAAAATCCCAACGATGGACTTTATAGCGAATGGCAAGTCAAAGCAGAAACCCTCAAAGGCTGGTCGAGAACTTGTCTCAAACGAGAACTAACACCGACGCAATTTGAAAATAGCCCTGTGCTTGCTCGTTCGGTTGTATCCTGTATCAGCCGTCGCGAGTTAACCAATCAATTCGCCGCCACCAACAATAATGAAATTGCATCTGTGCGTGGCGCTGCTTGTTGGTGGATGACTGGTAATTATACAGGCTGCGACAAAGGTTTTACTGCTGAATATGTGCAAAAAGTTGTCCGGTTTTATCAACAACGCTCAAAACCAGCCGCAACTCAACCATCAAAGGGCAGATCTTAAAAATAATTCTTTTACTTTTTCAGTCAGCCAATCGACACGATCCTTACCCCAAAACTTTTCGCCTTCTACTACCCAGGTTGGTACGCCAGGACAGCCAAATCGATCGTATTCTGCTAAAGCTTCTATTGCGGCTTGTTTAGCTGCTTCGCCGTGGGCTAATTCTAGAATGCGATCGCCATTTAACCCAACATCATCAGCAACTTTTCTAATTACAGACTCATCGTTAACATCAAGCAAGTCAACATAGCTGGCTCGATAAAAAGCAGCATCCAGAAGATGCTCCTTCCCGCTTCCACGAGCAGCGTAATATGCTCTAGCGGGAAGTTCTTCCCGACTAAATTTCATTTCTTGCCAGCGTTTTACCCACCTACGGAATTCATCAAGTTCCTTGAATCGAATTTCAATGCCGTACTTTTTCGCCCACCGCAGACAATCTTCTTTGTGATACAGCGACACAGCCGCACTTTCACTTCCTCCTTGGAGATCGGCTACTTTAATACCTCGCTCCTTGGGAATGTAAATCGGTCGTCGTTCAATATCAACAGGTAACCCCTGCAACGATCTTTGGGCAAGAATAATGCCAATGTATGAATTTGCCGAGTGGTATATTGAGTAAGAATAAACTTTGATTCGCTGCGACATATATTATTCTATAGCTATCTCAATAATTAGCTTTTTTTAATATTAAATTTTGCTTTTAACCCATTGGCGAAATTCTTTAACTAATTCAAAATAATCTTTTTCTTCTACCTGCTCTAAAAAATTAGAAATCTCTGTTAGTGGCAGATTGGGAAATGCTAAACTTTGTTCAACAGATATATATTTTTGATTTTGTAAAACGTTAATACTAAAATCTTTACCATCATATCGCCAGATTTCAGGCACACCCATATCAGCATAGACTTCAAAGCGATTTTTTGAACTACTAGTAATATCAATTTCCACTACTAAATCTGGCGGCGGATCTTGTTGTAAATTAATTCTTTTTTTCCCCTTGATGAACTGGACATTTCTAATGTAAAAGCATTCATCTGGTTCTGCACCACTCAGCTGTGGGCGCTTAAAAGTAGTAGAACCAAGGGGTTTAATATTGACTTCTAATTCTTCTGCTAGAGTTTCGACAAACCGACCCAAGACTTTTTTATAACTCTCATGTTCAGGTGAGGGAACCATGATTTCTAGAGTACCTCGATTGTAAGTAAGCCTGAGGCGGCGATTAACACTAAGTTCAGCTAGCAAGTTCTCATAAGTTTGCCAACTGATACCTGATAAGTGGATGATTTCTGTAGGTTCAAGCAGTGTGTTGCTAACCATAGCGGTATGCGATGTAGATTCTCGCTGTACAATAGCCATTCTTACTCTTACTGTACCTTAAGCTCAATCTTCTATAAATGTAAGTATCTAGTTGCTACAGTCGGGGTGAAAACTACTAAGCTGGTAGATAGCACGTTGAAACTTTACCGGAAAATCTGAATCGCATTTAGAGATGGTTCAGAATTCCTCACTGGCGAACTACCTGTAATTACATTATGTTTGATGCTTTATCTGACCGTTTAGAAGCCGCCTGGAAAAAACTGCGGGGACAGGACAAAATTTCTCAATCCAACATTCAAGACGCTTTGCGGGAAGTACGCCGCGCTTTGTTGGAAGCAGATGTCAATCTCCAGGTAGTCAAAGATTTTATTAGCGAAGTTGAAACCAAGGCACAGGGATCTGAGGTAATCTCCGGCGTGCGACCTGAGCAACAGTTCATCAAAATTGTTCATGATGAGCTAGTACAGGTGATGGGGGATGAAAATGTTCCTTTAGTAGAAGCTCAAGAACAGCCTACTATCGTACTAATGGCTGGGTTGCAAGGTACTGGTAAAACTACAGCTACTGCGAAGTTGGCTTTACATCTAAGGAAATTAGACCGTAGTTGCTTGTTGGTGGCGACAGACGTGTATCGCCCAGCGGCGATCGACCAGTTGATAACATTAGGTAAGCAAATTGACGTACCAGTTTTTGAACTCGGAAGCGATGCAGATCCTGTAGAAATAGCACGGCAAGGTGTAGAACGCGGCAGGGCAGAAGGTGTAAACACAGTAATTATTGATACTGCTGGGCGTCTGCAAATTGACGAAGAGATGATGGCGGAATTAGCCCGCATCAAAGAAACAGTCCAACCCGACGAAACTCTGTTGGTGGTGGATGCGATGACCGGACAAGAAGCAGCCAACTTGACCCGCACCTTCCACGAGCAAATCGGGATTACTGGGGCGATTCTCACCAAACTTGATGGTGATAGCCGAGGTGGTGCAGCCCTTTCAGTGCGACGGATTTCGGGAGCGCCAATTAAGTTTGTTGGGGTGGGTGAAAAAGTAGAGGCATTGCAACCCTTTTATCCCGATCGCATGGCATCGCGGATTCTGGGAATGGGTGATGTTCTTACTTTAGTAGAAAAAGCCCAAGAAGAAATTGATTTAGCAGATGCTGAGAAAATGCAGGAGAAAATCCTGACGGCGAAGTTCGACTTTACCGACTTTCTCAAACAACTGCGCCTATTGAAAAACATGGGTTCGCTGGGAGGAATCATGAAGTTGATTCCAGGGATGAATAAACTCTCAGACGACCAGCTAAAACATGGAGAAACCCAGCTCAAACGCTGTGAAGCGATGATTAACTCCATGACCCGCCAAGAACGCCAAGATCCGGATTTATTAGCCAGTTCTCCCAGTCGGCGACGGCGGATTGCTGCTGGTTCGGGCTACAAAGAACCAGACGTGAGTAAACTCGTAGCTGACTTTCAAAAAATGCGATCGCTCATGCAACAAATGGGTCAAGGTGGCGGCTTACCTGGAATGCCAGGAATGTTCGGTGGCGGTATGGGCAGCCCATTTGGAGGTGGAGGCAATCGTGCCGCAGCCCCCGGATGGCGAGGTTACAATGCTGGCGCTCCAGCCACGAAAAAGAAAAAGAAAGATAAAAAGAAAAAAGGATTCGGTAATCTCTAGGGACTGGGGATTGGGGATTGGGGATTGGGGACTGCGCGAGATGAGGGGGATGAGGGGGATGAGGTTCAACTTGGCTCACCAACCAGGGGATGAAGAATAAGAATTAATAACCAATGCCCTGTTTGGCCAATGCCCCAGTCCCCAGTCCCCAGTCCCTAGTCCCTAGCCCCCAATAACAAATAGCATCAAACACTAGACGAGTGCTAGAATTAGCATTTCGGCATACCTAATAACAGGAGAATGATTCTTCAACCATGATCAAACTGCGCTTGAAGCGATACGGTAAAAAGCGGGAAGCAAGTTACCGCATTGTCGCCATTAACAGCCTCGCTCGTCGCGATGGTCGTCCCTTAGAAGAGTTGGGATTCTACAACCCCAGAACTGATGAACTGCGACTAGATGTTCCCGGCATCGTCAAGCGACTACAACAAGGCGCTCAACCTACTGACACGGTACGTCGCATCTTAGTAAAAGCCAATGTTTTTGAACAGGTCAGTGCCACAGCCGCATCATAATTTCGGAACGCAATCTCCAAAAGCTAGTCCAAATTACGTTGGGCTGGTTCAATTTTTGGTGCAGCCGTTTTTAGAATCTCCAGAAACTTTAAGCGTCGATAGTGAAATTTCCCAGACCTTAAATCGGGTTTGGATTCGCATCGCCTTTGACAGCGCAGATAAAGGAAAAGTGTTTGGTCGAGGAGGACGCAATATTCAGGCGATTCGTACAGTAATTGCCGCAGCCGCAGCCGCAGCTGGGCAATCAGTATACCTGGATATCTACGGCAGCACTACTCCAGGTCGGGAGGGTATGTCTTTTGATGAAGACTCAGAAGAGCGATCGCCGCCACCACCAAAAACAAGAGAACCACGAACAAATGGGCCTAAACCCATTGTTAAACCCCGCACTCGCTAGATTAAAACTAGAGCAAAAGTCTGAGCGGAGATGACCACAACCGCTCAGAATTTTTGTGGAGACGGAAAAGTGGCAAAAAGATTTTTTTAATCTTTTTTGACCCTCTTGAGCAATCAGATACTGCTGAAAGTAGCTGATAGTAATGTGCAACTGTAATTATCCCTGTAAGGAGGTGAAACCAGGGAGTGGCTGAAATTCGTTTGGGTGAAAATGAGTCAATTGACTCCGCATTAAGGCGCTTTAAAAAGAAAATTCAAAAAGCCGGAATTTTATCCGAAATCAAACGTCGAGAAAGATACGAAAAACCCAGTTTGCGCCGTAAGCGGAAAGCAGAAGTCGCACGTAGAGGTGGCCGTTAATCAGGGACTGACAAATAAAAAATATCTAATTAATTTTTTGGGGTTGGGTATCTTGCTCAGTCCATAGGCTGCGAGATACGCCTACCCCACAATTAATAGTCATTTATTTGTTAGAGTTCCCTAAATCAAGGTGATGTCAATCAATTTTGGATTTTAGATTTGCGATCGCGTAGCTGTCCTTGATTATTGTCTGCGACAAGCTACGCTTAATTTACTCAGTATTGTAGAGGTATAAGTATCTTTGAGATTTGTTCCGTCCACATGGGTGGGTATGTAGCAAACTTTGAGAATCAAGGTACTAAAAAACAATTCCAAGATCCAAGTTGTGCTGAAAACGCACCAAAGGTGCGACAAAAATTTAAAAATTACTTATGGTAGGTGCTTCAACAATTCAATTGCCGAATATTTCCAGTGCGATCGCTCTTGCAGGAGATGGAGAAGAAAATCTCAAAATCCTATCTCACCAAACAGGAGCTAATTTGGTGTTGCGCGGACAGGAATTACTGATTTCTGGTACAGAGAACCAAATTGAACTGGCTACGAAATTAGTGCGATCGCTTGAAGAACTCTGGACAAAAGGCAATACGATTTCCAGTGCCGATATTTTAACAGCTCGTCAAGCCATAGATAGCGATCGGCAAGGCGAATTGCAAGATTTACAACGAGATGTCCTCGCCAGAAGTCGTCGCGGCGAAGAAATCCGCGCCAAAACCTTTCGCCAACGTCAATACATCGACGCGATACGCAAGCGAGACCTCACCTTTGGCATTGGGCCTGCTGGTACAGGTAAGACTTATCTAGCTGTAGTTGTGGCCGTCCAAGCACTCCTAGCCAACCAGTTTGAAAAAATCATTTTAACTCGCCCTGCCGTGGAAGCTGGCGAACGACTCGGCTTTTTACCTGGAGACTTGCAACAGAAAGTCAACCCCTACCTCCGCCCACTTTACGATGCTATTTATGAATTCATCGACTCAGAAAAAGTACCTAATTTAATGGAACGGGGTGTGATTGAAGTTGCGCCACTCGCCTATATGCGAGGACGTACTCTCAATAACGCCTTTGTAATTGTGGATGAAGCCCAAAACACTACACCAGCTCAAATGAAAATGGTTTTGACTCGTTTGGGCTTTCGTTCCAAAATGGTGATTACAGGTGACATTACACAAACTGACTTGCCACTCAACCAACCATCAGGCCTAACAATAGCGTTGCAAATTTTAAAAAACGTTGAAGGCATTGCCTTTTGTGAATTTTCCCAAAAAGATGTCGTTCGTCATCCTTTAGTTCAGCGCATTGTCGCCGCTTATGAAAAACATGAGAAGTAGGGACTGGGGACTGGGGGCTGGGGACTGGGGACTGGGGACTGGGGATGGAAAGATTACGAAGATGAATTAATAACCAATGACTAAGGACTAATGACTAAGGACAAATAACAAATGACCACAACATTAAAAGAATTTTTAGCAGCTTGTGAAAATCTCGGAACTTTACGTTTAATTGTTACTAGTAGTGCTGCTGTTTTAGAAGCAAGGGGTAAGTTAGAAAAGCTATTTTATGCAGAATTGCCTAAAGGTAAATACGCGAATATGCACACCGAAGGCTTTGAATTTCATTTGAATATGGACAAAATTACTCAAGTGAAATTTGAAACTGGTGAAGCAAAAAGAGGGAATTTTACAACTTATGCTATTCGTTTTTTAGATGATAAACAAGAACCAGCTTTAAGCTTATTTTTGCAATGGGGTAAGCCAGGAGAATATGAACCAGGACAAGTGGAAAATTGGCAGACGTTAAAAGAAAAGTATGGAGAGATTTGGCAACCCTTACCCGCAGAAATTTAATTAGACATTTGATGAAATTAATTCTGCCTTATCCGAAACCTTATGTAGAGACGTAGCATTGCTACTACACGCATTGCTACGTCTCTACACTACACGCATTGCTACGTCTCTACACTACACAGAGAGGGGTGGAGGAAATCGAATATCTGCACTGAATTGTTCGACATTGGCACTGCGATAAATCGGTAAAACATATTCTAAATTTTCGTGGGGGCGGGGAATAATATGATGAGAAAGTACCTCACCACCGTTTACTCGCAGTGCTGCCTTTAGTCCTGCCGTTATCGCCACATGCACATCGCCCACAACCCCACGAATTAATACAGTAATTCTTCCCAAATCAGTATTTTCATAGCCAACAAGCGTAACACGGGCAGCTTTACACATGGCGTCTCCCGCTTCAACTGCTGTGGGAACGCCGTAGACTTCAATCATACCTAGTGCCAATGTCACGTCGCTTCACTCCGAATTCAAAATTAAATGTAAAATATAAAAGCTTAAAACCCAGATCAAAAATCGCTTTTCTCTTATGCCTTCTGTATCCTGCTTTTTACTGAATAGGCAATATCTCTAAGTGCATTATTATCCCATATATAGGATTCCTATTTGATTGCGTGAAAATAAATATACGTAGGGTGTGTTAGCGCAAAGAGTACAGAAGCATCCGTTACGATTTGGTGCGTTACGGATTTCATCCTAACGCACCCTACATTACTAATTTTTTTCAAAAATCAAACATGATTTCTATATTCATTTTTAATCAATAAATAATGAATGTTTAATACAAAACTGCTTATGTTTATAATTAGGGGAATTTGGAGTTTTTGCTTGTTGCTCTTATTCCTACTGGGGAGTGGTGAGGCTGTTGCAGGTGAGTTGTCTGAACGCCTAGCTAATTTTCCTCAGTGGGAAAAATTAACTTCCGTGCAACCAGCGTCGGGTGATTTAGTTTACCCTGAATGGATGGCTGGTACTTGGGAGGTAACAAGTACATTGGTAGATTTGGTTGCGCCTTTGGCACCAGATATCGTCACGCCAGGGTTTGAAGGTAATCGCCGACAATTAAATCAACCTGTAAGTTTTCTAGTAAGATTTATAAAAGAACAACCACATATCACTGGGTTTAAAATAGTTCCTTGGATCGATCGCAAGTCACCAATTTTAGTAGCAGATAGAGCATTTAATAGTTTGAATTTGGCACGAGCTTCTTTAGGAAATGAAGCGGTGTTAGCAGTTAAAGTAGATCCAGATTCACCTAATCGTCAAATTACATTCTTGCGTAGCAGTCGGCAATTAGTTTCCACTGTTACTGCACGGGCTACAGAAACTACTCCTGATGGCAAGTTCATTACTACAGAGGTGTTTCAACAATTATTTAAAGGCAGTTCTCGCCCGTATTTAAATTCTGTAGAATCTACGACGGCTTACCACAAGCTAGAGGGAGATAATCCAGCAATTGAAGCAGATCAAGTCACTGCTGTTTATCTTTCACCGCAAGATCCAAATTACTTTACCGCAGCTTCTCGCCCAGTTGCTCTTTATCGCTATCGCTTGGAATTTGTCCCCGAAGGGTTAGGGCGGTCAGATCCCCGACTTGTTGAAGAAGTCGGGGATCTTAGTCATCAGAATTAATGCAATAGACTACTTCAAAGGAGTGATTTCAATTTTTGTTGACTCTTTTGTAGTATACTTGTAACTTATAAGTTCCAAGTTAACGATCGCGCTCTTGGAAGGTGTGCATCATGGCGACATTTCGAGATATTGTCAGTTACTTTCACGCTGACTGGAAGCTGAGTGTTTTCAGTATTGCAGCATCGAGCATTTACGAAATTATTGATTTAGTTGTACCTTATGGGATTGGGCAGATTTTAAATGTTTTGTCCAATCAACCATTGGATAAACCACTTGAAAGTGCGATCGCAACTTTTTCTAACATCATCAATTACCCAGTAAATAAATCTCTAACTTTGGGAATATTACTGGGTTTAATTTTTGTTGTCACTGTAGTGAGAGCGCCAACACAGCCCTGGTTGACTGGTTGGTTTCACTGGGATATAGCTTTTAGATCGCGTCGAAATAAAACTCAAGAAGCTATCGCCAAAATTCTTACTTTGCCACTGGAATTTTATGATGAAAACAACCCCGGACGCATTGCCGGAAGAGTAGCTAGAGGTGTTAGTAACCATACTTGGGTGTACCCAGAAATCGCCGGACAATTGATTCCTAAAGTAATTCGTGTATTAGGAATTTTTGTGTTTATTTTAGCGATCGAGTGGCGAATTGCGATTTTATATCTAATTTCCTTTGTAATTATTCTCAGCTTAAGCTTGAAGAATTTACAGCAATTGATTAAGGACGAAAGTCGTCTAGATATATATGCAGAGGACACCGAAAGCCGCACCTCCGAACTGATTACCAATATCAAAACGGTGAAAGCATTTGCTACAGAAGCAAGGGAACTTAAGCGACAAAAGCAACGTTTAGAGCGCGAATTCAAGGTGCTTGATTATCGCATTCACATAGGTTATGTGAAATTGGGTACTTGGCAAAGAACCGTAATTCAGTTTTGCGTATTTACTATCCTGGGATTAACTTTAGCAGCAACAGTAGATGGTAGAATTTCCCTCGGTCACTTTATTATGACCTTAACTCTTTCTAGTATGGCTTATGCCGAATTAGAACCTATTAACAATTTGGCAGAAGTTTTTGCCCGTCGCTATTCTTCTATGTTGCGGTTTCACGAATTTCTTCAAGAACCAACTGGAACTGATTCGGCTGGTCTTTTAGAAGAAACCGCAAGGGCAGAATCAGCTTATAAATTTACTGGAAAACTTGAGTTGTCTCATGTGAGTTTCGGATATGATGCTAACCGTCAAGTTTTGGAAGACATTAACTTGTCGATCGAACCATATCAAACAGTGGCATTAGTAGGGCGTTCTGGTTCTGGAAAGTCTACTTTAGTGAAATTGCTGTTGCGATATTTTGAACCTCAATCAGGCCAAATTATGATTGATGGTCAAGATATTCGCACTTTAGATGTGGGTAAATATAGACGAAGATTAGCGATCGTTCATCAAGAAGTAGACGTTTTTAACGGTACCGTATTAGAAAATCTCACCTACGGTAGGCCGGATACCAGTTTGGAGGAGGTTCAAGAAGCTTGTAGAATTGCCAGAGTCGATGAAGTAGTGCAGCACTTACCCCAAGGTTATTACACCGTTGTCGGGGAACGAGGCGTCCGCTTATCTGGAGGACAAAGACAACGTTTAGGAATTGCTAGGGCGTTGTTAGTGAAACCAGACGTGCTGGTTTTTGACGAAGCCACATCCAGCTTAGATTATGAGTCAGAACGTTCAATTCAGCTAGCAATGCGATCGATTCAAGGTACTTGCACCACCATTGTCATCGCCCACCGTCTGAGTACAGTACGGGAAGCAGATAAGATTGTAGTTCTAGATCGAGGAAGGATTGTAGAAGTGGGTAGCCACGACGAACTTTTACTTCACGAGGGTATCTATCGCCGCTTGCACTCCCTCCAAGAAACTGGAGAACTTTTAAGTTAGGCGACATCTAGTGATTCTTAATTTAAAAGAGGTATTTGGGTAGCGGCATAATAATATTCATTGGTGTCAACTTAAGCTCAAATTGCCCCACAATCGTTTTACCCCACCCCCAACCCCTCCCCAAAGCATCGGGGAGGGGTTGGGGGTGGGGTAACGCGGATGCTGATATTGAATGAGTGAATTCAAAACTACGTCATGATAAAGGTTTCACGCTAAGTTGACACCAATGAATAATATCGTGCCCCTACAATTTTTTCAATAAGAGCCACAATTCAAGAGCGAAAATTCAGAAGTTAGTATTTAGAATACCGGATGTTTAAAATATTTATGAAAATCAAGAAAGCTTTTGTAGATTTTCATCAATGCAGCAATTTTTAGAAGAGCAAATTACGTTGTAGGGGCACAGCAATGCTGTGCCCCTAATAAAGATATGCTTCAAATAAATGACTAATTAAATTTGGCAAGACTTTGCTTCCCTTTGTATTTACTTTGCTAGCTGGAGGATTTAGCAACGTTAAAATTTGACACAAAATTCTACTAAGATTTACTTTTTTGTGCTTCTTTTTGTGCTGACTCACTATACTTTTTATATAGTTGAGTCCGAATCTTAGCTTCTTGATAACGGTTGTGGTTTTTTGGCACTGTACTCATTAAATCTGAAGCCCGTTGCCATCTAGCAGCTATCTCTAACCACTCAGTTGAAGTTGTGGCTACTTTACCAGATGCAGAAGCTTGGTTAGCAATTCGCACAGCTGTTCCAAATGGATCGTCAGGTGATTCAGAAACAGTATTATTAGGAGTAATGAGTGGTAATCGAATTTGATTTTCTTTAGTGGTTTGTGTTGTTAAAGATTTGGAAGTGTCTGGTTGTATCAGGTTTTTGATTTTATTACCTAACTTTGCATATACAACCCAACCAAGCAATAACAAAGAACAGATACTAACCGCTGCTAATATCTTTGTTTTGTTTTTATTTTTGTGTTTTTCTTTGTTAACCAGTACCAAAGAACGAGAGACTGGAGTTTTAGCAAAACTTGGTTTTCCTAGTTCTGCTTGAGCTTCTGTGAAATCATTAATTAATTGTTTTATAATATGGGGCTGAGTTAATGTAAGTTCGTGTGACCACAGCAATTGATTCTCGCGATCGCTCGATATTTCCTTTAACCAAAGTAATTGCTGTTCCCGAACTATTCTACTATTGATATTGACTCGGCGAATATTACGCGGTGCAATGGACTCCAGAATTTCCTGGATTTGTTCTACCAGGGGAGATTGCTCAAGTTGCTCTATGTTAGCCGCTTCACATAAAAGTTGTAAGACACCATCGGAAAAAATGGCTCTGGTTCTAACGCCTGATTTAGTCAGCTTTTCGTTCAATAGCTGAATAATCGCTGCAACGCTACCCTGGTGAGCTTGCCAAGCGATATCGTTTATTCGGTCTATCATCTGGGGTTTACTGATAGCTCTTGCACCCTGAGTTATTGACGGATTCATTAATTTAGGAACTCTTTTCTACTTACCTTTACCTTGTCTTCGATTTTACGAGTAAAAATATTAGTTGCCAAATAAAATCACAAAATAAAGCCTCCTTTTGAGTTTGGCAAGGAGACTGTATCACCATTAGTAAGGGGAATCTAACTCTGTAACAAAATGTATTATATTTTTTACTGTCTACACCACCGTTGGAAGTAAGGCAAAATAGGAATTTGTGGCAAGATACCCCATTTGGTAGAGGCGGATTAGGTGATAATATCATATGAACACAGAGACGTTGCAATTGCTATTCATTTGTAGAGACGTTGCATTGCAACGTCTCTACAAGGTTTTGATATCATGCACAATTGTTTTCATGCGTGAAATCAGCAACACCCGATCGACAACTGATGAGTATCTGGCTGCGTCAAGTTCTCCCCTACTCATGAGGGAAAATTTTATCTCCCGTCTTGGGATCGAATACGAATAATTCATTTAAATCTAATTCCAGAGAAAGGCGATCGCCCGGACGTGGGCGCACATCCCCACTTGTCTGAATATTTAATACTGTCGCTGAACCAGGTAAAGCCGCGCGAATCAAAGTTTCTCTACCCAAAGGTTCCACCACCTTTACCTCAACATCCAAGAGTGCTGACTCCTGAATTCTGACTCCTGAATTCTGACTCCTGAATTCTGAATCAGTGTTGATTTTTAGATGTTCCGGTTTAATCCCCAAATTTAAACTTTGTCCTTGACGCAACTTTAATCTTTCCTGCACAACTTTTGGAATCGGAAATAATTGCCCACTCACATCAAAACTATCATTCTGATAGATTGTAGGCAAAATGTTCATCGGCGGACTACCTAAAAAAGTTGCCACCATCTGATTAGCTGGACGCGCATAAATATTTTGGGGATCGCCAATTTGTTGAATGCGTCCGCGATTTAGCACCACAATTTTATCAGCCAAAGTCATTGCTTCGACTCGATCGTGGGTAACGTAGATTGTGGTGATGCCCAATTGTTGATGTAGTTGTTTTAACTCTGCTCTAGTGTCATCTCGCAACTGAGCATCTAAATTAGACAAAGGTTCATCAAGTAAAAACACTTGGGGTTTGCGGGCGATCGCCCTTCCTAAAGCTACTCGTTGTTGCTGTCCTCCAGAAAGTTGTTTGGGTTTACGATCTAGGAGATTTTCGATCGCAAGCGATCGCGCCACATTCACGACTCTTTCTTGAATAATCTTCGAGTCAACGTGACGCATCTGCAACCCAAAAGCAATGTTTTGGGCTACCGTCATGTGAGGATAAAGAGCGTAGTTTTGGAACACCATCGCCACATCCCGCTGTCTGGCTGGGATATTATTTACTAAGCGATCGCCAATAAAGACTTTGCCAGAAGTCGCAGTTTCTAAACCGGCGATCGTTCGTAAAATTGTAGACTTACCACAACCAGATGGCCCGACTAAAACCCAAAATTCTCCATCGGGAATTTCAAAGGTAATGTCCTCGACAGCAATGACATTATTAAATCTACGCTTAATGTCTTCTAAACGAACGTTTGCCATTATCAGATTAGAGTTAATAGTTAGGAGTTAGGAGTTAGGAGTTAGAAATTTTAAGTGTTGAGTTTTGAGTTTTAAATTTAAAATCTCTTCAACTCATAACTCTTGTAAAGACGCGTAGACGCTCGAAGAGCGTCTTCTCGTAAGAGTATAATCGCGTCTCTACTCATAACTGTGTCCAAGCAGGATGAGATAATAAAGAAGCAAAAACTCGCACTCCCCGCAGTTGATTAGAGAGGGGTAAATGACCTTTAGGGGCGCTCAAATCCCAGGTAAATTCGTGGGGATAGCGAGTCCAATTATTACCTTGTTTCCAGCCAATTTTCGGCCAGAAATTCTCCCAGTTTTTACCCAAACTCAACCAAATTTCTCGCTGTACTGAAAAGCCAAATTTCCCCTCGGAGTGGACTAGCCATAGATTGTTAATAGTTTGTAAGTCAACGGCGGGGGAATTTTCTACTTCAGTAAAATACAACCATTTGCGTTGTACAGCCGTTGGACCTGAGATTTCACACATTTTTTCGATGGTCATGCGATCGGCGGCTTGGAAATCTTGCTGTGTGAGTAGCTGTTGCAAAGGATTGTAATTAATCCCGCACTCTGATTTTAGAGGTACAATTCCCTCAGGAAAACAAGAGAGCAGAAATTCTTTGGCTTGGGGTGCATCAGACTTGTAAAGGACTTGGTATGCTTTGCCATCAATCCAAGTCGGCGGATTGTCACGTCGTTTCATTAAAAACTCCATCAACACATCTAATCCCCCATCGCCCAACTGTGCAAGCTGTGAGATCGTTTGTTGTTGGACTTGAATAGACCCAGCGATTAATGGTTGTCGGAGGGAGTCGATGTCAGTAGCGGGGCCTGATAAAATCATTGGGTCTGTCATGCCATTACTCGTATTAGCTCTAGCGTGAAAAAGCGGTCAGCTATCGAGGATTCTTTTAGGTGAAGCACTGATAGCGAAAAGTAGTTTACTATTTTTGATCGTACAAAATTGCGATCGCTTCACCCAATCCCACACTCGATCCGCAAATAATGTACAAGGGAATAGGGGGAAAATCTGCGCTTCAGGTGGGGACTGGGGAGATAGGGAGATGGGGAGATGGGGAGCAGAGGGGCAGGGGGGCAGAGGAGAAGTTAGAGTAAGTCTTTCCCCTTGTCCCCTTGTCCCCTTGTCCCCTTGTCCCCTTGTCCCCTTCCCATGCCCTATGCCCAACACCAATTTTCTAGGAGTGTTTAAAGTATGTACGAAAAGATTACCCCCCCTACAACTGGAGCAAAAATCACCTTCAAAAATGGTGAACCAGTGGTACCAGACAATCCAATTATCCCTTTTATTCGGGGCGACGGTACGGGAATAGATATCTGGCCTGCTACCCAAAAAGTGCTAGATGCTGCGGTGGCTAAAGCATACAAAGGTCAGCGTCAAATTAGTTGGTTCAAAGTTTACGCTGGGGATGAAGCTTGCGATTTATACGGTACTTATCAGTATTTACCTCAAGATACTCTAACGGCAATTGAAGAATATGGTGTAGCCATTAAAGGCCCTTTAACTACCCCAGTTGGCGGTGGAATTCGTTCTTTAAATGTGGCACTAAGGCAAATCTTTGACTTGTATGCCTGCGTGCGTCCTTGCCGCTACTACGCAGGGACGCCCTCACCCCACAAAAATCCAGAAAAACTGGATGTAATTGTTTATCGAGAGAATACGGAAGATATTTATTTAGGTATTGAGTGGCGACAAGGCAGTGAAATTGGCGATCGCTTAATTAAAATTCTCAATGAGGAACTCATCCCCGCCACCCCAGAACACGGTAAAAAACAAATTCCCCTCGATGCTGGTATCGGCATTAAACCCATCAGTAAAACTGGTTCCCAGCGCCTAGTAAGACGTGCCATCAAACACGCCTTGCTATTGCCCAAACACAAGCAACAAGTGACTTTGGTGCATAAAGGCAACATCATGAAATACACCGAAGGCGCTTTCCGCGATTGGGGTTACGAACTAGCAACCAGTGAGTTTCGCCAAGAAACTGTCACCGAACGGGAATCTTGGATTTTGAGCAACAAGGAAAAAAATCCCAATATTTCCTTAGAAGAAAATGCCCGCCAAATCGATCCGGGGTTTGATGCTCTTACCGACGAGAAAAAAGCGCAAATTGTCAAGGAAGTTGAAACAGTTCTTAACTCAATTTGGGCAACTCACGGCGATGGCAAATGGAAAGATAAAATTTTGGTGAACGACCGGATTGCTGACAGTATTTTTCAACAAATCCAAACCAGACCCGATGAGTATTCGATTCTGGCGACGATGAACTTGAACGGCGATTACTTGTCTGATGCTGCGGCAGCAATTGTCGGCGGGTTAGGAATGGGGCCAGGGGCCAACATTGGCGATAGCAGTGCCATATTTGAAGCCACCCACGGCACCGCACCCAAACACGCCGGGTTAGATAAGATTAACCCTGGTTCAGTGATTTTGTCTGGTGTGATGATGTTGGAATATCTTGGTTGGCAAGAAGCCGCAGACCTAATTAAGAAAGGTTTAGGAGATGCGATCGCCAACTCTCAAGTCACTTATGATTTAGCACGATTGCTAGAACCGCCAGTTGAACCCTTAAAATGTTCTGAATTTGCCGATGCCATAATTCAGCATTTTGATTAATTAATGGGGCATGGAGAAAAGGATGGGGAGATAAGGGGATGGGGAGATGGGGGGAAAGAAGAATTATTTTCTCCTCACCTCCCCATCTCCCCACCTCCCCATCTCCCCATCTCCCCAATTTTTTGCAACCAGAATCTAAGAAAATAAAAACGACCAAGTAATTGACATGGATTCGCTGCAAAAACGTATATGACTGTTAATCGACGTTATTTCTTGTTTTTACTCACAGCAGGTGCAGGTGCTTTAGCGTTAGACGCTTGTGCATTGGCAGAAAATTCTCCTCAAGAAAACACTCCAACTCCCAACACAACACCAAACACAACAGGAGCTATCCAACTACCACCATTACCTTACGCCTACGAAGCCCTGGAACCACACATCGATGCCAAAACAATGCAGTTTCATCATGATAAACACCACGCAACTTATGTGAAAAACTTGAATGCGGCATTAGAAAAACATCCAGAACTCAAAAGTAAAAGTGTCGAACAACTTTTGCAAAGGCTTAACACAGTACCACAAGATATTCGCAAAACAGTACAAAACAATGGCGGTGGTCATGTCAACCATTCGATGTTCTGGCAAATTATGAAACCCAAAGGTGGTGGAGAACCAACAGGAGATATAGCTTCGGCTATTAATCAAAATTTTGGTAGTTTTGCAGCTTTCAAAAAACAGTTCAACGAAGCTGGTGCTGGTCGTTTTGGTAGTGGTTGGGTTTGGCTAGTGCGTAACAAAGATGGCAAGCTGCAAGTAACCTCTACAGCTAATCAAGATAGTCCCCTCAGCCAAGGTAAATATCCCATATTGGGAAATGATGTATGGGAACACGCATATTATCTCAACTACCAAAACCGCCGTGCCGATTACTTAGAGGCTTGGTGGAACGTTGTTAATTGGGATGAGATTAACAAGCGCTTCGGAGACGCTAAAAAATTTAAATTTGCTTAGATAGGGGTGGTGGGGAGAAAGAATAATGATTTTATTTCTCCCCTTCTCGACCTACCGCGTAACACACAAGTATAGACTGCAAAGGTTCCAACCCTTCTAACCCCATAAATACCCAAATTTTGGGCAACTGGAAACTCCATTTATCCCGCTAATTTTAACGTGAGTTCGATGAACCTCTCCCCAACCCCTCTTGGAGGCGCAGAGGGGCAGAAATATTTTTAGTTTCCAACGAAAAAATTAGGGTTTCAAAGCCTCTCTCCCTGTGGGGGAGAGGAATGGAAGTGGGGTTTTTAGAGCTGTCGAACTCACGTTAATTTTAGGGCTAGGCAACGAAACCAAGTTTTAGATGGGATTTCAAGACTTGTGTGTACACCGTAGCCTTGCCAATAGCTTGGACGCCACCGAATACCGTTCAGTTAAGGAAATTAATCTGTTAAGGCAGGCAGGGGAGTCTCTTGAGGCAGGGGGAGCAGGGGAAACTTGAAGTGTGTAGCGCCATTTTGAAGAATTTGGTGCGTTACACTGTCCTTGCAAGAGCTTTTGTCTGCCCTGTAAGACTTTCTGCCTTGACGTTTGAGTATATCGCGCAGGCTGTAAGAGTTTCCGCCTTCCCTGTAAGAGTTTCCGCCTTCCTTGTAAGACTTTCTGCCTTGACGTTTGAGTATATCGCGCAGGCTGTAAGAGTTTCCGTCTTCCCTGTAAAAGCTTCTGCTTTGACTTGATGGTAAACAGGCTACTTGATTTTAGGACTAGCCCTTTCAAGGTGAACGTTTGTACTATGAAATAAATGAGATTTGAAGCCAATTTTGCTATTTTGGCTGAGGTGATCGCTTAATTTACAGTCTAAAAATTTGGAGTTTAATGCGGAATTTCTTTGTTCAATTCCAAGCGATGCCTGAAATGCCGTGAAAAATTTGATAGTACATCTGCTCACCTTGAAAGGGCTAATTTTAGGACTTACGCATTGACAGAAAATACCAAATATGGGTGATTGAAAAACCACATCTGTCGTAGGGGCTTTAGCATTGCTCATACGTGTCAACTTAAGCTTAAACACTCAATTTACCGTGGTTTTAGATCCCCCAACCCCCTTAAAAAGGGGGCAAAAGACTCTAGTTCCCCCCTTTTTAAGGGGGATCTAAAATCTAGGTAGTGCATCGAAAAATTTCCCAGTGAATACTAACGCTTTAGGCAATTTGATAGCACTCAAAGAGGCTTTTGAGTAGGTATACCCGTAGCACGGGGAAACTGAACTGGTGTAGTGGCTACCTTACGCAAATACACACAGTGGCGAATGCTTTCACTCAAAGGTGTTGTAAATTTTTCGATCGCTTCAATAACGCCGCCCAATTGTTTAACAGCATTTTGCAAAGCTGTTGTTTCATCTTCTGTCCAATTACCACGATAAATTATGGCTAAACCTTTCTGTTTGAGCAATGGTAGTGTATACTCTGCACAAACAGAAGCTGTCCCCACAGCACGTATTAAGGCAATATCATAAGCTTGTCGGTGTTCGCATTGCTGACCAATTTCTTCAGCCCTGCCGACGAGAGTTTTAACATTTATTAGGTCAAGTTCAGTTAAAGTTTGTTCGATAAAAGTAATTTTTTTGCGGGTTGAATCCATGAGAGTAATTGTGCAATTGGGTGCAGCAATTTTCACTGGAATACCCGGAAAACCTGCACCCGTACCAATATCAATTACAGATACACTCTCTTGGAGAGACGAAATAAATTCTCCCTTTGGCGCAATTCCTCGCAGTGAATCCCAAAGATGTTTTTCCCAAAACTCTTGGGGGTCGGTGATGCGAGTTAAATTTAATTGGCGGTTACCTTCCAGAATTAATTGATAAAGTTTCTGAAATTGCATCTGTTGTTGGACACTTGGTTGCCAATTGAGAGTTTGTTGCCAAATTTCTGCCATTTCAGGCAATGAGTTGGTCATTAGTTATTGGGCATGGGGCATTGGGCATGGGGCATGGGGAAAGAGAAAGGGGTATGGTTCGACAAGCTCACCAACCGGGGAAAAGGGGAAAGATTAAATTTATTCCTTTTGCCTTTTCCCTTTAACCTTTTCCCCTGCCTCCCCTACTGTGTCACCGCCGACGACTCACACTGTCGGCAGAGGTTCTTTAACTTTGGCTTCTAATGTTTTTGGGTCAACTGATTTTAGTTCGCCGTGGTTGAGTGTCCAGCAACGATCTGCGATCGCTAATAGATCTCCAGCATCGTGTGTCACTACCAACAATGTCCAATCTTGTTTGAGTTTTGCTAATAAATTTACCAGCTGTCGCCGCATTGACCAATCTAAACCAGCAGTTGGTTCATCCAATAACAGTACATTCGGCTGACGAATTAATTGCACTGCCAAAGCTAAACGCCGCTGCTGACCGCCACTCAAAGCATGGGGGGCAGCGGAGAGCGATAAATGTTCTAATCCGACCTCACTCAAGGCGTGTCTGACTCGATCTGACCCTAATTCAGGATGTCCTAAACGCAATTCTTCTAAAATCGTACTTCCGCAAAAATGTCGCTCTGGAAACTGAAATACCAATCCAGCCAATTGTTGCAGCTGTTCGGGAATCAGTTCTTGTTCGCGCCAAAAAAGTCCGCCAGAGGTGGGTTCAGCTAGTCCAGATAAAATTTCTAGTAAAGTACTTTTACCCGAACCACTTGGGCCAATAATCAGACCTAGCTGCTGGGGTGCTAATTCTAAGTCGATGGATTTGAGAATCGCTGTTGGGCACGCTGTGGGGTGATAAATTAGATTTCGGAGATAGAGCATTTGTTAAGATTACCAAAAAGTCAGCGAATTACTGATTAACTACACCAAGAGCAGCTGGAAAATTCAGCAAAAAAAAATTCATAAAATATTACTTGCTTTAACACCTTAATCTAGCAGCAAGAATTATCCAGTTTTCTCCATTGTGGCAGAGTTACCCTTAAACAATGGCTACAACATGCCTGGGAACATCAAAAAATTACCCAAGTCAACCTCGATCAAAAATTTTGCCTGAAGCAGACACAAGTTTAAATTAACCATTTTTTGCATTCAAAGTAACACATACAACTATTTCAACTGCAATTATTGTGAGGGTTAAAATGGCTAAAAGGTTTTCGTGTTCTCAATCGGTCGTGTTTGCTAGACTTACTAAATTTGCTCAATTGGGTTTTAGTGCAGCGTTCGCCTTTGGCGTTGCCCCTTGGGCAATCGCACTTAATCTTTCGATAAATCCCTCGCTAGCTGGCGATCCCTTTCGGACTGAGAAACCCCATCCAATTGGTGACGAAACTCAAGCAGCTTTTGAAGCAATTTTCCAACAGGGCAATTATCCAGCAGCAGAACGTTACCTCCAACAAGCACTAGTCAAAGAGCCAAATGAACCTCTAGCTTATGCGATGAAGGCGTCTTTAGCATACGGAAATAAGGATTGGGGTAAACTCAACACCTACAGCCAGAAAACCTTGGAAAGCGCACAAAAGTTGATTGATACCGATCCATTGCGTGGAAATCTATACACTGCTGTTGGTCATTTTTTAGAGGGTTCTGTAATTCTCATTCGTGAAGGCACAGTCAACGGTGTACCAGAAGCTTTTGGTCGGTTGCGGCAAGTTTATCAATATTTGGACAAAGCCGAAGCGATTTCTGCCAACGATCCAGAATTAAATTTAATCAAGGGTTATATGGATTTGTTGTTGGCGGTTAATTTACCTTTCGCTAGTCCAGATCGAGCAATTGGGCGCTTACAAGAAAATGCGGCTCCTCAGTATCTCGTGCATCGGGGTATTGCTCTTGCCTATCGCGATTTAAAACGGTATCCTCAGGCGCTAGAGTCTGTCGATCGCGCCATTGCAAGCGGAGGCGAGAATCCAGAAATTTACTATCTCAAAGCCCAAATTCTCAGACGACTGGGGGAAAAGGAAAAGAATCAGCAAGCGATTAAAGAAGCGATCGCTAATTTTGACAAAGCATTGACTAAAAAATCCCAACTCCCAAGTAATTTAGTCAAACAAATCGAAAGCGAACGTAAAAATGCTCTTAGCCTAAATAATTTAAGGTAATTGGGTATGAGGCATTGGGCATGGGGAAAGGGAAAGGGGAAAAGGAGAAAGATTAAATTTATTCTTTTTCCCTTTTCCCTTTAACCTTTTCCCTTGCCTCTCCCTCCCCACTCCCTACTCTGATATGCTTGTCTTCAGTAAAAATAATTGGAATATTTAACTAAAATGCAAATTCAATTTCGCGAATTTAATCCTTTTGATGTCTGGATTTGGCTAAAATTCAGCACAATTCCTTCTGAACGTGAAAAACAGTATGTAGAAGAAGCTTTTGATTCCTGGTTTTATCTCGGTAAATTAGGTGCATTTAACGCAGAGAATCTTCAGGTGCAGGAAACCGGACTCGATATCAACTACATGACTTATGATTCCCAAGGGTATGACAAAAGCTTACTAGCTTTGATGCATAATATGGGTGAATTTGAATATCAAGGGGAGTGGGCGCGTTGTTGGTTTGACTTGGGAACTAGTGATGCGATCGCTATTGATATTTTAATCAACGCCCTCACACAACTAAGTGAGGAATATGTCACCATTGAAGATTTGTACATCGGCGGCGAAAACGAAGATTGGCCTGTTGAAGATAGCGAAAGCCGTCCTTATTCTATTTACGATAATTAGTTAAAACAATGAATAAAGCTGGTCAAATTCGAGTATTAGCTTTAGGACTAATTCGAGATGGCGAACGCATTTTCGTTTCTGAAGGCTACGACCCTGCAAAGCAAGAAACATTTTATCGTGCTTTGGGTGGTGGAGTTGACTTTGGTGAAACTAGCCGTGATGCTCTACAACGAGAGTTTCAAGAAGAAATTCAAGCAGAATTAACTAATATTCGCTATCTAGGCTGTATAGAAAATTTGTTTATCTTCAACGGTAGACAAGGACATGAAATTATTCAACTTTATCAATGTGATTTTGCAGATCCTAAGTTTTATACTTTAGACAATTTAGTTTTTTCTGAGTCAGGGAAACATAAACATCGGGCATTATGGATAGATATTTCTCACTTTAGATCGGGAGAACTAAGATTAGTTCCAGAAGTTTTTTTTGAATATTTATAAATTGATCAACAACTCTTTCAGCTAAAACAAACATATTATCCCCGAACTATGCCTAGTGAATAATAAACGATTTTTGAGTATATAGAATAGTACCAAATTAACAATATTTTGGGTAAAACACCCCGATTTTTTCAAAACACAAAATGAAGTAACTCTCAATTAACCCTTTGCGTTCCCTTGCGTAATCCTCTGTGTACCTTTGCGTTGAAAAATTCAAACATTTAGGATGCTCACATTTTTGGCTAATAATTTGTTTAGGCAATTGTCGCATTCCAGACTCAATAATTGATGCGATCGCCCTTCAGAAATCCCGTTAAAGGAACTTGTAGTAATAACTGCCGGGGCTGATTTCTAAATAAAATTTATGCTAGTTAAACTACCGTCACCTGTATACATAGTCTTATTAGGATTAGCTATAACTCAAACCCTTGGATGCACAAATCGTAATTATAATTCAGCGATCGCTCAAAGTTCGCCAAAGCCAACTTACCAAGAAATCGTGCAACCTGGGGAAGTTCGGGCTTTACCAGGAAAATTAGATACAATACCCGTCTTTAACAGCAATAGCCCAGAATGGATTAAAACTGAGGGTATTTTACTGTCTACCTTTCCTGCAAACGGGAAAAAAGTTCCAGCCGCCCACCTCATTTTTCCTTTTAAAGGACGTTTTGATTTATTCGCCCACCACTACACCCACACTCCCAAGGACTTACAAACCCTATATTTGGGTGTAATTGTGCATAACCCTGGTAAAAAGCCTGTAACAGTAGATGTATTGCAAGCCGCGAGTTATTTAATGCAGGATGCGCCCTTTGTGACCTTACCTCCTTACATTGAAAATAACGATGGTAAGGCTTATTCAGGCCCAGGTGCCCGCGCTGTTGCTGATGTACTCCGGGGCGTTCGTCAAGCTGATTTTCCCGCCCAATTGGTAATTCCTCCGGGACAAAGCCGGATGTTACTAAATCATCCCATTCCTGTAAGAAATCTAGAAAAACCAGTCAACGGTCGGTCTAGTTTTATGCGGCTGCGTAGTAGCGATTCAATTTATGCAGCAAGTTTAGCTATGTTTGCCAAGAAAAATTATGATGGTAGCGAACGTCAACCGACTCTCAAAGAATGGCAAGCTTTACTAGATACTGGTAACTTTGCTGGGCCGCGAGATAAAACACCGACTCCTCCGAATGCTACCAGTGGCGCACTGATTTACGGGCGTGTAGCTGGTGTTTCCCAAGGTTCCCAATGGCAAGCAAAACTCGTGGATAATCCCCAAGCCACAAATCTGACTATTCCCCAGCGTGGCAAAGCTATTTCTTATCCTATAGTTACACTGCGGGGTGGTAGATTAGGTACCGAACAAATCCAAACAGCCAAGATGCTGGTACGCTATCCCGATACAGCATACGAAGCACACGGTAATTACGGTGTGGAATACAAGCTTACTTTACCCTTAAGCAATAACACCGCCCAAAATCAGACTATTGCTGTTACTTTAGAAACACCTTTAAAAGAAGATAAATTATCCCAAGGTGGTCTGCGTTTCCGCAAACCCTCCTTAGATTTTCCTTTCTTCCGCGGTACAGTGCGGGTACGTTATTTAGATGACCAAGGTCAACAAAAACTCCGCTACGTGCATTTATGGCACAGAACTGGGCAGGTATTAGAACCATTAGTGCAACTTACACTCCCACCCTCTACTAAACGGATAGTAAACGTAGATGTGATTTATCCCCCTGATTCAACGCCACCCCATGTGTTGAGCGTAAAAACTTTGTAAGATCGTTCTCAGTAAAATATTACAAGCGATCGCAAACGATAATTAGACACTAAAAGTGCGATGTCTTGCGACAAAAAGCATAGCTCTCTACGGATTTTCTACATTTAATTAATCCGCACCTGCAACCAAGCTTGTAAATCAGCCACACTCGTAAAATCCAGCAATGCTTCGCCCAATGCTTCCAACATTGGTAATGGCAAACCTGCAACCAAAGAACGCACCTCTTGGGGAATTTCCCCCAACCGCTTTGTCAACAGTCGAATAATAATGTTAGCCGTCGCTTCTCGTCCTTCTTCTCGTCCTTCTTCTTTAATTTCTCGATAAACTCTTGTTTCTTTCAGTGTGATGTCTAACATCGACTCCACCTCCCTTCGACTCAGTTGCTCAAACCGATACGTCATGATGGTTGTGATGATTTCAATTATCGCACGACTTACTGGTGAAGAGGTTTCTTGACGAGTTCTGGCTAATAAATATCTAGCTTGTGCGGGGGCTTGTTCCTCTTCTATAGTAGTTAATACCATCACTGCCACCCACAAAGGTAAGGAACGAATATCTCCCAACTCATCCAAATATACCCGATGCACTTGATTGCCGTTGAGAAATGTTCTATGAGGATAAGTATTACTTTGTTCAATACTACGTGATGGATAAATTATTACTGCTTGCCAATCACTAAATCTGTCACGGTTGCGGTAGAAATACAGTGACGATTCCGCAAATACCCTTTCATATAGCTTTTCGTCTTTTTGGAACTGTACCTCACAGAAATATACAATACCCGGACTTTCATTTTCTGGTGGTAAAAATACTCCATCAATTTCAAACTTAGGTTCTTTGACAGCTACTGAGTCAAATTTATATTCACACGCATTCGCCGGAGGATTTGTCAATAATTCAAATAATAAAGTAGGAGATTGTTGGAATAGTTTGTAAAAAATTGAATCTCGACGCATGAAGAATTGGCATGAAAATATATCTCAAATGATGCGTAGGCATTGCCTACGCTCAAAATTATTTGCCGCCGTAATAAAAGGCAATTTCTTTTTCTTTCAAGGGTGCAAAATCGGCATCTGTAAGCAATTGATCGAGTTCAGCTTGGGGGATGTGTTTGGCGCCGATGCGAACAATGCGCGATCGCATGGTATTAGATACGCCACTGCGCTGTCTATTGCCCTCTAGCCCCATGACTTTGCGATAAAGTTCTAATTTGGCAGGCGGAATGGGAGAACCATCAAAATCAATTCCTCGTGCGATCGCTTCGTCAACAGCATCGGCACCTGTAGTCGTTTGATTACCTGGGTTAGTTTCAGTAGTCATGGTGTTCGCTCTTGTTCCCTACGGGTAAATTTTACCAGTCTTGCTGACACCAATACTGCTGACGAGAAATTTATCCATTACTTAATTTTGAGTTTCGCGCGTTACTAAACCGCCAACAAACGCGCCTAAAATTGTACCCGTCCAGAGTCCTGTTGTGCTACCTTGCCAAATTCCTCCTAGCGTCGCCCCAGTGCTGCATATTACTTTTAAACCCCAATATTGGTTTTGACACTTCTGGTTATGCAGCATGGTGGTGATTTGTGCGCTACTATAAGCACCAAAAAAACCTGAGGACAGTGCTAAAAATGTGCAAATTAGAATTTTGTTTTTAGTCATTTGCATAGGGTGTTGGCCATAAGCCTTTGCCAATTATCAATAAGTTAAAAGTTTTAATTAGCTTCTTATTATTTTTAACTACTAACTGCAAATTTTCAACAAAATTAAAGTTTATTTGGGTCAATTCCTTGCTGTTGTAATCTGGCTAATAAATTTTCTAGTTGTTCCTCCGGGGTTTGGTATCTATTGCCATTTTCGTCATACCAAAACAGCCATTCTCGCGTTCTTCCTTGATAAGTACCCTGTTCCCGTCCAATACCTAAACCAACTTCCGGCATCCAGATTTGATCCCCTGACTGTAAAATATATTTCCCTTCAACTAAACGATAAACTTCTAAACGTTGACGTTTCCGGCGTAGCCGCGTTGGTGCATAAATTACATAATACAAAATGCCTAACTCGGCATAATCGATTTTTTTCTGTTCGTATTCACCGTTGTAAGTTTGAGAAATTACTTCTAAAGCTAAAATGGGTGAAATTCCATCTTCTTCCCAAAAAACATAGCTGGAACGTCCATTTTCACCAACAAAACGTTCTACACCCAAACTCAGAAATCCATCGGGGACTATAGCAGGTTTTAATGGTGTATGGTAAATACCCATATTGATACCAAAAAACCAGTCATCGCGGTTTTGCCAAATCGAAGCTAAGATGGCTAATAATAAATTGGGAATTAATATTTGCAGTTCGTTATCCACAGGGGTGTCATCAGAATCCGGCAATTCTGCCGATGAAGGTAGGCATTCCAACGGATTATAGTTATACATAATACCTGGCTGATTAACAGTTATTAGAACAAGCTCGTTTATCCTGCTTCATTTAATACTAACTAAGTATGATGTAGGAGACTTTAGCCTGTTACTAATTAATAATTATGGATACTTGCCGACGAATCTTTAATATTCGCCGACAAGTTTTTAAACTTCACTTTTGTGCTTTTTCATCATCCTAATTTCAACTTTCGATTAGAGGTGATTTATAAAGTAAACCTTAAATTGTAGGGTGCGTTATAGCAACGCTTAACGCACCATGTTTCTCGGTGCCCTGCGGCTGATTCTTACTCTCTTAGACTCTCAAATCCTTGCTATAGCCGTAACACACCCTACCTTAATATTTACTAATTTCAACTTTCTATTAACCTGTATTTCTCATACCCGCAGCAATACCATTAATGGTTAACAATGCCCCTCGCAGTAATTCACCTTTGCTATAACGCGAGTGAATTACTCCAGAAGTAGCAGTAGTATTCATGGACTGGCGTAAACGCTTGAGCAAGGAAACTTGAATAAATCCCAAGGGGACAATTGTGCCATTGCGTAACTGTACAGATCTTTGCAATATCGGATCGCCATCCAAGAGTCGATTGTGATTGGTGATTTTTAGCACCAAATCTCTTGTGAGATTAAATTCACTAGCAATTTGCTCAAAAACCTTAATAAAACGCTCTTTATCTTCTGGTTTTGACAATTCTTGAACGTAGTGCTGTGCCATTTGCATATCTACTTTTGCCAAGGTCATTTCTGCTTTAGAAATCACCATTTTGAAGAAAGGCCACTTAATGTAAAAATAGCGCAGCAATTTTAAGTGTTCTTCTGGTTCTTCGTTCAAGAATTCTTGCAAAGCGGTACCAACACCGTACCAAGAAGGTAGTAAAAAGCGAGTTTGCGTCCAGCTAAATACCCAAGGAATCGCTCGCAAACTGCTTAAGTCTTTTTTGCCAGAGGGACGCCGCGCTGGACGAGAACTAATTTGCAGTTGGCTAATTTCTTCAATGGGGGTTACTTCGTGGAAAAAGTCGATAAAATCAGGTTGCTCGTAAATTAGGGCACGATAATGTTGACGCGATCGCGCTGCTAGTTCTTCCATAATGTCATTCCAAGGTTCGATATCATCAAACCCTGTCCGCAGCAAACTAGCTTGAATCACTGCGGTGGTAATGGTTTCCATGTGGTACAAAGCTAAGTCCAACAAGGAATATTTGGAAGCCAAAACTTCCCCTTGTTCGGTAATCTTAATCCGCCCGTTGATGCTGTGACCCGGTTGAGCCAAAATCGCTTCGTAAGCCGGGCCGCCTCCCCGCCCCACAGAACCGCCGCGTCCGTGGAAAATCCGCAAATTCACGCCGTACTCTTCTGCTATTTTTTGCAGCGATTTTTGCGCTTTATGAATTTCCCAGTTGCTACTTAAAAAACCTGAGTCTTTGTTGCTGTCAGAATACCCCAGCATCACTTCTTGTAGGTTGGGAGTGAGTGGGGAAGAAGACACGGGGATGGGGAGACGCTCTGACGCAGTGAAAGAATTCCCCGTCTGTTTCCCCGCGTCCTCTTCGCCTTTTTGTACTGCATAGCCGCCAGCTAACAAAGCGCGATACAAAGGAAGTTCAAATAATTCTCGCATGACGCTTCTGGAGCGTTGCAAGTCTTCTACTGTTTCAAATAGGGGTACGACTTGAATAGTGCCTACAGCAATGGCGGGGTCAAAAAGTCTGGCTTCTTTGGCTAAGAGCAATACTTCTAACACGTCGCTGACTTGGCGACACATGCTGATAATGTAAGTTTTACAGATATTGTCGCCAAATTCTTGTTGCAGCGATCGCACGACGCGAAAGGTTTCAATCACATCGTTGGTTTTTTCGGAAAATGGCAATTCTGCGGGAATTAATGGACGGCGGGTTTGCAGTTCCGAGGTTAGCCAAGCAACTCTTTCTGGCTCAGAGAGTTCGTCGTAAGGTTGGGGTAGTACTTGCAGGTATTCTAGAATCTCATTGAGAGCATCAGAGTGCCGCGATGATTCTTGGCGGATATCTAGCTGTGTCAAGTTAAAGCCAAAAATTTCTACCTGACAGATGAGATCTTCTAGCGCTCTACAGCTTAAACCTGTTTCTGTCAAGTTGCGCTCAATTAACCGCAATTCTGCTAAAAACTCTGCTCCAGAACGATATAAGGGGCTGTCTTGATTTTTGGGTGTTTCCCGATTGTATAAGGCTAGATTGCGATCGCGGGTATTTTCTAGTCGTTTGAGGACATAAGATAGTTTGAGCCGATAAGGTTCTTGGCGATAACGCAGCGCTAGGGCGTCATATACCTCGCTCAACTGGGACTGATCTAATTCTAGAGATTCCAGCAAGTCTGGCAAGACATCGCTCCAGTGCATTGACACACTCAATAATTCAATCAGTTGTTTCACCGACTGAATATATCTTCCCAGCACCATTTTGCGTTGATAGCAAGCTGTCTGCCAGGTAATTTCTGGTGTGACTGATGGGTTCCCATCTCTATCCGAACCTACCCAAGAACCAAACGAGCAGAAATTCTTACTGGGCGGTTCTAGCCAAGGAAAGGTGTCATATAAAGTGTATTTGAAGCGTTTATAAAGTTGGGGAATGCCATCAAATAACACTTCTTGAAAGTAATGTAGAGCATAATCAACTTCATCCAGCACCGTGGGTTTAAACTGGTGTAGTTCGTCTGTACGCCACCACAAACGGATTTCTTCAAGCAATTGTTCCCGGATATCTGTTACTTCCCAAGGATGTCCCACTCCTGTGGTACTAGTGCCATTTTCTAAGGCATCGAGTTTTTGCAACAGTTGTACCACTTGTCGCTGCTTATCGCGGATGGTGTGACGCACAATTTCTGTTGGGTGCGCTGTGAAGACTAAGCGTACATCCAGTTGGGAAATTAGACGTTGAATTTGCTGGGGTGGCACATTCAATTTAAATAAATGGGGAAATAAAGCCGCAAAAGTACCTTTGAGTTTAACTTGGGCTTTTTGGGCATAGCTTGTCAGTAACTCTGCTGCTAGTCCTCCAGTAACTGGCTCGTCATCTTCCCCTTGATTGGACGAATAATTTGCATTTGGTGGCGTTTCCGGCTCTGTTGCTTCTGTTTCTGCCTCATAGCGGCTCAATTGCTGCCGTTGTTCGTATTCCTGCTCTATGATGTTAATCAACTGAAAATACAGAGCAAAAGCACGAGCCGCGCGGATTGCTTCGTTGATGTTGAGTTGTTCGATCAACTTGACAGCTGAAGAAGCTTGGTCATTTGTTGTTTGTCCTTCTGGCGAACACAAATCCCGCAATTGCCGCAACAGGTCTACCATGTTTTGGCCGCATTCTTGCCTTAGAACTGACTCCCACAATTCTTCCACTACCTGTAGCCGATGACGCAAAAATAATTCCGACACCGGGTATATATCCGCAGTTTGCGATGAAGAGTATAAAAGGGAACTCATATTCTTGATTCTTGTAAAGCCAACTACTGTTTACACTTGTAGGTTTTGCCCTTGACGCTCACGATGTTTTCCTGAGCAGATAATTGTTCGATGTATATTTTCTAAGTTCGTTCAGTTTCGTTATCCTCTGGGAAGTCAAGAATGGGTAAGCGATCGCCTCGAAATACTTCTTCACTAGCTTCCCCTATAGCTTCTAGTGCCTTTACTGTAGCTTTTTGTGTAACCAGCAGCAGTACCATAGACGCTGTACCTATTTGCAAGAAAAATGATTGGGGAATGCTGAAAAAATCCAGATTGGATGGCGGGTTATCTGAGGGTTTTTGGTTTGCTGCTGTCATTGCTAATTCTTTGGTTGTGGAAAAATCAGTCAAAACGAGTCAGAATTCAGGAGTCAGAATTCAGAAGGACTTCACATATCAGGAGAAGGAGTTTAAATTGGATAAGATTTGTTATTGGTTTAGCCTACAAGGAGGGTTAGCTCAATCGGAGGCGTTCAGACTCTAAAAGACAATTTATCAGCTAGTCACATAAAATTATTCTGACTTATAACTCCTGACTTCTGAGTTCTGAATTCTGAATTCTGACTTATAACTCCTGACTCCTAACTTCTGACTTCTGACTCCTTGCGAGTAAAATAAACGCAAAACTCAACATTAGCCAGACTTGCAACCGTACAAGACTATCTTTGCCGATTTTGCAAGCTACAAAAGTAACAAAATTGTTAAAAAAAAACGTCAAACTGTGATACACCTATGGTTCTAGTTTACAAGTGCAGGCACTATCCCCAACAATCGCTGACTGTTAAAGTTAATTTCCCATGAAAACAGTATTACCAGACCGCCAGCAATCCTTAGTGCAATGGATCAGTCAAGCAACAGGGATTAACACTTTCGGGGTGAAAATCCGATTACGGGGAAATGACCTTCATATTCTTTGTGAGGGGACAGAATGTCCGCAGCGTTGGCGTACCCTGTCCGATTTGCTGCAAGCACTACAGCAAACTGATTTGGATAGCCTCACAAGCAACGAACAACCCTCAATATACCAAGTATTTGTCTATGGTCGAAGAAAAGGGGAATCGCGCCCTAAATGGTGTCATCGAGTTTATTTGAATCAAATCGACAAGCATGTAGAGCAGGTGGAGCAAGCTTTACTAGCAGACTCGGAAAATTCAAAACAGCCAGGTGGGGCGCTGATTGTCTCTAATGAAACTTTGGCACGCCAAGGTAACCCAGATGCCATTGCTCGCTACCTGAGCGAAACTTTGAGTACGTTGGGCGTGTCAGTGAGCGCAAAAATTAAGCTATATAAGCCCAAGAATTCTCAGGTTGAAGAAAATCGCCTGTGGATATTTTGCCACTCTAGCTATAGTCCCGATGCATCGTTGCTAGCGGAACCAATAGCCCAAAAGTTACGTTATCTGAGGCTTTGTGGCTATCCAGATGCGGTAATAGTTTCTCAAGTGACCGGTGAAACTGCACCTGATTGGCTGCTGCGGGTGGATCTAACGCCTCCAGAGGTGATGCTCAAGGAATGGGCGCGTTGGGGGGATGTGCAAGCGATCGCCAGATTACTAACTGAGGTATTGTCAGGGTTAAAGGTTGCTGTCCAAGCTTCTCTCAAAGAATCAACGCTACATATTTTTTGTACGCCAGCTTTTGACCCCTTAGGAACCGCCCCAATCCCAGATAAAGCAGCGTGCTTGGAGGTAATTTTACCCCAGCTAGAAGCGATCGCTCCCCAAGGCCTTCTCGGCGCCACAATATATGGACAAAAAGCAGGCGACAGCCAACCTGCTTGGATTGATTGGCTAGCTTTACCTGCTGCGGAGCATTCCGTCTTTGCAACATCGCCACTGGATTTGGCAAATACTGGCGATGAAGAAGCGATCGTTTTTTTACTAGAGCGTTTACTCAATCCTGACTTAGATTGGCGTTTGCTCACTGGTGGAATTCGCGTAAAACTGCTAAACAAAGGTGATTTATTGCACATCATGTGCGATGCACCTGTTTGTCCAGGACGGGCACAAGTAGCCAATAAAGTTACACAGTTTATCCGCCAGTTAAAAATTCCCGGTATAAAAGGAGTGCGCGTCTATGGAAGGCGTGCAGGGAATAAGGAACCTTTTTGGCATCATGGCATCGATTTAGAACATCGCCAACGTTTAGTACCAGAAGCAACCCCAGAATTTGCTGCTACTTCTCAATACGTTAACGATTTGGTTACGGCTGAAACTAGCGAACCAATTTTACGCCCAGACTTAACCACAGAAGAAGTTCAAAGTTTTGTTACAGAAGTAGCCCTCGATTGGCTAGCAACGGCGAATGCAGCAGTCAAAAAATTCCTGTTGGGAAGTCAGCTATTTACGGAAACTGACCAATCAGAAGACCTCAACCCTGATGCTCAAGGAATTAAGATTGCTTTAGTTTGGGGGACACTGGGATTATTGCTCACTGTTCAAAGTGATTGGGTGTTGGGTCAATTCATCGCCCACACTACTCCAAGTTCCCCAACAGTCGCTAATGTCTCACCTGCACCATCTGAGCAAAAAGCATCGTTGACATCTGGGAAAAATCCCAACGAGAAAAAGACATTTCTTGCCAGCACAAGCAAAACCAAATCTTCTCTAAACCAAACTTCTGTATTCAATGCTTCTCAATTTACCCAAGGTGATGATACCGAAAGCGGAAATTTAGCAGCCGCACCACTGAAAGAAAAAGCAACCGCCACTGCTATTCTTTTAGCAGCGCGATCGCAAATGCCAAGTTTCAATGTTAGGCAATTAGACGAGCAACTAGCCCTGTATAAACAACGCCTCGCTAGAACTGGTAGCCCACCAGATGTATTAATCATTGGTTCCTCCCGCGCCCTTAGAGGAGTAGACCCAGCAGCACTTTCTAAAGCTTTAGCAACTCAGGGCTATCCAAATGTTGATGTGTTCAACTTTGGCATTAATGGTGCTACTGCACAAGTTGTAAACTTTGTGATCCGCCAGGTTTTAGAACCATCAGAACTGCCGAAATTAATTCTTTGGGCAGATGGCGCTCGTGCTTTCAACGGCGGACGCGAGGATATTACCTTTAAATCCATCGTTGCATCAACTGGCTATAAACAAGCTTTGCAGAAAGCCTCGACAACCGCAACTAGCAGTGATTCCCCTGAAAATCCAAAAAAAGAAAAGCCAAAAGAAGAAAAGCAAGAAACTAACGGTTATCAAGCTGTCAATGATTGGTTAAATCAGGCTCTAGCATCTGTTTCTACTAGCTATCAAAACCGCGATCTAATTAAAAGTTTAGTCCAAAAACAACTGCTTAAATTTGGTCAAAATCAGACAGTTACATCCCAAAAGCAGCCAACAGACGGGAATTTAGAAGATACATCCCAGCAAGCAGTTGATTTTGATGGGTTTTTACCTTTGTCTATTCGCTTTAATCCTGCTAGATACTATCAAAAACATTCTAGAGTTCCAGGAAATTATGACAACGATTATAAATCTTTCCAACTAGGAGGAGAGCAAGAAGCTGCATTCCAAGAAGTGCTGGAATTTACCCAATCTCAGAAAATTTCTTTAGTGTTTATCAACATGCCGCTGACAGCAGATTATTTAGATCCAGTGCGTAAAAAATATGAGCAAGAATTCCAACAACACATGTTGCATTTAGCAACTAACCCCAACTTTATTTATCGGGATTTGAGTCAACAGTGGCCGAAAGTAAATGACTATTTTTCTGATCCTAGCCACCTCAACCGCTTTGGTGCTTACGAAGTCTCGAAAAAGTTAGCAAATGACCCAATGATTCCCTGGCCAGTTAAGTAGGGAGATGGGGAGATGGGGAGATGGGGAGATGGGGAGATGGGGGGCAGGGGAAGCAGAGGGAGAAATAGCCGATGCCCAATGACTAATGACTAATGACTAATGACTAATGACTAACGACTAAAAAATGAACTTTATATCAATTTTCTATGGTCTTTTCTTGTTGAGTGTACTGGGAATTTACTGGTCTTTAGGACAACAGAAATTGCGATTGTTGACGCTCTTAATTGCCAGTTTGGTTTTCTATGCATCTTTGCATATCCAGTACATACCATTGCTATTAGCATTGACTTTTATTAATTTTCGCTTGGGAGTAGAAATTGGCAAGAATACATCTCTGGGAAAACATTCTCATGACTGGCGAATTTCTAATGAAGAATGGCGATTTATCGAAAATGATTGGAATCTACGTCGTTTAAAGCTGCTGTGGTTAGGTATAGTTCTCAACGTTTTACTTTTATTAGGCTTTAAGTATACTATTCCTTTATATAACTTTGTTTTTAACATCCAAATAAATCCACAAGAAAACTCTTTTAAATTAATTGCACCCTTAGGGATTTCATTTTTTACCTTTGAGTGTATTGCTTATTTAATAGATGTTTATCGTGGGGCCCCAGCTACGGATAAGTTTCTGCAATTTGCTTCGTACAAATTATTTTTTGCCAAACTAATTTCCGGCCCCATTACGCGCTACCACAACTTAGCAAACCAATTTAATACTCTACACTTACCTACTACTAATAGAGTGGCAGAAGGATTGTGGTTAATTGCTAGGGGTGCAGTCAAAAAAGGTATTTTGGCAGACCATTTGGGAGTTTTTGTTGATTTATGTTTTGGCAATCTACAGCGGGCGGGTAGTACGGATCTCTGGTTAGCTACATTTGCCTACGGTTTGCAGTTATATCTAGATTTCAATGGCTATGTAGATATTGCCCGTGGTAGTGCTTTACTTTTTGGGTTGGTTCTGCCTGAGAATTTTGATTTTCCTTATTTCACCACCAGCATTGCAGAATTTTGGCGGCGCTGGCACATGACTCTAGGCGATTGGCTGCGTAACTATGTTTATTTTCCTTTAGGTGGTTCGCGTCAAGGTTTGACTCGTACTTGTGGGAATTTATTTATTGTGATGCTAATTGCTGGTATCTGGCACGGAGCTGCTTTAGGTTATGTAGTGTGGGGGATACTTCACGGATTAGCATTAGTGGTTCATCGGCTTACAGATGTAATTAGCGATCGCTTTGAAAAGTTAGAACATTTCTGGCAAAATCCTTTGGGTATATTTATAGCTTGGCTGTTGACCCAACTGATGGTTTTTACGTCTTGGATTTGGTTCCGCTTACCTAACCCCCAAGACTCTCTTTTGGTAACTCGACATCTTTTAGGTTATCCAGCCGACGCCCAGTTTGCCCAAAAAGTCTATGTGGAAGCTTTAAATATGAGCCAATACCAACTCGCTTGCGTGTTGGCAACTTTAGCTACTCTCATGGCTATAGTCTACGCCTTTAACCGGATGTTGAAGTTAGAGTTCAACTGGCCTATAAAGCTTGTTTTTGTACCTTTATGCTTCTACGCAGTTTGGTTATTGGCTCCTGAAGGTAGCTTGCCATATATATACTTTGATTTTTAATTTCTTGGGACACATCTGACCGTAGTCAATAGCAATTTTTGAGGTAGAAGATAGGGTAGCACAGCTGGCTGTGCTACCCTAATGATTTTTCGTAATTCCATGTAATTGAAAATCCTTATAACTTCTGGATGATTGATTCTTACGACATATTTTTTATTAAATATTTTTAATTATATTTGTAAACAAATGTAAAGCAGGATAATTACGGTAGGACTGACGCATAGGTAAAGGAAAATCTAACCACAGAGGGCGCAGATAACAGACAGGGAAAGGAGTTAGAGAGATTTTTGCGTCAGTACTATGGGGGATAGAGTCCTGAAATTAGTTTAGTGTTTAAATCCCTTGAAGCCATACAAATTAATACTTTTGATGCTTTTTATGACTGCAATAAATCCGAAGAAAAACTTTACCTTTATGTGAGTTTATTCAACAAATATGTTACAGAATATTAAGCTACAACTCGCATCAAAGTAAATTCATGTAGACTTATTTCTACAGGCGAAAAAAGAAATTAGCCTGTTCAATTTTTACAAAACATAGCACTCATAAAACAATGACCACAACCTTACAACGGCGTTCTAACGCTAACGTATGGGATCGCTTCTGCGAGTGGATTACCAGCACTGACAACCGCATCTATGTTGGTTGGTTCGGTGTATTGATGATCCCTACCCTACTAGCCGCTACCGTTTGCTTCACAATCGCTTTCATCGCTGCTCCTCCTGTGGACATCGATGGAATCCGCGAGCCTGTTGCCGGTTCTTTGATCTACGGAAACAACATCATCTCTGGTGCAGTTGTTCCTTCTTCTAACGCGATCGGTTTACACTTCTACCCCATCTGGGAAGCTGCTTCCTTAGATGAGTGGTTGTACAACGGCGGCCCTTACCAGTTGGTAATTTTCCACTTCTTGATCGGTTGTGCTTGCTACATGGGCCGTCAGTGGGAACTTTCTTACCGCTTAGGTATGCGTCCTTGGATCTGCGTAGCTTACAGCGCACCTCTAGCTTCTGCTACCGCAGTATTCTTGATCTACCCAATCGGTCAAGGTTCTTTCTCTGATGGTATGCCCTTGGGTATTTCCGGAACCTTCAACTTCATGATCGTGTTCCAAGCAGAGCACAACATCCTGATGCACCCCTTCCACATGTTAGGTGTGGCTGGTGTATTCGGCGGTTCCTTGTTCTCCGCAATGCACGGTTCTTTGGTAACTTCCTCCTTGGTTCGTGAAACCACCGAAACCGAATCTCAAAACTACGGTTACAGATTCGGTCAAGAAGAAGAAACCTACAACATCGTTGCTGCTCACGGTTACTTCGGTCGCTTGATTTTCCAATACGCTTCTTTCAACAACAGCCGTTCCTTGCACTTCTTCCTAGCTGCATGGCCTGTTGTTGGTATCTGGTTCACCGCTTTGGGTGTAAGCACAATGGCTTTCAACCTGAACGGTTTCAACTTCAACCAATCCATCATTGACTCTCAAGGTCGCGTTATCAGCACTTGGGCAGACGTAATCAACCGCGCTAACTTGGGTATGGAAGTAATGCACGAGCGTAACGCTCACAACTTCCCCTTAGACTTAGCTGCTGATGAAGTTGCTCCTGTAGCTCTAACCGCTCCTGCTATCAACGGCTAATACTTAAGTAATAGCTGAATAAAAAGCGTCCTCTGAAAAGGGGGCGCTTTTTTTAATTGGAATTGTGATGTAAAAAATAGAGACGCGATGAATCGCCGTCTCTACAATGCGTCTCGCATTTTGGCATAAAAGTTACCTATGCTAATTCTTCTTACTTTTTCTCAGAATCAGCTAGATTTATTTTCTAGCATGAATGTTGATACGGTACTCCAAAGAATTGATGGTTCTCAGAATATTTGGTTGCGCTGTGTTAATTTTCGCGATCGCGCTGGAACTGGCAGAATTCTCAATCACTTTCAACTCAATCCATCTCGCGTGAACATGGTTTTCAACCATACCCCTACAGGAATGGATGAAGATACAGAAGATTGTTTATTTGATAATTATGAAATTTTAACTCATCAACTAAAAAATCGAGAGTTTGAAGTAGCACGTGGCAGTATTTTGCTAGGAAGGAATTTTATCATCACTTTTGAAATTACTGAAGTCAAAATATTTACTGTACTAACTACTAATCTCCAAAAGCGAAATATAGACCTGCAAAAGTGGGGAATTGACTATCTTTTCTATCTGATTTTTAAAGATATTTTAAATAATTACCATACAGTATTTGAATACATTTCTAGGCAACTTGATGATTTAGAAGATGAAGTTTTAGGAAATTTTGGTGATGAATCAACATACCATAAGATTGCTAGCATGAGGCAATCTACTCGTGTTGGGCGTCGTAATTTCCAAAGCATTAAGTCTCTTTTAATGATGATGGATTACGAAGATTTCCAATGGATTTCGCAGCCAGTAAAGGCTTTGTTCAATCAAGAATTTGTTCATCATATCGATAATCTCTGGCAGGAGTATCAAACTCTGAGAATCTGGATGTCAGAATTAATGGAAATTCAGCGTGATAATATTGCCAGTGAAACTAGCGATAGAATTAACCGCTTAACTATCTTATCAGCGGTATTCTTACCAATCACCTTTATTGCTGGCGTTTATGGTATGAACTTCAAGTATATGCCGGAATTAGAACAACCTTGGGGTTATCCGGCTGCACTTACTGTTATGGCTTTAATTGTGATTGGTAGTATTGTTTATGCTAAAAAACAACGTTGGTTGTAGAAGACAGGCAATAGGCAATAGATGTTTTTCACGAATATTGTTATAAACTAAAACAAAAAGTATCTCTGGGTCATTGGTAAAACTGTTGCAGGTTCACAAATCAGCAAATTACCATCTGCCCTGACTTCGTAGGTTTCTGGGTCAACTTCAATGTTGGGTAGCGCATTGTTAAGCTTCATATCCTGCTTACTCAATTGGCGTGTTCCTGAAACTGCAACTGCTGTTTTTCGTAAACCTAACTGTGTAGGAATTTCCCTTTCTAAAGCTGCTTGGGAAACAAAAGTTAATGATGTGGCGTTCTTCGCACCAGCAAAACTACCAAACATCGGTCGCATATGCACTGGTTGGGGTGTGGGAATACTGGCGTTAGCATCACCCATTTGCGACCATGCAATCATTCCGCCTTTAATCACTATTTCCGGCTTGACGCCAAAAAATGCGGGACGCCACAAACACAAATCTGCTAATTTTCCCTCTTCCACTGAACCCACATATTCAGCAATTCCGTGAGCGATCGCCGGATTAATAGTATATTTAGCAACATATCTTTTGGCACGAAAATTATCTGCTGGTTGCTCAGTTCCTTGTGGGTTGAGAATTCCTCGTTGCACCTTCATTTTGTGAGATGTCTGCCAGGTGCGAATTATCACTTCGCCTACCCTTCCCATTGCCTGGGAATCAGAAGAAATCATACTAAATGCGCCTAAGTCGTGCAAAATGTCTTCAGCAGCAATGGTTTCTCGGCGGATGCGGGACTCAGCAAAAGCAACATCTTCCGCGATCGCCGGATCGAGGTGATGGCATACCATCAACATATCCAGGTGTTCGTCTAAAGTGTTGAGGGTGTAAGGGCGCGTGGGGTTGGTGGAAGATGGCAAAACGTTGGCTTGACCGCAAACTTTAATGATATCTGGTGCGTGTCCGCCACCTGCGCCTTCGGTGTGGTAAGTGTGGATGACACGATTTTTAAACGCAGCGATGGTATCTTCCACAAACCCGGCTTCGTTCAGGGTATCGGTATGGATAGCCACTTGGACATCGTATTCATCGGCAACGCTGAGACAAGTATCGATCGCTGCGGGAGTAGTTCCCCAATCTTCATGCAGCTTTAACCCCATTGCACCAGCAGCTACTTGTTCTACAAGTCCTTGGGGTTGACTGGCGTTACCTTTACCCAAAAAGCCTAAGTTGACAGGAAAAGCATCAGCGGCTTGCAACATCCGATAAATATTCCAAGGCCCTGGAGTGCAGGTAGTGGCATTTGTACCGGTAGCGGGGCCAGTACCGCCGCCAATCATGGTGGTGACACCAGAAGCGATCGCCACTTCAATTTGTTGGGGACAAATAAAATGAATATGGGCATCAATACCGCCAGCAGTGAGAATCATTCCTTCCCCTGCTAAAGCTTCAGTACCAGGGCCAATAATAATATCTATATTATTTTGAATATAGGGATTACCAGCTTTACCAATTTTAAAAATCTTCCCATCTTTAATGCCGATATCTGCTTTGACAATACCCCACCAATCGAGAATTAAAGCATTAGTAATTACTAAATCTACAGCACCATCAGCATTAGAAATGGGGGATTGTCCCATACCATCTCTAATAACTTTACCGCCGCCGAATTTTACTTCATCGCCGTAGGTGGTGAAATCTTGTTCGACTTCGATGAATAATTCTGTGTCTGCAAGTCGGATTTTATCTCCGACAGTGGGGCCGAAAGTTTCGGCGTAGCCGCGGCGGGACATTCTGTAAGGCATAATGCACTTTTAGTAATGGAGGTTAAGATTGAGTTTAAACGCAAAGGAACGCAAAGGTAAACGCAGAGGTTCGCAGAGGATGGATGAGAATAGTTTGAGTGGGGTGATAATTGGTTGTGGGATGCAAGTACATACGGTGTTGGGGCCGGGTTTGTTAGAGTCAGCTTATGAGGAGTGTTTGTATTACGAATTGAGAAAGAAGGGGTTAAATGTTGGTAAGCAAGTTCCATTACCGCTTATTTATGAAGAGGTGAAATTAGATTGTGTTTATCGATTAGATTTAATAGTCGAAAATAAAGTAATTATTGAAGTCAAGTCTGTAGAATCCATCAATCCAATTCACTCCGTACAGCTTTTAACTTATCTCAAACTAACTAATTGTAAACTCGGTCTGATTCTCAACTTTAACGTTCTCCACCTCAAAGAAGGCATTAAACGCGTAGCAAACAAACTCTAACTCTGCGTACCTCTGCGCTTACTTTGCGTCCCTTTGCGTTAAAAAATCAATTAACTCATAACTACTCCTTACAAACTACGAATTTGGAAATTTTCAAACCTCATCTGAAAACCATTTCCTTCAGGAGAGGCACACATCACACCGACATTTAATGTTTCCACTGGAGTCAAATAAGCAAGTCGCAGCATTGTATACTCGGTTTCATTTAAAGAGTATTCCACCTCTATTGCTGTGCCGCGTCGAGTTACACGTATCAAAATTGCAGAAGGATTTTGCGGCACTGGAATAACAGACCAATCTGAGTAATTACGTGTCACTACTGCGCTAATTTGTTGCACGCCATCCACAAATTCAATGCCACATTTTAACCAATTAAATTCATCTGAACGTACCATCAAGCCTGCTTGATCGTATAAATCGTGATACTGTCCAGTCACTTTAACTTCTGCAATAAAGTCACCTTGAATCTTTTGATAAAAAAAGTGACCGTTATCTCGAATAAAACCGTAATGAGTTTCCCGCCAAAAATCAGTTTTTGCTCCGGAAGTGACAGCGATCGCCTCATCTTTTAGTTCCCAAATAGGCGGCTCATTATACCATTCCATTTGCATAATTATAGAGAGCCGTTAATTTTACCGTTGAAACCGTAAACTTGTCGGCTACCAACCAAAGCCACTAACGTCACTTCTTTTTCATCACCTGGTTCAAAGCGAACTGCCGTACCTGCGGGGATATCAAGACGCATTCCTCGCGCTTGTTCTCTATCAAAATTTAAAGCAGCATTAACTTCATAAAAGTGAAAATGCGAACCGACTTGTATGGGGCGATCGCCTGTATTGGACACTCTTAACTTAATAGTAGGACGACCAACATTTAGTTCAATTTCACCTTCTGGCGTAATAATTTCTCCAGGAACCATAATTAAAAAATTAACGAATTGGATTATGTACTGTTACTAACTTTGTCCCATCTTGAAAAGTCGCTTCTACTTGCACTTCATGTACCATTTCTGGTATTCCTTCCATCACATCATCTCGCGTTAATAAAGTTGTACCATAACTCATTAATTCAGCTACAGTTTGTCCATCTCTCGCACCCTCTAAAATAGCAGCCGAAATATAGGCAACAGCTTCGGGATAATTCAGTTTCAAACCTCTTTCTTTACGTCTTTCTGCTAATAAAGCAGCAGTAAAAATTAATAGCTTATCTTTTTCCTGCGGCGTCAATTGCATTCTTCTCTCCCTCTTGGCGTTCTTCTCTTCGAGACGCTTTGCGAAGGCGTCTTGGCGGTTCGTTCAAACCTGCCACACCCTTGGTATACAGTTACCACAATTTAAAAAAGAAACTCGTAGCAACTGCCAAACATCAATAAACCAGTTTCTCACCTCAGATGTGGAATCACCGCGATATCGACACAATAATCCATGTTCTAATCTGGTAACACCTGTTTCATCAATACCATTGGCTAAAACTCGTATTTTTTCCACAATTTCTGGCGGAACTGCACCACCAAGCCAAACTAGACTACCTGTTATTGGTTTTCCCGCCAACCCGTGAAAACTGTAGAAAACTTCTTCACTAGCTGGTAAATATTGCCGATCTATCCACAAGGGAACGCCTTGTTGCCAAATTTCAGTATGCGATCGCCATTCTCCCTTATCGAATTTCTCTCCTCTAGCACTGCGACCAAAGCGGGTAATTTCCCAGCCTAAAAAGCTAGCCCCGGTTGCTAATTCTACCCGTAAATCTTGCTGATAAATCGCACTGTTAAATAAAATTGTTTCTTGCGGTAACCATTCTAAACAAGCACCAGCGTCAACTTGTATGTGGATGTTTTGCCTAGCTTGTAAGCCATTGCTGCGATATATCTTACTAGCTGCTGCTGTAGTGATTAAGGCGTGTGTATGGGGTTGGAGGTGGATATTAGAAGATAAGCGATCGCCCCCCACAACTCCGCCAGCCGTGTGTAAAATTACGCTATGACAGACTTTTTGCCCTTCTGGATAAAATGGGCGTTGCACCTTTAACGGTGCTTGTTGGTGAGTGTAAATTAATTGCGTGGTGTTGTGGCGATCGGCGTAAACTAAATTCAGTTTGCCATGCCAACCTTCTGTAGTTTGTGAATTACAAGTCATTTATTTAATTGCTTCGGCAAGGTGTACGCTAGTACGATAGACCAAGTACACAAAACCATTTTCATCAGAAAAACGCTGATATAATTCTTGAAAATTATCAATAAATTTGTTGTTCGCTAAAACTTCATTCGGTAAATAAGAAACACTTTTTGCTCGTCCAATCAATCCAGTTAAATCTAACTGTTGCCTATAAGTAAATTTGTATTCGCGGATATTTATAAAATGGGTAGTTGCTAATAGTGGCTCTACCGATTGCATCCTTGATTCTGCTGGGTGATTGTCAGATGCTTCGCGGACTATTCGGCTATATTCTGCGGTCAAAGCATCTTCTTTATCCCGGTTATTCCACACTATAGCTAACCGTCCCGACGGTTTTAAAATCCGATGAAATTCTAATAACGTTGCTTCTGGATTGAACCAATGGAAAGCTTGAAAACAAGTAACTAAATCAACAGATCGATCGGGAAGTTTGGTAAATTCTGCCGTTCCATCACGAAAGTCTACTAAAGCATGTGGTTCGGCGGCTTCTCTCATAGCCGCATTCGGTTCTATGGCGATGACATTAACTCCACGTTCAGCTAATAATCTTGAACTAATTCCTGTACCTGCACCAATATCTGCTACTATAATTTGTGAATTTTTATCTAATCCTTCCAAGATAATATCAATTGCATCTGCGGGGTAGCTTGGTCGGTATTTTACATAATCTTCTGCTCTATCAGAAAATCGGTTGAGTGGGTTTAGGGTATGTAAAGGAGCTGTTTCAGAATAATTTTGACTCATGGATTTTTAGACAAAAGGAAAAAAGATTAATATTAGGCAGACTAAATTTTTGAAGTACCTTGCTGTCTTACTTGCAATTTATCATTATTTTTTTGCCAAGATTACATAATCGTCTAATGTATAGCATGACTGATACTTCTGACCAAGATACTGTTGGAGTATCCGATTCATATGTAATTGCTTTGGTAATCTTTCTTGGGCAAAGTTCCCAAACTCCGTACTACGTAAAGGTGTTCTTAAACCTGTAGAAGTCAAATATTTGTACCACACCAATTCTAAACCAAGCTCGTTAATTAACTTACTGACTACCTGATTTTCTTGATTTTCATCTTCTATTTGATAAGCATTGTAGGCTTTGAATAACTTTTTGTCCTGAACAATTAGCAAAACATAGCCTTGACTTTTTAAACTAGTGTTAAATATTTGCCTATAGATTTTATTTGCTTGATTTCTTTTAGCTGTATCTGCAAAGAAACAGTGACAGATTACCACAAAGTCGAAAAAATTTTTGGGTAGATTATTAGATTCATCCTTCCAAGTCAAGAAGTCAGTAGTCACAAAGCGAAAGTAAGCATTAACAGGATTTATCAGCGATTCTATATATCGTCTCCAAAACTGCAGTCCTCGGAATTGAAAAGCATCTTGCTTTTCTAAAGAGTAGTAAGATATGTGCATCTGAGAAATAGGAAAAAATCGACTACTACTTTGCAAAAGCAAAGCCAGACCATAAGCAACTGTTCCTGGCCCGGCTGCAATATCAAGGATATTAATCTTAGTGGGTAATAAGCCATCCTGGTAAATGAGAAACCAGGCTAAATATACAGAATATACATTTTCTAAAAAATATTTCATCAAGTAGACATGAGGCGTCAAACTAAAACGGTAGTCTGGGTCTTGTCCAATTTTTAAGTTATTAATATCATCAAAAGCATCTTCTAGTTTTTTAGCTAGCTGTTTATCGGAAATTTTACTCAATTCTTCTTGGAGATATTCAACTAGCGTTGATTCAAAGTCATAAAATATACGTTCATCAATCCCAGTCGCTTGGACTTTATATTTATCATGCTGGATTAAATTAAAATTTTGATAAATAAATTTAATAACTTCTTCTTCTGGAGTTAATAAATCATTAATTACTTTCGGTGAATTAGTGATTTTTCTGCTTAAATTTGCAATTTCTTGCTTATCTTCTTTAGAAGAACGTTCAAGCAGTAATTTGTCCCTAAATAATCTTTCCAGCCATGAAAATCTTGCACCTGATTTTTTAATTTCTTGCAATAGTTGTACTGCGCGTTGAGTGTTTCCATACCTAAGGGCTGATTTAAACTGCTGACTTCGCCACCAATTAGCAAGCAAATTATTCATAACCAAATCCTTCTTTGCCTTCTTTAATTTCTATACTAGGAAGCTGAGAAACTAACTTTTCCTTAAATCTTATGTAGCTTAATTGTCCGCAATCGTACCACCAGGTATATTTTTGCTTTATTTCCTCAGCCTCTTGGCGGGTTGAGGCTACAAGCGAACGATGATGGCTGGGGTGAAAATCTTGAATTACAACTCTATCAGCAATAGCTAGTTTGTCAATAAAACTAGCTTCATCAGTTGGTAAAGTAGGCAGTAAAGGCGTAATAGTTATAGAAATTTTGGGAATAAAACCTTTGAAATAATCAATACTTTGTTTAATTTTTATTAAAGCATTTAAACGAGATTTAATACTAGGCGATCGCGGTTCAAAGTCCTTTCTCACTGATTCGCTACCAGTGGGAATGCTCATATTAATTCGCAAGCGCTGAAATCTTTGTAAATAATCAATATCTCTGACAATAATTGGGCTGCGAGTTTGAATTACTAAGGTTGGACGATAATCAAGCATTACTTCTAGCAACCTCCGAGTCAGTTGATGTTTTGATTCCAGCGGTTGATAAGGATCTGTAACGCTACTCATGTAAATTCTAGGAGGCTGATGAGGATTTTTTTTGTACCAATTGTCTAACTCTTTAGCTAAAATTTCAGCTGCATTTTCCTTAATAATTACCCATTTACCCCAGTCAAGACGCATTTTAGTATTAGGGCTAAACGCCGCAGCATAGCAATAACTACACCCGTATTGACAACCACGATAAGGATTCAAGGTAAAATCATAAGCAGCGATAAAACCAGTAGCTTTAGTTAGCAGTGTTTTGGCATTTTGGACATAAACACTGGCATCTCCAAACTTTTCGCAAACTAATTTTGTAGGAGTGCTATCGCCATAACCTTCGTAGCATGTTTTTGGCATTTTTTAATCTGGTATTTATAGTTTTAATAATGCGATCGCTGCATTTGAGAAAAGCGATATTATAAAAATTAAACTAGATGTAATAAGCAAGTACAACAATGGAAAGATTGCTGAATATCCACGTTGAGAAATTCTCAAATCCTTTGGCTTTGTTTTTTATCGTCAAGCCGCAGGAAGCCATGAAATCTGGTTTAATCCCGAAACTAATCGTTATACTACTATTCCTAACCATTCTGGTGATATGCCACAGGGAACATTACGCGCTAGCTTAAAACAAGCAGGTGTTGAGCCAGATGACTTTCTCCAACATTCTTAGTCTCAATGTACTTTGTATGCAATTATCCTTATTTCTAACAATAAAAGTTAAAAATTAATTTTTTTATTATCTCAATGCTGTTGATGTTTTGCTAGACAAAAAAACAGCCACTTCCACAAAAGAAGCAGCTGTTTTTACAAATAACAGACTACAGAGTATTAGTAATCGAAGTCGCCACCAGCACCAGCACCAGCAGCAGGAGCGCCGTCTTTAGGTTCAGGCTTGTCAACTACAATACATTCGGTTGTCAACACCATACCAGCGATGGAAGCAGCATTTTGCAGAGCAGAACGAGTTACTTTCGCAGGGTCAACAATACCAGCACTTAACAAATCTACAAATTCGTTAGTTGCAGCATTGTAACCAACGCTGAATTCCTTCTCTTTGACCCGCTCAGCAATTACAGCACCATTTTGACCAGCGTTTTCCGCAATTCTCTTCAAAGGCGCAGGTAAAGCACGAGCCACAATCAACGCACCAATCAACTCTTCACCAGTGAGGTTGCTGTTCGCCCAAGTTTCTAACTCAGGAGCGAGGTGAGCTAGGGTTGTACCACCGCCAGGAACAATACCTTCTTCCACAGCAGCTTTAGTAGCGTTGATAGCATCTTCTAAGCGGAGTTTCTTGTCTTTCATTTCGGTTTCAGTGGCTGCACCCACTTTCACCACAGCGACACCGCCAGAAAGTTTAGCAAGACGCTCTTGAAGTTTTTCTTTGTCGTAGGAAGATTCGGTTTCTTCGATTTGACGACGAATTTGTTCTACACGAGCTTTAACTGCAACATCGTTACCTTCGGCAACAATTGTGGTGTTGTCCTTAGTGATGGTGATGCGGCGAGCTTTACCCAGGCTATCTAACTTGGTGTTATCTAGCTTCAAACCAGCATCTTCGGTGACTAATTGACCGCCAGTCAAAACTGCGATATCTTCTAGCATAGCTTTGCGGCGATCGCCAAAGCCAGGAGCCTTGACAGCAGCAACATTCAGTACACCGCGCAAACGGTTAACTACCAAGGTTGCCAAAGCTTCTTTTTCGATATCTTCAGCAATAATCACCAAAGGACGACCAGCACGAGCTACTTGCTCTAACACTGGTACGAGGTCTTGTACCAAGGCAATTTTCTTATCGGTCAACAGGAGGAAAGGCTCATCGAAAACCGCTTCCATCCGTTCGGGGTCGGTGGCAAAATAAGGAGAGATGTAGCCTTTATCAAAGCGCATCCCTTCAGTAATTTCCAACTCGGTAGTCATAGATTTCCCTTCTTCTAGGGAAATTACGCCTTCCTTGCCCACCTTGTCCATAGCTTGGGCAATCATTTGGCCGACTTCTTCGTCGTTACCAGCCGAGATTGCACCAACTTGGGCAATAGCTTTGGAATCTTCCACTGGACGGGCATGTTCAGCAATTTTATCTACGAGGAAGGCGGTAGCTTTGTCAATACCACGCTTCAACAAAATCGCATTAGCACCAGCGGCAACGTTACGCAAGCCTTCTTTGACAATCGCATGAGCTAAAACGGTGGCAGTGGTGGTGCCATCGCCCGCAGCATCGTTGGTCTTAGAAGCAGCTTGACGAATCAGAGCTACACCGGTGTTTTCAATGTGGTCTTCTAATTCGATTTCTTTGGCGATGGTTACACCGTCATTAACGATTTGCGGTGCGCCAAATTTCTTTTCTAGGACAACGTTCCGACCTTTGGGGCCAAGGGTAACAGCTACAGCCTCAGCCAGGATATCAATGCCTCGCTCAAGGGCGCGACGGGCGTTTTCGTTGTAGATAATGCGCTTTGCCATAAATATCTAAATCCAAGGAGTAAGTCAATTTTTTTTGAATTGGGCATTGGCCAAACAGGGCATTGGGCATCGGGAAAACTCTTTCCTATTTCCCATCCCCTATTCCCCACTCGCCTGTTAGATAACGACTGCTAAAATATCTTTTTCAGAAAGCAGTACATATTCTTCAGTACCGAGTTTGATGTCAGTACCGGCGTACTTAGAGTACAGAACTTTATCACCGACTTTAATTTCCAATTCTTGACGGCTACCGTCGTCATTACGCTTGCCAGGGCCAAGGGCGACTACTTCACCTACTTGGGGCTTTTCTTTGGCGGTATCGGGCAAATACAGACCACCTGCGGTCTTTTCTTCAGAGGCGCTCACTTTTACGAAAACGCGATCGCCCAAAGGTTTTACTGTAGAAACGGTTAGAGATATTGCTGCCATATAATTTTCTCCAGAGTTAGCACTCTCAACTCCTGAGTGCTAATCTACCCAAAAGCAGCGTCCAATGGCAAGAATTTCTTAAGTACGGGTTCCCGAACTAGAATCCTGGGGTGTACTTAAGTATAAATGCTTAATTATTTTTATCCTTCGGGTTCTGTTGCGGAAGCTACGAATATTTTTATAGGGAATAGGGCATGGGGCATAGGGCATGGGAGATGACGAGATGGGGAGAATAATTATTAACTCCTAACTCCTAACTCCTAACTCCCTGTTTGCCCAATGCCCAATCCCCATTCCCCAGTACCCATCTCAGTAAACTTTATTTGCAAAGCTTGGAAATTGTTATAGAACTGTAATCAGGGAGCCGCTCGATGAGTAACAATAAAGTGATCCAGAAAAGCCATCAAATCCCGAAAACCACCAAGCCTCTTGAACATAAAGCCCTGAGTAATTGTGGAGAAAGTTCAGGAGTGGCAAAAATTCAGCAACATATTTTTATTTGTGCTGAGCAAACAAGCCCTAACTGTTGTTCAAAACCAGCCAGTTTGGAATCTTGGGAGTACTTAAGAGAGCGACTTAAAGAGCTAAAACTCGACAAGCCGCAAGCAAGTCATCCCATTTGCGTTTTTAAAACTAAAACCAATTGCTTGCAGGTTTGTGGTTCTGGACTCATAATGGTGGTCTATCCTGATGGCGTCTGGTATCGCCAAGCAAACTCGGAAGTTATTGAGCGGATCGTTCAAGAACACTTAATAGGCATAATGGCGGTTGAAGAATATGCATTTTTAACCCATCTTTTGCCAGAAACTTCCCTAGTTTCTTGTTAACATCTCATAGAGGCTTAACAGCGCAAGGATATGTTATAGCAGTAAGCTTTTAGAAAGTGCGGGTTGGTTTTGAGGTAGGGTCATCTTTAAGCCAATACTTAACTAGTGAGTCAGAAGGATTATTATTTTATCAGTGTTTTTTACCCCGCCCCTTTCAAAGCGATATATAATAGCGCATTATAGATACTACTGCTATACGTATCCTTGCTGGACTTTTGCTATCGAGCTAGTAGTCTCTTGAAAGTGCTCGGCATTTTTGAGACTTGAGACAGCAAAGGCAAGTTAAGTAGGCAAAAGGACAACATCTCACATAAACCACCATAGAGGATAAATATTCAAGACTTTGATGGACCGAAGCGCGACAAGTGCCACTGCTATGAAAGAGCCCAGCATGAAAGATCACAAACGACTTCTATTGATTGATGATGACCCTAACCTCATCTTGCTGGTGAAGGATTACTTAGAATTCCGAGGATATGAAGTCATCACCGCCGAAAATGGACGCGAAGCTCTGGAAATTTTAGAGCAAGATGTTCCAGACATGATCATCTGCGATGTGATGATGCCGGAAATGGACGGATATACTTTTGTGGAACAAGTCCGGCAAAACGAACGCACCAGTTGGATTCCAGTTCTTTTCCTTTCAGCAAAAGGACAAAGTGCAGACCGAGTTAAAGGTCTGAACAAAGGTGCTGATGTTTATATGGTCAAGCCTTTTGAACCAGAAGAACTCGTAGCCCAAGTTGAGTCCTCGCTGAAACAAACTATCCGTTGGAAAGAACACCAAGCAAAAGGAGGCGAAAACGGTTCCCGCATCCAAGTTCCCTTTGATGTGCAGTTAACCCCAACCGAACTGAAAGTAGTCCAGTTTGTAGCTAGGGGTTTAGCTAACCGAGAAATTGCTGAAGAACTTAACGTTAGTCAGCGTACAGTTGAGAGCCATGTGTCCAATATGTTGGGCAAAACCAATCTCCACAACCGCACTGAACTAGCGCGGTGGGCGATTGAAAATCAAATGGCATAAATCCAGTTAGGAGTTAAAAGTTAAGAGTTATGAATTTTTTAACTCCTAACTCCTAACTTCTAACTAAATTTACTAGTCATCTTCCTCAGGATTGGGTTGATGCAAATTTTATGAATCCAGTTCATCTAGCAAGCTTAAAGCGCTTTTAATCTGGGAAGTTGTTCATCGTAGTTCCAAGTCGAAACAACTATATTTTGGTATGTTTGCGCTTACCTCAGCAGTGAGAAATCCGGGTATAGAGCAATAGTGAGAAACCACGGTGAAATGACTGGTTCATCATTCAAATCTGTGGCAATGCGAACCTGAATCCGAGTTTAGGTGCGTCTATTATTTAAAATACGTGTAATTGCCATTCTAGATTCTTATTCGATACTCAATGCAAATCAGGAATCTAGATAAAGATGAGGGATTGCTCATAATCTAGTAGCAACGAGGTAAACACTTTTTTATATTCATCTTAAATCTAATTGAATATAAATAATCTGTAGAGGTACAACGAACGTTGTATCTCTGCTTTTTTATACATAGGAATCCGATTTGATTATTGAAAAAATTTAAGTATATATAGTATATGTAGGGTGTGTTATGGCGTAGCCTAACGCACCAAAACATTTAGCTGGTGCGTTATGCCAAAGGCTAACGCAACGCCAGTCCGCTCAGTCGGGAAACCCGCCCATACGGCTGGCTCCCCTACGTATATTTCAAACATCAAATATGAGTTCTATAGATTTGGAATAGCGATCGCCAGCTACAAAGAAACATAGCTGCCGCCAGTGGAATTTTAGCAGGCCTGGTGTTAAATAAAAATGTAATTAACAAGATTTTAAGGAGTGAGATGATGCGCGAATCAGTCATTTATCAACAAATCCTAGAAGAAGGCGAAGCCAAAGGCGAAGCCAAAGGTAAAGCAGAGACAATAAGAAAGTTGGCTTTAAATTTGTTGCGAATTGGAATGAGCTTAGAACAAATTGCTCAAGTTACTGAATTATCTCTTGAGCAAATTCAAGTTTTACAACAGGAAATTAAAAAATCTTAGTTTTCATTCATCGCTTGATAAAATACCCCTCTATACAAATAAAACCTGCGAATGCAGGTTTTAAAGTTTTTATTAGTTCATCAGACTGACTTGGTTTGTATAGAAGCGATTTCTAATCGCCTGGTTTTCAACTTCTGAAACTAAAACTCAGCACTTTGCGGTGTACGCGGGAAGGGAATCACATCACGAATATTTGCCATTCCAGTGATGAATTGCACGAGTCGTTCAAAACCCAAACCAAAACCCGCGTGAGGAACGGTACCATAACGACGCAAATCGAGATACCACCATAAATCTTCTGGCTTCATTCCTTGCGCTATTACCCGACGTTCTAGAACGTCTAAGCGTTCTTCCCGTTGGGAACCACCAATAATTTCGCCAATTTTCGGCGCTAGAATATCCATTGCGCGGACGGTTTTTTCGTCGTCGTTCAAGCGCATATAAAAAGCTTTGATTTTGGCGGGATAATCTGTGACAATTACAGGCTTTTTAAATAATTGTTCGGCTAGGTAACGTTCGTGTTCTGATTGTAAATCTAAGCCCCAGCTTACAGGATATTCAAATTTGACATCGGATTTTTCTAAAAGGGCGATCGCTTCTGTGTAAGTTAAGCGTTCAAATTGATTGTTAATAATATTATCGGCTGTTGCCAACACAGAATTATCAATGCGCTGGTTGAAAAATTCCATATCTTCTGGGCAAGTTTCCAACACATAATTAAAGATATGTTTGAGAAACGCCTCAGCTAAATCCATATCGCCTTCTAAGTCACAAAAAGCCATTTCTGGCTCAACCATCCAGAATTCTGCTAAGTGACGCGAAGTATTAGAATTTTCTGCACGGAAAGTAGGGCCAAATGTGTAGACGTTGCTAAACGCCATCGCCATGATTTCCGCTTCCAACTGACCGCTAACTGTTAAATATGTAGGTTTAGCAAAAAAGTCTTGGCTATAATCTACCCCTTGATTATCTGTGCGGGGAATATTTTTTAAATCCAAACTAGTAACGCTAAAAAGTTCGCCAGCACCTTCACAATCGCTAGCAGTGATGATGGGTGTGTGTACCCACAAAAAACCTCTTTCTTGGAAGAATTGGTGAATTGCCGCCGAACAAGCATTTCTCACCCGGAAAACTGCACCAAAAGAATTAGTACGCGATCGCAAATGTCCAATGGTTCGCAGAAACTCAAAGGAATGACGCTTCTTTTGCAGGGGATATGTATCGGGATCGGCTTCTCCGTGGACTTTTATAGATTCTGCTTTCAACTCAATTCGCTGTCCTTTACCCAAAGAAGCCACCAACACCCCAGCGACCTCAACAGCAGCACCGGTATTCAGTTTTTTCAAGATAGGTTCGTAATCTGGCAAATCCTGATTGATGACGACTTGCAAATTAGCTAGCGATGAGCCGTCATTAACTTCGATAAAAGCAAATCCTTTGGACTCGCGTTTTGTCCTCACCCAGCCTTGAACTAGGAGAGACTCATCAGGTTGACCACTTCGCAATATTTCTGCAATCCGTCGATTTACCATATTTACCCAGCATAAGACTTTAATATCCAGCCTATGATAACGCCCATTCCACCAAAGCGGACGGCCTGCCAGAAAGGTTTTTTGAGACTACGCCAAGAAAACAACTGGCTTTCTAAGTTTATTTCTAGCATTTCCAACTGCTGTTTGATTTGCCGTAACTCCGCTTTAATTTCTGGTGTCTGGAATTTATGGCGCTTTAATTGCTCCTGACGCTGTTGCAATTGAGCCTTTTGCTGCCGATCGCGCTTTACTTGCTCGTAACGTTCTCTCAAGGATAAAAGCGATCGCTCTACTTCCTCGATTTCTTGTTCTAAATCTGGTTCCGGATTTTCCCCTGGCGGTTGTGATTGTTGAGACGGCTTCATTTACAAGTAGTAAACTAAGATTAAAAGTCAATTGTCATTTGTCATTGGTCATTTGTCATTAGTTAATAAACAAAGGACAAATAACTAAGTACAAAATCTCTTATAAGGACTTTATATTATGTCTCAATCTGCACAACTGCCGAAAACCAGTCAACTGAATGAATTTAGTACTTTAGAACTAGCCCAAGCTCTAATGCAAAGACTAAGCATCTCTCCTGAGGATTGGCATCGCCTCAAGTCCAACCGCAATTCCCGCGCCAGCGAACAAGTAGCAGCAGCTGTTGTTTATCTTTTAAACAATCAACCACAAGAAGCCCAAGCCAGACTAGAACAAGCAATAGGCTGGCTAGATCGCTCTATTTCTGCTCCTCCCTGTCCAACTCATGGAAAAAGTTAGGAATTAGGAGTGATAAGTTATAAAGTTTTAAACTCCTAACTCCTAACTCCTAACTCCTAACTCCTAACTCCTAACTCCTAACTACAACTACCGTCGCAGAGATAGTCCGCGACGATTTTCCATTTGTTTACAAAGCCTTAATTCTGTACCCTTGCGATTCCACTCTACCTGATCGAAAATTTGATGTAGAAGACATAGACCTCGACCACTTTCTGCTTCATCTGGTGGTAAATAGTCTGTTGGTTCTTCATCAGTAACAGGTGAGGGGGTAAAGCCGCTACCCTGGTCTGAAATTATCCACCAATATTGATTATCTATTAAGGAAAAACGTACTACAACTCTTTTACTCGGATCGAGATTATTGCCATGTTTAGCTGCGTTTACTAGGGCTTCTTGAAGTCCTAAACGCAGTTCTGATTGTAATTTTGCTGGAATTTCTGCCAACAATAAATCTAATATGGGACAAAGGTAGAGGGTTGAGGCAAAACTAATCGTGCCCCAATAACGTCCAACTGGACGGAGCGAAATAGTAATCACAAGAGAAACCCCATAGCTTTCAGTTAGCTAGACATCAGTTTGGTGTCACAGGCACCCTGATAAAAATTGAGGTGGTCATGCTGCCTTCAAACTTGCGTCTTTAAAACTAAATTTTGAAAATGCTAGGGAGCATTGACTATATGAATGAGTTGGAATTGGTCGGATATATAACGGCTGTAATAAATTTGATAAAGGAATGAGCAACTTAAAAAATTGCTATTAATTTCATTGAGTATTGGCATACTCTAGTTAATTGCCGATTTGCAATTTACACAATCTCATTCATACTTTTAGGAGTCGATGCAACTTTAAATTCTTTAAACAAAATGAATTTCTATTTTTAGCTTAATTCGATTTTAGCATTGTTAGTATGCACTAGACTACAAATTTGAAATTTCAATTTTTTTAAAGAAATCAGCATCCCGATCGAAATGTGATAGCACAAGAAAGGCAGCAGCTTCCACATGAGCAGTTTGGGGAAAAAAATCAGCAGGTTGTACCCGTGCGATCTTATATTGCCCATCTTGACAGAGTAATTTCAGGTCGCGGGCGAGGGTGGCTACTTTACAGCTGACGTAAACAATCCTATATGGTTTCAATTGCCGTAAAGTGTCTATGACACCGCGATCGCAACCTTTACGTGGGGGATCGAGAATTACGATCTCTGGTATTGTGCCCATTTTTGGCAGCAATTTCTCAACTGCGCCGACTTGGAATGTTACGTTATTAATTTCATTGCGCTCGGCATTTAAAATCGCTTGTTCCACAGCTGCTGGTTGGACTTCTAAACCTATGGCTTGACGCACTTGTTTGGCGAGGGGCAAAGTTAAAGTGCCGATACCACAATACGCATCAACTAGAAATTCATGCCCTTGAAGATTGAGTTCTGACTGAATTACCTCCAATAATGCCTCTGCTGTTTCTGTATAAACTTGGAAAAATGTATCTGGGCGCACTTTAAATTCCAGTCCAGCAAATTGTTCGCGCAGGTGGGGTACTCCAGCGATGCAACGGGTTTCTACTCCAAAGATAGCATTTGTGCGATCGCCATTGCGATTCAGGCATACTCCCATTAACTGCGGATAACGCTTTAACCATTCCTGCGCTTGGGTTGCAACTTCTGGTAAATTCCAGTCCTTAACCACTAAAGTCAGCAACATTTCGCCAGTATGGCGGCCGATGCGTAAACTCAAATGGCGAATTTGCCCAACGTGGCGATGTTCGTCGTAAATTTGCCAACCCCGCTGTTGGATATCCTGCTTAACTTCGGCAAGCATTGGATTTAAACGCGAGTCTTGGACTGGACATTGATTTAAGTTGATTAATTGGTGACTACCTTTTTGGTAGTAACCAGCTTGTACTTGTCCTGTTGCCGATTTGCCTAGAGGATAAGTAGATTTATTTCGGTAACCCAAACCAGAACCGACAGCCAGTACTGGATCTACTGGTGGTTGAGTAAAACCGCCAATGCGCTCCATTGCTTGGATGACTTGATTTTGCTTAGCTACAAGCTGGTAATCATAATTAATATGCTGCCACTGGCAACCACCACATTTGTCAGCCACAATACAAGCAGGCCGGATGCGATGAGGAGATGGTTGCAATAGCTCCTGTAGCTTAGCGTGGGCATATTTGGGTTTAACATGTACTAAACGGACAATAGCGCGATCGCCTGGTACGGTATCCGGGACAAATACTACACGTTCATTAGCACGTCCCACACCATCGCCAGTATCGCTGAGATCGGCGATCGTTACTTCAATTAATTCACCTTGTTGCCAAATCATTTTAGTCATTAGTCATTAGTTATTGGTCATTAGTCATTAGTCATTGGTCAAACAGGGCATGGGGAAAGGGAAAGGGGTAAGGGGGAAATATTAAATTTATTCCTTTTCCCTTTTCCCTTTAACCTTTTCCCCTGCCCCCCTGCTCCCCATCTCCCCACCTCCCCATCTCCCCACCTCCCTCTTCACTTGTGTACCTCAGACTCGCTAAACTAGCAGATAATATTTAAGGTGATTTCAATCATCATGACTGTAATTAGCCAAGTTATTCTCAAAGCTGACGACGAACTGCGTTATCCCAGCAGTGGCGAACTTAAAAATATCAAAGACTTTTTGCAAACCGGTGTACAACGGACGCGCATTGCTGCTACGTTAGCTGAAAATGAAAAAAAGATAGTCCAGGAAGCAACCAAACAACTTTGGCAAAAGCGTCCTGACTTTATCTCTCCTGGTGGTAATGCTTACGGGGAACGTCAACGCTCTCTATGTATCCGTGATTTTGGCTGGTACTTACGCCTAATTACTTATGGTGTACTTGCCGGTGACAAAGAGCCAATTGAAAAAATCGGTTTGATTGGTGTGCGGGAAATGTACAATTCATTGGGCGTTCCCGTACCTGGAATGGTAGAAGCTATCACTTCCCTCAAAACAGCCGCCCTTGGCTTACTGAGTGCGGAAGATGCTGCTGAAGCTGGGCCATACTTTGATTACATAATTCAAGCGATGTCTTAATACAAAGTCTGTGCCGATCTAAGAGATACTTTTGCTCTACTAGAGTGAGTGTAAAATTTTAGCACTCCATAGGCATAAGATTACCAATTCCATCTTAACTTCCCCACTTTTGGTAGTGGCTATGGCTAAATCTCTGTCAAGTTACCAACCAATTGTGGGGAAATTTTATTTAAGTATGGGGCAGGGGGCAGGGAGCAGGGGGACAGGGGAGATGGGGAAATGTGGGGAGGATGGGAAAGATTTCTTCCCCATCCTCCCCACACCTCCCACACTTCCTGCTTGCCCAATGCCCAATGACCAATCACTAATGACTAATGACTAATGACTAATGACTAATGACTAAAAACAAAAAACCGACAGTCTTTGATAAAGGCTGTCGGTAATTAGTGTGTTCCCTATTAATGACTCGGCTAGAGTTCAGTTGTCCTTAATTATGCCTAGCTGGCGATCACTATGAGACGATCCTAATCATGTATAAGTGTGATTGTCGTCACTCGATTGTTACTACTAAGCTGCATATACCCAAGAAATCACTGAATTATAGTCAATCTATGCAAGTTTGGAGCTAAGAGTATATACGCTGGTAGATATTTTTTCAGCTTCAGAGCAAATGACGCCAATTAGACTAAGTTGACGGTAAAACATCAGATAGATGAATTTACAAACTCATGCCCCATTTGCCAAAGTGTTGTAAGAGAAAGAGCTATCTGCAAAGATAAATTTATCAAAGCCAGTGGTGGACAAGCTAATGAGGTTTCCATTGTTGTTGAAACTGATGTTGGCTGTTTTAAGAGTATTGCCAGAAATAACACCAGATACGATCAGTTGAGAGCGATTAAAAGCTTTCAGATCTAGAGTGTCAAAACCTTCTCCGCCATCAACAGTTGCAGCACCAAAGCCTTTGAAGTAGTCATCCCCAGCACCCAGAGCAATCTTGATGCCACCACCGATACTGACTTTCTGTTGAACTCCATTTCGGGTACTGGTGGCAATAATTTCGTCATTGCCATTGCCAGTTTTAATGGTTCCTTGTCCATAAATGCCATAAGCAGTGCCACCAATTGTGACTGTCGCTTGTCCGGTAAGCTTGTCAGAACCATCGCCAGTATCAATGATTCCATCGTTGGCGATGCCATAAGCGGTGGATTTTGTTCCAGAACTGTTGCCATAACCTGTAATTGTGTCGTTACCCGACTCTGTAGTAATGGTGGCGTTTTTAATGTTCTGAATGCCAATTCCAACACCGCTGATGCCGGTTTTGCCAGCACCGATCCCACCAGTACCGGTGCCAGTAATTGTGTCGTTTCCGTCTCCTGTATTTAGACTGTTACTGTTAGCAATGCCTGTCCCAGTACCGCCGTTGCCACCGATGTTGTAGTCTTCGTCGCTGCCACCGATGCCGCCAATACCGATGCCAACGATCGCGTCTTTGCCCAACCCTGTATTCAGACTGCCACTGTTAGCGATACCTATCCCAGCAGCGCCGTCGTTATTCCCGCTGTAGACATCGCTGCCATTGCCGCCGTTCCCTTTGCCAGCGATCGTATCTTCCCCATCTTCAGTATTGAGTTTGCCACTGTTGTTGATGCCTGTCCCATCGCCGCCTCTGCCGCCGCCAATGCCGCCGATGCCGCCAGTACCGGTGCCATTGATCGTGTCTTTTCCCTTCCCTGTATTCAGATTGCCACTATTGGTGATACCCGTCCCAGTGCCGCCGTCGCCGCCGCCAATGCCGCCAGTACCAATGCCAGAGATTGTGTCATCTCCATCGCCTACATTCAGACTGCCACTATTGGTAATGCCTTTCCCTGTGCCGCCGTTGCCGCCGCCACCCTTGCTGTCATCGCCGCCGATGCCGCCAGTACCGATGCCTTTGATCGTGTCATTTTCGCCCCCTGTATTGAGATTGCGACTGTTGATAATACCTGTGGCACTGCCACCATTGCCGGTGATACCGTCGCCATAGCCGCCGTTGCCACCAGTACCAGTGCCAGCGATCGTGTCTTTTCCGTTCCCTGTATTTAGATTGCCACCGTTGACAATGCCGTAGCCACCGCCGCCGTCGCCAGCGCCACCGAAGCTGCTGCTGCCTTCGCCACCAGTACCAGTGCCGATGATCGTGTCTTCTGCGTCCCCTGTATCCAGACTGCCACTGTTATAAATGCCTGTGCCAATGCCGCCGTTGCCTTCGCCACCGTAGATGTCAACGCTGCCACCGTCGCCACCAGTACCAGTGCCAGCGATCGTGTCTTCTGCGTCCCCTGTATTTAGACTGCCAATGTTATAAATGCCTGAGCCAATGCCGCCGTTGCCATCGAAGTCGTAGCCGACACCACCTTTACCGATGCCAGCGATCGCGTCTTTTCCACCTTCTGTATTCAGACTGCCACGGTTGACAATGCCAGTCCCATTACCAGTCTGAGTGGAGTTGTTGATGCTGCCAGCACCCGTGCCTTTAATGGTGTCATTCCCAGAGCGCGTATAAATCAAACCTGGAGTTAAAATATCGATACCTATTGCTGGAGATCCTTTTAACTGTTCCCCGATTAAAGTGTCGGAACCAGTTGTGCCGGTGAAATTGGGTGGAAAGGTAAGTCTAGTCATAATCAAAATCCTATTAATTAGGTTAGTCAGGTCAGTTTGCTTATTTGGATGAGCAGTCTCTCAAAAAATTGCCGGAATTCTTACTTCAACAGCCATTCGGCGATGATTTTTTGTGCCTGCAACTAATGGCTCATCTGATAACCATTTCCATAATCTGGAAATCACCTATGCACGCTACATAGGCGAATTTTATCACTTGGTAGTCAGTAGTATACTTAACAGTAATTCACGATGTAATACAATCTACCTTAGAGGTATTAAAATATCTACCTTTATATAGATTTATTTCTTCAGGTAATCTGCAAAATCTAGCGATGAACAATCGTACATCTGCACCTACAGGGCAACTAAATCGATAGAATAATGCTCTGTACAATTGGTGCATTATTTCCATGACTGCCACATCTCCTGCTCCCTTTTCCCCCGAAGAAATCGCCACTGAAGGTATAAAGCCAGAAGAATACGCAGAAATTGTCCGTCGTTTAGGGCGTCATCCCAACAAAGCCGAACTGGGAATGTTTGGGGTAATGTGGTCAGAGCATTGCTGTTATAAAAATTCTCGACCTTTACTCAAACAATTTCCTACCGAAGGTCGCCGCATTCTCGTGGGGCCTGGTGAAAATGCTGGTGTTGTAGATTTAGGTGACGGACTGCAACTAGCCTTTAAGATAGAATCCCACAACCACCCCTCAGCAGTCGAACCCTTCCAAGGAGCAGCAACTGGAGTAGGAGGTATTCTCAGGGATATCTTTACGATGGGTGCGCGTCCCATTGCCATCTTAAACTCGCTGCGTTTTGGTTCCCTAGAAGATGCTAAAACTCAAAGGTTATTTACTGGTGTAGTATCGGGGATCTCTCATTATGGTAATTGTGTAGGAGTACCTACCGTTGGTGGTGAAGTTTACTTTGATACTGCTTACTCTGGTAATCCCCTGGTGAATGTGATGGCATTGGGGTTAATGGAAACGCCAGAAATTGTCAAATCTGGGGCATCTGGTTTAGGAAACCCTGTGTTGTATGTTGGTTCGACCACCGGGCGCGACGGTATGGGAGGCGCGAGTTTTGCCAGTGCAGAATTGACCGAACAGTCAATGGATGACCGTCCTGCTGTGCAAGTAGGCGACCCATTTTTGGAAAAGTCGTTAATTGAAGCTTGTCTAGAAGCTTTTAAAACAGGTGCAGTTGTCGCCGCCCAGGATATGGGAGCAGCGGGAATCACCTGTTCTACATCAGAGATGGCGGCAAAAGGCGGTGTGGGAATTGAACTGGATTTAGATAAAATTCCCGTCCGGGAGCTAGGGATGGTTCCCTATGAATACTTGCTCTCAGAATCTCAAGAACGGATGCTGTTTGTTGCTCACAAGGGAAGAGAACAGGAGTTAATAGACATTTTTCACCGTTGGGGGCTTCATGCTGTTGTTGCTGGTACAGTGATTGCCCAACCCATTGTCCGAATTCTCTATCAAGGTAAAGTAGCAGCAGAAATTCCCGCTGAAGCTTTGGCAGAAAATACCCCGCTTTATCAACGGGATTTGTTGGCAGAACCACCAGAATATGCCCGTAAAGCTTGGGAATGGACTGCTGAATCTTTGCCTAGTTGTACAATTGCTGGAATCGAACTCCAAGGACACCTGCAAAGTTGGAATGATATTCTCTTAACTTTGCTTGATACACCAACGATCGCTTCTAAAAATTGGGTATATCGTCAGTACGACCATCAAGTACAAAACAATACCGTAATTCTACCAGGTGGTGCAGACGCGGCTGTAGTACGCTTACGCCCACTCGAAGAAATCCCCAATACCCGCACAATGCCCAATGCCCAAAGCGCAGTTGCAGCTACTGTAGACTGCAATTCTCGTTATGTTTATCTCGATCCCTATGAAGGAGCTAAGGCAGTGGTGGCGGAAGCCGCACGCAATCTCAGTTGTGTCGGTGCCGAACCTCTAGCGGTAACAGATAACCTCAATTTTGGCTCTCCAGAAAAACCAATTGGTTACTGGCAATTAGCAGAAGCTTGTCGCGGTTTAGCAGAAGGTTGTCGAGAACTAGCAACACCAGTCACAGGTGGAAATGTCTCTTTATACAATGAAACCCTTGATTCCCAAGGTACTCCCCAACCCATTTATCCCACTCCTGTTGTGGGTATGGTGGGCTTGATTCCGGATATCAGCAAAATTTGTGGTCAAGGTTGGCAAACAGCAGGCGATGTGATTTATCTTCTGGGATTGCCCTTAACATCCCAACTCAGTTTAGGAGCATCTGAGTATTTAGCCGCCATCCACGGTACTGTTGCCGGAAAACCGCCACAAATAGATTTTGACTTGGAACGTCGCGTACAGCAAGTTTGTCGTGATGGAATTCGTAATGGTTGGGTACGTTCTGCCCACGATTGTGCTGAGGGAGGAATAGCGATCGCTCTAGCAGAAAGTTGCATTTCTGGCAAGTTGGGCGCCCAAATTCATTTAGAAATAACACCAACTCAATTTCGCCTAGACGAGATACTGTTTGCTGAAGGTGGGAGCCGAATTTTAGTTTCCATAACACCAGAAGACCAAGAAATTTGGGAATCATACTTACAGGAACATCTGAGTCAACAGTGGCAAAAACTTGGCAGAGTCGGTAATTTCGAGACGGGTTTGGGGGTTTTAACCACTGACAACCAACCCTTAATCAAAGTTAATATTGAACATATGAGCGATCGTTATTCTCAGGCGATCGTTAGGCGTCTTGCCATCCACACCACGACTCCCAGTTGAAGCAGTTAGGAGTGAAATTAGAAAAGTTAGCAGTTGAGAGTCAGGAGTTAAGAATAAAAAGCCTAACTTTTAACTCCTAACTCCTGTACACAGGCGATTAATCGCGCTCTACCCCTAATTTATTAATCTTTGTGAACAGAATTACGGTACTGTTTTAATGGATGGTTAAAGATTTATTAAGAACTCTGCGACCATCTATCGACATAATCCCAGTGACTCGACTACCAAATTTTAGATTTTAGATTTTAGATTTTGGATTGAGAGTACTTTTTCTAGTTAATGTATCATCCGTCTTCAGCAGGTTCAACAAATCTCAAATTATCTAGCCGTATTCCTTCTAGGGTGCGGTCGATCCAAAAGACGTTCGCAGACTCGCTAACACTTGGCTATCGTAAATCTAAAATCCAAAATTGACTGACCCCCCCACCAGGAGCAAAGCTAGCATGACTTCTATTCATTCTGTCACTTCGGATGAATACCCCGACCAGACCAGCAACCCAATTAATAGTTATGAAAATCATCCCGACAAGCCAGAAGAAGCTTGCGGTGTTTTCGGTATTTACGCACCAGGAGAAAACGTTGCTAAACTAAGCTACTTTGGATTGTATGCCCTCCAACACCGGGGTCAAGAATCAGCTGGTATTGCCACCTTTGAGGGTACGAAAGTCCATCTGCACAAAGATATGGGCTTGGTGTCTCAAGTATTCAACGAATCGGTCTTAGAACAGTTACCTGGTAGTCATGCTATTGGTCACACTCGTTATTCGACTACAGGTTCTAGCCGCAAAGTTAACGCTCAACCCGCTGTCATTAAAACTCGCTTGGGTTCGTTAGGCTTGGCACATAATGGTAATTTAGTCAATACGGTGCAATTGCGTCAAGAGTTGCTGGAGAACAAATGCAACTTAGTGACGACAACAGACTCAGAAATGATTGCTTTTGCGATCGCTCAAGCCATCGATGCGGGTGCTGATTGGCTAGAAGGTGCAATTAAGGCATTTCATCGCTGCCAAGGAGCTTTTAGTTTAGTTATTGGCACTCCCATTGGCGTTATGGGAGTGCGCGACCCCAATGGCATTCGTCCACTGGTAATTGGGACTTTAGCTGGTAATCCAGTGCGTTATGTTTTGGCTTCGGAAACCTGTGGTTTAGACATCATTGGAGCCGAATATCTGCGGGATGTAGAACCTGGTGAATTAGTTTGGATTACTGAAGAAGGTTTAGCTTCCTACCACTGGAGTCAACAGCCCCAGCGGAAATTGTGTATCTTTGAGATGATTTACTTTGCCCGCCCCGATAGCGTTATGCATAACGAGAGCTTGTACAGCTACCGGATGCGATTAGGGCGGCAACTAGCGAAAGAATCTGCTGTAGAAGCTGATATTGTCTTTGGTGTTCCTGATTCTGGCATCCCTGCTGCCATTGGATTTTCCCAAGCTTCTGGTGTCATGTACATGGAAGGACTGATTAAAAATCGCTACGTCGGGCGAACATTTATTCAACCAACCCAAACCATGCGTGAATCAGGTCTCAAGATGAAACTCAACCCCCTCAAAGATGTGCTGGTTGGTAAAAGAGCGATCATCGTAGATGACTCGATTGTGCGCGGTACCACCAGTCGGAAACTCGTGAAAACTTTGCGTGAGGCGGGTGCAATAGAAGTACACATGCGAATTTCTTCTCCACCAGTGACTCACCCTTGCTTCTATGGCATCGATACTGATTCTCAAGACCAGCTAATTGCTGCCACCAAATCAGTAGAAGAAATTGCCAAGCAACTGGAAGTAGATAGCCTCGCTTATCTCAGCTGGGAAGGAATGCTAACAGCAACAGGAGAAGACACCAATAGTTTTTGTTCTGCCTGCTTTACTGGAGATTATCCAGTAGCCATTCCTGAGCAAGTCAAGCGTTCTAAGTTGATTTTGGAAAAAGAAAAGGTAGTAGTGTAGGGACTGGGTACTAGGGATTGGGGACTGGGGAGATGGCAAGAGAATTTCACCCCACCCAATGTCCCATGCCCACTCTGGCTAAAATAGTTCAATACCTTAACAGATAATGATTTATGAACCAGCCGATATCTGAGAGAGTACGCTGGACTACCGCCGACTTAGAATTGTTTCCAGATAACGGGAACCGCTATGAGATTATTGACGGAGAATTGTTTGTTACCAGAGCGCCTCACTGGAAACATCAAAAAGCCTGTGTCAGAATTATTGCTCCTTTGGATACCTGGTCACAAGCCACTTCATTGGGACAGGTTGTACCTGCTCCAGGAGTAATTTTTGGGGAAAATGATAATGTGATTCCTGATGTAGTCTGGGTTAGTAATGAAAGATTGCCCTTACTCTTAGACGAGGCGGGGCATTTGACTGGTGCGCCAGAACTAGTGGTAGAGGTACTATCTCTTGGTAGTGACAATGAAAAGCGGGATAGGGAACTTAAACTAAAGCTCTACTCTTCGAGGGGAGTGAGAGAATATTGGATTGTGGATTGGCACAAGCAACAAGTGGAAGTTTATCGGCGCGAGCAAGGTAGTTTAAAGTTAGTCGCGACATTGTTCAATGGTGATGAAATAAATTCACCGATATTGCCTCATTTTACTTGTGCGATCGCCTCTTTATTTACTTAACATATTCCTTTTTTTCTGAGATTAAGCGTGCAAAGGTATTGAATAAGCTAGTTTTTCTCAAAATGGCAAAACTAGTTTTCAACTATGTTGTAAAAACTCAACTTTAGGCAATAACGGGTCAGTTACAATGCCTACACCAGTAAAACCCCAGCGTTTGAGCAAATTTCCCAATTGTGTACGCGCAATAGATTCCACTGCAAAACGATTTGCCACTTCTGCTGCATGGGTGTTCAGATAACTAAGAGCATCAAAGTTTTCCCGAAACAATAATAGATAACCTGATGCATCAGCATTGGGACGAGCTGTCAGGTAACGACCATCACTTTTTGAGCGCACCAAATAATAGACTTCGGACAACATGAAAGGGTTAGGGAGTAGGGAATTGGGAGACGTAGGGACGCGAAGAATAACTAATAACTAATTGAGATTTTCTAAACGAATACGCGGGTCGGCGACTTTAAGCATTAAGTCAGCAATTAAGTTACCGACAATTAGCAAAACTGCACTCATGACTAAACTGGCCATGACCAGATACAAATCTTGAGACATTACAGCTTGTAAAGTCAATCGTCCCAAACCAGGCCAGTTGAAGAATTGTTCGGCAATGAACGCTCCACTTAATAAACTAGCTAACTCGAAGCCTAATAGAGTAATTAAAGGGTTTACAGCGTTGCGGAGAGCGTGAACATATATTACGCGGTTTTCTGGCAATCCTTTAGCACGAGCAGTTTGGATGTAATCTTGACGCAGAACATCTAACAATTCACCGCGAGTGATGCGTTGTAAACCCGCAAAACTAGTAATTGAGAGGGCGATTGTAGGTAAAATCATGTGCCAGCCAATATCAAGGATTTTGCCAAACCAATTCAGTTCGGAGTGATTGATGCTAGTCATACCACCCACTGGGAACAATGGCGAAGTGATTTGGGCAAAGAAAAGCAGCACTAAAACGGTGATGAAACTGGGAAATCCTTGTCCAGCGTAACTAACGACTTGTAAAACGCGGTCAGCCCAGCGATTTTGCTTGATGGCAGCGATGATGCCCAAGGGAATGGCGATCGCCCAAGTTACAATCAAAGAAGCGATCGCTAACAGTAAGGTTGCCGGAACTCGTTCCCATAACAGGGATACTACTGACCGTTTATAAGAAAAACTCGGCCCAAAATCGCCTTTCGATACAATATTCCACAACCAAAGCCAAAATTGTTCCACCCAAGACTTATTTAAGCCCCAAAATTCCCGTAAAGCTTTAATTTGGTCTCTAGATTTTTTGGGATCTGCTTCTAATTGGGTGACAAAATCTCCCGGAGCAAGTTGCATAACCAGAAACGACAGCGCCGACGCCAAAAACAAAGTCAGTAATGCCTGCAACAGCCGCTTCATGACGTATATAAAAGTTTCACTTGTGACTAGCCTAATCAGCCAATCCCAACCCGTTGCTAAAGAAATTTTTGCTGTAGATGTCATAACACTTTGTTTAGTTGTTGCTTGTCAGTTGGGTTATGTTTCATGGCCAGTGACCGAAGAAGCAGGGGAAAAGGTTAAAGGTTAAAGGGAAAAGGAATAAATTTAATCTTTCCTCTTTCCCCCTTACCCCTTCCCCATACCCAATGCCCTGTTTGGCCAATGCGCTATGCCCGACGACATTAATATTCAACCAAAGAAATAATCGGCACATTTGGCAAATGTCTGCGTCCTTCTAAGTCTCGTAGCTCGATAATAAACCCAAATCCTACTAGTTTGCAGCCAATCTTCTGTACCAAGTTAGCTGTTGCACTGGCAGTTCCACCAGTGGCAATCAAATCGTCTACAATCAAAACCCGGCTACCCTCGTGTAAAGCATCTTGATGTACTTCTAGGCAGTCTGTACCATACTCTAGTTGATACTCAATCGAGTGAACTGCTGATGGTAACTTACCTCTTTTGCGGACGGGAATAAAACCAGCTCCTAGTTTATAAGCCAGAGGTGAGCCAAAAATGAATCCCCTCGACTCCATGCCAATGACATAATCCACCGTCATCTCAGCTTCTAAGCATTTTTGTGTTAAAAAGTCAATAGTATAGCGTAGTCCCTCTGGATCGCGCAGCAGGGTAGTAATATCCCGAAATAAAATTCCAGGTTTAGGGAAATCTGGGATGTCACGAATCAGAGACTTCAAATCCATAGAATGGGGAGTGGGGAATGGGGAATGGGGTATGGGGCATGGGGCATAGGAAGAGGACAAGGGGAAAGGGAAAGGGGTAAGGGGAAAAGGGGAAAGATTAAATTTATTCCTTTTCCCTTTAACCTTTAACCTTTTCCCCTACCCAATACCCAATGCCCTATGCCCTATGCCCAATTCCAGATACGTGAAAAATCGTACACTATAATGTCATACGCTGGGCGTGGAGGCTAAAGCTTCACCCTTGATTGACGATAAGTAGAAACTAAATCAAGCTAGAAAAGGTATAGCGCTAATAAATGAGGTGAATTAAGTGATGTTTTAAAGTTTTGAATTTAATATAGGGAATCCTTTGAGTAGAAAGAGTTAAGTAATGTATATATCGGGTAGTCATGACTCCTGCCACAAGTCTAATGTTCAAGTTTTGGCTACTTATCTTAAATTTGTTTTACCTAGTCTGTCAGAAGCGTACAAGGTATTTATAGAATGAATGTTTCCGCAAGTTTAACGCCGTTGAAAAGTCCAACTCAAGATTCACTGCCGATGATTCTGGACACTTTACCAGATCCTGCGATCGCCGGACAAACATGTCCTCGAAGAACTCGGTTGCAAATTGACCTGATTTTACTCGCTATTGAAGCTCTAGAGCTTGGTGGTTCTGAAGCAATCCTGGCTTTTGCTCAAGAATTAGATCTTAAAGGAATTGTCAAAGATCGGGTAAATTTATGGCGGATGCGTAGCTCTAACCCGCTACGCAGAGCGCACATCCGCCGTCCCCTAACTATTATGGAAGCTAAAGCTTTAGTAGTTATTGCTTGTTACATAGCGCGGCGTTTAACTGTTGTGATTCGACAGTTATTAATGTTATGTCAACAGATGGAAGAAAAGCAGATTCCCCTAGAACAGAATTTGCGGCTATCTAATTACCTGGAGCGGTTTAGAGCGCATTTTAAGAGCCGGATGAATGCTCGACGTTCAGGCGTGCTGGCATTAACTTCCGATGAAAAATTAGATGAATTAGCGATAAATTTGTTAGGGCAATTACTATTTTGTACTGGTACGGCTGGAATGCAGCGGTTCTGGATTAGTCTGTTTGATGGTGAAGTGGAATGAATATTCAACGTAAGTACAGTTTGCCTAATTGTACGCTGCTTTTAGAAGGGTTAAGTGATGTCACTAGGGCTGCACAGTTCCAAGAACTGCGCCCGGAATTATCTATATTGGTAAATGCCGAATGTTATTTATCTGGATATAATCAACCTCTAACGGGAGGACGGGAGTTTTTTGAAAGTTTGGTGAGGGCAGTTAGTGGCTATGCCCAAGAATTTTTAAGTAATGTACCTAATCCCCAAGCCCACAATCATGAATCAGAGTTAGTAGAGTTTCAAAAAATAGACAGCAACCGACATCGGTTAATTGTACATTCTGAAGGGGCACCAGAGGGTTTCGAGTCTCAACCAAGCCATGCTAAACGCCCGCCAATTGAAATAGACTTGAGTACGGTGCAGTTGTTTGATTTGGTAGAAGCGGTAGATCAGTTTTTTGCTGACAGCCAAACTTTACCAGAACTTTCCCTAGAACTACAGCCAGTTACCAGACGCTATGGTGGTGCTAGTCAAGCTTTAATCAGACAGGCGGTTCCGGCTGCTGTGGGAGTATCAAGTTTAGCAGTAGCAGCGATCGCTTTTAACTTGATTCCACCTCCACAAATCCGTCCGCCACAGCCTCAGCCAGATGGGCAAACTAGCTCAACAACCAAAAACCTTACTCCTTCAGCATCAGCCGATCCAACTCCCACGTCGGCTGCGACGCCGATAGCTGCTGCGGCTCCCACACCAACACCTACGACTACTACCAAGCCAGCAGTTAAAGATTTAGAAGCACTTTTAAATACAGTTTCGGAAATTACCGATCCATCCCAACTGCGTGCCTTAAATCGCCAAGTGTATAATCAAATTCATCCAGCTTGGACTAATCGATCGGGATTGCAACAGGATTTGATCTATCGCTTAGGTGTAGCTGCGGATGGAGCGATCGTTGGTTATAAAGCGGTAAATCAAGAAGCAAATCAAGGAGTAGAGCAAACTCCTCTACCTAATTTACTTTACAACCCTGCTAACCGCGCTCCCATTTCCAATGAACCCATCGCCCAATTTCGAGTAGTATTTACTACAAACGGTGTGCTACAAGTCAGCCCTTGGCGCGGATATGCTAGAACGCCAGAGGTGGTAGGCACAAGAATTACTGACTCTAATTTAGTCAAAGATTTAAATCAAAAACTTTATAATACAGTTCGCCAAGCTTGGAGCGGCAGGCCTACATTTACGCGAGATTTAAAATATCGGGTAGCAGTTAACAAAGATGGTGTAATTGCTGACTACGAACCGCTCAACCAAGTCGCCTTTGACTACTTCCGAGAGACACCACTTCCGCAGATGTTTAACGCTATCTACGGTTCCAATGTAGCACCCCCCAATAACAAAGAACCTCTTGCCCACTTTCAAGTGATATTCAAACCCAATGGCAAATTGGAAATCAGTCCTTGGCAGGGATATCAGTAATTGGGGACTGGGGACTGGTGATTGAGGATTGGGTATGGGGGAAAGGGCAAGGGGCAAAGGGAAAAGAAAGATCCCTTTTTTTCCTTTTCCCTTTTCCCTTGACCTCTTGCAAAAGTGCTTTTTGCACTCTTGTGGGAAAAGGGACTCATCTTTATTGGGGAAAGGGAAAATACCAAACCTTTCCCCCTTTACCTTTACCCTTTTCCCGACTTCTGCAAGAAGTCTCCTTGACGAAGCCATCTTCCCAGTCCCCAGTCCCTAATCCCCAGCCCCCAACTTACCTTGTAATCCGCCGCATATAATTTCCCCATAACTGAGCTGCTTGAGCGCTGCTGCCAGATGTGGGGGAATTATTGTCGTTTCCCAGCCAAACACCAGTGACAAGCCGCCGACTGGGAATAAAACCTATAAACCACAAGTCAACGTTTTTATCAGTTGTGCCTGTTTTACCAGCTTCCCCCAATCCAATGGAGGCACTACGACCAGTACCTCTGCTGATTACACCGCGCATTAAACTAGTCATTTCATCGGCGACACCATTTTGCAAAACTCTTTTGTTGGCGTCTGGATCTTGGTCGAAGGAATAGATGACACGGCAAGTTTTTAAATCGTTGCGATCGCGGCAATCACCACTATCTAAAATACGATTAATGGCATGGGGAGGATTCCACACGCCGCGATTGCCAATGGCACCAAAAGCACCAGTCATTTCCAAAACATTAACTACACTTTGACCCAGTACTAACCCAGGAACCGGATCGAGAGAGGACTTTACCCCCAAACGCTGAGCCATAGAAACTACTTTATCCAAGCCAACTTCTCTGGCAACTCGCAAAGCGATGGGATTTTCTGAAAGAGCCAGCCCAGTGGCAATATCTAAACTAGCGTCTGCACCAGCACGACAGGGTTTGTAAGTGAAGCCTTGCCAAGTTAAAGGAGCGCAAGAATAACTTTTTGATTCTGGAATTCCCTGCTGAATAGCAGCGGTGTAAGCAAAGATTTTGAAGGTCGAACCCGGTTGTCTTTTAGCTTGGGTTGCACGATTGAACTGACTTTTTTTGTAATCAGTTCCCCCTACCATTGCCAGGATACTACCGGTACTGGAGTCAAGGGTAACCACTGCCCCTTGAGAAAACTTAAAACTCGCACCAGCGTTATTTACTGAGTTACGCAATGCGGCTTCTGCTTGGGTTTGGATGGCTGGATCGAGCTTGGTTTCAATGATATAGTTGCCTTCTCTTGCTGCTCCTTCCCCCAAGATTGATTCCAACTCAGAGAAGACGTAATTATAAAAGTAAGGAGCGATGGTTTTGGCTTGCTGTTCGCAAACTTTTGGACTAATTTGAACAGTCGAGCGTCTGGCTCGATTAGCGTCTTCTGCTTTGATTTTGCCCATCTCCAGCAGCCGCTTAATCACACGATTCCGGTATTCCGCAGTTTCTAGCTTATTTGGGCCATCCCCGCAAAAATCGAAAGCGTTGGGAGCTGGTAAAATTCCTACCAATGTTGCAGCTTCGGACAAACTTAAATCTTTAGCTGGCTTTTCAAAGTAATACTTGGCTGCATCTTCAAATCCAGAGGTATCCCCACCCAAAAAAACGCGATTTAAGTACATCAGCAAAATGTCATCTTTGCTGTAAAACGTTTCTAGCTTCAGGGCGACAATTGCCTCCCGCAATTTCCGCCCCAAGGTGTCCTGTCTGCCTACATAATCGCGGAATAAGCTGCGGGCGACTTGCTGGGTAACTGTGCTGGCTCCTTGTTGGACATCTCCGCTGCGGCTATTAATCAATACGGCTCGCAAAATTCCCAACGGGTCAACCCCAAAATGCCAATAATAACGGCTATCTTCAGAAGCGACCACGGCAGCAGGCAAATAAGGACCAAATTCCTCTAATCGCTTCATGTCCACGTGAGAGGTAGTCCGAGGCTCTCTCAGGGGGGTACTCCCATCACGGGCATAAACAACTACTGGGGCGCGTGTAGTTGTGGGTAGGGGTCTGACTGAAAATTTTAGCCATTCGACGCCAATCACCAACGCGAACAGGGCACTGACACCGCCGATGCCATAACCCGTCCAAGTTGCAGCTTTGATATACCAAGGTGGCGGGTCAACGTATTGCAATCTTACAGAAGCGGCGAGTTCTGGCGGCCCCAAGGTGAGAATATCGCCATGACGCAATTCTAGAGAATTTACACGACGCTTGCCACGATAGATGCCATTGGTGGAATTTTCGTCTTTGATAACGAAAACTGGTGTGCGCTGAGTGGAATTGCGCGATAGCGATAGGTGAATTTGGCTGACAACAGGGTTACGAATGACGATATCGCAGGATTTGGAGCTACGACCGAGAACATAGCGATCGCCCAACAGTGGATATACCTCTGCTTTATCCGCCCCCGCATCCTGCACCCAGAGTTCCGGCACTTTGGCATTAGGCTTGAGCGCCAATTTGGAAAAATCAACCCTAGCTTGAATTGTATGTACTGCTTGAGTCAGTTGACCTAGTAAAGTTTGTGGCTTGTGAGGGGGTTGGGGAGAACTCATCGGCTATTTACATCACACTTTTTAGTGAAGAATCGGGCGAACTACAACTTAGATGTTAATCTTCCATCATTTTACTCATAAGCCAAAGCATAAATTGGCTAGAGGATTTTTTAGATTCATTTTATACCTAAACATCTTTTACAACTAAGCTTGGCTTGTAATTTTTATTGCTTGTTTTATAACAAATAATTTTGTCTATCAAGCCTAAATGCCTTATCTAATATTGTTTGACATTTTAACTAACTATAATCATTTTTTATAAAATTGTATTCCTTAACACTAGATACTCATAAGCAACAAATTTTATTTTTACTAGTTTTACATATCAACATATTTTGAAACAAACCTAAATATCCTCTTTTAGGAAGATTTTCTAAATCTTATTGTCTGTTTTAATAGTGCGAGTGTTCCGTTGAGGTTAATTTCAGAATGATGGGAAAATCTCTGACCCTGATTGGTACAGCTCTATCTTTGGCACTTTCCACTAATATTGCTGTAGCTCAATCCAGTAAATCCCCCATAGCCCAATCCAGTAGCGACTCCTCCACTAGTGCACCAACGGAAATCAAGCTGTCGCCAGAAGGTATGAAAATTCTGTGCGAATATTTCCCCCTTAACTCCCGCTGTGGTGGTGCAGCAGCTACGCCTACTGCTCCCGGTAGCACTACAGTTCCAGCAGAAACCACACCATCGGAAACCACCACTCCCGATAGCACAACCACACCAGGAAACGTCACTCCATCCGGTTCTGGTACTCCTGATGGCACCACCACAACTCCAGCACCAGGAGCCACCCCTTCTGACTCTGGCGCTCCTAGCAATACCCCTTCTGAGTCTGGCACTCCTAGCAACATAGCTCCAATACCAGGAAGTGGTACTCCTTCTGACTCTGGTACTCCTAGCAATGCAACTCCAACACCAGGAAGTACTACCCCTTCTGAGTCTGGCACTCCTAGCAATACCCCTTCTGAGTCCGGCACTCCTAGCAATATAGCTCCAATACCAGGAAGCGGTACTCCTTCTGACTCTGGCACTCCCAGAAATGTAACTCCAGCACCAGGAAGTGGCACTCCTTCTGATGGAGCTTCCGAACCAACTCCTAGCTCTCCTAGTTCAGTTCCAGGTTCTAGCTCCCCTAATACTCCTGCCACAGGCAACTAAATTCAGATCTGCATACTGATTTGCCGTTAGCGATCGCTGTAGATCTTGACAACTTACACCAGTTGTAGTAATTGGTGTAAGTTACGAAATTAAATAACTCAAACCCAAAAATCAAGTTGTTCCCATATATGACTGACAAAGGGTTTGCACAATCTATAGCCTGGGATGAATCATCCCAGGCTTAATAGTTTAATCTGACCTGCCCGTTGAAGTTGGTGTTTTTTGCAACGAGGCAATTAGCAGGCAAACAATACCGATACTAATAAATGAATCTGCCACATTAAATACAGCAAAGTTAATTAGGCGAAAATCTAGAAAATCAACCACATAGCCTAAAACAAAGCGATCGATGCCATTGCCCATAGCTCCACCTAAAATCAAGCCATAGCCTAGCTGATCCCACAGATTTAACGTCGGGCCAAACAATGCCAGCCCTATTAATACTAAACTTACTCCTAAAGATAACCAGCGCAACCATTCTACTTTCCCACTTAATAGACTAAAAGCCGCACCAGTATTAGTGACGTAAGTCAAGTGAAATATCCCAGGTAAAAGTGGTACTGTTTGCTCCAAACTGAAGGTTTGCACCACCCAATATTTTGTTATTTGGTCTAAGAAAAAAGCTATGAAGGCAGAAATCCAGAAAAGGCGATTTTTTAAACGCATGGCAAATTAGGCATAGGGCATGGGGCATGGGGCACTTGTACTGAGCGACTTGTGCCGACTTGTACTGAGCTTAGCCGAAGTAGCGAAGTCGAGGTAAGTCGTTGGCGCAGCCTCTCGCAGAGAAGTATTGGGCATTGAAAAAAGGACTAATGACTAATGACTAATGACTAATAAAACATTAAGTGACGCAATACATATGCTATTACAGTGACGGCACAGACTACAGTTAGCTGGCCTGGCAGTACAAACCAAGAATATCTAAGAATTGCTTGCATTAAAGGTAGATTTTCTGTGCCTTTCCACTGAAAAAGATAGCTAATAATCAAATAACTAATACCGCATAGGTGGAGAGTTAACAACCCACAGATGCAACTAAAAGCGAGGGTTTCTAGCCGCGGTCTAGCTTTAAACGCAAAGAAACCACAGATCCAAGCTCCAGGAATAAAGCCCAGCAAATAGCCAAACTGGGATAGCTTGACATAACCAATACCACCACCATCGGCGAATACTGGCAATAAGGTTAACCCCATGACTAAGTAGGCAATTTGTGAGAGCGCACCAGCATTTTTACCCCCCAAACAACCCACGAGGAGTACTGCACCAACTTGAAAAGTTACACCTAATGAAAAAGTCTGAATTCCGTGCTGACTCCAACTCCAAGGTGAAGTGATGCCATAAGCTTCTAAGAAGGTGCCACCCATTGTCAGGAGTAAGCCAATCATAGACCATAGTAATTGGTTGGAAGCAGCAAACATTTATCAGGCAACCAAGGAAAGGCAAAAGGGAAAACCAATAGCAACCAGTATAAACATTAATATATGAACTTTCCCACTTTAACTTTGGCTATACCTCTTTGCAGAATCAAAAGAGTATGTAAGCGTTCTAATCTGTCAGTAGGTACCTAAACTTAAACCTGTATCTTGATTGATACTTGATTGCTAATATATAGCCCTAAATTAATTTCAAAATGTGGAGATTCCAAAAAATATTTCTAGCTTACCCAAATAATCTCTATTTAGTTTATTTACTGTAAGATAATAGTATAATTTAAATCACCTTTTAAATTATTACTGATGGATAAATGTGCCTTTGCTGACTTCAATTTTTAGTGTTTTTGAGTATGTATTAGCATTGACTTAACCGGTTGTTAACTTTTCTGCCAATCTTAAATGCTAATGTTCATACTGTTAATCCATAGCATCATCTATAAAGATCCTTATGTTCTCTTCAAAGGTGCGGTTGGTTGCTCCCCTAGTTGCTTTGGCAATTGGTGTTAGCTCTTGCGGCGGTGAAAACAATCAGGCTTCTAACAACTCTAGCCCAGGAACTCAAGGCGGCGCTACCCCAGCCACCAATACAGCAACCGGATCGAATTTATCTGGAACAGTCAAGGTAGATGGTTCTAGTACCGTCTATCCTATTTCTGAGGCGATGGCAGAAGAGTTTCAAAAGGCGAATCCTGGTGTCCAAGTGACTGTCGCTTCTTCTGGTACAGGCGGCGGTTTCAAAAAGTTTTGCGCGGGTGAAACTGATATTTCTAATGCTTCCCGCCCCATTAAGCCAGAGGAAGTAGAACTCTGTAAAAAGGGTAATATCGAGTACATTGAACTGCCCATCGCTTACGATGGTCTCTCAGTGGTGGTTAGTCCCCAAAATAACTTTGTTGAGTGCCTCAAAGTTGATGAACTCAAGAAAATGTGGGAGACTGCTGCTCAAGGCAAAGTCACTCAATGGAGCCAGATTAATCCGAAATTTCCTGCTGAGAAAATAGGTTTGTACGGCCCTGGAACTGATTCGGGTACTTACGACTATTTCACCCAAGCAATTGTGGGTAAGCAAGGAGAAAGCCGTGGGGACTACACTGCTAGTGAAGATGACAATACCTTGGTACAAGGTGTAAGCGCTGACAAAGGCGGTTTAGCCTTCTTTGGCTTTGCCTATTACGAAAACAACAAAGACAAATTAAAGCTTGTTGGTATTGATGGTGGTAAAGGCTGCGTTCAACCTAGCCCTACAACTATCGCAGATGGTACTTATCAGCCGCTTTCTCGCCCAGAATTTATCTATGTCAAGAAAACTGCGGCGACGCGTCCTGAAGTCAAGGCTTTTGTTGATTTCAATTATGCGTCAGCTAACCAAAAGCTAGTTACAGAAGTGGGCTATGTGCCTTTACCTAGCGAACTACTGACTGAAGTTCAAGCACGCTTCAGTAGTGGGAAGGTAGGCTCGATTTTTGCAGGTAAAGGTTCTCAAGTGGGTGTTACCCTTAAAGATCTTCTCAAGCAAGAAAAGTAAGACTTAGCCAGAAGAATTTCGCTCTAAGCACAATTTAAGACTCAGCCTTGGTAGCTGGAATTAGCGACTGATCACACTCAGAGTCAGCAAGCTTGATTTAAGGCTGACTTGTGTTGAAAGTTTAGCTAAATTTCCAGCCCAAGACAATTTTCCCAAAAAGCAACGCACGTATATAAAGGAAGTTTGAATTTATGAGGTTGTCTCCAAATGACTTCCAACCCGTTATCTAATCAACCAAATAATGCCAACTTATGGCAGCCTAATCGGGCTTTGAGTAAGCGGGTTGAATTTGGTGTCAAAAGTTTATTTGCCTTATTTGCCTTTGTCTCGGTAGCAACCACAATTGGTATTGTTTTAACACTAATTTTTGAAACAGTATCATTTTTTTCGGAAGTCCCCATCTGGCGGTTTTTAACAGAGACACAGTGGACACCATTGTTTGCCAATAAGCAATTTGGAGTGATGGTGCTGATTAGCGCCACATTGCTGATATCTATAATTGCGATCGCAGTAGCATTACCACTAGGGTTATTAGCAGCTATCTGCTTGAGTGAGTATGCTCCAGCTAAGCTTCGCAAATGGCTCAAGCCAGCCTTAGAAATTTTGGCAGGGGTGCCTACCGTTGTTTTTGGTTACTTTGCATTGTTGACGGTGACACCCTTCCTGCAAAAATTCATCCCTGGTATGCAGGGATTCAATGCCTTGAGTGCAGGTTTAGTACTGGGAATTTCGATTATTCCTCTGGTAGCTTCTCTGAGTGAAGATGCTCTTTACGCGGTTCCCCGTAGTTTGCGAGAAGGTGCATATGCGCTTGGCTCAACGAAAAGAGAAACAATTGTTTCTGTGGTATTACCGGCAGCTTTATCTGGGATAGTAGCTTCTTTCATTTTGGCTATTTCCCGCGCCATCGGTGAAACAATGATTGTTACCATTGCAGCTGGTCAGAATCCTCAGTTGACCTTAAATCCGTTAGTGCCAATTGAGACAATGACAGCGTACATTGTCCAAGTCAGTAAAGGAGACACACCAGCAGGTTCGTTGGCTTATAAAACTATTTTTTCAGTGGGCATGACATTATTTCTCATGACCTTGGCACTGAATATTTTTAGTTACTGGTTTGTCCGCCGCTTCCGGGAGAAATACGAATGACAAAAAGTAATATTCAATCCAAAAATCGGTTCGACTCTGGTGCCAACTTCGATCTATCAATCGATAAGCGTTACAACCTCGACAAAATTTTTGCGATCGCCACTTGGGCTGCAACTTTATTTGCTTTGGTAGTATTAGCCGTTTTGCTAATTGATATTTTAACTGACGGTCTTGGACGCTTGAACTGGTCTTTTCTGACTAATTTTTCCTCTCGTCGTGCCTCATCTTCTGGGATATTAGCTCCCCTAGTTGGTACTATCTGGTTGTTGGTAATAACTGCTTTAATCTCTTTTCCTTTAGGAGTAGGCGCAGGCATTTTCTTAGAAGAGTATGCCCAAGATAACTGGTTTACTCAGTTAATTGAAATCAACATTGCAAATTTAGCCGCAGTACCATCTATTATTTATGGCTTGCTGGGTTTGCAAATTTTTGTGCGCTTAATGGAACCAATTACTCAAGGACGCAGTGTATTAGCTGGTGCTTTAACCTTGAGCTTATTGATTTTACCAATCATCATTATTACCACTCGTGAAGCTTTGCGTTCTGTTCCCGATAGCTTGCGGCAAGCGGGTTTTGCCCTTGGTGCAAATAGGTGGCAAATTATTAGAGAACAAATTTTTCCCATTGCTTTGCCAGGTATTCTGACTGGTACAATTTTGGCACTTTCAAGAGCGATCGGCGAAACAGCTCCCTTGATTGTAATTGGTGCTGTCGGGTTCATTACTTTCTTGCCTGAGCTTTCTTTAAAAGGCTTGCAAAGTTCTTTTACAGCATTACCAATTCAAATTTTTGACTGGGTTTCTCGTCCTCAAACAGATTTCCACCAGAATGCTGCTGCTGGCATTATCGTTTTGATGATCGTGCTGCTTTTGATGAATTCAACAGCAATATATTTACGTAATAAATTCCAGCAGTCTCGCTAAATGAGTCAGTCACATTTTCAGTATTTCTCTGAAGTTTTTTATGGTATTAAACTCAACAACTGCTACGTCTGAGACTATATTGCAAGCTGAACAATTATCTGTTTTCTATGGTAATTTCAAAGCAGTTCGTGATGTTAATCTAAACATTGGTAAAAACAAAATCACAGCTTTTATTGGCCCTTCTGGATGTGGTAAAAGCACTGTATTAAGATGTTTTAATCGCTTAAATGATTTGATTCCCGGCGCACGGATTGAGGGAAGAATTACCTTTGGTGAAACTGATATTTATGACAAAAGAATTGACACCGTAGAATTGCGTCGGCGCATTGGTATGGTGTTTCAAAAGCCGAACCCTTTTCCAAAATCAATTTATGAAAACATCGCCTTTGGAGCTAGGATTAATGGCTACAGAGGTAATATGGATGAATTGGTAGAGCGGAGTTTGCGCCAAGCTGCTTTGTGGGATGAAGTGAAGCACAAACTCAAACAAAGCGGTCTATCTATATCTGGCGGACAACAGCAGCGCTTGTGTATTGCTCGTGCCTTAGCAATTCAACCAGAGGTGCTGCTAATGGATGAACCATGCTCAGCCCTCGACCCAATTTCAACTTTGCGGGTTGAAGAATTACTTCAAGAACTAAAGTCTCAATATACGATTATTATCGTCACCCACAATATGCAACAAGCTGCACGGGTGTCGGATATGACAGCCTTTTTCAATGCACAGGCAACGGAAAGTGGCTCAAAAATGGGATATCTGGTGGAATATGACTTGACAGAGCAGATTTTTAACAATCCTAAGCAGGAATATACCAGAGATTACGTCAGCGGCAGATTCGGATAAATATTTTGACTCGTTGATTTGAAAATATAGTTTAAGATACTAATTTGAGTGCAAAATTCAACCAAGTTGGTAGTTTTTGACATTCCCTACGGCTATAAGCTGGGGGATTTTTGCTTTACGGTGTAGAAAATGAATTTACCCTCGCCAAACATTTTGGCCGTAGGACACACAGCTAAAAAGCTGGAACGAAAATTAGGTGCGTTAAGCGTTGCTATAACGCACCCGACAATTTAAGGTTTACTTTATAAATCATCTCTTAAATGTTGAACAGCTAGCTTGCTAGTAGAAAATCGGTAATCAGCAAAATAATTACACTCTACCTGCCAAGTTCATCAATTGTTTGAAGTTTACAAGATAAGTAATGTTGTTGGTGCTGTCAATATTAATCCACCCTTTTTCATGCAGCTTTTCCATGATTTTGGTGGTTTCTTCAATACCGATTTCTGTCACCTCTGCCAAATCTTTAAAGGGAATGTTAAAAATTTCTCTGCCCTGGTTCGCTTCCTGACCATAGCTTTCGCCTAAAGTCACTAGGGTATGAGCGAGTTTGACAGCTGGTGGTGAAGACCGCATTTGCAAGCGGAGGTTAATTTGTCGTAGTCGCCGCACCATCAATTGCAACATTCGGTGGTGTAATTGCGGGTCTTTAAACAATATTTGAATAAAACGTTCTCTGGAGATGCTAAGTAACTTCACAGGTGAGAGGGAAATAACATCAGTTGAACGGGGAGATTCATCTAAAATTGCCATTTCTCCAAAAAAATCCCCACGGCCAAAAATTGCCAAAGCTACTGAATCTTCCCCGACGGTACGTCGGACTTTCACCCAACCAGAAACGACAAGATAAACGGCATTACCCCAAGCGTCTTCCATGAGAACAGCTCGCCCACCTGGGTATTCATGTTCAATTGCAACGTTGAGCAGCCATTCCAAAGTTTGTGGGTTGGCTGTACTCATTAAGGGGAAAAGTTCGCTAAAAACCTCTGTTTGCATGAAATATTTGCAATAATATGGATTTAAAAGCCGAAAATTAGCTTGGTTACTATAACTTTCTTTCAACGTAATCTTACGTAGAATACAGACGTAAGATTTATATTTATTTGTTCTAACCTTCTTAGATTGGTGGGTTCAGAGTTCGATTACAACATAACAATTATGTATTGCGATCGAAATCAGCGGTTTCACTGATAGACTTATGATTTGCTGTTTGTTGGTGGATCGCCCTCTAGTGCTAGTTTTTTGAGCTGTTGGTCTAAACTTTTCACTAGTTGATTCAGGGTAACTAAAGCCTCTAATTGCTCAGAGTCAAGGCCGCGATTGAGAAAAAGACGTTCTTGTAGTTCATGCAACTTGAAGCTTAATTGCTGAGAAATTCCTAAGGCATCGCGGCTTAAACGCGTCAACTGTTGTTGCTGATAAAACTTTAATGCTGCTCCCCGCAAAACTTGGAGTGTGGCTTCTTCGCCATAGATTCCTGGCATAACTCGCAAGCGTAACAGCAAACGAGTTTTTTGATACAAACATTCTTTCTCTACCTGTTTTGGTTCTGCAACCTTGGTTATTGGTAGGGAAGCAAACCGCTTTAACTCATTAAGCACTCCTTGGAAAACAGAGAGCGGCAGTTTGTCTAACACAGACTGCAATACTCCATTGTCACTCCATAGTATTCTGCCTTCGTAAGGTTGCCTTTCTAGATATAACCGACCAATTCCCCCCGCCAAAATTCGCCCTAGCAATTCTTCTAGTAATCTCTTGGGTGGAAGTGTTGCCAACGCTTCCACAGGACTAAACAGTTCGGGAATTTCCACTGGCAGGATAGGTAAATTTTCTAGTAGCGAGGCTTCGGATCTATCCCTTTGCTGACCTGTATTTCCCGTGGTCAAGAAGGTAGAAATTTGAGGAATATTATCTTGATTTGGGGGTGGCAAATCTATTGGCTGGCGAGGATGTTCGTTAGTCTGTGTCTCAGGTGGTATGAATGTTGGTAGGTGCTGTGATTCAGAGTAAGTATCACCAGAAGAAATAAAGCTGTCAACAATGGTAACTGTTATTTCCCGATCCGCTTGTTGAGCATCTAGCTGGGATATATTTTTGTGGTTGAGGTAGGCTGACAGTATTCTACGGTGAGCGTCAGCTGCGATCGCCTCAATTATCAGCGTGGAATTCATATAAGACGCAATACGGCTAACATAATCTAGTGCCTCAGCGTCTTCTGGATGAACCATACCTAGCAATAGTTTGTTGTCTTTTAATCCAAAAGGCAAAATTTGATGGTAAAGACAAGCTTCAAACGACAAAAAACCATCCATTAGCTGGAATACTTGTTCGCGTTCGCCTTCTTGCTCCCACTTACTTTGTGTAGCGGTTAGCACCTGTCGCCGATTGGCTGTGCTATTTGTGAGTTCGCCTTCTGAAGACAACATAGATTTTATTACTTGGTATTTTCTTATATACTATTTTCCTTTTAGTTTAGTAGGTAGTTAATAAAGATACTTTGTTTGATTGTTAAAAATTCAATTATATATTACATAAGTAAGCGTAAGTAGAAGATAAATTTTCGATTAAGGGTTAGGGAAAATACTGAGAAATGCGGCATGGGGCATACGAGTGAAGAGTTAAGAGTTAAGAATTATTCTCCTTGTCCCCTTTTCCTCTTCTTTGCCTCATTTCCCAATGCCCAATGCCCAATGCTCGCTTACTCTTGAGTTCTTAAAGCTTGGGCTGCAAGATAGACTTTTGTCCATTCGCCTAGCACTTGATGGGTTTTGAGTTTTAATTGTTGGGCGATGTCTTCTATTGATTTACCTGCTCTCCGCAGATCTAAGATCTGACGCGCCAAAGGAGTGAGTTTTTCATGAAGTTGCTGCCATTGGCTTTGTGTTAACCCTAAGTTATGTTCTTCTAAGGAAATTGAGAGCCAACTGTCTACGAGTTCTGGTTTACCTTTGAGGGCAAAGACGCGCACAGCGTGGTAACTAATTTTTTCTCGCAGTCGGTATACTTCCCTAGTCGGCTTATTTAGTCTTTTGGCGATTTCTTCTTGGGATTTACCTTGAAGATACAACCGTAACCACTCCACTGCTTCGGTTCCGAGATTTTCTTGTAAATAATGTTCAAATTCTCTTTGTACGGACTGACGTAGCGCCTGTTGTTCTTCTAGTTGTTGTGCTTCTTGATATTCTGCGATCGCTTGACTATCGACTAAGTTAACTCGATTGTCACTGTCGTCTGTGAGAACTTCTTCTGAGACTAATCTCACCAAATCGCGGCTTGGTACTTGGGTTAACCCACCACGCTGAGTACGACGTAGGTAATTTACAAAACGGTAAGCCAATAGGGGTTGATTGCGTACTGGCCGCAAACAATATTCTTCTACGCTGGCAAACAGCAAAGCATCGGCTAATCGCCGATCGCTTGTATATCTGGCGATGTCAACCATTTGCTGTTGCATGTAGGTATCGTTTTGCAATAATTCTTGTAGTACTTCTTGCAACACATCGATGACACTGCGCTGGCGATCGCGGCTCAGGGCAACCCAAGTCTGAATTTTATTCCGTAATGTTGCTAAACTCCCCAATCGCGTTATCAAGTTACGATAAGCACGTTCTCGCCCTAACCCTAAGTAGCGTTGACGTAAAATTCTCCAGCGATATTCCATTGCTTGCTTGGCAATCTCAAGTTCTTTCGGGTTGAACATATCAAACCGTTTTGAGTCAGACCCCAACAGCCACAGAGTAATACTTTTTTTAGTAGCTTCACTTTGTTCTGGACATTCTACAGCCAAGCGCTTTTGCCAATCCAAAGCCAGTTTTTCCAAATCCTTTGTCATAGCGAGATTGCGCTCCTCGAAACTCAATTTTGAAGTTTGCATCACAACCCCCATTCATCCCATCTAACCTAAATGTTTAACTGGCAGTTGCCCCGGATTTCATGAGTTTCATGAAAACATCTCAGTGATTCCACTTTTATTACGTCTAAATTCACTAACTTTATGCAGAAATTTCTCTGTTGATGTTTTCCCTCGATATTCAAAGTGCCACAAACCAATATCTATGAGGCATTTCCGTCAATTTTGTTAATTTTAACTTTTGTTAAGTTGTGTTTTTTAACTGACAACAGAAATGTACTTAGAGTAGTGAGGGTAATACATCATTACAAAAGATGGGTTGGGGAAATCTGACTTTGGGAAACCCAGCCGAGGAACGAATATAATTTAACTCAATATCGGACGTTATTTCACCCGTATAAGTTTCAACTATCGCCAATACTTTACGTAGTTATATACTTGGTTTTACTTGAGACCATAAAATAGTTTCACTAAGTATATACATGGTAATTATCAATTAATAATAATTCGATTTTACAAATCCACACATCAAGCTAATTGATGCTTGATAAGATAGCGATCGCCAAGACTGGTGATATGATGGAAAAATAGAGCATATTTGCTAAATTTTACCAGTAGCAATTGAGAAGCGAAACAGGTTTCACTCCATAGGTACAGAGTTACGTTGCGAACTTCACCTAACTGAAATCCGTTATTTTAATACTTAAGTAATTAAATAAACTTCAGATAAAACTTGATAAATTTTGGATGTTACCGAATCAAAATATGAATTAGCTCTCAGGGAACAATGTAGGTATTGTGGCAATGGATTCTAGTATGGTGAGTGGCGATCGCCATTCTAGATAATATATAAGAATTCTTCGTTTGATGTTTGAGCAAAGCCAAAAACGCTTAACTTTCAAACAAGCATGAGCCATTGGTATAGGCCAATGGGGTAGCGTTAGCGAGCCTTTTGGCGTCTGATGCCAACGCCAAAAGGAAAAAACAAGGGCTAATTTTATCGCCCGTTCGAGGATCTAACAATCGGGTTTTCTACAGATTCTCGATATTGTTGGACTTCTTCTGTGTAAGCAATTGGTAGAACAGCTTCAACGTTTTCATGGGGACGAGGAATAATCACCCAAGACTCTAGGGTTCCACCATAAACATTTTCTGCGGCTTCAACACCAGCAGCCATAGCTGTTTTGACTTCAGAAACATCACCACGAATATTTACTGTAAAGCGAGCGCTACCAACTCGGATGTAACCAACCAGAGTGACTCGACCAGCTTTTACCATCGCGTCTGCTGCTGCTAGCACAGCAGGGAAACCCTTAGTTTCCAGCGATCCGACTGCCTGTAGGGACATTACTAATCTCCTGTATGAATAAACGATATGTGGCGCGACGAATTAATTGTACGAAGCTTCGCTACAGATTTTGATGGCGAAATTGCTTAGAACATACGGAAAGGTTCTGATTTTTCAGTGAAATGGATTGGTAATATAGTTTCCACATTTTCCGGGGGATTGGGAACAATGTAGTGGGTGATTACTGTTTCAGCCTTTACTTGTTCTCCAGCATCAATACCTTGTGCAACGGCTCTTTTTACTTCAGCAACTTGTCCCCGGACGGCGACTACAAAGCGACCACTTTCAGCTAGACCATAATACACCAGCGTGACTGCGGCAGATTTTACCATTGCGTCTGCTGCGGCTAAGACACTGGGAAAACCTAAAGTTTCAATTACGCCAACCGCCATCGGCATGGCATTAGCTCCTGAGTCAATAATAAGTGATATTTATTGTACGTGGGTTTAGTCCCAATTTTGACATTTTGGAAAACTTTCTTTAATCCTCGGTTGGGGGAGTGGGGAGTAGGGAGTAGGGAGGTATACTATTTGGGATTTTAGATTGATAATTGGCTTCTGGTTTTTGGTTGTATGAATCTATATGTAGCAATCATTTTTCAAGTTGAATTATGTTTTATAGATTAAAAATATTAATTAATAATATTAGTCTGCGTAATTTTGTGATTTAACAAAATCAGCGATGTTTGGAAGTGACCTAGTACGATAAACTGATATTTATGTTTCCAAATTTTCTTCCTACAGCAGTTGAGCAACTAACAGAAGCAGAGTCCATCGCTCTGGCTCGGAGTATTCAAACAACTGCTCTGACTACACCTTTAAGTAATCAAACGATCGCCACGGCTTATGTCAAGCAAGGGAGTGGTGGAACTCCTATTTTATTAATTCACGGTTTTGATAGTTCTGTATTAGAATTTCGTCGGCTTTTGCCATTGCTTGCAGCAAATAATGAAACCTGGGCAGTAGATTTGTTGGGTTTTGGCTTTACAGATAGACTCTCAGGAATTGCCTATAGCCCAACTGCAATTAAAACCCATCTTTATTATTTTTGGAAAAGCCTGATTAACCAACCTGTAATTTTGGTAGGGGCTTCAATGGGGGGTGCAACGGCGATTGATTTAACTCTGACTTACCCAGAAGTGGTCAAGAAGCTAGTGTTAATTGATAGTGCTGGGTTGGCGGGTGGTTCGCCATTAAGTAAATTAATGTTTCCACCATTGGATTATTTAGCAACTCAGTTTTTGAGCAGTATGAAAGTGCGCGATCGCGTTGCCCGCATTGGATATAAAAATCAAAGTCTTGCCTCTTTAGATGCTTTATATTGTGCTGCATTGCACTTACAAATGCCGAATTGGCATCAAGCTTTGATTGCTTTTACTAAAAGTGGTGGTTATAGTGCTTTTAGGTTTAAAAAAATATCACAAATTGTGCAAGAAACGCTAATTTTATGGGGCGATTCCGATAAAATTTTGGGTACTAAAGATGCCATAAGATTTAAAAGAGCAATTTCACAAAGTACCCTGACCTGGATTCAAGATTGCGGACATCTTCCTCACCTAGAACAACCACAAATCACTGCTCAGCATATTTTAAATTTTTGTAGTGAATGATATTACTTAAAAAGTAAAAAGGTAATCTCCATAAATAAATTTAGGACATTACCTTTTTATTTTTCAGCTGACACCCAAAAAATTTGGGCTTTCTGTTCTGAAGTTGACGCCAATGAGCAACGCGCTTTGCCCCTACGAAGTTGTGTTCTACTCAATCAAGAACTATAAAAGTGGTCTGGTTCTAGCTCTATAGTCCATCAAGGCTCCTTGGCTAACCACAGTCCGCCCATTTCTTCTAGTAGTGGGAATTTGTCCTCTTTGCAGAGCCATGTATAAAGTACTCTGGTCTACACCCAAAAATCTCGCTGCTTGTACAAGTGAAGTACCCTGTTGCAGGATACTCCCTCTTCTTCTGTTCCTAATTGATGAGGGACGTGTCATGGCGAAATGTAAAGAACAACTTAAGAAATTTCAATTTTCTACGAAAAAAATCTAAGAATTAACATTAATTCACAATTAGCGAAGATAAGGCAATGCTGTGTCAGAAGAGGACAGCAGAGCTAATTTGATTTTTTTCTAATTAGATTGAGATCTAATTTGATTATAACAAATTATGGAGAAAGAACAGTTTCAGACCCTGCTGCGATTTTTCAAAGCTTTAGCAGACGAAAGCAGATTGAAGATTGTAGGTATTCTGGCGAACCAGGAGTGCAGCGTTGAAGAATTAGCTGTGTTATTGCAACTCAAGGAACCAACAGTATCCCATCATCTAGCGAAACTTAAAGAACTCAATTTAGTGACTATGCGCCCTGAGGGGAATAGCCGCCTGTACCAGTTGGATAGCGACGCTTTACAAAGCATCAGTAAGCAAATTTTTACACCTGAGCAAATTGCTTCTTTGATTGACGAGGTGGATACTGAAGCTTGGGAAAACAAAGTATTGAAAAACTATTTTGATGGCGATGTCTTTGATAACAACTCCGTCCAACGCCTTAAAGAAATCCCTGCTAGTCGCAAAAAGCGCTTAGTAATTCTCAAGTGGTTAGCAAATAAATTTGAAATTGGGGTTCAGTATCCAGAACGCGCGGTGAACGATATTCTCAAGCGCTACCATCCTGATTACGCCACTCTCAGACGGGAATTGATAGGCTACCAGTTGATGCAGCGGGAGAATGGGGTTTATTGGCGTTCGGACTGATAAGCGCGTACAGACGTGGTTAACCACGTCTGTGCAAAAGTAGGGAGTAGTCAAAGCAATTAAAATTAGATCTACCTATAATTAGACACTTGTCTAATTATAAGTGAGTTATGGAACGGAGGGGATTATTATCAACAAGCCTTGGAAATAGATATCGAATTTGGCGATCGCTATTTCCAAGCTTCCAGCCCAGGACTTACGCAATATGTGACTGAAAACCTTATTCAAGCGTAGCGGTAATTCATGAATTACCGCTACTTTCGTTATTTTTTGCGTAAGTCCTGCAGCCTTCATTATCTAGAAACACTTGCACAAGCAGAGGGAAACTATGCGGAAGCTAGGGCTAATTTGCAGACAGCGTTGGAGATATTTGTTGAGTATTAGGATGAATATAATGCTACAGAAACACAGAAGATTTTAGAAGGTTTACCGGAGTAGATGGGGATATGGGCGATAGTTTTAGAGTGCTATTAATCTTAACTTTCCTGACATGAATCTTCTTGAGGAGGATGCCAACCAGAACGAACCCATAACCGACGAGATTTTTGAATAAATCTATTGCCATTACGTTCATCATTCATATCAAGCCGATTACAAGTTGCTCTACCAATAGGAGTTATACCAAGAATTTTTACACAATCGAGCGACCAAATAAAATGTTCAGACCACTTTTGCTTCCGAGGATTAAATAAATTGACTTCTTGTTTTGTTTCTGGATCGATACCTGATGTGAAATTATAACGACGCTCGTTACAGCGACGACAACATAAAGCTAAATTTTCGATTTCATCCGAACCCCCCAAAGATTGTGGAATAAGATGGTCTACAGTGAAGCGGTCTGTATTTATAAATTCTGGGGAGTGGCAATATTCGCAGAGGTATTTTGCTCTTTCTGCAACGATTTCTCGGATGTAATTGGAGACCATGTAGATTCAGAAGCTAAAACCGAATTAGCATAAGTAAAAATTTGCGCTAATTCAGATATACCATCTAACTCTGCTTTTTCTTCGGCTGTAATTAATCCCAATTTACTTTTTTCTAAAAGCTCATCCGAACGATATTGTAATTCGTCGGTAAATTTAAAAACATTGAAATTGTTAACTTTTTCTAATTTTATTCCCGTTTCTAACCAATATGAAGGTTCAATCATCAATTTGGGAGTCGTCATAGGTTGGAATATGGAATACAACTTTTATATTTTAGCCTTTGTACCCAAAGGAGGGTTTCCTTTAAGAAACTAAATTAGTGCGTGCGATATCTAACGACAAGCCGCGTTGCGTCTAGGCGTTTTGGGTTTGTGAAGTTGCGATCGCTGTCTGAAAATCAATTTAGTTCAATAATCAAAAACGTCATTCCATCTTGGTGGTTCCAAGCGAGAATGCGATCGCAAATATTATCAATTAATCTCGGATTTACTCCTGCTGCTGGTTCATCCAACAAAATTAGTTTGAAATTGTTTAGCAAGTAGCTACCAAATTTCTAAAGATGTGACGCTGTGTGCGACTTTCTCTCAAATCTGAGCCTCAACGTGTTCTCTACCAAGGAAAAACAGCAAGAATAAAAGCTTCTCTCCCTCTGTGGAAGAGAAAGCCAACCGCACTCTATTTTCCTAAATAAGCTTCGAGAACTTTGGGATTGGTTTGAATTTCTGCTGGCGTACCGTCAGCTAAATTTTGTCCTTCGGCAAGTACCCAAACCCGATCGCACAATGACATAATGACATCCATATTGTGTTCAATAATCAAAAACGTCATTCCATCTTGGCGATTCCAAGCGAGAATGCGATCGCAAATATCATCAATTAATCTCGGATTTACTCCTGCTGCTGGTTCATCCAACAAAATTAACTTGGGATTAGTCATCAGTGCGCGTCCCATTTCCAACAGCTTGCGCTGTCCGCCAGACAAACCGCCAGCGTAATCGTGGGCTTTTTTTGCTAAACCAACCGATTCTAATAAAAACATTGCTCTCTCTTGGAGTTGCTTTTCTTCCTTGGCGACGATGTGCGGTTGTAATTGCACTTGCCAAAAGTTTTCACCGGTTTGTTTTTGCGCCGCTAACAACATATTTTCTAACACCGACAACCGCGAGAGAGTCCGTGCAACTTGAAAAGTGCGTATTACTCCTTGTTGAGCAATTTGATATGGTTGCAAATTGTGGATAGGTTCGCCATCAAAAATTACTCGCCCTTTATCTGGGCGGATGAAGTTCGAGAGTAAATTAAATAAAGTAGTTTTACCAGCACCATTGGGGCCAATTAAACCCGTGATGCTGCCTTTGGCAACTTCGATTTTCGCTTCATTAACTGCTTTAATACCGCCAAAGCTTTTAGAAAGTCCAGTGGCTGCTAGCAGAGGAAGTGGTGATGATTGGTTATTTACCAAGGGTGAGTTCCTCCTTTTTCCCTAAGATACCTTGAGGACGCCAAATCATCAGTACCATTAAAATAAATCCGATTACCATGATGCGAAATGCACCCAAACGTGCTTCATCAAGGGGTATGATTCTCGGCAAAACTTCTCGCGTGATGGCATCGTAAGCAAAGAAAATTACCGCGCCTAAGATTGTACCGATGTTATTCCCAGAACCGCCTAAAATTACCATAATCCAAGTATCAAAGCTCAGCTGGGGTTGAAAATTATCAGGATAAATAGCGCTGAGTTGCCAAGCAAAAAAAGCACCGGCGATGCCAGCGATCGCACCACCAAGCATGAGAGATTGTAATTTATACCAAAACACATTTTTCCCTAGTGCTTTGGGAATTTCTTCATCTTCACGGATAGCTTTGAGAATTCTACCCCAAGGCGATCGCACCAAAATTTCTAATCGCCAGAATACCAATGCTAAAACCAACAGCAACACCAGCATCAAACCTGCTTTTGGGTTGTAATTATACAATCCAATTACTCCAGAAATATAAATTGCTGCTGCCAAAACTGCTAACAAAATTCCCACTCCCAAACGCGATGCAAATTCCTGTTTGCTAGTCGTCCTTTGACCTAAATCAGTAGTGCGAGATACTTGAGTGGTACGAACCCATCGCCACAACGTAAAAAAAGTGACGACAGCTAACAGTGTTAACAGTCCAATCATCACTAATCTCAAAAACAAACTTGGCTGTGTGGAGAAAGGTATGGGATAACTTTGTACCCCAAACGCCCCAGAAACCCAAGAATTTCCTACAGGTAATTCTTGATTATTCACCACTAAACGAATTAATTCTCCTGTACCAATGGTGACAATTGCTAAGTAATCTTCTCGCAAGCGCAGAGTTGCAAAACCAATTATCAAACCCAACAAAGCGGCTACCATTGCCCCAGCCAGCGCTGATATCAGTAGAGGAACGCCCTTGAAGCTTAACAACACAGTCGTGTATGCTCCCAGAGTCATGAAAGCGACATGACCAAAGTTAATTAACCCGGTAAAGCCCCACTGTAAATTCAATCCGAGAGCGAATAGGGCAAAACTGGCTGTAGAAATTGCTAAGAAAATGAGATATTCAACCATATTAAATAGTTAAAAGTTGGGAGACGCGATTCATCGCGTCTGTACAAGAGTGAGGAGTGTGTTCAATCTATCATTAAGAAATAGATTTTACAGGTTTTTATTTTAAGTTTGCGTTTTGTAGACTGCGATCGCACGAGCCATTGATTGAGTTTAGTCCTCTTGAGAAGATTTAAGGGCTTTCCCAATAAAAAAAATTCAACTTCTCTTGTGGGGTGGGCGTTTCGCCCGTAAACAAGGGCAGACAAGATGTCCACCCCACAATATTTGGATTTAGATAATTTATTTCAAGACTAAAGTTGAGCCTCAGAAGGTCAAAGTTGAACCTCAGAAGGTCAAAGTTGAGCCTCAGAAGGTCAAAGTTGAACCTCAGAAGGTCAAAGTTGAGCCTCAGAAGGTCAAAGTTGAGCCTCAGAAGGTCAAAGTCGAGCCTCAAAAGGTCAAAATTGAGCCTCAGAAGGTCAAAGTCGAGCCTCAGAAGGTCAACGTCGAGCCTCAGAAGGTCAAAGTCGAGCCTCAAAAGGTCAAAATTGAGCCTCAGAAGGTCAAAGTTGAGCCTCAGAAGCTGAAATTTATTTTTCTACACGTTCTTGTAATCTTGACTCTGGGGATAAATGATTGCGACAGATGGATTCATATCAAAGCCAGATGTATCAAGGCAATTCTCAATCTAATACCGATTCAAAAATGTTTGCGACACATACCTCATCCGCCTAACGGCATCCTACGGTGTATACACAGTCTTATAGAGTTGCGCCGTAAACTTTTGATCCCCCCAACCCCCCTTAAAAAGCAGGGGGGCAAAAACTTCTCAAAGTCCTCCTTTTTAAGGAGGATTTAGGAGGATCTACGAAGATTTTGGTTTCCTACAGAGATGTCTGTAGACCGTAGCCCAAAGCATCGGGGAAGGTTGGGGAGAGGTTTGTTCCATGTGTGGCATTCTTTTTTCAAATTGCTATAAAGTCCCAAATCCCAAGTCGTATTAACTCGATCGCAGTATTGTATTGTCGTTAAGCCTGACTAATTTTTTGGGAATACTATTTATTGTTGGTGTTTGCGTATAAGGAAAAATTAACGTATGAATTTACTGCGACTGAGAATGCATCATTTAATCGAGCAGTTAGCCGACGAGGATCTGCAAAGCATTTGGAACGTACTTGAAGCTTTACATTGTGACTTTTATATGCTGAAAGCCATACAAAAAGTGAAGCGATCGCAGCAACCGTGGGACATCTTAACCCATGACGAAGCAATACGACTGTTAATGTTTTTCTGATGCAGGAGTGCTTTTGATTTTGTACCAGTATGCGTAGCTTGCTTGTTTGCAAGAAATCTAAAATCGAAAATCGAAAATCCAAAATGGTATAACCCTTAGTGAGTGTGGAAGTACGCTATGCAAGGTCTTTTTTGCTAGACCTAAAAAATTTAGAACCTGCTGCTTACGAGCGGGTGTATGATTTTGTTTTTACCGAGTTTGCCCAAAAGTGGCAGCTGACTGGACTAAAAGAACTACGACAGCTTGATAGTGAAGGGATTTTTCATCGCTTCACTCTGGATAATTATTTGATTGGTATAGAAATTAGGGGTGGAATTGTAAAATTTTTGCGTGTCATCCCTATGCCAGATGTTTAAGGGAAAGAGTTAAGCGAACACTTAAAACTGTAAACTGTATAACGCTAGGCAGGGATCGCTATTACCTTCCATTAAACTGGTTTTTGAAAAACACTTTACTTGAGATTTCCCTATGGATGCTAGGGCACTTTGGCAACGATACCAAAACTGGTTATATTTCCACGAGGGATTGGGACTGTACTTAGACGTAAGTCGAATGCGGTTCGATGATGCCTTTGTGGAGTCGTTGCGGCCGAAGTTTGAAAAGGCGTTTGCGGATATGGCTCAACTGGAGAAGGGTGCGATCGCAAATCCTGATGAGAAGCGCATGGTTGGACACTATTGGCTGCGAAATCCCGATCTAGCGCCAACTCCAGAACTTACCCAAGAAATTGTCCAAACCCTCGAACAAATCGAAGCCTTTGCGGAAAAAGTCCAAACAGGTGCTATTCATCCTCCCAGAGCGAGCCGTTTCACGGATATTATTTCTATTGGTATTGGTGGTTCCGCCCTCGGCCCCGAATTTGTCGCTGAAGCTTTGGCGCCTGATTTCCCGCCCCTGAAAATTCACTTTATTGATAACAGCGATCCCGCAGGTATCGATCGCATTCTCAATCATTTGGGAAACAATCTTGCCAGTACTTTAGTATTGGTAATCTCCAAATCTGGGGGAACGCCAGAACCTCGCAATGGCATGATTGAAGTTAAAAAAGCCTACGCCGGCCATAATTTGGAATTTGCTCAATATGCGGTGGCTATTACCAGCCCTGATAGCAACCTCGATAAAGTAGCGAAAGAGGAAGGCTGGTTGGCTAGATTTCCCATGTACGACTGGGTGGGAGGACGCACATCAGAAATGTCTGCTGTCGGGCTAGTACCAGCAGCACTGCAAGGCATCGATGTTCGCGCCATGCTCGAAGGTGCAAAAGAAATGGATGATGCTACCCGCGTCGCAGATGTGAAGAGTAACCCAGCAGCCTTGCTTGCTTTGTCTTGGTACTTTGCTGGCAATGGCAAGGGTGAAAAAGATATGGTTGTTCTACCTTACAAGGACAGCTTATTATTATTCAGCCGCTATCTGCAACAGTTGGTAATGGAATCCTTGGGCAAGGAAAAAGACTTAGACGGCAACACTGTCTATCAAGGCATCGCCGTTTATGGTAACAAAGGCTCAACAGATCAACATGCTTACGTCCAGCAGTTGCGCGAAGGCGTGCCGAATTTCTTTGCTACCCTCATCGAAGTTTTAGAAGATCGTCAGGGGCCATCGGCAGAAATCGATCCGGGAGTGACATCCGGTGATTATCTTGCTGGTTTTCTCCAAGGAACCCGACAAGCACTTTATGAAAATCACCGCGATTCAATAACAGTTACTATTCCCCAAGTTAACGCCCGGACTGTAGGCGCATTAATCGCTTTGTATGAACGTGCTGTTGGTTTATATGCTAGCTTGGTCAACATCAACGCCTACCATCAACCAGGGGTAGAAGCTGGCAAAAAAGCCGCGGCCAGTATTCTTGACTTACAAACACGAGTAGTAGCAGTGCTACAAAAAGAAAAAGCTCCCCTTTCTTTAGAAGAACTCGCCGAAAAGGCTGGTGCATCAGAGCAAGTTGAGCCGATTTATAAGATTTTGCGTCATCTCCATGCCAATCAGCGCGGTGTGGTTTTGCAAGGCGATCTTCATAAACCCAGCAGTTTGACGGTTTCTGCTAGCTGATAACTCTAGTGCAGATATTACATTTTGTCGATAATTGTTGTATCTGCAACAATTTTTTATTGTGAAGCATCCTAGATAGAAGATATATCTTCAGTCTAGGATGCTTGATTGTATAATGGAAAACTCATTATTTTAATTATGAATTGCCATTAGGCGTTGGTTAAAGTAGCTCTTGGGTAAGAAACAGCGATCGGGTAAAAAAGGATTGTTGATATTTTGAGATAAGAAAGTACCTGGCTTATCGCGATGACAAAATGGCGCTACAATTCCCCAGTCTTCTGCCAGCCAAATCCAGTATCCTGTTTCAATCCTGCCGTAATTTGATACCGTTAGAATCTCGCCAACACTATTGTTAATTGATACTAATTCTGAAGACGATTTAATTTCAGTTAACAGCCAAGCTAATTCATCTACAGAAAAGTAATAGTTGTTCTCCGCAGCTATGTTGACAAAATGCTGTGGACTTTTAGCAGTGAGCAATTGCTCTTTAAGAGACGGCGTTTTTTGTGCAAAATCAAAAAGATCCCAAATCTGTTTTCTGGTGATTAAATACCAGGCAAGTTCATCTGCTGTTAGATTGTAACCATTCTCTGTTGCTAACTTAAGAAAAGGCTCCAGGCTATCAGTTTCCCCTAATCGATATTTGAGTACGAAAGTCTGCTCAACCAACGACAAAAAATCAATAATCTTTTGCCATGTAACTCTGTTAAAATTTTTGTGAACTTTTATTCTGTCTTTCCAATAATTATATTTATCTTCTTGAAGAAAAAAGTTCCAAATTTGATAATACATGACTCATTTTTCCTAAGTCTTAAACTTGCTACTGGATTGTAATTAATAAACACCAGTGTAGTAAGTATAAGAAGACTCTTCGACAGTATTTAGTTGACTATCTATTGTAAATGAAAATACACAGTAGCTAAGTATGAACTTTTTGTAAAGTTTATCACTAAAAATTACAAATACTGAGAAAAATTTCAACATAGCGATGCTTAGATTGGGCATCGTTCGTTGTTAGTTCCCATAATATAAAGTTAAAGAAAGTTAAAGCAACGTCAAGAGGTAAGGTTAAGCCATGACGGAATCAACTGCAAAACAACCCGCACGTCGAGGTAGAATCTTTCCAGAACGCACTTTATCACCAGAAGAACTTGCTAGACGCAAAGCGGAACGCGAAGTATTTCATCAGCGTTGTCGCGCAATATTCGAGCGCGTGCGTCCAGAATATATCGAAGAACATTATGGCTGGTATATTGCAGTGGAGCCAGATAGTGGAGATTATTTCATTGATGAAGATATAGAAGTAGCTAGTCACCAAGCACGCGATCGACACCCAAATGCTGTACACTGTATGTTTTGCCTGAATGAGACTGGAGCCACTGGTACAATATGATTCAGGGTATCTTTGGTAATAATGGTCAGTTATTTTTTGAAATTGATTTGATTACATCTGATGGATTCAATCTGCCTGTGGATGCCATGTTAGATACTGGGTTCACAGGCTTTTTAGCTATTAATAAACAAGATTTAGATGTTCTAGATTGGGAATTTATTCGCGATCAAGAATTACGAACTGCACAGGGTGAAAAAATTTTTGATGTCTATTTAGGTAATGTGCAATTAAATGGACAAGAGTATCAGATTCTAGCTTTTGCAGGCGATGAAATTACAGAAATTTTATTAGGTTCAGAATGGCTAAAGATTCTGCCGTTGGTCGTGAATTATCAAGCTGGTATCTTAACTTGGGGATAACTCCTATGTCTTATTATCGAAATATAGAATCTTTATTTGCCGAACCAGATGAGTAAATTTGTCTTTTTTTGGCAAGCATACACTAGTTTATTTTAGATTAATAGGTAAATCGCGTAAAAAATAAAAGCGATCGCCCCTCCAATCACTACCTTTAATTCTTCCTAAATAGCCTGTTAATGGTGAAGAAAGCTCTATTAAAATTTCGTGCATTTCGTCTGTTTTTAATGCCTGTGGTGGAAGCGAACCGAAGTAAGCACCATGTAAAGCTTCGACACCAGCAGATTCTGTGCCTGAATTTTGCAAATAATTTTTGACAAGTTCGATAATGTGCGATCGCAACTTAATCACTTTCTCCAATTTATCAATATATTCATCAATTTTGTAGTCAATCTGTCCAGGTTCTAGATATTGCTGCAATTCAACTAAATTAATAGCACCTGGGTATTTTGCTTTAAATTCAACGAGCTTTTGTAAAGTCATAGCATTAATAATACTTACTTCCCATTCTTTAGCAGCTTTTAGTGTATCTGGAGATGGATTACCAGGGCCAATTACTAACTTAGCTGAAGTTAATAGTTGAGTTTTACCTAAGTGCATCCCACCAAGTTTTAGTAATTCTTCAACAGTACGACTCGGAATCAGCTTACCCGCCTTACACTCACAAATAATAGGGTAAGGTTTTGAACAATATAAATCTAAGCCTCCAGCACCACCTTTGAAAGCACTTTCAACTTTGAAGCCTAAAAACTCTAGACTTTGACGTGCGATATTTTCAAAATCTGTACCAGCTTGGTAGTTGCTTTTTTTCTCGTCTTGTTCGATGCTGCGATCGCCTAATTTTGCTATATCATTTATCCAAGCTAAATTTGCATCGGGTTGCTTAATTAGCTTGTCACTACTCCAACCTAAAAATACTTTGATATCATCGTCTAATTGTTTCGCTGCTGGTTGGCTAATGATTAGAGAAGCGATCGCACTTTGTAATTCTTCAAGTTCAGGATGCAGTGGTGGCTGTAGATTTTCTAGTTGATGCTTGCGTTGGGCGAAAGTGCGATCGGTTAATACAGGTGTTGCTTCCGAAAGATCGAGATACTGTGTTAGTGAAACAAACTGGCTGTTGGATTTGATTGCAACTTCAATTGATTTAGATAACTGATATACTCGCAGATATGCCAGAAAAATATTATGTCTTTGCGTTAATATTTCCTGTAAAGCTTCTTTTGTCCAAATAGTTAGCTCTGATAACCCAGCTAAAGATTCAGTATTATTAATAATTTGGCATAGTTCGCACCTAGCCCAAGTTTTAATTAAAACTGTTTGATAAGGTAAAAGGGGTAGGTTTAACTGTTCCTCATGTGAAAATAAGCTCATTTGTTGAGGTTCTATTAAAACACCCTGAAAATTTAGCTGTGTAAATGCATTATGGGCGATAGGTAGAAAACTTGAGCGATAGTACTGCTCAACTGGTATTAAATTAATTGATTCATGTGAGGGACAAAGAGCAAATTCTCGCCCTGGAGTAATAAATTTATTAGGCATTGCTGCAATTATCCTTCCTTGCAACAATGCTTCAATTTCTGGTGCTGGTAAACGTAAAGCTGTATTAATCATTATTCGTGAAATAAATCATTAGAACCAACACTAGCTACATCTGTAACCTTAGTTAAAGGAATATTACTACTTGAAGTTTCTTCATCAATTGCATTTTCAGGAACTTGTCCTGATGGATCGCTGAGAATTTCACGAATAAGATAATTATCAATTGCTATCCGTTTTACGCGAATAAAATCTATGATTTGATCTTCAGTTAATTCATCATCCTCACGACCTTTCATAACAAAGTGTACTGCTAAAAGTGGTTTAATGTCTTCAGATTTTAATAGTACCCATTCACCACCTAAATCCTTTGATAAAAGTTGACTTAAATAATCTTGTGCTTTAGTAGCACCTTTATTAATTTGCTTAGAGCGAACTAAACAACCACGAGTTAAATCAAAATCTTTGTAGCGAATTAACCGTTTCAATGTAGCTTGAACAAATAAGCCCCCAGACTCTTGTAGAACAGCTACGCCAATTTTGACATTTTTTCCGTTTTCTTTACCTACAATTTTAAAATCCAAATAGCCTTTATCAGCAGCTTTTACTTGAACGTCTACGACTTTTTCAATTTCCACATTTTCTATAGTTTCACCAACAACTGCACTAAACCCTAATCGGAGTGCTTGAGCAAGAGTCGCTTTATCTTCCATGTAATCTTGGATCGTAGTTTCTAAAGCTGTTAGTTGTTGATTATATGTAGCTTCTACTGGGTGTTTTAGTTCTTGTTCGTCTATCCCAATAAGAGGTTTAAAGTTTTCAGCACACCATTGCAAAACTTTTCTGACGATTGGTTTTTCTTTACCTAAGTCTCGCAGTTTTGCTTCATCGAATGGATAAACTGGATGAGGAGGTATTAATCCATTCTCTTGATAAAATTCTTCCAGCCATCGAGAAACTAAAGCGATAACATTATCAGAATTCAGATGTTTTAAATCAATAATTTGTTCTCCCATTCTATCTACAACTGCTTCAGCAAATGGTAATGTTTTTACCTGATGTGTCCAGGTTTCAGGATATATAGATGTTAGTAAAATACCCTGTTTAATTTTGTCATATAAATCTTTTGCTAGAAGAGCTGTCACTTGCGATCCTGTAAATCCTGCGTCATTACATCCTAAGTTTTCCATTTCATCGAAGCAAACTACTATTGGCTTATAATCGCTAATTAAGTCGAGAATTTGCCGTACTGTATTGAATGATTCAGCCTCTTTATCATCTGCACTCACATTAGCTAAACCCATTGAGTCAGCTTTAGTATGTGGTAAGCTATTACCTGCAAGCCATCGAATAGCAAATACTTCATAAGCTGGATCGGGAGATAAAGTCCATAAAATTGCGGTAAGAATATCAGGATTTTCTATATCAGACTTGATACTCAGCACTTTATCTCGCAAAACTTCAACTACTTTAGGATTTTTAGCTAATGCACCTGGGAATTGATTTACTAACTGTTGAGGTGTATAGTTTTTTTTGAAAGCTTCATTAACTAAAGCTGTTGCTAATTCCTGCCATTGGCTAACACCTTGACTACCTAATTGTTTGAGACTATTTGCAAGAGTATTTAAGAATGCTGTTTTAATGCGATTTAAGTCATCACACTGGCTCATATAAACAAATAAGGCACTACCATCAATCTGCAATTTATGACGAATTCTGCTTATAAGATGGCTTTTACCTAGCCCTCTTTCTGCCTTGATGGTAATGCCTATAACTTGCCGCTGTTTGCTACGAACTTTCTCGATTGCTTCATAAACAGTATCAGAAGCATGAGAATTTAAAGATGGTACATCAGGAAAACTTTGTCCCCAAACATTATGACTTCTGACTACTAAGCGTCCCTGAAATGGGTTGTTTTTACTGATGACATTAATTAAATCGTTAGACATAAATTTTGAAGTATTTGTCTGTGAGGGCTAGTAGAGACTGAACAAAAATTACAAAAATTTGTAGACTAGCTTAAACGTTTTGCATAGCAACGCAGTCCACTTACCTCAGTAGTTACTGAGTCTTCAAGTTTAGCTGGATCGTTATCTGGCAAGCTTCCACCTTGAAGTTGCAAAATGTCTTTTTCCTGCATTTTTAACAACCATTCATTGAAATCTTCACGACTAACCCGATCGCCTATTTCTCTCCTAATGCGATAAATTGGGACTAGATCGTCTAAGTTGTAGTTTTGGTTCAACTTGTCGTAGACTTGTAACGCCACTGACTTAAACTCGTCGTAAGAAGCGATCGCCCCACTCTTCCCATTAACTGCTACATTTGTACTACTTACGGCAACATTAATCTGGCTAATCCACTTAACCAACGCATTCGCAGCCCAAGTTCCGACAATCGTCCCTTCAAATTTAAAATCATCACTCCTCAAACCATCACCCAATACCTCTAATCCCTTGGGAGATATCAGAGAATATCCCTTTTTGGAAATTGCGATCGCTCCTTGATTCTGTAATTCCTCGAATATGCCTTGATAATCTGCTACCTTTTTAGTTTTAGATACAATTCGTTTTGTGAGTAAACCTTTACTCACTTGCTGCTGAATTCCCCCCAAATCCCACAAAGCTAAAAGCACACGAGTTCTAGTTTGGGCTGTGTTTTGTGATGTCATATTTAGTGTATTATTTGACAAATATCATCGTGATACCTGTATCTTTCTAAGTTATTAAGCCACCTAAAAATAACCGAGAAATTGCTGAATATTTTTGCCTTTTATTTATAGGGAAGAAATCAAAAATCAACAAAATATTTCGTTGGGATGAAGTGAGTTTCCCTCAAAGGCAAGATGTAATATTCCATAAATTTGCTCATTATGTTAATGAAATGCTGTAGTTGTGCTGTTGTAAATCAGCGGTAAATGTTTTTGTAATTCCAGGTAAACTAACAGGAACTCTAACTCTGTTGCTACAACAGCAAGGCTTTTAGTAAACGTAGGTGATGATGAGATCCGATGATTACAATATATAAAGAACGTAAAGTAGTTTCACGTTTGCTGGCTGTTTTGCTTTCGGCATTGCTAACAGTGCCATTGCTGAGTAGCTGCGGAGGCGGTTCCCGAACTGCTAATGTACCACCACCAGTTGATGATAGCGTTGGTAGAACAGTGAGCGATCGCAGCACCCAACCCGAAGTTAAAAAGGGCTTATCTGGCGGTCAAAAAGTGGCGATTTTAGCCGGTGCAGCAGCACTTTACTACCTCTACAACCAGCATAAAAATGCTCCCCAAGAAGGAGCGCAAGGTAAGTACTATCTTTCCAAGAATGGGCGTGTATACTACCGTGATGCCGAACATCGCGCTCACTGGGTAACTCCACCATCAGAAGGAATTCGAGTACCGGAATCTGAAGCGCGACAGTACCAGGATTTCCAAGGTTATAACGGGCGTTCCACAGGTCGCGACCTAAGTAACTTAACTTCATCAGCAGCCCCGGCACTTTAGATCGGCAAAGGTGTTCCGAGAGGATAACGCCGATCGCTCATGTCGGAAACACGAACTTAAATCAGGAGATAAATCATGGTAGATGACTTTTTGCGAAAGGCGAAAGATTTCCTCTTGGGGTCAAACCGCGACCAAGCTGAAATAGATGAATACCGCGATCGCAATGTCCGTCCAGCTAGCGAAGATCCCTACGGCGACCCCGCAGATCCAGCATCTTACGGCAACGTCCGCCCAGCTAGCGAAGACCCCTACGGCGACCCCGCAGATATCGCATCTTACGGCGATGTCCGTCCAGCCAGCGAAGATCCCTACGGCGACCCCGCAGATATCGCATCTTACGGCGATGTCCGTCCAGCCAGCGAAGATCCCTACGGCGACCCCGCAGACCAGGATTACCGCCGTTAACAGAAAACTAATATTTTATGAAACTGCCCACACGTTTTATGCGTGGGCAGTTTCATCACTTAACAGGAGTTCCAAATAAAAAATACAGCAGATTGCAAGTTGGTGAGGTACAGCTCGTAGTAGGGGCTTTACAGCTATGCATCGGTGTCAACTTAAGTTCAAACGCTTATCACACAAGCGTTTTACCCCACCCCCAACCCCTCCCCTTACCAAGGGGCTACGGTGTATACACATCTGTTTAAAAAACCAAAATCCTCGTAGATCCTCCTAAATCCTCCTTAAAAAGGAGGACTTTGAGAGGTTTTTGCCCCCCTTTTTAAGGGGGGTTGGGGGGATCAAAAGTCTGCGGCGCAACTCTAGAAGACTTGTGTATACACGGTAGTACCAAGGGGAGGGGCGGTTTTGGCTTTAGACAAAACCGGGGTGGGGTAACGAGGATCTTCATGGTGAGTGAGTGAATTCATGCATCATCTCTTGACAAGGCTTTCACTTAAGTTGACACCGATGCACAGCTGTAAAGCCCCTACCCGTGTACTTCATTTACCTGAAAAACGCTGTATCCTACTGTTCGCACTCAACAGTCATCAGTCATCATTCAGTCAACTTCAACCAATTATTTTTATTTCTTGAATTTCCCTAATTATTAGCCAAAATTTCCTGCGATCGCTCAATATTTTTCCGTACAGATTGAGCAGAAGTATGCAAAGCTTCTCTTTCTTCATCAGTGAGATTTAATTCCAACACGCTTTCAATTCCACCGCATCCCAACCGACAGGGAACGCCAATCACAACATCTTCTAAGCCGTATTCACCTTGAAGATAAGCCGCTGCTGGTAACAATCTCGATTGATTTAATAAAATCGATTCCACCATTACACTAGTAGCCGATGCAGGAGCAAAAAAAGCGCCACCCGTCTGCATTAATTCCACAATTTCAGCACCGCCATTGCGAGTTCTTTCCACTAAACGTGCAATTGTAGGTGCATCCAACAATTCCGTGATGGGAATGCCGTTAACAGTAGCATAACGAGACAAAGGCACCATTAAATCGCCGTGGCTACCCAACACCATTGCTTTGACATCAGCAGGTAAAACCCCTAATTCCAGGGCAATGAAAGTTTCAAAACGCGCAGAATCCAACACACCAGCCATACCCATAATTCGGCTGCGTGGTAAACCAGTTGCTTGCCAAGCTAAATAAGTCATCACATCCAAAGGATTAGTAACGACAATAAAAATGGCATTGGGAGAATAGGCGATCGCATTCTTGGCCGCTTCGACTACAATCTTGGCATTAGTTTTCAGCAAATCATCCCGACTCATACCTGTTTTTCGGGGAATTCCTGCGGTAATCACCACAATTTGCGAACCAGATGTATCAGCATAATTATTTGTGCCAATAATCTGACGATTGTGTAATTCAATTCCCCTAGCCTCAACTAAATCGAGTGCTAGACCTTGGGGCATTCCTGCAATGATATCTAGCAAAACTACATCTGCTAAGTTTTTCTCCGCAATGCGTTGGGCTAAAGTACTGCCAACCCTACCCGCACCAACAATGGTGACACGGGGTAAATTACACAGAATTGGGGAGTTAGAAGAAAAATACATAAATCAAAGAAGAATACAAAATTCAGAATACACAATTCAGAATCAATTAGTTCGGAGTAGCACACACCACTAATTCTAGACTACCAAATTTAAAAATTGGGTAGGTAACTTCAACCCGTTTATTCATGCATCAGTTACACAGAATTCAATTGGATAATTCTAGCTCCTGACTCGTGAATTCTATTTTATTAAAATGCAATTTTTTTCAATAAAAATTCAAAATCCAGGAGACAGAATCAATGGTGAATTCTAACTCCTGAATTCTGAATTCTTATTTAAACTGTTCGAGTTGATCTACACGTAACCAAATATTTGGCGTTGGCACTTTTCCAAACTTAACAAGTGCATAATCACCTTTAAGTTCTACAATTTCGCCCTTAGAGTCGAATAAATAGGAAGGAAAGCGAGTATCGCTAGCTTTTGCTTCCACACTGTTTTCCAGTTTTTCCCGGACAGCGCGAACCATATCGCCTTTTTTGACTGCCATGAGTTCCCCTCTCAAATTTGTAACTTGTTTTATCTGCATTCTAAAAGACTTAGGGATTACCAAGAAATAAATTATCCACTCTTGTGGGGTGGGCGTCTCGCCCGCCCGTGGACAAGGGCGGACAAGATGTCCACCCCACAAGAAAGTTGTATATTTTTTTATTTGGAAGTCCCTTAGAACTCACAAGTCACAATTCCGGTCTAAAAACTCCCAACCCCCAACTCCCAACTTCTAACTCCCAACTCCTAACTCCCAACTCCTAACTCCCAACTCCTAACTCCCAACTCCCAACTTTCTACCCCCTTTGACACTCAGGGCAAAAGTGACTCGATCGCCCAGCAAGTCTAGTCCGCATAATAGGGGTATCACAAACTCGACAAGGTTCTCCGGCGCGGTTATAAACCCAAGCTACGCCTCCGTAGTTGCCATTAACACCCTTAACATTGAGAAAATTACTAAAAGTAGTACCACCAGCCTCAATACTCGTTTCTAAGACCTGAATTATCGCTGTTCGTAAATTCTTGATTTGCTTTAGCTTTAAATCAGTACACAACGTTTCAGGTAAAATTCCGCTGTTAAATAGTGCTTCATCAGCGTAAATATTACCTAACCCAGCCACCACCGACTGATCCAACAATGCAGTTTTAATGGGACGGCGACGCTTTTGGAGTTTACTTGCTAGATATTCAACAGTAAATTCATCTGAAAATGGGTCGGCTGCCAATTTTGCCAAACCCGTTATGACACTTTCTACAGGAATGCCAGGCGGAACCCACCACATTTGCCCAAAAGTGCGTTGATCGACAAACCGTAATTCTTGCCGATCGCCAAAGAATAATCTGACTCGCGTGTGTTTGTGTAACGGTTCATCTCGATCCACCCACAGGAGTTGACCAGTCATTCGCAGATGAACCCCCAGCCAACCGATTGAGGAGGGAGATGAGGAGGTGAGTTCAGCTAGCAGATATTTGCCGCGACGATGCCAAATAACGAGCGCATTGTTTTTAATTCCATCAATAAACTCACCGACAGAAAACGGGTAGGCGATGGTGCGATCGAGCAACACATCTCCACCCGCAATTTTTTGATTGAGGGTCAATTGATTTAGACCCCTTCGGACTGTTTCGACTTCAGGCAATTCAGGCATTAAAGCTGATTAAGCAAGCAAATTTTAGTGTATTCGGGGACTAAGCAAACAAAGATGAGACAGTATGTAAACACCCGTAGGTGGCTTTACCATACTACTCTAAACAGAAACCGTAAATACCCGCAGGGCGGCTTCTTATAGATTAGGGTAGGCTAAGAGCAAGGATGAAAGAACTGAAAGTTTCATATTTTCAGATTTCATACTTTAGACTTCCCTTCATCATCCCATTAAGCAATCCCCTTGTGGGTTTGCTGCTTATTTTTTCGCCTTAGCCTTTGGTGCTTCAACTTCTAATAGTTCGTCTTGAGCAAAGTTGTTGGTATTAATACCAGAGTAGTTGACCTTTTCAAAACGGACAATTACTGGGTATTTGATGCCGCTTTGATCGATAGAAGCCACGGTTCCTACATCTTGAAACCAGTAGGATTCAGGGCGGAGAATACGTACTTTAGAGCCACGTTGAACCATGATTACTTTCCCTTTTAGTTATCAATTGCCAATTTAGAGGGCTAATTGATTTCACTCTACAACCTGAAGGTCGCAGCAAGAGCCTTTGTTAAGTTATTTGTCTGAATTAGGTTGTAGAGTATGGGAAATTGGGCAAATAGGGCATGGGGCATGGGGCATGGGAAGAGGATGGGGAGCAAGGGAGCAGGGAGCAGAGGGGAGGATCTTCTCCCCTGCCCCAGTCCCCGATCCCCACTCACCAGTCCCCGATCCCCAGTCACCACTTAAAAATAGTGTTTAACCCTCCTTGACAAAGTTCTTGTTATAACGTACCTTCGTTCGCGAACAGTATTTTTGCATAAGCTTATGTTTTACTCAATACGAACACACTTCCCTCGTTACCTCTACCGATTCGCAAATCGTTATCTATATAAGTAATATCTAACCAACCTTGCTGTCGATCGTTGTTTATAGGAAAATCAATCGCCGGAAATTTTCTACCTGCTTCAATTTGTTGGATAAAAGTTACCGGAGAATTGTATTCTATTAAACGTTGTAAGCCGATAATAGACCGCTCAAATTTTACTTCGACGCGTCGATGTGAAACTGGCTTAAATTTGGCAGCAACACTGATTAATCCTTCTAAATAAGGTAAGCCGTAAATCTCTGCTATGTTGTAAACGCTGGTAGTTTCTACCCGGATACACTGATAGATTTGACCTAGTTTGCACAAAGGTAGACCATCTAAGTTTAAAAGAGCCTTGCTAGTGGTGTATAGTAATCGCCAATTGCCATCTAGCAATTCCTTAGCTTCCACCGGACGTGGTGTAGGATTAAAGTCTTCTAAGTTAGCGATCGCTGCTAAGATAGCCTGTTTCTGTGTTTGGGTCGCCAACAGACCGCGATTTGTACCAGCGATGGCATCAATAAGAGCCGTTTTTCCGAGCATAGTCTGTGACCTCAAAAATTACTCTCTTTTCATCAGCATAAACAAGTTATTCATAACCTATGTCTAAAGCCAAAAAAATTACTAATAACGACTTTCCGTAAGTCATAAGCGTATTAAATAAAAATTTCTATCTCAATGCGGATTTATCAACTCAAGGGTTGAAAGGATAACTAAATTAATCCGTGTCAAGTGATAGACTCTAAATGTCAAGTTAGGTAAACCTTTCGTTGTCTTCGTCGATATGTTGAACTCTCCATTACGTGAGGAACCTCGTAATCAACGAGCTGATGTCATCCCCCTAAAGCAAGAATCTTCCCTCCTAGATTGGTTACAAAGTAACGGTCGTCTCATAGCGCGTGACGTTTACGAACGGGATTTTCAAGATGACGAAGAAGAAATAGACTCCCTAATGGGCGTAGAAGATGGAATTGGCGATTACGACCTTGATGATGACGACGATATCGGAATCGCTGAAGATTAAGAATTTGTCTTTAGGAACTTGGTAAAATGCCTCGTTTCTGGTATTTACTTTTGTAAGTGTGGAGTGAAGGGAAACTTCTGTGGACGCTAAATTATCTCCTGAGCAAGGATTAAACATTTCTGGAATCGCTCTAGCCTCTTTATTAGCCGTAGGGTTAGGCACAACCGCATTTTTCTTGGATTGGATGGCAAATAGGTTACCCTGGCAAGCTATGTCACTAACCTTGCCACTATTGTTGTCTGCGCTGGCTTCAGCTATCGCCGGGTATTTGGTAATACCTGTATTACAAGCACTCAAAACCGGACAAATAATCCGCGAAGATGGGCCCCAAGCTCATCTCAAAAAGGCAGGGACTCCCACAATGGGCGGTATATTTTTTGTCCCTGTAGCTGTGATACTTGCCTGTGTATTGTCTAATTTTGCGACAGAGGTGCTTGCAGTTTCGGCATTGACAATCAGCTACGGGTTGATTGGCTGGCTCGACGATTGGCAAATTCTCCGCCGTAAGTCAAATAAAGGTATATCCCCGCGGATGAAACTGGCTTTACAGGTCAGTTTTGCGGTGGTGTTTTGTCTATGGCTGATGTTTAATCAACCTTCTAATATTACAAATATAGCTTTGCCTTGGGTTAGCTTTACATTACCCTTAGGATTTCTATTTTGGCCTCTGGCAGGTTTTGTGCTAGTTGCAGAAAGTAATGCTACTAATTTAACTGATGGTATTGATGGCTTAGCAGGTGGAACAGTAGCGATCGCTCTTTTAGCTTTAGCCGCCCTAATCGCACCGACAGCACCGGGTTTGATGGTTTTCTGTGCTGCTTTAAGTGGCGGTTGCTTAGGTTTCTTAGCCCATAACCGCAACCCAGCCCGCGTTTTCATGGGAGATACCGGTTCCCTTGCACTGGGAGGAGCTTTAGCGGCTGTAGCGTTGTTAACAAATAGCTTAGTAGCCCTGTTTATTCTCAGTGGTATCTTCTTCGTAGAAACTCTCTCTGTGATGGCACAAGTAAGTTACTACAAAGCCACTAAAGGCCCTGATGGCAAAGGCAAGCGTCTTTTCAAAATGGCACCTTTACACCATCATTTAGAGCTAACAGGCTGGTCAGAATTGCAAGTAGTCGGAGTGTTTTATATCATCGCTGCGATTTTGGCTGCTGTTTGTTTAGCGATCGCTCCATTCTAAAAATTGTTGAAAAACTGATTGAAGAAAAAACCCTCGAAGCTTCGGGGGTTATTTTTTATTTATTTGAATCAAAATCTTTTTATCTAGATTTACAATACGATCTTTCTAGAGCCAAAAACTAGAGAATGAAAATGACAGTATATGCTCTAAATCTACCTGACCAATTGAAGCATGAAGTTGAGCAATTAGCCCAAAGTCAGGGCGTAACCCTTGACCAATTTATTCTCTGGGCTGTGACAGAAAAAGTAAGTACTCTCAAAGCATCTTTTCCACAAATTGCTTATCGTCAGGGGACAAATGGACAACTTGTGCCAATTATTAAGGGAACGGCAATTAGGGTGCAGACTGTGGCGATCGCTTCCCAAAAATGGGGTATGAGTCCAAGCCAAATTGCTAATGAGTATGAACTTACCGAAGCACAGGTAAGAGAAGCTCTAAGTTTTTATGCAGTAAATAAAGAACAGATTGACGCGGCGATCGCTTCCGAGCAATCCTTAGAAATTGCTAATGGTTAAACTCAAGCTTCATCTGGATGCAGATACCTCAAGTAAATCGCTGCATTCAGCATTGGTGTCTAAAGGGCATGATGTTACTCGTACTCCAAATGACTGGATGCCCTTGGATGCTAGTGATGAAACGCAATTATTACGCTCAACTGCTCAGGGCAGATGTATCTTTACTTTCAATGTGAGAGACTTTATTGTCCTATCGCAGCAGTATCCTCAACATGGCGGTATTATCCTTGCTGCTCAGAATAGTTGGTCACTTTTAGATTTGATTGCGGCATTAGACTGCCTATTATCTGACCCTGAAGCAACAGATTGGATTGGTCGAGTAGATTGGCTCAATCGGTGGCGTTAGATGAAATAGCTGAATTTCTGATGCGATCGCTCCATTCTAAAAATTTTTGAAAAACTAATTTAAGAAAAAACTACCCTCTTTGGCGCAGCTTCACAAAAAAACGGTATTAGCGATCGCGCAGCCTTCCCCAAGAAATTTTACCAAAGCGATCGCCTTGACAACACGATCGTTCAACTGAGGTAACCCGTCAGAGTCATCAATTTTTTGACGTAACATTAAACTGGTAGGTCAGGTAAGTGCTTAGTAAAGGTTCGTTTTTTGCTTGATGAAAATTTGTCACCGCGTTTGAAAGTAGCTGTTCTTCGTCTTAAGGGAACTCCAAGAAATAAATTATTCAATTTTGTAGGGTGTGCATCTTGCCCGCCCTATTTACTGGGCGGGCCAGACGCCCATCCTACAATAGTTAATTGGATATTTTTTTATTTGTTAGTCCCTTGCACCCTACTCACTATCCTCGTCTTGAAATTCTTTGATTTTGGTATATAAACTAGTAACTGTTTCTTCAGCAAATAGTTTTTCTTTAAGTTGCAAATAGTCGCCTTCACCTAGTTTACAGGTTGCCCAAAATTTCATTACTTTTGATGGTTCTAAGTGGGTAAGTAAAACCTGCATTACTTCCTGTAAATTCTCTTGTTCATTAATCACTTTAATTTTCATTTGCTACCTCAAAAATAAAATCATTTGGATTGATAACTATGAGTGATAAAGTCTGACATCGGTTGATTAATCTCCTGTCACAAGTGATAAAATAATCACTTTGAGCAGCCTCCGCACACGCTACATGAAGTGCATCAATAGATTTAACTCCTTGTTGTTCTAATTGTTCTGCTCTCATTCTAATATTTTCATCTACTAATACTCTCAAAGTAGCTATTTGTAAGTATCGCTCCATTGATTGCTGATTGGCAACAAAAGGGTTACGACTATTTTCATAGTCTAGAACTGAAGAACTAACTAATTCTATTAATCTTGCTTCTACCATTTGTAAAATTAAGATAACAGCTTGTGTTTCTAAAAATATTTTTGGCTGTGTTTGATCGTCAAGATTATAGATACTGGTGTCTAGATAAACCCTGCTCATATAGGTTTTTTACAAATTGTCTCTAGCAGTGCGCTTGACGCGTAGGCGTAATCGCCAGTTGATTTACACTTTAAAGTAGAGCGATCGCCTTTACAACACTATCATTCCACCTCAGAACAAGAACGTTCTTGTTTGCAAGAGAAACATTCTCGTTTGAAACAAGAACGTTCTCGTCTGAAAGAAGAACATTCTCGTTTGAAACAAGAACATTCTCGTTTGAAACAAGAACATTCTCGTTTGAAACAAGAACATTCTCACTTGAAACAGAAATATTGTCACTTGAAATAAGAATATTCTCATTTGAAACAGGAAGCTTCTTACTGGGAACAGGAACATTCTCACTTGGAACAGGAAACTTTGAGTTTAGAACACGAACCTTGGAGATTAAAGCTTGATTGATGAGGCTGGGAACTTGTATTTTACTGCTCTTAGGTGGGGCGATGCCTGCGGCGAGCTTAGCTTACGCACAAATATGTTAAATTTTTACCCACAGTCAAAGTAGGATGATTCATCTATTTCCGCATTTGATTTACTAAATGAGCTAGTTCGGGTAAAATCAGTTTTTCCATAGCTAGCTGCACGGCATTACTCGAACCAGGAAGCGAGAAGATTAATTTATTTTGATAAATACCAGCAACGGCGCGAGAAGCGATCGCCCGCGAGCCAATTTCTTGATAACTTAAAAAACGAAATAACTCACCAAACCCCGGCAAGGTTTTCTCTAGTAACTGCTCAATTGCATCATAGGTAGTATCTCTGGGTGCAATACCCGTACCACCATTAAAAATTACAGCATCCAAATTTGCAGTTTTACCCAGATTTTCTATCTGTTCTTGAATCTGTGTTGGCTCATCTTTAATAATCGCATAGGCTCCTACAGCATGGTTGCCAGCAATGAGTAACTGCTGAATTAGCTGACCACTTTTGTCTGTTTCAGGCGTGCGTGTATCGCTGACGGTAACCACGGCACAAGTCAGCGTAATTCCAGATGAGTCTGGGTGGGGTTGTTTTGTCATAGGGAGGGAGTGGGGAGTGGGGAATAGGAAGATGAGGACATGGGGAGGCAAGAGGAAACAAGGGGACAAGCAGACAAGGGGAATAATTCTTAACTCCTAACTCTTAACTCCTAACTCCTAACTCACCATTCCCAATGCCCAATGCCCTATGCCCTATCCTTCATTTTTATTGAGTCCAAGACCGTTTTCATCACCATATCGCTGCATGAAGCGCATGAAGCGATCCCATTCTTCGGGAGATTTCATAATGTAAATTGCTTCTAATCCTTCCGGTCTCCCGTTAATAAATTTAGCCTTAACTTCACGGGTGACGATTTCACCTTCTTCGTCAATCAGGTACATCCCAGTGATGTCGTCGGTGCCGCCTTGGTCTAAAATTTTGGGATTTTCAAAAATAAATGTTGCCGTGCCAGTTTCACCACTGCGTCCTCGCGTCAAACGCACGTCTGGAACTACTTCTTCGTCAACACCTCTAGCAAACTGTATTTTCGCCATGATAAATGAATTTAAACTTTTGCGATCGTTAGTTTAATATTCTCTCATCAATTAGAACTCTACGGTCTAGAGGCGACTGTGATTCACGTTTTTAGACTGTTGACTGCTGGCTGATGGCGCTTCCATGAATACCTCATCGGTTAACTATAGGAGTCAGATTTGATTTATGAAAAAATTTCAGTAGCCTAACGCACCTAAATCGTTAACTGGTGCCGTACTCTCAGGCTAACGCACCCTACTGGCTACGTGTATTTCTCCAAATCACATATTATTCCTATATCATCAGCCAACAGCTAGCGTTAAGTTGCTTCTTTTTCAAGTAACAAAGTTACTGGGCCATCGTTTTCAATTGAAACTTGCATCATTGCACCGAATTGGCCAGTTTCTACATGCAAACCACTGGCTGTTAACTTGGTAACAAAACGATTATATAAATCTTCTGCTGATGCAGGAGCCGCTGAACGGTCAAAAGAAGGACGACGACCTTTGCGACAATCGCCGTAAAGGGTAAACTGACTAACTACCAACAACTCACCGCCAATTTCTTGCACGGATTTTTGCCAACGTTCGTCCCCTTGTTCGTCAGGAAACAGGCGTAATTCTAGGCATTTACGCACCATCCAGTCGAGTTCAGCATCAGTATCAGTATTAGCAATGCCAACGAGTAAGTTGAGTCCCCGCTCAATTTTGCCGATGATTTCGCCGTTAACGATAACTTGAGATGATTTAACTCGCTGGATAATAACGCGCATAAGAGATTAGGAGTTGAAATGAGAAAATGCGATCGCTATTCTCTCATTTTCATTATTCCAATTTTGTACCCAGGCCGAACCTGGAAATACACAATTGTAACTCCTAACTTTTGTACAGACGCGATTCATCGCGTCTCTACTTTTATTTCCCAAACCCTTTACCGCGGCTGGTAGAAGGTAAGCAAATGCAGTTTTCTATCTGGCTAATTAAAGTTTCACGATCCAGATTTTGACCAATCAGCACTAGTTGGGTTTTGGGTTGACCTTGCCAATCATCATCATCCAAGGTGAAGCGTTTACCACAAAGGTGGAATATATGACGCTTCGGACTTTCATCAAACCACATAATCCCCTTCGCCCGGAAGATATTAGAAGGTAGCTGGTTATCTAAGAAATACTGAAACTTCCTAATAGAAAAAGGTTTGTCACTTTGGAAAGATATGGAAGTGAAGCCATCATTTTCTAAATGGTCAGAGTGATGGTGATGATGTTCGTGGTCATGGTCGTGATGGTCGTGACCGCATGTTGAGTGGTCGTGGTCGTGATGGTCCTGATGATCGTGATGGTCGTGATGATCGTGATGGTCGTGTTCATCCACCACTGTGTCAAAATATTTATCAGACTCAAACAGACCGACACTGAGAATTAACGGAAGTGGCACTTGCGATCGCGTGGTACGGAGAATTCTTGCTCCTTCCTTAACTTCGTTAATTTTTATTTCTAACTCACTTAAAGTGGCTTCATCAACCAAATCTGTTTTATTCAGAACAATCACATCGCCATAGGCAATCTGGCTGTATGCTGCCTGAGAATTAAATAAATCTAGACTGTAATTGGCCGCATCTACGACGGTGATAATCGAATCCAAGCGAGTTAAATCTCGCAATTCTGTACCCAAGAATGTTAGGGCTACAGGTAACGGATCTGCCAGACCAGTTGTTTCTACTACCAAGTAATCTAGATTTTCTTGGCGTTCTAAAACTTTGTAAACTGCATCTACCAAATCATTATTAATAGTGCAGCAGATACAACCATTATTTAGTTCCACCATGTTCTCACCAGTGGAAACAATTAGCTCATTGTCGATGCCAATTTCGCCAAACTCATTGACTAAAACAGCGGTCTTTAAACCCTGTTGGTTGTTGAGGATATGATTAAGTAAAGTCGTTTTGCCACTACCAAGGAAACCCGTAATAATTGTTACTGGCATTCCTTGTTTCGGTGCGTCCATTGCTTGAGATTCGGAAGTAGCTGCTGATTGCATAGCGCTGTTATCAAAAAATCAAAAATAGTAATGTAGTGCAGATAGTCCAGAAAACACTAGCGCCGCTACGCGGAATTCAAAATTCAAAACTTGTACTGAGCGCAGTCGAAGTATTCAAAATTCAAAAACCTTTGATTTTTAGGCTTTGGAGATTTTGTCGAATAGTATGTTGATTTCCGCCGTTACGTACTAGCATAGGGATGCTGGATCGTCATCCCATCTGCTTTACTTTATTATTGCGTATCTCCCTATTGAGCATTACACCCCTTGAGGTGTTCGACCTTTGATTTGCATACAGTCAGCAGTCAGAATGCTTGCCAATACGAGGTTTTCCATTTTGAATTTTGAATGAGAGAATTTTGAATTGATTATGACCCTAACCCTCTACAATACCCTCACCCGTCGTCAAGAGCCGTTTGAAACAGTCGAACCAGGCAAGGTTAAGATGTATTACTGCGGCGTGACGGTATATGATTATTGTCATTTGGGTCATGCCAGAGCTTGCATCGTTTGGGATGTAGTACGTCGATACCTCCAGTTTATCGGCTATGAAGTACGCTACATTCAGAATTTTACTGACATTGATGACAAAATTCTCAATCGAGCCTGTGTTGAGCATTCATCAATGGAAGCCGTAGCCGATCGCTTCATCAAAGCATATTTTGAGGACATGGCACGCTTGGGAATCAAAGAAGCCGATGAATATCCCCGTGCTACTCACACGATGAATGGAATTTTGCGGTTAATTCACGATTTAGAAAATAAAGGTTTTGCTTACCCTGCTGACGGCGATGTGTATTATTCAGTGCGCCAGTTTTCTGAGTATGGCAAGCTTTCCGGACGCAGGTTAGAAGATATGGAAGCCGGAGCTAGCGCTCGCGTCAACGTCGAAGATCCAGAATATCAGAAAAAGAAAGACCCCTTTGATTTTGCCTTGTGGAAAGCAGCAAAACCGGGAGAACCAGCTTGGAAGTCACCGTGGGGCGCAGGGCGTCCGGGGTGGCACATCGAATGCTCGGCAATGGTGCGCGATCGCTTGGGCGATACCATAGACATTCACGCTGGCGGTGCTGACTTAATTTTTCCTCACCACGAAAACGAAATTGCCCAATCCGAGGCTGTAACAGGAAAACCTCTAGCGCGTTACTGGTTGCATAACGGCATGGTAAAAGTCGATGGTGAAAAAATGTCCAAATCCTTGGGCAACTTTATCACCATTCGAGAATTGCTAGATCGAGGAGTTGACCCGATGGCGGTGCGCTTATTAGTGCTGACAGCCCAATATCGCACACCCATCGATTTTACCGACGAAGCGATCGCAGATAAAACAAACGCTTGGCACACCCTCAAAGCAGGTTTGCTCTTTGGTTACCAGCACGGGGAAAAACTCGGCTGGAACTTAGGATCTGGAAATATCCCAATCCCCAGTACCCAATCCCCAGTACCCAATCCCTATATTGAGCGCTTCCAAGAACTTGTCAATGATGACTTTAATTTTCCTGGTGGCTTAACAGTGCTGTTTGAATTAGCAAAAGAATTGCACCGTGAAGCAAATATTCTTGTGCATCAAGGAAAAACCGAAACACCACCTTTGGAATTACAACGCCAATGGCAAACACTCGTCACATTAGCTGGAGTATTGGGTTTAGAAGCCAAACCAGAAGTAGAAACTTCTAAAACAGAAGGTTTAAGCGATGCGGAAATTGAGGCCAAAATTCAGCAAAGACAAGCAGCACGTCAAGCCAAGAATTTTGCCGAAAGCGATCGCATTCGTAACGAACTCCAAGCACAAGGTATTACGCTAATTGATAGCCGTGAAGGCACGCGTTGGCATCGGAATTAAGAGGGATTGGGGACTGGGGACTACAGGCTGGGAATTAGAGACTAGAAAAAAGTTTTCTAAATATTCAGTACCCAATCCCCAATCCCCAATCCCCAATCCCCAATCCCCATTCCCTAAAATTATGTTGTCTGAACTGAAAAAAGCGATCGCCAGTTTCGATATTCCTGCTGATTGGATTGGTATCAGAGCTGTCAAGGAAACTTCCACTAATCGTTTAGTCCGTGACGGCTTACCCCAAGCCAACGGCAAATCCTTCACCGTAGGAGCCATGCTGGAAGTTCTGGTCAATGGCTGTTTGGGTTATGCAGCTACCAACTCCCTAGAACTGCCATCCCTACAAGCCGCCGCCCAAACAGCTTATAAACAAGCACTAGCGGCTAGTGAATGGTGGATACATCCCTTCCGTGAAAGCGAACGTCCTAAAGTTGTAGGTGAATATAAATCTCCATTTATTGAGCCATTGGACGCTTTAAGTCCTGGAGAAATCAACGATTTGCTGGTTCGCATTTGCCAAACCCTAAAAGTTGACGACAAAATTGTGCAAACCATCGCAGGCGTCAACACCAGCGAGAGGGAATCTTGGTTTATTAGCAGCAATGGCTCAGAAGTCTATCAAAAATTTCTATCCATCGGCACTCATTACGGAGCCACAGCCCAAGATGGGGCAATTGTCCAGCAGCGCAGCCACAACGGCTCCCTAGCAAACTGTTATCAAGGTGGAATAGAACTTTTAAAACAAGAGAATTTATTGCATCAGGTACGGCAAATTGGCGAACAAGCAATAGAACTCTTAACAGCGGAAGAATGCCCAACCACACGTACCAATTTAGTTTTAGCCCCAGACCAAATGATGTTGCAAATTCATGAAAGCGTCGGGCATCCGCTAGAAATTGACCGAATTTTGGGAGATGAACGTAATTATGCCGGGGGCAGTTTTGTCAACAAAAGTGATTTTGGCAAACTAGTATATGGTTCGCCATTGATGAATATTACCTTCGATCCCACCGTCTCTGGTGAATTTGCCAGCTATGGCTTTGATGATACAGGTGCTGTAGCAACACGAGAATATTTAATCAAAGAAGGTGTACTCCAACGGGGTTTGGGCAGCCTGGAGAGTCAAGCCAGAGCAGGCGTACCAGGAGTAGCCTGTGCCCGTGCTTCCTCGTGGAATCGGCCAGCGATCGATCGCATGGCAAACTTGAATTTAGAGCCGGATAACGCTAGTTTTGAAGACATTATTGGTGGCATAGAACATGGCGTTTATATGGAATCTAATCGTTCTTGGTCGATTGACGATCGCCGCTATAAATTTCAATTTGGTTGCGAATACGCCAAATTAATAGAAAACGGTAAACTTACCAAAACCCTCCGCAATCCCAACTATCGCGCCACAACACCAGAGTTTTGGCATAGCTTAATTAAAGTAGGAAATCCCAACAATTGGCAAATGTACGGTACTCCATATTGTGGCAAAGGAGAACCAAATCAAGCTATTTGGGTAGGACACGGTTCGCCTGTTTGTGTATTCGCTAATGTCGAAGTTTTTGGTGGAGGAACTTGAAAGATAAAAAATTTCATAGTGAGGATTTAGGAGTTAAAGATTAGGAATTAGAAATAAAAAAACTTTCAAATTTAATTAATAACTCCTCACTCATCATTCCTAACTTTTAACCTATCCATTATTAATAGTTAATATCCATGAAAATTGAGGAATTATCTAGTTTAGAAATTAGTTTCAATCAATTGATTGAAACTCTAATTGTTAAAAAGTCAGAAGATGAAGAATTCACTGTGAGGCTAAGCAGTGAACGCAGTCAATTTACTCGTTTCAATCATGCAAAAGTCCGGCAAACTGGTTGCGTTGCTGATGGTTGGATCGAACTAACTTTGATGAAAGATCGGCGCAGTAGTTCTCGGCAATTTCCCTTTACTGGAAATTGGGATAGAGACTGGCAATTAGTCTATAGCGCTTTGCAAGAACTACGAGATGAACTGATTCTATTACCCATCGACCCATATTTAGTTTTACCTTCAGGAAATAATACTAGTCGAGAAATACACTCTGGAAATTTATTGTCAGAAGAAGCAGTAGTAACAACTATTCTAGAACTAGTTTCAGAACTTGATTTTACTGGAATATACGCTGGGGGAGTTGTAATTAAAGCTTATGGCGATTCTAACGGTCAAAAACACTGGTTTGCTACTGATTCTTTTACTTTAGATTATTCTTTATTCATTGAATCTGGGCAAGCAGTTAAAGGTACATTTGCAGGTAGTGATTGGGATAAAGATGCATATATAGCCAAAATAAACGAAGCGAAAAAGCAACTAGAACTTCTTTATCGTCCAGCCAAAGAATTACCAAGAGGGCAGTATAAAACTTATTTTGCTCCTGCTGCTGTTGCAGATTTATTAATGATGCTTTCTTGGGGTTCTGTAAGCGAAGCTGATATCCAACAAGGTAATAGTTCTTTAGCGGCTTTATGGCGTCAAGAAAAACAACTGTCTCCAAAATTTAGTTTTAAAGAAAACTTTCAACGTGGATTAGTACCTCGATTTAATGAATTAGGGGAAATAGCAGCACTAGAGTTGCCTATTATAGAAAAAGGATACTTGGTAAACACTCTGGTCAATTCTCGAACTGCTAAAGAATATGGAAAAGTTGCTAATGGCGCCAATGGTTCAGAGACATTACGTGCCCCAGAAGTGAGTCCCGGTAATTTAGTATTTGAGCAGATTCTTCCAAGTTTAGATACAGGATTATATGTATCGAATTTGCATTACTTGAATTGGAGCGATCGCCAAACTGGTAGAATCACAGGTATGACCCGTTATGCTTGTTTTTGGGTAGAAAACGGAGAAATTATCGCCCCCATTGAAAACTTGCGTTTTGACGAAAGTCTTTATCGCTTTTGGGGAGAAAACCTCATCGATTTAACTACTTTTCAAGAATTTATTCCCGAAGTCGGAACATACGAAAGTCGTCAACTAGGAGGTAGTCTAGTTCCCGGTATGTTAGTCGAAGATTTTACTTACACTCTGTAAGTGGGAGATGGCTTCGCCAAGGGAAAAGGGAAAAGGGGGGATCTTTCTTTTCCCCTTTGCCCCTTGCCCTTTGCCCCGTGCCCCATCCCCCATCCCCCATATCTCAACTTGACATAGGCATTTGCTTTATATCTGCTAATAATAGAGGAGTAGGTTTTTTCAGGAATTGCGATGATTAGTCCGCAGCAGGTTGAGGCAATGATCGTGGCGGAACTGCCAGACGCCCAAGTTCAGGTGCAAGACTTGACTGGTGGCAATGACCACTATCAGGTCACAGTAGTTTCATCGCACTTTGCAGGTAAAGGACTAGTGCAACAACACCAATTAATTTATGGTGCGTTGCAACAAGCTATGTCAAGTCAAGCGATTCACGCTTTGTCTTTAAAAACATATACTCCTGAAGCTTGGCAAGCAACATCAGCTTCGTAAATATCAAAGTTAGGAGTTATGAGTACAGACTAGGGTTAACCCTAGTCTGTACAAGAGTTAGGAGTGATAAATTTTTACTCTTTACTCCTAATTCGTGATTGTTCAACGTAACATAGGAAACACGAATACCATGACACCAGAACTCAAAGAGAAAATCGATAAATTGGTAAAAGACAACAAGATTTTGGTTTTCATTAAGGGAACCAAGTTAATGCCCCAATGTGGTTTCTCCAACAATGTTGTGCAAATTCTGAATACTTTGGGAGTTCCTTTCGAGACAGTTGACATTCTCGCAGATAATGAAATCCGCCAAGGAATGAAGGAATACTCCAACTGGCAGACATTTCCCCAGGTGTATATCGATGGTGAATTTGTTGGTGGTTCAGACATTATGATTGAACTCTACCAACAAGGTAAATTGCAGGAAAAGGTAGAAGTAGCACTAGCTTCATAAGGGCATTGGGCATTGGGAGTGCTGAGTTAAAAGTTAGGAGTTAAAAGTTAGGAGTTTAGAGTTATTCTCCCCATCTCCTCACCTCCCTAGCACCCAGTCCCCAGTCCCCAAAGCCAAAAATCCCCTCAGTCGCATTGGCAAGACCAATACAGGGCTGAGGGGATAAGTTTTATCAATACAATATCTCCAAAATCTCACACCACAAGACCCCGTTGACCAATACAAATAATATGCTATAATTATCTGCGTTGATTTACGGTTACTATTAATGACCAAGCAAGCGGTATTAGTAGTAATCGGGCTGTGGCTGTGGTTGCGGCACTGCAAAGTTTGATGCATCGTACAAGTAGCGGCTGGCTTCCTCTTCTAGGCGATGAATCAAAAAGGGTTCAATGGTGTTGCCGTGTCGCAGTGCGGCTAGATATCCATCCAAATACATCCGCATATCATCCATACGATAACCGCGATTCCATAACTCGACGAAGGCGTCAGTGAGTCTTTGGTAATAGCGAATGGTTTGTGTGTCTTGGAGCATAACTGCTGTATTAATGTCTTTGGAATGAGAATTGTAAATGATTCACGTTCAAATGTGAAGTGTAATTTCACTTTGTGAGCGATTAAAAATAAACATATGTCCTTCGGGTAGCACTCTCCTAGCAGCTACAAACTACTTTAATCGTATTCCAGAAAACACCTATTTTACTTATTTGCTAAGGGATTTTTATGATTTTGCCTGCCAGCAGAGAGATTTTATTAGTGCTATATTCATGGATATAAGCACTAAATCTCTTCCTTAAGAATCACTTTTCCATGAGGCTGGAAAGCTTTTTTCTTAAGGATTAGCTATTCGGTTTATGGTTGCTGGATCTTATAGCCGTCAAGAAACAGAATATTTAAGTTAGAAGAACTTTTGATGAGTTCGACAACTCTTTTTATAAGTTTAACAAAAATTTAAGAATATTTCTAATGCCCTTTTGTCAAGGACAAATTAAAGATATTGGGACTTTTTTTATGAGGAAATGTAAAGCTAATAACAGTTGAAGTAACAAAGGCTACAAAACCTTAGACATGGGCTTGTTACTTTGAAAGTCATCGACGCTAAGGGGTCTTGCCACCGTGGGTTCGGTTTGTATAGAAATCATTGAAGGGAATCCCCATCTAAGGTCGTTGCTAGGTTGGCACTTGCAACAACTGGAATACCGGGTGCATCAAGCTGCCAGTATTTATCAAGCAAGGGAAGTATTTTTAAGCCATCAACCAACACTCGTGGTTTTGGATGCAGATCTTCCCGACGGTGATGGCATTGAATTTTGTCGTTGGTTGCATCGTCAGCAACAGCCTTTAATCTTAATGCTATCTGCCCGCAATAGTGAAGCAGATATTGTCGCAGGTTTAAAGGCGGGTGCAGATGATTACTTGAGCAAACCTTTTGGGATGCAAGAGTTTTTAGCACGCGTAGAAGCACTGATCCGCCGTAAGCGCACACCGACTGCACCAGCATATTTGGATTATGGTACTTTGCAAATTGATTTAGTTCAGCGCCGCGTCCGCTTCCAAGGAGAGTTTATCGACTTAACACCGCAGGAATTTAGTTTATTGTACGTTTTAGCACAAGCTGGGGGAGTACCTTTGAGTAGGTCGGAATTGTTGCGTCGTGCTTGGCCTGATGCCATCGATAACCCTCGTACCATTGATACTCACGTTTTGTCGCTGCGGAAAAAAGTTGAACTCGATCCTCGACAACCTAGCTTGATTCAAACTATCCGTAATGTGGGATACCGTTTTAACATGGAAATTTTGAATAGTAACATTCCACAGTCACAAACAAAGTTAACTAGAGAGAGATTTAGTAATCAACGTTCAACACTTAGTAGTAGTCAGGTGTAAACGGGCATGGGGCATGGGGCATGAGGGAGATGAGGGAGGCCCAAGGATACGGGAACACAGAGACACGGAGAATAACCAATGCCCAATGCCCAATGCCCAAAATCTAAAATCTAAAATCTAAAATCTAAAATTTAAAATTCAAAATCGTCTCGATCTTTTGCTTTAATCAAGGTTTCTCGTAATTCAACCCAGTTTATTTCAGAGACACTTTGATTTAGCGATAAATGACCTTGCTGTAGGTGTAATAATCGAGTGCAAAACATCTGAGCTAGATCTAGTTGATGATTTACCATCAAAATCGTAGTTTGATGGGTTTGACTCAATTGGATTAAGACTTGTATTAGATGGGAAGCTGCACCAGCATCTAGGGCAGAGGTTGGCTCGTCTAATAATAAAATTTTAGACTGGATGAGTAAGGCACGAGCGATCGCTACTAATTGTCGCTGTCCCGCAGAAAGCTGCACCTCTGTTCGACCTAACCAATCATTGGGAATGTGCAGTTGTTCTGTCCAGTAATTGACTCTTTCCTCAATTGCCTGTTTAGACAAACCACGCAAAACCAAAGGATAAGCCAAAGCTTGCCCAACTGTCATCCCTAACAGCTTTGATTCTTGCAACACAAGTACAAGCATCTGACGTAGCTGGATGACGGGAATTTGGCGATACTCTTGATTTTCTAGATAGATTTTGCCGCTAGTGGGTTCAATAAGGCGGTTTATCAGGCGTAGTAACGAACTTTTGCCAGCGCCCACTGCGCCTACAATAGCTATGCGTTCGCCCTGGAATACCTCAAAGGAAATATCCTGCAATATGGGATATCCCTGCTGATTCCCTGAAGCTTGGGTTTTCAGCTTTGTAAACAGATTAACTTGTTCTAGCCTGAGTATGGCTTTTGCTGTGACACTATTCAAGGGGAATGGGGAGTAGGGAGTGGGGATATGGCTTTGCCAAGGTAAAAGGGGTAAAGATAGGGGAAAAGATGAAAGGTAAAAGGGATGTATGTAGGGTTTATTCCCTTTCCCCTTTGCCCCTTTCCCTTTTCCCTACCCGAAGGGTTTTGTCCTATGCCCTATTTTATAGTTAAAGCTGTGGCGATCGCCCAGCCATCAACCAACAGTAACAACAGGGTAAATACTAGTAAAATCGCATACATCCACGGTTGTGCTAAAGGACGAACATCTGTAGTGTCGATGTTGGTCTTTGCCTGGACAATCTGCACCAAACGGGCAAATCCAGCTACACGCATTGGTAGTAGATAAGCTTTTCCATCTTGGCTGAGGAAATAATAAACTAAACCTCCTTGACCAGTACTGCGAGGTTTTAACTCTTTGACTTCTGACCAAGGTAAAAACCAGCCTTTACGAAAAAAGCGGGGCACCCAACGGGGGTAAGTAACTTGAATTCCTTGTTCATCCACTAGGACTTGTTCGGTCAACACTGCGTACAAGGCAACTAAGCCGATGCTAATCCCTACCCACAATAATGCCGGGGGTACTGGTGCGGCTGTTACCTGCGATAAAAAGGGTAATGGAACTGTGAGTGCTATGTATAGACTCAGCAGCGTTATCCGAATCAAAGGAGAAAGTTGAAAAACAGAAACTGAGGTATTGGCTGAATTTGCTGTCACGGCTCAATTACAATGCTTTTCTTCATTGTAGGATAGCTTTTCGTCCTACTTCGTCTAGGGTAAATACTTTTGGACGACACTCCAGCCAGTAACGGATACCCAGGCAAATCCTAGAAACAAAATAATATTTACGCTGATGTGTAAAGGTCTAGCCCAAGGTCTTCTGGCACTAATTTGGGTTGCACTGAAAGCAGACAATAAAACCAAGGCTACTACAATTAATCCAGCCGCCAAGTGTGACGAGTGTCCTAGAGAACCAAAGTGTCCCAAAGTGCCAACAATGCCGATCGCCAGCAATAGCAGCACTAAACTTACCATGCTCATGCCCATTAGATAGTGCAGCGATCGCACTCCTCTATTTCCGCCCATAAATACGGGAATAAAAGGAAATTGCTGCGAAGTTCTCGCCCGAAACATCCAAACACCGGTGACTGCTAACATCAGGTATGCCAGCAGGGACAACCCCATCGACCAAGCGGCGATTTTCCACAACCAAAGAAATGAAGGCAGATTCATAAGAATGATTGTAGATGAGAGTGGCGCATTGAGCATTGGCTAGAGGAGCAGAGGAAGCAGGGGAGCAGAGGAGAAGTTAGAGTAAGTCTTTCCCTTGTCCTCTTCCTATACCCCATACCCTGTTTGGCCAATGACTAATGACTAATGACTAATGACTAATGACTAATGACTAATGATCAATGACTGATGACTAATAAAAAAAAGGCTGCTGAATTCAGCAACCTAGAAATTGAGCCAAATTGTTTTTTTTTAATCAATAGCTGCTAAACCAGCGATTTGTAAGGGTTTTATACTATCTCCGGTCTTTGTATTAAGTTGCTGCACCATTTTTGTGGTATCTATAGGTTCTTTTCCAAATGATGAGTCTGTATCCAACTCATAATTGCTAGGGTCATCGAGCATCAGGCGATCGCACGGAATCGTATCGGATAAAATTGCACTTGCCATCATACCCGTATGAATCTCAATTTGAGCTGTTCGCGGAGCTTCAAACACTAGGCGTTGCCCTGGAAAGACAACCCTTTCAAAATACCAATTGGGAATATTAGAGATGCGAGCTACCTGTATTTTGCTCGTGGCATTAATGTAGCAGCAGAGAATTTTCCCCGATTGCTCAGGTGGTAGAGGATCTAAAATTTGAGCCATAACTGCTGAGGAGCTTTACGCCACAATTTTACATTACACTACCCAAGCCTAGCACCGACTGATCCCCAGTTGCTGTAACTGTGAATACCAACTGAATATTTGTAGATTATTTCTATCTAAAGAAATATTTATGGTTATGAAAATTTTGTAATTATTTATGCCTTTCTTGCAATTATACATTATAGATAAAAGTTTTAGATATTTTTACTTGGTATAAAAGCTTTAATTTTCTCAAGACAGATAAATAAGAAATTAATCTGACGATGATCCCTTTGCTTTTCAGTTTCCGAACAAGTCAGTTTTCCTGTTCGATCTATCCCAAGATTAATACGCCCGAATGGTCGCTTAATGAATAAACTCAATGTTATCGTAAAGCTATATGAAAAATATCTTCATAAACGTCTCTCAATAACATGCTTTTGGTATGGAAAGTAACTTTATTGATTCCTAAAATTGGGAAAAAAGTTCTTTATTACCAATAATCTGCTTCAATGTCAAGCGAGATTGTGATAGATAAAAGCAACCAAAACAAAAACACCGTTTAAAATCGAAGTTTTTCTCGTTTTCCCCCAACATTGGCAAGATGGCAGTCAAAACACCCATAATGGAAAATCGAATTCTTTATGTTCGCCTTCCCTGTAACCCCATCTTTCCCATTGGGGTTGTCTACCTCAGCGATAGCGTCCACAAACAATTTCCCAACATCGAACAGCGCATCTTTGATTTGGGAACAGTACCACCTTTAGACTACAACTCGGCTTTAGATCGGTGTATCGATGAATTTAAACCTACACTACTAGTATTTTCTTGGCGGGATATTCAAATTTATGCTCCAGTCGGCGGACGTGGTGGTAACCCGCTACAAAACGCTTTTGAATTTTACTACGCCAAGAATCCTCTATTAAAACTACGGGGCGCACTAGGGGGTTTGCGAATCTTCATCGCTTACTATGTAGAGTTATGGCGTAACCTGGGCTTAATCAAACGCGGTTTAAAGGGTGCCCAAAAATATAATTCTGATGCCCGTGCAGTTGTGGGTGGTGGTGCAGTCAGCGTATTTTACGAACAATTGGGTAAAAGCTTACCCCAAGGGACAATTATTTCTGTGGGTGAAGGGGAAACTCTGCTGGAAAAACTTTTAAGTGGCAGAGAGTTTCGAGATGAACGCTGTTATGTTGTGGGAGAAACTCAACCACGAAAACGGCTAATTCACGAACAACCGACTCCCATAGAAAAAACGGCTTGCAACTACGACTATATCGAAAGTATCTGGCCGGAATTTAACTATTATCTGCAAGAACAAGACTTTTATATAGGCGTACAAACTAAGCGTGGTTGTCCTCACAATTGTTGTTATTGCGTTTATACGGTTGTCGAAGGCAAACAAGTACGCATTAATCCAGCAGATGAAGTAGTTGCCGAGATGCGCCAATTATACGATCGCGGCATTCGCAACTTCTGGTTTACCGATGCCCAATTCATCCCCGCCCGCAAATTTATCGACGATGCCGTAGAACTCTTGCAAACAATCGTCGATTCTGGTATGACAGACATCCATTGGGCAGCTTACATTCGAGCCGACAATTTAACACCACAATTGTGTGAGTTGATGGTGAAAACCGGGATGAACTACTTTGAAATAGGCATTACCAGCGGTTCTCAAGAACTCGTGCGGAAAATGCGGATGGGTTACAACCTCCGAACCGTTTTACAAAACTGTCGTGACTTAAAAGCTGCCGGTTTCAACGACTTGGTTTCCGTCAATTACTCCTTTAACGTCATTGACGAACGTCCCGAAACCATCCGCCAAACCATCGCCTACCACCGGGAACTAGAGCGAATTTTTGGTGCTGATAAAGTCGAACCTGCTATCTTCTTTATTGGACTACAACCCCATACCCATTTAGAAGAATATGCCTTCAAAGAGGGCATCCTTAAACCAGGGTATAATCCAATGAGCTTGATGCCGTGGACAGCTAAAAAACTCCTTTGGAACCCCGAACCCCTTGGTTCCTTTTTTGGAGAAGTCTGTTTACAAGCTTGGCGGCAAAATCCCAACGACTTCGGACGCGAAGTCATGAATATTTTAGAAGAAAAACTGGGTTGTGCCGACTTAGAAGCAGCACTTTCTTCACCAATCGAGAGGAAAGAAAAACAGCTAGCGGGTGTATCCTAGAAAACATAAAAAAAATATGGGGACATTCAGAATTAAAAATTTTGAATTTCTCCTCCTTTCTTCCTCAGCGCCTGAAGCGGTTCGTTTTTATAAAATCCCAAACTCATGTTAGAAGGTTCAATTCTACAACAGCTGGAAACAGCCCATCGCCACAGCACCAGGCCAATTAGATTCGGGGTGTACTACAAAAATACCCTAGTGTCCCTCTGCCATGCCCTGGAAGACCATATCCTAGCAGACGAGGATCGACCTATAGTCATCACAGCCTTCCAACAGGGTAAATGGTATCTGCAAGAAGCCGAACGATATGCAGACATCGCCCAACGCAGCCGCGAGATTGTGATTATGGCTGGCTCTGACGCGGGCTTTGCCGAACATCCCACAAGCCTGCTACCGAATGTAGACTTAGTAGCATTAGATTCAACAGATCCAGTAGCCCAAGAATGGCACTTAATTATTTTGTCACCAAGTTACACAGCAATGGTAATTTGTCAAGAGTTATCAGAGGCTGATTATGGCAGCAGTGGCATACCGACATCAGACTTAGAGCGCAAATTCTACGGCTTGTGGACATTTGAACCAGAGTTAGTGCAAGAGACAGCAGAAATAGCGATCGCTCACATCAAAAAATATGACCCAGAACTGGCGAATAAACTCATTGCCCATAGAGACGGGATTATACCATCTAGTGCCAGATTAGAAAACTTGGGTACAGTTGTCTCCCGTGTAGTCGATTATCTCCAAACTGGGCAAGACAATTTATCTATTCCCACAGCCCTTGGACAACAAACCCTAGATCGGAATTTAGTTTCTAACGAAATCCAAGCATTTTTAAGGATGGCGCAACTGCTAGACATAGCAGATGTCAACAATTCAATGGCAGCTGCCGAGGTAGTAGTACTTGCCGAAGCTGTAGCCCAGCTTTTGGATCTTCCTGCATGGCAGATTAAGAGATTGCGGCTAGCGGCTTTGTTACATCGCATAGATCCATTACAAAAAGCAGAAAGCGTTCTCACTTCTGATAAAATATCTACCCCCGATCAAGAAAATGCCCCCAGTTGTCCTTTAATACCAGGGGCACAGGTATTGCGAACCATGCCACGGCTGCGAGCAGTAGCCCAAATTATTACTCACCAAACCGAATGGTGGAATGGCACAGGGGAACCAGCAGGTTTAGCTGGAGATGAAATTCCCTTAGAGTCGAGAATTTTGGCATTATTGGCAGACTTTCAGTGGCGAGTAAACCAGCGAAAATCCTCAAATCAGAGTCGCGAAGAAATATTTACTCAAGCTTTAGATGAGTGCAGACAGCAACAATCTACCCGCTTCGATCCTAAACTTGTAGATACCCTAGCTTTATTAGTTATGGGTTTACAACAGGGACTCGATTTACCCATAATGACACCCAAAGTTAGCAGCGGCGTCTGGCTACTTGATTCCCAATGGGATAGCCACAGCAAGACAAGTGAAGAGATTGGTACTTATTACAAATGAATATTGAAGCTATCAAATTAGGAAAACTCAAACAACTTCCTGGGGCAAATTTAGAAGACGAGGAACTTTCTCGACTCGATTTAAACCGAATTAATCTTGCTGGCGCCACACTTGTCGGTGTTAACTTCGCTGCTTCCAAACTCGAAGGTGGGCATTTAGAGGGGGCGAATTTAATGGGGGCGAACCTCCAAGGAACCGACTTGCGGGCTAACCTCATGGGAGCAAACCTCATGCAAGCAGATTTAACCGGTGCGGACTTGCGGGGTAGCAATCTGCGGGGTGCTAACTTGATGGGAGCCAGACTTAGCGATGTATCCTTGGCGGGTGCTTTCATCAGCGGTGCCAACTTGATGAATGTCAACCTGCAAGGTGTGGATTTGCGCGGTGCTGACTTGCGGGGTGTAAACCTGACTGGGGCAAATCTTAAAGGCGCAGACTTGAGTCGTGCTGATTTGCAAGGGGCATTATTGAGTGAAGCAAACCTGGAAGAAGCTGACTTGCGGGGAGCAAATCTGGCAGGAGCAAATTTTTCCGGGGCAAATTTGCTGTGTGCAGAGTTAGAAGGCGCAAATTTAAGCGGCGTTAATTTCGATAAGGCGTGTGTGGTGGGTACAGTGGTTGAAACAATTTAGCACTATGTTATTGCGAACCCAAGCTTGTAATTTTAAGTACTAGCACAATTTACAACAGTAAACTCAGTCGAACTACCCAATATAGTGAACACTGAGTAAATAAAATTACATAATATTCTGTCCTATTAAGCTTTTTTAGTTTTCTTGTGCCAAAATTGATGCAAAGATCACTCTGGATGCATCTATTTTTTTATGTTTATAGGACAAACACTTGGTAATCACTACAAAATTAAACAATTACTCGGAAACGGAGGATTTGGAGACACTTATCTGGCTGAAGATACACATTTACCGAATCATCACCTATGTGCTGTTAAACACCTAAAACCTAAACATACCGATCCAGCCATACTACCTGCTGCTAGAGAACTATTTGATAGGGAAGCAAAAGTTTTATATGGATTAAGTCATGACCAAATCCCAAAGCTTTTGGCTTTTTTTGAAGAAAATGGCGAATTTTTTATAGTTCAAGAATATGTTGATGGTGGCGATTTAAGTAGAGAGCTTACAGTTGGAAAGCGTTTTGGTGAAAATGAAGTCATTAAACTTTTACAAGAAATCTTAAAAGTTGTGCAAGTGATTCATAACCGTAATATTATTCACCGAGATATTAAGCCTCAAAATTTAATGCGCCGCAACAATGATAAAAAAATTGTTCTAATAGACTTTGGTGCAGTAAAAGAAATTAAAACATTAGCAGTAAATCCTCAAGGTAATATAATGTCTACCATTGCTATTGGTACTCCTGGTTATATGCCAGATGAACAGGCTAGACGTAAACCAGAACTAAGTAGCGATGTCTATGCGATTGGTATTATTGCTATCCAAGCTCTCACAGGCTTACTGCCTCAAGATTTCATTTTAGATGCAAAAACAAACGAAATTATATGGCGCAGTAACTTACAAGTCAGCGATAAGTTTGCAGATGTTGTAACTAAAATGGTGCGTTATGACTTTAAACAAAGATACAAATCAGCATCTGAAGCATTAGCAGCAATTAATACTCTGATACCAAAATCATACTCCTCACAGTTTGTTCAATTTCTCTCTAGAATCTGGAAATATCCTAAATTACGAACATTAGCAAGTAAAATTGCACTCATAGGTATAGGCGCAGCTTTGACTGTTGGTGTTTTTAATCTTCACCAATATTTACAAACTGTTACAAATTCCAATAAGTTACCAAAAATTGCCTCTCCTGAAAAAACTACATCTCCATCCCCATCGATAGAGTCGCCAAACATTAGTTTTGTAATAGAACCAAAATACGATGAAGCTTATGATTTTTCTGAGGGACTGGCGCGAGTAAAAGTTGATGGAAAGTGGGGTTATATTGACCGTATTGGCAGCTTTGTAATTCAACCACAATTTGATGAAGCTGAGGATTTTTCTGAAGGACTAGCTGTAGTTTGGATTGCAGGTCAGAACAGAGGATATATAGATAAAACTGGGACTTTTGTGATTCAGCCGCAGTTTGTGAAGAATGCAGCGCAAAAGTTTTCTGAAGGATTAGCAAGAGTATGGCTTGTTGGCACTTGGGGCTATATTGATAATGGAGGACGTTTCGTAATTCAAAGAAAGTTTAAGGAATCTGGAGATTTTTCTAACGGTTTAGCACCAGTATCTATCAATGGTAAGGTAGGCTATATTGATCGGGTTGGTAACCAAGTTATCCCACCGCAATTTGATAGTGGTAATAATTTTTCTGAAGGATTAGCTGTTATAAAAGTTGGCGAAAAATTTGGCTATATAGATATATTTGGTCATCTTGCAGTCAATCCAAAATTTGATAGTGCTAACAATTTTTCTGAAGGGTTAGCAGCTATAAGTATTGAGAAAAAAATAGGCTATATTGATAATGCTGGAAATCTGGTTATAGAGCCACAATTTAATAGTGCTCATGATTTCTCTGAAGGGTTATCAGCAGTAAGTATTGGTGGCAAAGTTGGTTATGTAGACAAGTTTGGTAAATTCATTATTAAACCACAATTTGATGGTGGAGATAAATTTTTGGAAGGGCTAGCAAGAATAAGTATTAGTGGCAAAATAGGTTATATAGACAAATCTGGTAACTTTATCATCAAACCACAATTTGATACTGCTAGAAACTTTTCTGAAAACTTAGCAGTAGTATATGTCAAAGAAAAGTCAGTGTTAAAAGCTGGTTATATTTATAATCCCTTAAAGTAAGGCTGCATCAATCTATTTTGAATTTAAGTATGTTTATTTTTGAATTGTTTACTCCTTATACACAACGCCAGTATACTCATCAAAAATACCCCCATCACTCCTTGTAAAGGATTATTATTCACACCAGTCACCCAATCAGGAACTTGACCAGAATATTTGACTAATTTCCCCACATTAATAATGTAGTAACCCCACACTAAACCACCATGTAAACCAATGGGAAAACCTAAGCGTCCTCTGCGCCAACGCTTTCCCCATACCTGCGTTAACCCCAGCAATACTAAAGCTGGAAATTGCGGTAATGTCTGAATAATTACTGCCAATGGTTTAATAAAGTGCAATGTTGCAAATGCAATTGCATCTGTCCACAATGCCACACGCGGACTGTAATCTCGTTGTAATTCATCTAACAACCAACCTCGGAATAATAATTCCTCAGCAAAACCAACGCCTAAAGCGACAATTAAACCTTCTAAAATTACTTTTATCAATAAAACTTTTGGTTGTTGCCACACCAACCAACCCAACAAACCCTGTACCCCAAAAAGTATCAGAATATTAATTATCCCCATAGCCAAACCACGGATTAAATCCACACCGTTTTGCCGCGTGAATTCCAAGCCATAATGCCGCAGAATTTGGGGCTGCTGGTAGACATGCTTACCCCATAACCTTAAGAGAACAATAAATAGCGCATATAACAATACCATTGTCAATATACTTACTAAATTTGAATTATTGACTAGTAAGTATATTGGTGCAGCTAAGGGTAACCATAGCAACAATAAACTGACAATAAAATAACCCAGCCTAATAGGGGCAGGGCGTTGGGCTAAACGGACAAGGTTTTTTTTCATACACAGTTAAGTCATTAATCATAAATGACCAATGACTAATAATTATTCATCAGGTTCAATCGTGCTACTTAAACCGTGACTTTTCAATGTTTCGCAATAGAACTCAGCATGTTCCTGAGCGCAAGTAATGACTAAAGCCATTCCGTTAGTATGAGCTTCCATCATGATACTAACAGCCTGTGGTTGGGTAAGGCTGGGCACAGTAGTTATTAATACCTGTACCACGTACTCCATAGGGTTGTAGTCATCGTTATGGAGCAAAACGCGATAGCGAGGCGCGAGCTTGCGGGAGGTAGAACGCTTTTCAATGGTTTCAACTGACACTGCTCTTTGCTCTTTAATCGTTAATTCACTACGACAAAGCCTCTGTTTAGCGATCGCTTAACAGTTATTTACTTATTCTATAGTATTTCTGTCGAGATACTATGCTAAGAAAACCCCTTGCTGTCGGGGATTAGTCCTATTAGTTTTGCGTAGGCACAGACACAGCCATATCTCTAAGACATCGTTGCCGTGAGAGTGCTACCCTAATGTTACAGAAGCTTCCTTTAAAAGGGGCGCATTCTGGCTTTTAAATTCAAGAACTTACAAAACAATCTTTATCGCCGCCTAAACTGTCTAAATGATGGACATGAACCTAGATTTTCTTCAACCGGGACAAATAGTGTCTTTAAAGTATGGTGAGAGGAATCTATATGCAGAAGTCATTCAATTTGTAGTTTCTCGTCAGTTGTGCTGGGTGCGCCCTTTATTAATGGTCACCTTCATTGAAGAATCTCCCATGATTACCGATTTACGGGATGCATCTGACCTACTTTGGCCTGCTGATTTATTTCAACCAGCTTTAGACACAGAAGTCATTACCTTATTGAGCCAAGTTTTAGCAAAACAACCAAAAGCCGAGCTGGACTCAGCCGCCAAACAGCAACTCAATCAGTTTATTCACCAACTTTGGCAAGCATCCCAAGAGGGACTGGGGATTGGGGATTAGGGATTGGGGCATTGGGGAAACAGGAGGTGTGGGAAGTGTGGGAGGTGTGGGAGGATGGAGAAGAAATCTTTCCCCCCTATCTCCCCATCTCCCCATCTCCCCATCTCCCCATCTCCCCAGTCACTAGTCACCAGTCACACATAACGAATACCAGCATCTCTCATCCGTTCAATTCCTTCTCGCAATCGTTCATCAGAGATAGTTAAAGCAATTCGGAAAAAGCCTTCTCCACATGCACCGTAACCACTGCCAGGAGGTACAACAATGCCACATTTGTCAAGTAGCAAATTCACAAATTCTATTGAGGAATATCCTTGAGGAACAGGCGTCCAGACATAAAGGGTAGCTTTAGGAGGCTGAATTGGCCAACCTAGAGATTGCAGTCCATTGATGATAATGTCGCGCCGATTTTGGTAAACCGACATGATGCTTTGGAGTTCTGCCTCTGTGGTATTAGAATAAGCTGCGATCGCTGCTTGTTGAATTGCCTTAAACACCCCAGAATCAACGTTAGTTTTTACCTGCGCTAACCCTTGAATCGCAACAGAATTACCCGCAACAAAACCCACTCGCCAACCAGTCATATTGTATGACTTAGACAGACTGTGAAATTCGATCGCCACATCTTTCGCACCCGCAACTTGCAGCACACTAGGCGGTTTGTAGCCATCGTATGCCATTTCTGAGTAAGCATGATCGTGGCACAGCAAAATATCATACTGCTTGCAGAAAGCTACCAATTCTTCAAAAAACTCTAGTGTTGCCAACGCCCCAGTGGGATTATTTGGATAATTAATCCACAATAGCTTTGCTTTGTGGGCTACTTCTTCGGGTATGCTACTCAAATCAGGCAAAAAACTGTTTTCTGCCTTCAAAGGCATAGTAAAAGACTCACCACCAGCAAAAATTGTCGAAGTGCGATACACAGGATAACCAGGATCTGGTATTAATGTATAGTCTCCTGCTTCCACAAATGCTAAGAAAGTATTATGAATTGCTTCTTTAGAACCAATTGAAGAAACAATTTCTGTATCGGGATTCAACCCCGTCACGCCAAACCGATTTTTCATCCACTTAGCCGCTGTCTCCCGGAATTGCTTCGTACCTTGGTAGGGCGGATAATTGTGCATAGAAGCATCCTCAATCGCCTCATGCATTGCCTGGAGAATATGAGTAGGAGTCGGTTTATCTGGATCGCCAATACCCATATTGATGATATCAACTCCCTTAGCAATGAGTTCATTCTGCTTGTGGATAATTTCAGCAAACAGATAGGGAGGGATTTTTTCTAGGCGTTTAGCGAACTGCATGGCTATTTATGAAGAATGCACAATCTAGGTGGTCATTAGCACAGTTTACGCCACCTTAGTATTTAAATAATCAATCTCATAGAAAATAAAACCAAGGTCGCCCTTATTATCAGTGTTGTGTTTCAAGAAGGTACACTGATAGGAGCAACTTTGCAATGACCTATCTTCATGTGTGGTGAATTTTTTTTCTTCTTTAGCCATGCTGGAGCTAGCATAACTATCTTACGTTTGATTTCTCTAGTCTTTATGAAATTTACTTAATAATCGGAATCTAAAAACATCTATATCCAAAGACAGAGGATTAATATCCGAGGCTAGAAACCAACTGAATTCGACCAGCATCCATTTCTGACATTAATAATTCTAAAGCTTCGTAATCAACGTCAGAAATGTAACCTAGTTGCGTTAGTTCTGAGTTAATTTCATTTTCTATCTCAGGAGTTAATTTTTTAATATCAAGAGCTTTTTCTACCAATTTACGAATAGCGTACCTAGTTCTCATAAGTAATAACCCAACTCTATATGATATTAATTATTCCAGATATCTCTAAGTATAAAAAGCGATCGAACACTACTTCATTATTGATATAGATCGCGATTTAAATTAGCTAGATAAATAATTTGCTGTGATTTTGCCTAATATCATCGGTAACACTGAAGTGTGACATTTAACTTTCCGTTAAAATTTAGCTAAATTAGCTTAAGTTATACACTAGGCAAGTTTCCTCAGGAAAGTTACGGATAATTTTTCTGTTTTAGTGCTGTCTATGTTGATTGTTTTTGAACTGAGATGAAAAAAAAGTATATACGAACACATTTTCAACTGGAATTATGACAATCTTTAAACAGACATACTAAAGCAATAAAGATTCAGCAAAGAAACCTAAGACATATGGTCGATGCAACAAAAAAAAGTTTATGTTCAAATAATTCTTACCTTGACGCTTCAATAACTCTCATAGGATGTAACCATGCAAGCAGTGCTTCAGTATCCCAAAATTGCGGTTATTCAACCACAAGGCTCTTTGAATGCTGCAAACGCCTTAGAATTTGAACGAGATCTAACCACAGAACTCGCGAAAAATGATATTTCCATCTTGGTAGTAGATTTAGGGGCAGTAGAATCCTTAGACAGCGCAGGTTTGATGGCATTGTTATCTGCACATAAACTGGCTTTGGGTTTAGAGAGGAGTTTCCGAATTTGCAATCTTGCTCCCTCAGTTAAAATTATTTTTGAACTGACGCAGCTTGATAGAGTTTTTGAAATTTTAGAAAGCGAAGCTGAATTTTTTGCAACATAAATTCATATAAAAACGATCTAAAACAAGCAAAGTTTAGGTGAGGAGCAGACTTTATGTAAAGGAGTTATAAGTTACAACGATAAATTTTGTTGAAAGGCCTGATTCGATGCTAAGGTTGGGTTTTAGTAACTGTAATTAAGGTAGCTCGAAGATAGCATAGTGGCTGTTGCAGTTGAAAAGCTAATAACACCGGATATTTTAAAACCAGGGCGTTACTTGGGTAACGAGCGCTTAGCAGTACACAAACCTTGGGAAACGACAACAATACGCTGGGTTTTAACCTACCCAGAAGTCTATGAAGTCGGTGCATCGAATTTAGGGCATATCATTTTATATAACATTTTGAATGCCCAAAAGAGCCAGTTGTGCGATCGCGCCTACTTACCAGGACAAGATCTATCAGCCAAACTACGGGAAACCAATACACCCTTATTTGCGGTAGAGTCAAAGCGATCGCTCAGTGAATTCGACATTTTAGGCTTTAGCCTCAGTTACGAACTGGGTGCAACTAATATCCTAGAAATGTTGGATTTGGCGGGAATACCTTTAACGTGGCGGGAGAGAAGAGACGCAAAGACAGGGGGACACGAAGACACGGTGAATCAAGAAAAGATCGCTGCGTCTTCCCATCCCTCCGTCGCCGCGTCCTCTTCTTACCCGTTGATTTTTGCTGGCGGACAGACAGCGACATCAAATCCTGAACCTTACACTGACTTCTTCGACTTTTTCGCTCTTGGAGACGGAGAAGAATTGCTGCCAGAAATTGGTCTGGTATTAGAAGAAGGCAAAAAAGCACTTTTGAGCCGGGAAGAATTGTTACTAGACTTGGCACAAATCCCAGGCGTATACGTCCCTCAGTTTTACGAGATGGCAGACGATGGCTCAGTTCATCCTCTGCGTCCAGATGTCCCCAAACGAATTCTGCGAAGAGTTGCAACCCCCATCCCAGCATATTCCATTGGGTTGGTTCCCTACGTAGAAACGGTACATGACCGCTTGACCATTGAAATTCGCCGTGGCTGCACTCGTGGCTGTCGGTTTTGTCAACCAGGAATGCTTACTAGACCAGCACGGGATGTAGAACCGGATAAAGTGGTAGAAGCAATTGAACAAGGGATGCGGGCAACCGGTTACAATGAGTTTTCCTTGCTTTCCTTGAGTTGTTCTGATTATTTATCCCTACCAGCGGTGGGGATGGAAATTAAAAATCGCTTAAGAAATGAAAACATTTCTCTGACTCTACCCAGCCAACGAGTAGATAGATTTGATGAAAATATTGCCAATATCCTTGGAGGTACGCGGCAAGGTGGGCTGACCTTTGCTCCAGAGGCTGGAACTCAGCGGATGCGAGACATCGTGAATAAAGGTTTGACCAATGAAGAATTGTTGCGGGGAGTGAAAACCGCTTGGGAGCAAGGTTGGGATAAAATTAAGCTATATTTTATGATTGGCTTGCCAGGTGAGACAGATGCTGATGTCTTGGGTATTGCTGAAACAGTAAGTTGGCTACAACGCGAGTGTCGGGGCAAAGGCAGAAAACCCCTAAACTTTAATTTGACAATTTCTAACTTTACCCCCAAGCCGCATACGCCATTTCAGTGGCACTCAGTTTCTACCAGTGAATTTAAGCGCAAACAAAACTTGCTGCGGCAAGAATTCCGGCGGATAAAGGGAGCAAAGGCAAATTTTACCGATGTCCGGATTTCGGCAATGGAAGATTTTATCGGGCGAGGCGATCGCACTTTGGGCAAAGTACTGCGTCGCGCCTGGGAATTGGGTGCAGGTATGGATTCCTGGTATGACAATTTAGATAAAGCTTTTACTGCTTGGGAAGATGCGATCGCCCAAGCCGGTCTAGATTGGAAATACCGCCAAATCCAAAACGGCGAATGGAATGTATTTCAAAAACAGGAGCACTCCGCACTCGGTACAGACGCGATTAATCCCGTCTCTACCCACTCCCTTGACACTCCCCTACCCTGGGATCATATTGATACCGGCATTGACAAAAAGTGGCTCAAAGAAGACTTGGAACGCGCCCTAGCAGCCGCAATTGTACCGGACTGTTCTTTTGAAGGCTGTTCTCACTGTGGGGTGTGTGGCACTGATTTTGGCCACAATATCGTCATTGAACCACCTGCTGTGCCGAAATTTGCTGGTGAATTTGTTCCTAACACCGCTAGGACACAACGAATACGAGTTTGGTTTGGTAAAGAAGGTAACATGGCTTTGGTGAGCCATCTCGATTTAATCCGTTTGTTTGACCGAGTTATGCGGCGAGCAGGCTTGCCAATAGCCTTTAGTGGTGGGTTTCACCCAATGCCGCGAATTTCGGTAGCCACGGCTTTGGCTTTAGGAGCTACCAGCAGCGGTGAAATTGTGGATTTTGAGTTAACAATGCCCGTGGCAGTTGATACTTTTAAAGCACAGCTAGCTAGGGAAATGCCTACAGACATACCTATCTATAATGTGGCGCAAATCGATTTAAAAGCGAAAGCCGCTAGCCAACTGTTGGAAGCCGCAGAGTATTTGATGACTGTAGCAGCACCAAATGAAGTGACACCTACACAATGGCAAAACTGGATTGATACTATCAAGGCCAAAGACGAACTCTGGTACGAGCAAACAACCAAGTCAGGCAAAAGCCAGTTAATAAATCTGCGCGATCGCTTGTTTGAATTGGAATTGGTAGAAACCGACAAGAACAGGGCACAATGTACATCTGTTATTCGTTATCTAGGCAGCTACCGACAAGATGGTTGGCTCTTGCGTCCAGAACAAATCGTGTTTATGTTAGAGGCAGTAGCTAATGTAGAATTTCAAATCCTACACATCCACCGCAATCGCCTAGTTTTAGGGGTATAATCCCTCTATGGTAACTTGCTAGTAGTTGTCATAAGATGGCACATCATAGGAATTGATTTTTAGCAAGGTTGCGTTAGAATGAGATGAAGAGAAATTTTCTGGCGCTGCATTGAATTAGCTGGTTCACTACCCTCGCATTCAGGGGGCGAAAGCAAAGATATTAGAGTGCAACTTCTAGGATTTTATCCCAGACAAACTGAGGCAGATTAAAGAACACACACTCTCTCTATAGCTAACTTGTGAATCAGTAACGAACAGCAGGCTCGGTTAGGTTCTCTAACTCCATGCTTTTTAAACAACTGCTGAATGTCTAATCCACAGTAGTGCCCAAGAGCCAGTGCGTTACTCTTGTAGAGTTGTACTCCTTTGGAGAACTCGCCATGAAAGCAACTGCCGTCGGTTATGCCGACTTCTAGAAGCCCACAGACGCGCAAAGCCAAAACGTAGTTTGCCGTAGGCTAGAGCAACTTCAGGTAGAGTAGCAACTGGTGTTGCTGAATATAACCCTAAGGATAAATCTGGGGAATGGAAAATAGAAGTAGTTTTTTTTTGTTAACGACTTCAGTAGGTTACTCTCAAATCAAATATCCTGAATTCAAAATTGACTCAGGATTTAGTACTTTCAACTCAGAACTCTCTTTCAAAGAGGGTATTACATCAGAAATCAACCACGGACGGTTGATTTAATTGCTTAAACAATATGAATATGCAGCCGTTCTGGAATAATCAAGCGTGTGAAAGCTCTTAAGAGTATCAATAGCTATTTAACTCAGAAGCTCAGGTTGACTTCCAATTTTCAATTTTAGATTTTGCGTACTACTAGGTCGAAGCAAGCTACGCGTAGCGTGTCGGAGACAAAAGTTGAGTCAGTCGTTTGGGTGAGTTTTTGCATTTGTACACTGGCATTTGAGCGGAGGAAACCTCCGGCCAAAGCTTTTCAAGACAGATTTTAGATTGTTTTTTTCGTTCATGCCCCACCTTTGTGGGTCGAACTAATCTTAAATCATCAATCTAAAATCCTTAAGCTTTTTGCCCTCGTAGTGTATTTCAATCAAAAATCCTAAATCTAAAATCCAAAATTGCTTGACGATTGTTATTACCAGTAGCGTCTTTTTAGGCTTACAGGAATAAAAGGTATAATATCGAACTGGAATTACACAGAAAATGAAAACTGACGCGAAGACGAGACATGTGCTAACAACGGGTTACCCGAATTGTTTGCCTTTAGCGTTTCCGTTTCCCGCAGGGTAGGGTAGCAATTGCCGTGTCAAAAGAAGTTTGAGCTAAGGCTAAAGAGTTCTTCTTGGGAGTACTAGTGATAATTGTAACATTGTCTCAAAAGACACGGGGATGCAAAAACTTTTCATTTAGAAGTAATTAACCAGACTCGATCCAACAAACCTCTAGACCTGTTAGTGCTGCCAATTTTTGAGGAAATTGAATGCCAAAACAAATTATTATCGCAGAGCAGCACCAAATTGCTGCGGTTTTTTCTGAAGATCAGATACAGGAACTGGTTGTTGCTACTGGTCATCATCAAATAGGTGATATCTACTTAGGAGTAGTAGAAAACGTATTACCTGGAATAGATGCAGCTTTTGTTAATATTGGCGACCCAGAGCGCAACGGCTTTATTCACGTCACGGACTTGGGCCCATTAAAGCTAAAGCGTACCGCAGCAGCAATCACAGAACTATTAGCACCACAACAGAAGGTGTTGGTGCAAGTAATGAAAGAGCCAACGGGAACAAAAGGGCCGAGGCTTACGGGTAATATCACCTTACCCGGACGCTATGTGGTACTGATGCCCTATGGCAGAGGCGTAAATTTGTCCCGACGGATTAAAAGTGAAAGCGAGCGCAACCGCTTGCGGGCGTTAGCGATTTTGATTAAACCGGCGGGAATGGGTTTGCTAGTGCGTACAGAAGCAGAAGGCAAACCAGAAGAAGCGATTATGGAAGATTTAGAGGTGTTGCAAAAGCAATGGGAGGCGATCCAGCAGGAAGCCCATTCCACCCGCGCCCCAGCACTGCTCAACCGGGACGATGATTTCATTCAGCGCGTATTGCGAGATATGTACGGCGCAGATGTGAATCGGATCGTTGTGGATTCCAGCACTGGTTTGAAGCGAGTTAAGCAGTATTTACAGAACTGGAGTGGAGGGCAAACACCTCAAGGGCTGTTAATCGATCATCATCGCGATCGCTCGCCAATTTTAGAGTACTTCCGGATTAACGCCGCCATCCGAGAAGCCCTGAAACCAAGAGTAGACCTTCCTTCTGGGGGTTACATCATTATTCAGCCGACTGAGGCATTAACAGTAATTGACGTTAACTCAGGTTCCTTTACGCGATCGGCAACAGCCAGAGAAACAGTTTTGTGGACAAACTGCGAAGCTGCAACAGAAATTGCTCGGCAGTTGCGTCTACGAAATATTGCCGGGGTGATTGTCGTTGATTTTATTGATATGGAATCGCGACGCGACCAACTGCAAGTTCTGGAACACTTTAATAAAGCACTCAAAGCAGACAAAGCTCGTCCCCAGATTGCTCAATTAACTGAACTAGGTTTAGTAGAACTGACTCGCAAGCGTCAGGGTCAAAATATTTACGAACTGTTTGGTGAAACTTGCCCCACTTGTGGCGGTTTAGGACATACCGTGCGTCTGCCGGGAGAAATCGAAAACCGATTCCCCACACCAGCAGAAATGCCAGAACGCGAGCGTTTTGTTTCTCCTTTGCCTCACAGGGAACCACGTCAGCCATCTGCCCGCATCCCAGAACCACGAGAAACCTATGATGGATTCGGGGAACCATTCGATGGTGATTCGGAATTGAGTAATCTCAATCTGATCAATCATCCAAGTTATCAAGAACTTAACGATAATAAGCGTCGTACCCGGACTCGTCGCAGTCGGATTGGTGGTATTAACGGATTAAATGGGAAAGATGAAGCCAGGACTGGCACTAATCCACTGGCTTTTGTCAACGAGCCAGACTTAGACCTTGATGGTGAACCAGAACTAGCAGTAACACCAGAAATTCCTTCACCTACCCTTGGTAAGCCAGGTTGGAGCGAAAGAATAGAACGCACTAAAATTACCAAGGCAGAGCCAGTCAAACCAGTGGTAGAACCACCGGAAATTAGGACTGTAGAAATGACACTCCAAGAACAGGATATGTTTGCCTTAATGGGAATCTCTCCCTTGGTCAAACTGGAGCAAGAAGTTAAAAATCCCAAGTCTGTGATTATTAACGTGATTCAGCCCGGACAACTGCCAACGGGACTAACTGAATCAATTCCAGAACCAATTACTGTTCAAAGAACAACATCTGAACTTACTCCAAGCAGAGTACCAATACCAAAAGTTATTGAGCCAGAACAAAAATCCTCGATCCAAGAAACAATCCAAGAAACAATCCAAGAGACAAATGAACCATCAGGGTTTACTGACAGCCCTTCAGCAGCCCTGGCGAACGCAGATGAAAGTGATGTAAGTAGCACCACGACAGCTAACCGTCGCCGCCGCCGTCGTTCCTCAGCGATCGACGACAATTAATTTGCCTTATGGTAGAAACACAGCAAACTGCTGCTCATTGTTCGCCAGCACTTCTGGAAGAATCCAGTTGGCTGGAGTTTTCTACCCTGTCAGGGATTTCGGGGCTAGTTGCAGGTGTAGATGAAGTAGGGCGAGGCGCTTTATTTGGCCCTGTGGTGGCTGCGGCCGTAATCCTGCCAGATTATGCTTTGCCAAAACTAATGGCAGCTAAAATTAAAGACAGTAAAAAATTGTCTAGTCAAAGAAGAACTCAGCTAGCACAACAAATTTGTGGACTAGCTGTAGATTGGAAAATTGGGTTTGCTTCCACTGCTGAAATTGACAAGATAAATATTTTGCAAGCGACGCTGTTAGCAATGAAGCGGGCTGTACTAAAGTTAAAAATACAGCCAGCACTTTGCTTAGTTGATGGCAATCAGTCAATTAAAGACTTGCTAGTGCCGCAACAAACAATAGTCAAAGGAGACGAGCGATCGCTTGCTATTGCCTCTGCCAGTATTGTTGCCAAGGTTTGGCGTGACGAGTTGATAATGCGTCTAGCATCAAAATACCCAATGTATAACTTGGAGCGTAACAAGGGTTACGGTAGCCAGCTGCATCTGCTGGCTTTGCAACAATACGGGCCATCGCCACTACATCGCAAGTCTTTTCGTCCTTGCCAAATCAAAGTACTTGATGGGGAGTGATGCAATAATTACTCAGGATTCAACATGGGCAGTTTACCACTGTCGCCGCCAATTCCTTGATTTTTCGTTTGTAATATCACCCACTGGCGATAATCTGCTAAAAGTTGATGTAATAGCCGTTGCTTGACCGTTAACAGCACGCTTTTGAGCAAACCATTGCCAGTAGCCTCTAAAATTGGCTTGGGAGTCAGGGAAAATGGTGGTGGCAAATCTATCTGTACTTCTAAATCAGCTCTTCCTTGCAAGCGAGTACCTGTGCTTACCTGTTTGGGAGATAAATGCCCTTTTAAATTGAGAGCAAAACGCTGATTAATATACTCGAAACCTAGAATTTCACAGCCTAGCGATCGCAAATAAATTATGTCATTTGATTCTACCCAAACTCTCATGTCTACAGTCGGTTGAATACTCAGCGACATAAAAGTCAGCGGACGCATTTTCAAGCGAAATATCTCTTCAGAAAGTTGCTGAATGCGGCTATTGTCAACCAATGCCTTAACCAGACGTTGAGGCTGACGTAAATAGTACTGAATCGGAATAGGCTCCTCTGGAACGGCTATTTCAACCGATTGGAAGGCAGTAAACCGGGTAGCCATGAGCGAATAAAAGTATATGTTTCTTAATTTTAATATTTTTTAACAAATTAGATCTGATTACAGAAAAGTAAAAACTTTATTGACCATCAAAATTATACTTGTTGATGAGGTGTACGCGATCGCCAAAAAGTTGGTACGCTCATTACTATCTTTTGTTAAAGAAAGTTTGGATTATGAATTAACCATTGACAAAAAAATACAAATATGCACTAAAAATAGCATAAGCTAATAAAATTTCTCTTCAATCTTCAGATAAATTTAGGCGAAAAGCTGCCTGTAAATCCGACTATTAGAGAACAGCTATGGATAGATAGTTTATTTAATTAAATTCATAATTCAATTTATTTGTATATGGATAAAAATATCTAAGAAAAAATTCAGTTCTATAAATCCTTCTTAATACCCAATTCCAGCGAAACTATCAACTCAAGGCTAATGGCATGACTATATCGATCGCACATTTAGGCCCATCCGGTACATATTCAGAACAAGCAGCTGTTTTTTATGTCAACTGGTTGGGCAAAACTACAGGATTTGAAACTATTTTATGCCCTTATCCCAGCATCTCCCAATCCCTGCACGCAGTTGCTAAAGGTCAAGCCCAGTTGGCTGTTGTACCAGTGGAAAATTCTATTGAAGGGAGTGTGACCATGACGCTAGATACAGTGTGGCAGTTGGACGGGTTACAAATTCAGTTGGCCTTGGTATTACCCATTGTGCATAATTTAATTTCCTGTGCCACTAGCTTAGATAGCATTCAAACTGTTTACTCTCATCCCCAAGCTTTAGCACAATGTCAGGTATGGTTAGAGCGGTTTCTCCCACAGGTACAGATTATTGCTAACAATTCTACAACCGAAGCACTAGAGCGGTTGAAACAAGAGCCAACAACAGCAACTATCGCCTCTAGTAGAGCAGCTCAACTCTACAATCTGCCCATACTTGCCAGCGTTATTAATGATTATCCAGAAAACTTTACTCGTTTTTGGGTAGTAAGTCAGGGCGAAGCAAACGCTGGATCTCAGAACTCTAAACCAAGTTTTAGCCACACTTCCCTAGCTTTTAGCGTACCTGCCAATATGCCAGGAGCGTTAGTCAAACCTTTGCAAATCTTTGCTCAGTTGGGAATCAACCTCAGCCGGATTGAATCTCGTCCCACAAAGCGATCGCTAGGCGAATATTTGTTTTTTATTGATGTAGAAGCAGACGCCAACGAAACACAAATGAAATCTGCTTTAGCAGAATTAAGTAGCCATACAGAGATTTTAAGAATTTTAGGCACTTACAGTGTTTTACCAGTAAGCGCTGTTTAGTCATTCCTCAGTAGTAATTTGTTCTTTGTTTATTAAGAAATAACCAATGAGTGGTGATTAATGGCTAATAACTACTTATGATTTCTCATTAAATGTGTCTTTCAGAACAGCTCTAGCTGCCAAGTGATTACGAGTAGAAGTTAAAATTTCTGCTTCCCGGTCTAGACGAGTTGCAGTATCTTGCATTTCTAGCAATAACTGTTGTTCTGCGGCGACACCATAGAGGTTACTAGCTACCCAATAAGATAGCTCTATTGGGAGGTCGGGTAAATCCTCTGGCAACTCAATATTTTGTTCGGTTAGTTTAGCTGACAGACGTACAACATCCCGCAGTAGTTGTTCTACTTCTGAAGCCAAAGGGCGCAAATCTTTTGTTGGTGGGTGGTCTTCAATCCACTCTACTAAGCCAACACGATATGGCTTTTCACGAACGTATTCTAAGACGCGAAATCTTTGCTGCCCCAAAGTCAACATTTTCATGCGATCATCTGGCAGCCGTTGATGGTGAACGATTTCGGCACAGCAGCCAGTGTTTGCAATTGTACCTTTAACTGGATCGAACATTAAAACACCGAACCTGCGATCGCTCTCCAAAATCGTGTTCATCATGATTCGGTAGCGAAATTCAAAGATGTGCAGGGGCAATGGTCTGGTAGGAAACAGAACTACTTCGGGTAACGGGAACAGAGGTAGTTCGCGGACTGCAATTTTAGAAGATGATGTCATTGTTACCTTAGTATAAACTTAATCTTTAAAATTTATTTTTCTCTGCTTTTCCCGTACTTTGTCTACATTCTACCATTTGTTTTGCGGCTAAATAAAAAGCCCTGAGATATATTTCTTCAGGGCAAGGTAAATATTCATACTGATATCATTATTTCTGTCTTACAAAGTCTAAGCAAAGGAAACCTCCCGCCAGACTTTGTGCTTTGTTAGCCGTCTTTTGTCTATTGACCAATGACTGATGACTAATGACTAATTAAAGTTTGACTTCGATATCTACACCGGATGGCAAATCCAATTTCATTAGGGCATCAATAGTTTTAGAAGATGGTTGGTAGATGTCAATAATCCGGCGATGAGTACGGGTTTCAAAGTGTTCCCGCGAATCTTTATCTACGTGAGGCGATCGCAGCACACAGTAGATTCGGCGTTTTGTTGGTAAAGGAATAGGGCCGATCGCTGTAGCATTGGTGCGGTTAGCTGTATCTACAATCTTCTCGCAAGATGTATCTAATAAGCGTCGGTCAAAAGCTTGTAAGCGAATTCTAATTTTCTGCTGCTGTAGAGTTGCCATCTTTAATTGTCCAGGTTCTGCGTAATTAGGGGAGTAATGAGTGGGGAGAGTCTTGTTTGTGTATTGCCTAATCTCCACTCGTTTTAATTAAAGGAAGAGAAAGGAGCAGAGTGGAATCATACCATCTCTGCTCCTTTATTAAGAGCAAAAAGGTGCTATTTCAAAATTTTGGAGACGACACCAGCACCGATGGTGCGACCGCCTTCGCGAATAGCGAAGCGCATTCCTTGTTCAATAGCGATTGGGTTGATCAATTCTACTGTCATTTTGATGCGGTCGCCTGGCATCACCATTTCTGCATCAGTACCATCATCGGAGGTAAAAGTTTTGATTGTACCTGTTACATCCGTTGTCCGCACATAGAATTGAGGACGGTAACCAGCAAAGAATGGAGTCTTACGACCACCTTCTTTTTCTGTTAAAACGTATACTTCACCTTCAAATTGAGTGTGAGGTGTAATCGAACCAGGTTTAGCAATTACCATACCCCGTTCAATATCAGCCTTTTGGATACCTCTGAGTAGTACGCCAGCGTTATCCCCAGCCATACCTTGGTCGAGACTCTTCTTGAACATCTCAATACCAGTTACGGTGGTGGCGCGAGTATCTCTGATACCCACTAGTTCAACGTTATCGCCGACTTTAACTACACCACGCTCAATCCGACCGGTGGCAACAGTACCACGGCCTGTGATGGAGAACACGTCTTCTACAGCCATCAAGAACGGCTTGTCAACATCCCGTTCGGGGGTGGGAATGTAAGAATCTACAGCATCCATCAATTCGTAGATTTTGTCTACCCACTTATTTTCTCCCCGTTGGGTCTTGGGATTCTTGGTCATTGCTTCTAAAGCTTGCAGACCAGAGCCTTTGATGATGGGGATGTCATCGCCAGGGAAATCATAGCTAGAAAGCAATTCCCGCAGTTCTAGTTCTACTAGTTCTAAAAGTTCTTCGTCATCCATCAAGTCTTCTTTGTTCAAGAAGACAACCAGACTAGGAACCCCTACCTGTTTTGCCAGCAGGATGTGTTCGCGGGTTTGGGGCATAGGACCATCGGTAGCAGCAACCACAAGGATGCCACCATCCATTTGTGCTGCGCCAGTGATCATGTTTTTCACATAGTCAGCGTGTCCGGGACAGTCTACGTGAGCATAGTGCCGCTTTTCGGTTTCATACTCTACGTGAGCGGTATTGATAGTAATACCGCGTGCCTTTTCTTCTGGCGCGTTATCAATTTGGTCGTAGCCTTTAGCTACAGCTTGGCCGAGAGCCGCCAAGGTCATTGTGATGGCTGCTGTCAAGGTAGTTTTACCGTGGTCAACGTGGCCAACTGTACCGATATTAATGTGGGGTTTATTCCTTTCAAACTTTGCGCGTGCCATGAATCCTCGTTTCCTTTTTTAATTAAGCGTTCCCTTTGCTTTTTGCGATGATAGTTTCAGCTACGCTCTTGGGCACCTCTTCGTAGTGGCTGAACTCCATCGTGAAGATACCACGACCTTGGGTCTTCGACCGGATATCAGTGGCGTAGCCGAACATGGTCGCGAGTGGAACTTTAGATGCCACTTTTGAGAGTCCCTGTTCAGTGCTTTGGCTTTCAATCTGCCCGCGACGGGAGATGAGGTCGCCAATGACGTTCCCCATAAAGTCTTCAGGAACTTCCACTTCAACTTTCATCATAGGCTCTAATAGTACTGGTGAAGCTTTAAGCACAGCTTCTTTCATTGCCATTGAGCCAGCAATTTTGAAAGCCATTTCCGAAGAGTCTACATCGTGGTATGACCCATCAATCAGCGTGGCTTTGACATCAATCAACGGATATCCAGCCAGAACACCTGATTCGCAGCTTTCTTTCATTCCTTGTTCTGCCGGGCCAATGTACTCTTTAGGTACGACACCGCCAACAATTTTAGAGACGAACTCAAAACCGCTGCCTGGTTCTCCTGGTTGTAAATCGATCACAACGTGACCGTATTGACCTTTACCACCGCTTTGGCGGATGAATTTACCCTCAACTCTGGTTACATGCTTACGAATTGTTTCGCGGTAAGCTACTTGCGGCGCACCAACATTTGCTTCCACTTTGAATTCGCGTAACATCCGGTCTACCAGAATTTCTAGGTGTAATTCTCCCATTCCGGCAATTACGGTTTGGTTGGTTTCTGGATCGACGCTGACGCGGAAGGTTGGGTCTTCTTCTGAGAGAGATTGCAGAGCCTTGGACAGTTTGTCCATATCATTTTTGGTTTTGGGTTCAACCGCTACCGAAATTACAGGCTCAGGAATAAATAGAGATTCCAGAATTACTGGCGATCCGTCGTCACAGATCGTGTCACCTGTCAAGGTGTCTTTCAATCCCAGGGCTGCTCCCAAATCACCCGCACGCAATTCCTCGACATCTTGCCGATCGTCTGCCTTCATGAGAACTAAGCGGGAAATCCGTTCTTTTTTATTCTTAGTAGCGTTGAGGACGTAGCTACCCTTTTTCAGCACACCAGAATAAACGCGAACAAATGTCAGACGCCCGTAAGGGTCAGCCATAATCTTGAATGCCAGAGCTGATAACGGTTCGTTGTCATCAGCGCGACGTTCAACAGTGTCCCCATTCGGCAGTATGCCTTGAATTGGGGGAACTTCACTTGGTGCAGGTAGGTAATCTACAACTGCGTCAAGCATTAACTGTACGCCTTTATTTTTAAATGCCGAGCCACAAAGTACTGGCACAATCGTACCCGCGATTGTACCTGTACGGAGAGCAGTACGAATTTCGTCTTCTGTAAGTTCTTCGCCCTCGAAGTACTTAGTCATCAGATCGTCATTGGTTTCTGCTACCGCTTCTATGAGCTTGGTACGGTATTCTTCTACCAGCTCTTGCAAATCGGCGGGGATATCCGTTTCTTGGATATCAGTTCCTTGGTCGTTGTTATAAATGTAGGCACGCAACCGTACCAGGTCAATAATTCCCTTGAAGTCGTTTTCGCTACCAATTGGCAGTTGAATGGCGATCGCATTTGCACGCAGCCGATCGCGCATTTGCTCGTGAACTTTATAAAAGTTCGCTCCTGTGCGATCCATCTTGTTGATAAAGGCGATCCGAGGCACTTTGTAACGGTCTGCTTGTCGCCAAACTGTTTCTGATTGTGGTTGTACGCCACCCACAGAACAAAATACCGCGATTACACCGTCCAATACGCGCATGGAACGCTCAACTTCAATTGTGAAGTCTACGTGACCTGGAGTATCGATAATGTTAATTTGATGATCTTTCCAGCTGGTACTGATAGCAGCAGCAGTGATGGTGATTCCCCGCTCCCGCTCCTGCTCCATCCAGTCTGTGACGGCAGTTCCTTCATGAACTTCGCCAATCTTATGAATTATCCCAGAGTAAAACAATATTCTCTCTGTTGTTGTTGTTTTGCCCGCATCTATATGCGCCGCAATACCGATGTTGCGTACTTTCTCTAGCGGGATCGTGCGTGCCACAATTACCTCCTATAGTTTTGGCCTCATGATATCTTGTATATTACTCTTTGTTAAGATTCTATACTTTTACGGAAAACCGTCTTTTTTGTAAATCTCACGATATACCGCTTGAGGAATACGATATATCGATTTTCTACCTAGTAACGATAATGTGCAAATGCTTTGTTAGCTTCCGCCATCCTGTGCGTTTCTTCGCGCTTGCGAATTGCATTTCCAGTTTCGTTAGCAGCATCCATTAACTCATTTGCCAGTTTGCTTGCCATTGTGCGCCCTGGTCGAGAGCGAGAAAATTGCACCAACCAACGTAGTGCTAGGGTAGTACCCCGTTCCGAACGCACTTCCATTGGTACTTGGTAGGTTGCTCCGCCGACACGCCGAGCCTTGACTTCTACTAGAGGCGTAGCATTCCGCACCGCTCTTTCAAAAGTTTCTAAAGCATTATTGCCAGTGCGTTCCTCAATGGTTTTTAATGCATCATAAACAATTCTGGCGGCAAGCGATTTCTTGCCATGACGCATGATCCGCCTGATAATCATGCTCACAAGGCGACTGTTATATACTGAGTCAGACGGAACTGGGCGCCTTTGAATAACACCACGACGAGACATACTTCACCTTTAATTTGGCAACGAAATTATATGCTATCAGACACCGGAAACTAAAAGCGGTGGAACCCAACCCTCAGACTTCCTCAATTTTTTTCGAGCGTTACAGATGCCAATTTTGGATTTTGGATTTTTGATTAAAAATTTTCGTTAATATGCCCTTAACCTTATGGTTGGAACAAATGAAAAATCAAGAGTCTGTAAGTCTCATTCTCTTGGAGATTCGATAAATCTAAAATCGCAAATCTAAAATCTAAAATTGCTTGACTTGCTAAGAGCAACTGAATACTCAAGGCGACAAGATTCTAAACCTTAATGTACGAATGAGAATTCTGTTATTGTTACAGGATTCTCCTCAGAAATTCTACACTTGCTCGCTGAGTGTAGGGTATAGCTTGCTTGATTGCTTCAAACAAATAAAACAGAAACAGTTTTCATGATTGCTGCAAGAACACACCTTGGCGATCGCTTTTTGTCCCTAAGCCTTTCTAAGACAGACGATTAATCGTGTTTAGTGCGATTAATCGCCTAATCCTATTTTTTGGCTTCTTTTGGACGTTTGGTTCCATACTTGGAACGGCCTTGCTTGCGGTCTTTGACTCCGGCTGTATCTAAGGTGCCACGGATGATGTGGTATCTCACGCCTGGTAAATCTTTAACCCGACCGCCACGAATCATAACAACTGAGTGTTCTTGTAAGTTGTGACCAATCCCTGGAATGTAAGCTGTAACTTCAAACCCAGAGGTAAGTCTTACCCTTGCTACTTTACGGAGAGCTGAGTTAGGCTTTTTTGGTGTGGTCGTGTATACTCTGGTACAAACTCCCCGGCGTTGGGGGCATTGTTTCAGAGCTGGGGACTTTGTTTTCTGACGCGCTTGTTCGCGTTCGTTACGTATTAGCTGCTGTATTGTTGGCATGAGTTACAGCGCGTTAAGCTGCTTATGGTCTAAGTTTTAACAAATCCTGATTATATCTTTTTTTCTGACTTGATGTCAATTGTCATTTGTCATTTGTGAAAAACTAATGACTAATCACCAATGACCAATGACTAATTACTGATGGAGAAGGAATTACCACAAGTACAAGTAGCGATCGCCTGGGGATTATGAAAACGAAAAGCACCACCCATCAAGTCTTCTGAATAATCTACTGTCAAACCGTTGAGTTGATTTAAACTTTCGGCGTCTACGATTACTTGAATCTCGTCGAAGTCAAAAACGCGATCGCCAACTTTTACTGCTTCATCGAAGGACATATCATAAACAAAACCCGAACAGCCACCTGGTTTTATCGCTAATCGAAACAAGACATTTGGCTGTTGCTTGGACTTAATTCGCACGATTTCACTCGCGGCTGCTTGACTCAGATGAATCATGAAATTCGTTTTTGCAACTGAATAACCTATGTTTATTCTACAGATTAGTTGACCAATGCTTTGCTATTACATCCTGCACCTAGCTTACTTCTATGTAGACTTACGTTTGAATTCAAATCTCAACAGACTCAATTTATACAGCCAAATCTCAACTTTTAAGGACGAATCAATATTTTTTTTGACTTTTGAGCTTTGCTAAATACTTGGTGTCTCCAGTTAACAAACAATTTGGTTTGATAGGTAGGAGTATTCGCCTATTTGCTTTATCTTAGATGAAGATTGTGAATTTTAACTTCATATTTTTCCAACAGAGCGATCGCTCTTACTACATATTACTACACTTATATGACTAACATAATTAAGTCCCCACCTCAACTAGGCAGGGACTTATGGTGTGCAGTACTTATTAGAGACAATTTGCACAAAAGTGTATTCAGTTTTGGGTTTAGAGCTTATATAGCCCTCTTTTGGTTCTAATCCTTGGTACGAGCATAATCGTCTTGGTAGCGAATAATATCGTCTTCACCCAAGTATTCACCATTTTGTACCTCAATTAACACCAAAGGAATCACACCAGGATTCTCTAAACGATGAGCTGTACATTGAGGTACGTAAGTTGACTCATTATTACTCAGTAATACTTCTTGCTCACCACAAATTACCCTAGCTGTACCAGAGACGACAATCCAGTGTTCGCTGCGGTGATGATGCATTTGTAAACTCAGGCGGTGTCCAGGCTTAACTTCAATCCGCTTGATTTTGTATCCGCGTCCTTCTTCCAATACTGTAAAAGCACCCCAAGGACGTAACTCTGTTGCAGCAATACTTTTGGAACTAATAGCTGTAGGTATGTGTAGAGCCTCAGTCTGTGTGATTTCTTGATATCGAGTCATAGTAACCTCATTAGAAGACATAACAAACCGTCGGTACTCTTAAAATCTTGATGAAAAATTCTGGTGCTGTCTTGCAACCGAAAAAACCAGAATTTTGTTGCACTTTGTTAAAGATAGCAAAATCATTCCCTATGGTGTAAACTGTCACTGACTAAAACTTTCAGACCTACACTAAGTCTTCATTAAGCAAAATGGCAGCTTGTTCTAAACTTTAAAAAACGATCTGAGAAATAGGGAATAAAGAATATTTTTAATTAAAACAAATTAAAAATATTATTTTTAATCCCAAATACCCAATCCCTATTTCAAATACACAATCTCCGGCGCTAATTCCTCATTTTTGCAGGAAAATACCGATGCCATTATGGACACGAGCAGCTGTACTCGGAAAACGGTCAAGTAGTTGTCCTCCTAAGTAAAGGCTGGTGGAACTACCACCATCTAAATTTAGAGCGTTCGCACAGCCCATTTGTTGCAGTAGTTGTGCGTGTTCTGCCAATGTAGGGCCATAACCACCGACACGATTATGCACGGCAGTTATCATCAGTGTCCCTGTTGGCGTTGTGCAAATACCGCTACGAATAGCTTTTTCTGCAATAAAGGCATTGCTGAATTTCTCGGCTTTGGCATCAAGGACAATTTGACGATTTTGGATTAATAGCGGCCCTGCTCCGATAATGTAGGGATAACGATTAAAATCAGCGGCAGTAGCGGTGCTGGAAATGCTGACTGTGGTGCCAACAGGTAGCTGTGAAACATTAGTAGTAGCGTTGGCGCGTAAGGTTAGCAGATAGCCGTCCTGGGGAATAGGAATCGCCTGTTCGCCAACTTTGCCACCTGGTAGTTGATTAGTAATTTGGTCTTTTTGTACCACTACGATGATTTCATTGTCTGTTAGGGGCGTGTAAGTTGCTCCCCAAGCAGAGGTGTAACGAGCAATACCACTCTGGACGTAGCCGCTATTGAGAAAGAGAATTGGTAAGCGTTGGTTATTTGCAGCGATCGCAGTTTCTTCCAAGGTGAGGCGGCCAAAGTAAAATTGACCAGAATTATTCCAAGCGATCGCTCCTCGGTTGAGAATAGGGCCTGATAACCACTGACCATCTCGGCGAATTGCACCCAAGGGCAATCTGTTATTGCGGTTAAAATAACCACCGTTAATTCCAGCTACCGCTAAGTAGCTTTGTGCTGTTTGAATTAAAGGAGCAGTACCAATTAGTGTATTAGGACTAACCCACATCGGTTTTAAGGTTAGCCCGACTGTGCGGGGGTTAACTTCTAACCAAACCACCGGGAAGCGTTCGGTGCCCAAGTTAATATAATGCTGTCGCCAGCGCAATCCTCGCGCCCAAGTAATATCTCGTTCTTCTAAAGGATCGGGTCGAATGTCGATAATTAGGCGATCGGGGTTTGCTACAGTACTCACTTGAGGTGATAAACCAAAGGGAACGCTCAAACGAATAATGGTTTGGTTCTTCACCACCTCCACTTTTTGAATTAGTGGTTCTGGGGCTGGTACTGGTGGTGCGCTTGGCGATAATTGTTTGAGTAGATCTGGCAGTGATGTTGGTGGCGCTACTGGTGGTGGCTGGGGAGTATAGCGTTGTATTAAAACAGGATCGGCTATTGCATCCAGGGTAACCGTCCACTCCCGATTTGCTGGTGTGGTAGATTTTGGTGGTGGTGTGTCTGGATCGGGGGATGTAGTGGGAATTGTTTTAACAGTCGATCCTTGTGCAACTTGCCAGGGAGTTGGACGATCTAAATCAACAAGAATTCGAGTTGGTTGCAAAGGAGCAACAGTGGCTTGGGAAGGTTCCTGGTTTTGAAGAATGTTCGTTACTTGGGCTTTTGGGGTGGCGATCGCTAAAGTATTACCATTGGCTTGGATTTGCCATCCGACTGTTTGAGCAAAATTAGTAATATCTAGATACCGATATCCCTTTAGCAGGGTAGTGTTTAGAACTAATGGGTTGCTAACCGAAGAGAACCACTGTATTGGCTGCCTAGCCCAATTGCTACTGCTTAAAAAATTTACTCCGATTAATTGCCGGAGGGCACCGTCACTGATATGGGTTGTGATTTGATTGGCTTTTCCAGGTCGCTGTAACCAAGTTCCTGCCAAGGTACGGCCATTGAGGGAAATTTGATTGCCAAGGGAAGGCGATCGCACTGCTGGTAATGGAGATGTCGGCGTCTGTGAAGTTCTCGGTATTTGGTTATCATTTTTTGGGGACTCCTGGGCGTTAACATAAGTAGTAGTAGCTAAGCACACCACTGTCAAAAGTATTGGTGAGAAAGTAGCTTGCATCAACCTGGTAGTCCCAATTTGCGACATCACACTGGAGTATTGTTGTTGGCAACAATTCGGCATTTTTACCATAATTTACTAGGTATTTTTCAAAACGATCGCTCAAGGTATAAACTAACTAATTATTTGCAAATATAAAAAACATCAGTTTTTTTGCGAAAAAATATGATAATCTATATATTGGATTGTTATCTCTTGTAAAGAGAAAGAATAATTAAGCCGTCTAAACGACTGTAAGCAAGTGTTCTAACTGGCACTAATAGCGATCGCACTATACACGGTAGTGTTAGTCATCAAAACTGGATTAAGATATTCAATCCTCATTATTAGTTGCGATTGCTACTTAAGTGAGGTGCAATTGCTAGTGGGACAGGTGGCAACTGGTGAAGAGAAATTTTTGGGAATTGTCAAATGGGTATCTATTGTAATACGCTGATTTTATTGCTCGATCGGGATAATTTTGATTTTAAAACCTAGTGCAGCGTTAAGTGGTTGTATATAAGATGAGCCAGAGGAGGCTCTCAAAGCAAGTAGCTAGTGTGCATCTGGAAAGAGGGAATTGAGAAAATATTTAGCTTCACAACAATATATAGAGAGAAAATGTCAGGGCAATAAAAGTGTCTTGGCTAAAATAGCTTGTCTAAAAAAAGCATAAATACATAAAAAGTACGTAAAAATTTTAACACGGGGCAACTAAAAAGTAAAACCGAAGTTAAAATTTTTTTTCCCTAAATTTTTAGTCTTGATGTATTTCTGCATCGCTAAATTGAAAAATTTTTCTCATAAGTAGTGGCAAAATTGGTAACTCAATAGTTCAGGTACATGGTATGAATAATAAATCGATGAATCAAGACCAGAAAATCACGGCGGATATTGACTCAAGGAATACCAGCCAGGGGCAAAGATGGTTAGTAGAGGAACGAGATGCCTGTGGTGTAGGTTTCATTGCTCATCGACAAAATCATGCCAGCCACGAAATTGTCGAAAAAGCTTTAGCTGCTTTAACTTGCCTAGAACATCGGGGAGGTTGTAGTGCTGACCAAGACTCTGGCGATGGTGCAGGAGTATTAACAGCAATTCCTTGGGAGTTGTTTCAACAAGAGTTTTCCCATCAAAAAGAATTTTCATCTACCAACAATACAGCTGTGGGGATGATATTCTTACCACAAGACAAAGAAGCAGCACAAAAAGCCAGAGCAGCGGTTGAGCAAGTAGCTGGTGAAGAAAAATTGATGGTACTGGGATGGCGAGTCGTACCAGTGCAACCTAGTTTACTAGGGGTACAAGCCAGAGAAAATCAACCCCAAATCGAACAAGTTTTATTAACTTCTGTTGACAAAACAGGCGATGATTTGGAACGGCAGTTGTATCTGACTCGCCGCCGAATTAGTAAACTGGCAAATCATATTTCAGAAGAATTCTATATTTGCTCTTTGTCAAGCCGGACAATTGTCTACAAAGGCATGGTGCGTTCTGCTGTATTGGGAGAATTTTATCAAGATTTAAAAAATCCTCTTTACAAGAGCGCCTTTGCTGTTTATCACCGTCGCTTCAGTACCAACACAATGCCCAAGTGGCCGCTAGCTCAACCAATGCGGCTTTTGGGTCACAATGGCGAAATTAATACTTTGTTAGGTAACATCAACTGGATGATGGCGCGTGAAGCTGACCTAAATCATCCAGTATGGAGTATGGGTGCAGGTTCTTCCCAAGAGAATCGCATCAACGAACTCAAGCCATTAGTTCACATTGACAACAGCGACTCAGCTACTTTAGATAACGTGCTGGAATTGCTGGTGCGTTCTGGACGCAGCCCTTTGGAAGCTTTAATGATTATGGTTCCAGAGGCTTACAAAAATCAGCCTTCTTTAAATGAATATCCAGAAATTGTTGATTTCTACGAATATTACAGCGGTTTGCAAGAAGCATGGGACGGGCCAGCGCTTTTAGTATTCAGCGATGGGCAAAAAGTTGGGGCGACACTAGATCGGAATGGATTAAGACCAGCCCGTTACGTAATTACCGAAGATGACTACATTGTTGTAGCTTCGGAAGCAGGAGTAGTGGAATTCCCAGAAGCCAAGATTGTAGAGAAAGGTAGACTAGGGCCAGGGCAAATGATTGCTGTGGACTTAGTAAAACATGAAGTGCTGAAAAATTGGGATATAAAGGCACGGATCGCTAAAGAGCATCCCTATGGAAAATGGTTGCAACAGTACCGTCAAGAATTAGAGTCGTTGGTCATTAGTCATACATCATCAGCAAATGGAAATGGTAATGGTAATGACCAAGGACAAGTGACGATTGACAAGCAAAGCTTACTTCAGCGTCAAACTGCCTTTGGTTACACCACAGAAGATGTGGAAATGGTAATTCAACCAATGGCGATCGCAGGTTCAGAACCGACTTTCTGTATGGGAGATGATATCCCCCTAGCAGTGGTGTCAGAAAAGCCCCACCTGCTTTATGACTACTTCAAACAGCGGTTTGCTCAGGTAACCAACCCAGCCATCGATCCCCTACGGGAAAAGCTGGTGATGTCTTTGAAGGTAGAGTTGGGCGAACGCGGTAACTTATTAGAACCAAAGCCAGAATATGCTCGAAGATTGAGACTTGAGTCGCCGGTGTTGAACGAAACAGAATTAGAGGCGATTAAGCTGTCAGGATTTGCCACAGCCGAGTTATCAACTTTATTTGCGATCGCTAACGGTCCGGAAGGATTAAAAGCTGCTGTGGAGGCTTTACAAGCACAAGCAGCCGAATCAGTGCGGGCTGGTGCCAAGATTTTAATCTTAAGCGACCAGATCCCCCCAAACTCACTGAATAACACGGGGATCGATACAGAATACACTTACATTCCTCCCCTGTTAGCAGTCGGCGCCGTGCATCACCACCTGATTCGAGAAGGGTTGCGAATGAAAACATCCCTGATTGCCAATACTGCCCAATGCTGGAGTACTCATCACTTTGCTTGTCTGATTGGCTATGGTGCTGGTGCGGTTTGTCCGTATATGGCTTTGGACACAGTGCGGGATTGGTGGTCAGATCCCAAAACTCAAAAGTTGATGGGTTTGGAGAAAATTGCAAGCATCACTCTAGAGCAAGCTTTAGGAAATTATCGCAAAGCAGTAGAGTCGGGTTTATTGAAAATTCTCTCCAAAATGGGAATTTCTTTACTCTCCAGCTATCAAGCAGCCCAAATTTTTGAAGCGATCGGTATCGGTAGGGATTTAATCGACCTGGGATTTCGTGGTACGACTTCCCGCATTGGCGGTTTGAGTGTGAGCGAACTCGCTTTGGAAGTGCTTTCTTTCCACAGCAAAGCTTTCCCGGAACTGACAACCAACAAATTAGAAAACTTGGGCTTTGTGCAGTACCGTCCTAAGGGCGAGTACCACATGAATAGTCCAGAAATGGTGAAGGCCCTGCATAAAGCTCTAGATGGCAAAAACTATGACCACTATGAAGTTTACAAACAGCACCTCCAAGGCAGACCGGTAACGGCTTTGCGCGACTTGCTCGACTTCCAAGGCGATCGCCCCCCAATTCCCTTAGAAGAAGTAGAATCAGTAGCTGAAATTGTCCAGCGCTTCTGTACTGGAGGCATGTCTTTAGGTGCTTTGTCAAGAGAAGCACACGAAACTTTAGCGATCGCCATGAACCGCATTGGCGGCAAATCTAACTCTGGGGAAGGCGGCGAAGATCCAGTGCGCTATACAGTTTTGGATGATGTAGATGAATCTGGACACTCACCAACTTTGCCCCATTTAAAAGGATTGCAAAATGGCGATCGCGCTTATAGTGCCATTAAGCAAGTAGCATCGGGACGCTTTGGTGTGACGCCAGAGTATTTAGTCAACGCCAAGCAAATTGAAATTAAAATTGCCCAAGGTGCCAAGCCTGGGGAAGGCGGACAACTACCAGGGCCGAAGGTAAGCCAATATATTGCCATGTTAAGGCGCTCTAAGCCTGGTGTAACGCTGATTTCACCACCACCACACCACGATATTTATTCGATTGAAGACTTAGCGCAGCTGATTTTTGACTTACACCAAATTAACCCGAAAGCAAAAGTGTCAGTGAAGCTAGTTGCAGAAGTCGGTATTGGAACCATCGCCGCGGGTGTAGCCAAAGCAAACGCTGATATTATTCAAATTTCTGGTCATGATGGTGGTACCGGTGCATCGCCCCTCAGTTCGATTAAACATGCGGGTTCGCCTTGGGAACTCGGTTTAAGTGAAGTGCATCGCGTTTTGATGGAAAATAGTTTGCGCGATCGCGTGATTTTACGCGTCGATGGCGGTCTTAAGAGTGGTTGGGACGTGGTAATAGGTGCATTGATGGGCGCTGAAGAATTCGGTTTCGGCTCCATTGCCATGATTGCTGAAGGCTGCATTATGGCGCGTATCTGCCACACAAATAACTGCCCCGTGGGAGTCGCTTCTCAAAAAGAAGAACTCCGCAAGCGGTTTACAGGAATCCCCGAACAAGTTGTCAACTTCTTCTACTTCATCGCCGAAGAAGTGCGGAGTTTGTTAGCGCGACTTGGCTACCGTTCTTTGTCAGAAATTATCGGACGTGCAGATTTATTGAAAGTGCGCCCAGAAGTAAAACTTACCAAAACGCGATCGCTAAATCTCAACTGTTTACTGCAACTACCAGACACCAGAGAAAATCGTCACTGGTTAGTGCATGAAGAAGTCCACAGCAACGGCGTAGTTTTGGATGACAAATTGCTTGCCGATCCCGACATTCAAGCTGCCATCAAAAATCAATCTACTGTTAGCAAAACCTTCCCTATAGTCAATACTGACAGAACAGTAGGTACTAGATTAGCAGGAGCGATCGCTTCCCAGTACGGTGACAGCGGCTTTGAAGGACAAATTAATCTCAAATTCACGGGTAGTGTTGGACAAAGCTTTGGGGCTTTCAACCTCCCAGGCATTATTCTCACCCTGGAAGGAGAGGCAAACGACTACGTAGGCAAAGGAATGCATGGTGGTGAAATCATCATCAAACCGCCGTCTGATGCCACTTATAATTCATCGCAAAACGTCATAGTTGGCAATACCTGTCTTTATGGCGCTACTGGTGGCACATTATTTGCCAACGGTTTAGCAGGAGAGCGGTTTGCTGTGAGAAACTCCAAAGGTGTCGCAGTCATTGAAGGTGCTGGGGATCACTGTTGTGAGTACATGACTGGTGGTGCGATCGTCGTTCTTGGTAAAGTAGGACGTAACGTCGGGGCTGGAATGACCGGTGGACTCGCATACTTTTTAGATGAAGATGGTTCATTCCTTGAGTTAGTCAACCCAGAAGTTTTTAAAAAGCAGCGAGTGATTACCCAAGCAGGTGCAAAGCAATTGCAAGAGTTAATCAAAACTCATGCAGAACGAACTGGCTCGCCAAAAGCGAAGAAAATTCTGCAAAACTGGCAAGAATTTTTGCCCAAATTCTGGCAGTTGGTTCCGCTTTCTGAAGCCGATAGTCCAGAAGCCGATCCTCAAAAAGAGACAACTGAGTTCAGTTTAGTGAGTAGCAGTCATTAACAAACAACAAAGATCCCCGACTTCTTTAAGAGGTCGGGGATCTGCGATTTATAACTTAAATGAAATCAATTAGTATTGCCACCTAGTATTTAACCAAAAAATATAATTTTAGTTGTTACTTAATTAGTATTGGTCAATAACTTAGTAATTAATAATTATTACTTTTTGTTAGCAACTACCTTTATCTCTTTATCTTCTATTTCTAAAAGTTCTGGAACAGTCACAAACCGATAGCCTTGCTTTCTAAAGTTACTAATAATTTCTGGTAAAGCTTGGACAGTTCTAGAACGATTACCGCCACCATCATGCATCAGCACAATGCCACCAGGTCTGGAATCTTTAAGTACATTATTAATTAGCTTTGGGACAGGTGGCTGTTTGTAGTCCGTGGAGTCAGCTGACCACATCACCACAGTATACTTTTGTCCTTTGGCATAACCAACTAGCCCATTGTGCATCATACCACCGGGAGGCCGGAACAGAGTTGTTTTAACTCCTGTAACTTGATAAATTAAGTCTGTTGTGCGATCGATTTCAAAGGCAGCTGCCTGCTGATTAAAGAAGTGATACCAATGATGCCAAGTATGGTTGGCAATGATATGACCTTGAGCTACAATTTCTTTGCCTAATTCTGGATAATTTTTCAGGTTTTGTCCAACAACAAAAAATGTTCCTTTAATATTATTTGTTTTTAAAATATCTAGTACTTGCTTTGTACTTTCAGGCCAAGGGCCATCATCAAAGGTAAGAGCAATGACTTTCTCTGCTTGAGCCAATTTTGCCTCTTTAATTATCGTTCCTTGAAAACGCGATGGTACGGGGTAGGAGAAGCCTTTGACTTGTGCCTGTTGCTGCCAGCTCATCAGCATCGCTCCCTTGAATTTCTCAATGCGCTGCTGAGTTCCTGCGTTCGCAGATACATTATTTACATTAATATTTGGTTTAATCTGAGCTTCCGAAGTATTTGGTCTCAGAAGCATCATCAAACCAAGACTAAAAACACCACCCAAGGCAAGCAACCCTATTAATATTCCTTCTGGCCACAAAAACGGCTTATTATTTTCCACCATCTAGCTCCTTCACCAAGAAAACCATCCCACGTATATGACAGTACGTTCTAGCACAAAAGTTTTTAGATATTTAAAAACCAATGGTTTGTATAATTCTGAAAATTAGAATCAAGCAGACAGATTTTACAGCTTTTACTGAAACTTAAATGTTTAATCTCAACCAACCCATAAACAGTAGAGTCTGCACTTACTCCGATCGCTAGCTCTTGCAAGGAGCATAATTTAGATAATTAACCACACCTCGAAATCCTCTTAATAGAAGTTTTTTATTGACTATTGTCTCTTCTCCGACTACTAGCTACAGCAGTACTATATTTTCAGGTAGGATACTTTCGGAAAGAAATAAGTTCAGTTTAGCTGCCAAGTCTACAACTCACATTTTTTGCAAGCTCTCCTTTTGACAGGAAAATTTTATATTGATAGCTTCGTAAATTATTTAATTAACCTACAAAACTACTCAACAAAGAGCGAGTTTTTTGAAAAAACAGTCTAATAAACTATTTAGTTATAAAATTTATAAAATATATTTTACCGCCTAATGACATTGCTTCGCTTTTAAGAAAAAGTTAAATTTTGAACTGAGAGAATATTGCGTTGTAATTTCTATCAAACAGAGAGACGGAAATTAATTCAATATAGTTTCTCATTGCCAAGGGGCACTTAGTCGTTAATCTAGATACTTTTTACTTATTTAGCAAAAATAATTGTATTGGCAGATTAACTCTATTTTTGATGTTGAGATTTTAGTCAAAATTGCTACTGACTTTTTATCTGCTATCCTTAATCTTGATAACTAAAGAGGCTCATACATTATTAATATTACAATTTAATATGCGTTGTTACCGTATAATTACGTAACTTAATCGCCCTTTTATGAACAATTTGTTAAAATATTATATAGTCTGTCGTAGAACTATTAAAACATTAAATATTGTATTTAAATTAAATGTTTCTTGACTAATTACACCAAATTCAGTTAATTTTTTCCCGATCGCAGAAAAAACCGACTGCCTATATAGCTATTACAGTTGGCAACTAGCTTTTTTTAGTAAGAGGAAGCAAAGCTGAAAATTATCTAGTAACTTGGCTTATAATTGCAGCAACTAGAATTAAAATTTTTAATTGTCTATCTAATAGTCTTAATCTTCAACTGATGTTCCTTGAGACAGCTCATAGTTGATTTTCAGCAGTTTTGCATAGCGTTGGTAAATGCAATAACTGTATTATTTAATCTATGTATGAATTGGTGAGAAACTCAGCTTGCTTATCAGTATACCTTTGAAGTCAAAATAATCAAGGTATTTGTTCCACTTCTTTAACCGGCTAAAAATTTCTATGATTCCTCACGAAAGTGATGCAAAGCAAGAGCGTGCGTCGTCAAAAGTATGGCGTAGTTGGCAGGAAAATCTGATTTTAGTGGCGATCGCCTTATGTTTGGCACTCCTAATTCGGACTTTTATCGCCGAACCTCGTTACATACCTTCTGACTCGATGTTACCCACCTTACATACTGGCGATCGCTTGGTGGTAGAAAAAATCTCCTATCATTTTCACCCCCCCATAACTGGCGACATTATCGTTTTTCAACCACCCGCAGAACTACAACGTCGAGGATATCCCCAAGACCAAGCCTTCATCAAGCGAGTGATTGGCCAACCAGGCGAGGTAATTAGTGTTGTTCGCGGCGAAGTTTATATCAACAACCAACGCCTAGCAGAAGACTACATTGCTGAACTAGCAAATCAGCCGTTTCAACCAGTGAAAGTTCCACAAGACCAATTTTTTGTCATGGGAGATAACCGTAACGACAGTAACGACTCTCGTTATTGGGGCTTTTTACCCAGAAAAAATATCATTGGTCGAGCAACATTTCGCTTTTGGCCTCTAAATCGCATTGGCTTTATTTAATTAGTAAGTAGTCAGTTGTTTGTGTTTGACAACTGGCTATTTATAAGAGGTTGTTTGAAAAGTCTAATTTATTACTCGCCTTGGCGACTGTAAGTCGCGGCTACACAGACAAAACCCACACTTCAACAAGCTCAGTGACCGCCTGCGTGGGTTTGAAAACCCTGATTTTCTGTTAGTCCGCGGAGGCGGACTTAGCCTGTGTAGTAGCGAATTCTATTCGCCCAATACTTTTCAAACAACCTCTTAGAGTAACTAACAAATCACCTGTTAAAAACGCAGAAAATACATCAGCTGAGCGATCGCATCACCAGGTAGCTCTAATCGTCGTTGGAAATCAGCTAGGTTATGAAAAGGGCCAGCAGATTGGCGATTTTGCACTACTGCTTGTGCTAGAGACAAATCGATAAAGGGAATTTTTGCTAAATTTTCAACTGTTGCCGTGTTCGGATTAACTAAATTTGTCGGAGAATCTAAAGATTCGCGATCGTAATAACTAAAATTTAATAGAGGTTTTAGTGGTTCGAGTCGCGGTACTGGCATAGCCAAAGCCGCAGCTATATCTTCAATACAATAAAATTTCACACCAGAACGTGAAAGTTCCACAAGCGATCGCGCTTGGTGAATTGACAAACCTGGTAAGCGTAACCAATCATCTACAGTTGCTTGATTAGCATCAATGCGAATGCCCAATTGTGCCGCAATCTGAATTTCTTCCCCAGATTGCAAGCGATAGTAAGGATCGTTGAGCAACTTGGCACGGAGTTTTTGCAGCTTCAAATTGAAAGGTAGCCAATTGTTCATGATTGTCGCTAATATCAAGAAATTTGGTCTAGCAGTTGGCGGCGTTTTTGCTCAAATTCATATTCTGAAATTAGCCCATCTTGGCGTAGAGCATCAAGTTCGCGCAAAGCATCAGCAACTGCTCCTACTCGATCGCTCGCCTGGTGTGAATTCCTCAGAGCTGACTTGCCGAGATTAAAATTGCGATCGAAGGCTTCTTCGTCTTGAGCTAAATACCAAACTCCCTCAATAGCACTAGCTACCTTGGGGATAGGTGTCCACGAAAGCAAGACATACAAAATACCCCACAGGTGCTGTCCCAGATAAAATTTATGCAATCCAGAAATTGTCAGCGTGCCAGAAAAAGCTAGAACAGCGGCAACACTTCGGCTTTTGCGCTTAGTCAACATATTCCTAACAAATATACCAGTACTATAGTTCCTACAATAAAACAGCCATCAGTAATTCCAAATTTAAAATCAAGAAATATAATGGTGGCAATTATCTTCAATATATTGCTAAATTTTTACTTAAATAGGGTTCATATAATTTTATTTTAATCAACTACTCTACCTTGCTTTTGCGATCTTTGGGTGGAAAGTCCTCCCAGGATTTAGGGTTTGAGAATAAACTTGAGTAGGTGTCACATCAGCGAGCATTGGGCTTTGATGCTAATTTTAAGTTTTTAAGCGATCGGACTACTTTACTACAATGTCACAAACTTTCCTACCGCCGAAATGGCTCGAACAGCTTTGCGATCCTTATGCTGTGCTAGGAATTTCCGTGACTGCTGACGATCGCCAGATTCTCAAACGCTATCACACTTTAGCAAAACTGCTACATCCCGATCGCCATACCAAAAGCAGCAATCGAGAACAAGAATTAGCAACGGCAATATTTAGCCATTTAATCAACCCAGCCTATGAGCAGTTGAAAAATCAACACAAGCGCTTCAGCGCCATAGCAATGTTGCTTTCACAAGCAAAAGTCTTGAAGGAGCAAGCTTTGTCTGAAAAAAGCGCTCTATTCCAGGAAATTCGGGAAATGACTAAACCCCAAGCAGAGTTATTTTACGAAGAAGCGATCGCCTGCTATGCAGAAGCTCAATACAAATCACTACATCAGTTTTATCAAGTAACCCAACAAATCAGGATACTTAATTTAGTTTACTTGCAGTTGCATAAATCTAATCTGTTGCTACCTCAAGAACCTCTTCCCATCATTTCCCAGGTAAAAGTTAAGCCAGTTCAAGTGACATTAAGTGAAGAAACTAATGTCAAACCAGTTTTGAAAAACTACGCTCAACGTCACTACGAGCGAGCTATTGAGTATATTAAACTAACCAAATGGACGCTAGCTGTCCAAGAACTACGGGATGCCATCAAGTTAGAGCCTAATAACAGTGATTATCATGCCTTATTAGGTTTTGTACATCTACGACAGAAATTACTGGGGATGGCTAGGGTTTACATAACTCAAGCATTAAAACTTAACCCGCAACATTCACTAGCTTTGAAATGCGCTACCAGATTGAAAATTCAACCTGGTGAAAACCGCAATCCGAAATCAATTGCTAAAGCTGTGAGTATTGCGGCTTTATTAGGTGGATTTAAAGACGGTAAACGTTCTCAAGTCAAGTGTTGAAATTTCGGCAATAAACCGTACTCAAACCGAAGCTTGTCCACTAGATTACTTCCCTAGACTAGAATAAAAATAGAAGTCAAACTATTAAGCTACTGAGTCTGGGCACTCAGTTTTATATAGGCAACATGGGATTCTTCGATTCTGAAATAGTTCAGCAAGAAGCAAAGCAGTTGTTTGATGATTATCAAGCACTTATCAAGCTTGGCAACAGCTACGGTAAATTTGACCGTGAGGGCAAAAAGCTGTTTATTGAGCAAATGGAAGCCATGATGGATCGCTATCGCATCTTTATGAAGCGCTTCGAGCTATCAGAAGATTTCATGGCACAAATGACAGTAGAGCAACTAAAAACCCAGTTAGGTCAGTTTGGTGTTACCCCGCAACAAATGTTTGACCAAATGCACCTCACTTTAGAACGGATGAAAGCCGAGCTAGAAAAACAGCCCTAACACCAAGTTAGGAGTTAGGAGTTAGGAGTTAAGAGTTACGAGTTGGGAGTTAGAAGTTAAAATTTATGTGAATCAGGTCTTTAAAGCCTTGTTACTTCCTTAATTTATCCAAAATTATAATTTTGCTTAATTTTGGAAAATCCATATAGCTAGAGGTAAACCAATATGAGGTGGGAGTTGCTTAATAACTCCTAACTCCTAACTCCTAACTCTAATTAGACTTGGGACGGGGAAACTGGGAAGGTGGCTTGAAGTTTTCTACTGGCACATTTTTGAGTGCCTTTTCCATAAAATCTTTCCAGATGGGAGCAACCATACCGCCGCCTGTAGCACGGCTAGCTAATTGTCTGTTGTCGTCTCTTCCTACCCAAACAGCAGTAGTTAACTGGGGCACAGTGCCAACAAACCAAATATCCTTTTCTGAGGAAGTTGTACCTGTCTTACCAGCAGCGGGGCGACCGATGGCAGCACCTTTACCCGTACCACTGGTAACCACCGTTCGCATGACATCGATAATGGCTGCCGAAGCCCAAGGATCTAGAACTAGCTGGGGTTTAGGAGTATTATCTAGTAATACATTACCGCTACTATCGCTGACACGGGCAATTACAGTTGGTGGAGACTGCCACCCATAATTAGCAAAGGTCGCGTATGCACTAGCCATTTCCAAAGGTGTAACACCAATTGCGCCTAGAGGTAGTGAAGTCACAGGTTCCATTGGACTCATAATGCCCAAGGTACGGCAGGTTTCTATAACTCGATTCATCCCCACAGCCTTACCAATCTTAATCACAGGAATGTTCCGTGATTGGGCTAGAGCTGTGCGAATTGGCATAGGGCCGCTAAAACTGCCATCGTAATTCCTTGGAGAGTACCAACCACTACCATCTTGATATCTGACTGGAGAATCTACAACCGTTGTATCTGGCCCATATTTGCCAGTAGCAAAAGCAGTATAGTAAACGAAGGGTTTGAAAGAAGATCCGGGCTGTCGCTGAGCTTGAGTTGCCCGATTGAATTCACTGACTTTAGGATCTACACCACCCACCAAGGCTTTGATAAAATGCGTGCGCGGATCGATTGCTACCAAAGCAATTTGATTCTTCGATAATCCCTGCTCCAGCAGTGATTTATGCCACTTGACAACAGTTTCCTCTGCCATAATTTGAAAGTTGGCATCAACTGTAGTTTGCACCCGCATTCCACCCTTGAGTAGTGCCTCGCGGCCAAACTTCTTAGCCAACTCCTGCGCTACAGTGTTGGTTATATAAGGTAGGGCACTACCTTGAAAGGATTTGATTCTGCCAAGTTTGATTTCTTGCTTGAGGGCATCATCATATTCTTGCTGGTTAATCCAATTCAATTCCAGCATTCGCCCCAGTACTTCTTTTTGTTTTTGTTTTGCCAGCTTCATACTCACAAACGGGCTGAATTCTTCTGGTGCTTGAATCAAACCCGCCATCATTGCTGACTCACCCAAGGTTAAATATTCTGATGACTTATTAAAGTAACTGCGTGCCGCCGTCTGTACACCATAATTGTTATGACCCCAATAAACTTGATTGAGGTACATTTCTAAAATTTGGTCTTTGGTGAGAATTTGCTCTAACCGAATTGCTAGCACCCCTTCTGCTAACTTCCGAGTAAAGGCACGCTTGCGAGTCAAAAATAGGTTTTTTACCAATTGCATGGTAACAGTAGAGCCACCTTCTTTGACTCCACCTGCTACAGCGTTAACGACTACAGCACGTCCGACACCAGTGGGGTTAATGCCGTGGTGATCGTAGAAGTGGCTATCTTCACTTGCCAATACAGCCCGTTTGAGATTTGGGGAAATTCTATCTAAGGGAACTACTTCCCGGTTGGCTTCCCCGTGAACGCTAGCTAAAAGTTTACCCTTAATGTCATAAATGTAAGTTGTTTCTGAGGGAAAGAAATTACGTAGCTGTCTTACATCTGGCAAATTACGGAAACTAATGGCTAAACCAACCAGTCCTCCGGCTACAATGGAACTTGCCAGCATGGTGATTGAAAGCAGAGTACCGCCAGTTACCTGACCGACTCCTTTCAAAAACTCGAAACCCGATGAAGCCTGACGTTGTGGCTGTTTCTCTTCAAAAGTCCTAGACGACGACACGGCGATTTCACTTCCTCATGTGTAAATTTAACTGTAATTAATTCGGCGAAGCAAGGCGGTTAATTTTTTGCAATTATAGTAGTTTGGCAGATGAGAAAGTGGATAAATTGCAAGTGTTTATAACTAACTTAACTTCTAGTGTACAAAGCATAGCTAACGATGGATTTTCTGGGATGACGCAAGATATGAATTGGTTGCGTCGTGGTGTAGTAGAAGTTTTCCCACAACCAGCTGATAATAACAGTGAAAGTTTAGAAAAGCGCTTAATAACTACAAACCAACCTTTGAGGATCAAATTGGGAATCGATCCTACAGGTGCTGATATTCATCTAGGTCATAGCATACCAGTACGAAAACTGCGAGGGTTTCAAGATGCTGGTCATACAGCAGTTCTAATTATTGGCGATTTTACAGCACGCATTGGCGATCCGACTGGTAAATCTGAGGTGCGTCGTCAGCTTACGGAAGCAGATGTAGCCCAAAATGCCCAGACTTATCTTGACCAAGTACGCCCTATCTTGGATTTTGACACACCAGGAAGGTTAGAGGTGCGCTATAACTCCGAATGGCTTTCTCAGCTTAATTTAGAGAAAATTTTGGAGTTACTCTCTACGATGACAGTCGGGCAAATGCTGGCTAAAGAGGGATTTGCTGAACGCTATAAAAAAGAGAATCCGATTTTTATCCATGAGTTCCTGTACCCGTTAATGCAGGGTTTTGATTCTGTTGCCGTGAAGGCAGATGTGGAATTAGGAGGAACCGATCAAAAATTTAACATTGCTGTGGGCAGAGATTTACAGCGCCATTTCGGTCAAAAGCCGCAGTTTGGAATGCTGCTGCCGATTTTAATTGGCACGGATGGCGTGCAAAAAATGTCCAAGTCATTAAATAATTATGTAGGTTTATCGGAACATCCAGGGCAAAAGTACCAGAAGTTACAAGGAATTCCCGATCGCCTGTTGGAACAATATTTTGAACTGTTGACGGATTTACCTTTAGATCGATTGCCAGAAAATCCGCGCGATCGCCAAACACTTTTAGCATGGGAAGTTGTCAAGCAGTACCACGGCGAAACAGCAGCCAAAGAAGCTAAAGAAGCTGCCCAAAGCGGCGGCAAAGAAGGTGCAGTTCCAGAATTCTCTTTAGCTGGGGTGTCGCAATTTCCCGTGAAGTTAGCTTATCTTCTTAATGTCACTGGCTTGTGTAAAAGTACAGGGGAAGGCAAGCGGAAAATTCAAGAAGGTGGAGTACGCTTAGATGGCGATCGCATTTCTGATGTTGATACCACTTTTGCATCTGCTGCTGATTTACAAGGTAAAGTTTTACAAGTCGGCAAAAATAAATTTGTGCGTTTAGTGCTTTAGATGGGGAGTTGGGAATGGGGAGTTGGGAATTGGCTCAACAACGAGTGATTGTGGCTTTGGATGTGCCAGACGAAGAAAGTGCGATCGCCCTTGTAGATCGACTTGAGGATGTTACTTTCTTCAAAGTAGGTTTAGAGTTGTTTACCAGCACTGGGCCAAAAATTCTGGAAGTGCTAAAATCCCGGCAAAAGCGGATTTTCCTGGATTTAAAGTTTGATGACATCCCCAACACTGTCGCTGGTGCTTGCCGTAGTGCAGCTCGTTATGGTGTGGATTTATTGACAATTCATGCTACGTGTGGTAGAGAAGCTCTAAAAGCTGCAACCGAAGCGGCACAAGCAGGAGCGGCACAAGCGGGTATAAAACCACCGAAGTTAATTGCTATTACTTTATTGACAAGCATTTCCGCTAGACAACTGGCCTTTGATTTGAAGATTCCCTTAGAATTGCCAGAATACGCTCTAGAAATGGCACTGATGGCGCAAGAATCGGGATTAGATGGGGTAGTTTGTTCGCCTCAAGAAGTGGCACAGCTACGACAAACTTGTGGAGATGACTTTTTGTTAGTTTGTCCGGGAGTGAGACCGACTTGGGCAGACAAAGCCGATCAAAAGCGATCGCTCACTCCTTCCCAAGCGATCGTTGCTGGGGCAGATTACCTAGTGATTGGGCGTCCCATCACTACTGCTGCTGAGCCTGAGCTAGCTTGGAAGAGAATTTCTGAGGATTTGAGTGCGATCGCATGAAGGCAGAAATCAGAAATCAAATTTATGGCTTGTGGCTCCTAGTTTGTGGTTTCTGGTTTTTAACACCAAATATCTTGAATAGCTCAGCATTTGCAAAGAATTTTACCCCTAGCCCCTCTTTCGTAGCGCAGAGGGAAAACGCTAACACTGGGGCAAAATCTTTATGTTCTGAGCAAGATTTAGAAACATTGACTACACGGTTATTGCAAGATTTACCGAGTTACACCAACCGCGCTATTCAACGCGCCCGCCGTCGCAGCCGCAGCGCTGACCTATACAGCTATATGCTGGTAGCAGGAAGGCCTGAGTTTACTCCCCTGCCCCTTAACCTCGAAGAATATAGTAAAGATGCTCCTGAAAGTTCTGCATCAGGAGTCGAACAAGTTTTTTTTACTACCTTACAACGTCAGTACATAGGTAAGACAGCGGTAGAATTGCAAGAATTTCACTGGCTGTTGTTGACTAAAACTAGTAGTGGTTGGCGTCTAGTAATGATGTTTTCTCAAACTGGTTCTTATTCAGAAAAGCAACCACCATCACCACCACGCGATAGTAGTAATGGTGCGATCGCTCAAGGTGTAAAAGCTTGGTTACGCGATTGTCAAGCTGGAAGTGTGCGTAAATAAGCAAATTAGGAGAACATTAAATAATGTCTAAAATACCTACTCAAATTCTTTACGAACAAGATTATCAATTGTGGTTAGAAACTACATTGAAACAATTGCAAGAACGAGATTTAGATCGTCTTGATTGGGAGCATTTGATTGAGGAGATTGCAGCATTGGGTAACGAACAGAAACACAAGCTTGAAAGTTATCTACTGCAACTTCTCAAACATCTGCTTTTTTATCAACATTGGAGTCTTCCTGACTGTAAAAACCATTGGGAGGTCGAAATTGATAATTTTCGGGTGGAACTCAGAAAACTAACTAAATCTAAAAACCTCTATAATTATCTGCTCACAGTGCTTGAGGAAGTCTACATTGATTCATTACGACAAGCAAAAAAGAAAAGTGGATTAAATTGTTTCCCACAAAGTTGTCCTTATACTATTGAGCAAATTTTAGATGTAGATTATTTGCCACCATTTACATATTTTTAACGATCTATTGACTGGAAAAATTTGGCGTAGGCGTAGCCCGCCGCAGGCATCGCTCATTTTTAGAAAAGTTAGGTTCAAAGTCCACACACTCAGGACGTAGTAAAAATTACTTTGGACGCTTACATAAGCGTGTAAGACCAAAACTGAGTTTAGTTGGTAGAGGCAGTGTTTAGCCCAAGTGTTTCACAGCACAGGGCGGTGAGTGTCAATAACTCTCACTTTAGTCCCAGCTACTGCTGGCATCGCAGCTACTACTGCCAGAGTCATAGCTACTACTGCCGGAATCATAGCTACTACTGCCAGAGTCGCAGCTACTACTGCCAGAGTCATAGCTACTGCTGCCGGAATCATAGCTACTACTGCCATCACAACTACTACTACCGGAATCATAACTACTGCTGGAGTCATAGTTGCTATTATTGTGACTACTGTTGCCAGATTCACAGGCATTATCTTTCTCGTAGTCATAGCTACCACTAGAGTCATAGTTACTACTGGGATTATATATCCGAGCATCATCGACAGACCAACTACTGCTGCTATTACTAGAAGAATTACTAAAGTTGCCTCTACTATTTTTATGAGAACTGTTTTTAGTAGGTGAAGCAGCGCCTTTGATGAGAGCTATAAAACCCAGCACAATTAGTAAAAATACGATCAAGCTCCACATAATTCCTCTCCTATGCTAATCTTCTCAAGATTAATAAGCTGACGGAAGCTTGAGTATAACTTCACTCGTGTCAATCGGTTTTCCGGATTTCATCAAGCTTCAAAGGTATAAGAAGAAACAGGCAATAGGCAAAGGGCTTGAAAGTCTCTGTCTTGAAAAGTGACGCTCCTGCGTCGCTAACGCTGCGCTAACAGATGCCTGCGGCAAGCCGCAAAGCGTCTAGGGCGGAAGCCGCCGCTCCGACTTTTCGCTTGGCGTAAGAGTTTTACGTAATCTAGCTGGCAACTACCATAGTATATAAATGTCTTGACAAATATACGCGAAATTACTTATATAAAATAGTAATGCCAGGGTTCCCTCTTGAAAACACTCTGGTAGAAATCCAGTTTCATCACGTGGTTTTTCTAATTTCATCTAACTTGGCACGCACCGCTTGGATATCCTGCCACATCAGCCATTTTGGGCTACCTCTTTCTTTGGAAGGGTTACGCAGCAAATAGGAAGGATGAAAAATCGGCATACACAAACGTCCTTCCCACTCTAACCACTGTCCGCGAATTTTAGTAATCGGCTGCTTATCGCCAGTCAAGCTTTTGAGCGCAGTTGCACCCGTTAACAGAATGATTTTGGGATCGACTAAGCGAATTTGTTCTAGCAGGTAAGGTTTGCAAGCTGCTATTTCATCCTTAGTGGGAACTCTGTTATCTGGCGGACGGCACTTATTAATATTGGCAATATATATATCTTGCTCAGTACTCAAATTTACAGATGCCAGAATTTTCTCTAGCAACTGTCCTGATTTACCGACAAATGGTAAACCCGTTTCGTCTTCATTTTGACCAGGTGCTTCTCCGACAACCATTATTGGTGCTTTAAGGTTGCCACGTCCGACAACAGCATGAGTACGCGTGTTTCCTAGTACACATCGGTGGCAGCGATCGCAATGCTGCCCCAACTCGGCCATAGTGGAATAGGTTCCGGCAGGGATAGGAATTTTTGCGTCTGTAGGAATCAGCTCTTGTTTGTTAAAGGTTGAGTCGTCGAAGAGGCTGAGTTGATTTTCGCTGCTCATGAAAATTTACGATTTTGGTATCAGCACCAGTCTTATCTGATTCAAGTCTGCCTTTGGTTGGGGACTGCTCGGAAATAAACTTTTACTGAATACTTATTATTTATAGAAATCTTATTCTATCAGTTAATTTGAGACAAAATTCAGTCATCATAAAGGCAGTGCCGTCCTAAGACACTAGGGGAAACCATGTCATATACCCCACTTTTTGCCGATCGCATCCATGCGGGTGAAGAATTGGCGCGAGTCATTCACGATCTTTTGACTCAGCAAACTATTGATTCTGGGCTAAAGCCTGTACCAATTGTTTATGCTTTGCCAAGGGGGGGTGTACCGGTGGCAGCACCAATAGCAAGCCTTTTGGGTTGTCCGTTAACGATAGTTGTACCTAAAAAAATTAGCCATCCAGAAAACCCAGAGTTAGCTATTGGTGCAGTCACAAGTTCTGGAAATGTTCTTTGGACTGAGCAAAAACTATTTCGCCCCAAACATGATGTACGGTGGCGAGAAGTGGCTTTAAATAAAGCTATTAAGCAAGCTAAATCTTTGGAGGAGCAATTAATTTCTGCTTGTCCTCAGGTGAATACAAAGGATGCTACGGCAATCTTGGTTGATGATGGCATTGCCACAGGTATGACTATGGCTGTTGCTTCTATTGCCATCAAAGCCCTTTCACCGGCAGCAATTTGGCTATGTACTCCGGTAGCACCACCAAAATTGCTACCTTGGTTGAATCAATGGGGCGATCGCATAATTGTTTTGAAAACACCGGAACCTTTCTGGAGTGTGAGTAATTTTTACGCACAATTTCCCCAAGTAGACATATTAGAAGTTATCGGATATCTCCAGCAACAAAAAACAATAGCCAGCACAGATTCGTGTGAGTAATTTTTAATTTTTATCTTCTTGCAAGAATTCCTGGGGCATAAGCCTCAATGACTTTGCCAGTGCGAGTGCAGCTAATCATTAAGTAATCACAACTTGGGCATTGTGTCCGAGTTAATTCATTATCAGTAATAAAATAACGCTCCGCTTTGCTACCACAATTTGGGCAGTAAATCTTTTGTACTGTCTGCATTTCAAGACCCCTGGTTCTAAATTATTTTTTATTTGCTAAAACTGCTATGTCAACCAGTAAAAAATTCTGGCTCGACCCAACTTAACAAACTGCTGTGAAATTAGCTAATGATTTTAAACAAAATTTCAGGTTTGAAAAATTTTGGATATCTTCAATCTATTATCCTCAAATTTATGTTATTTTATCCTCCTACTTTAGATACATAAATTAAAGTTTTAATAAATTCTGCTTAGAGATTGAGCGATCCCTATGGTTAATGCTTTGAGAGAGACTGATTTTTAATGATGGTAGACAAACACAAAAAAGCCGTTCTAGTATTCAAAAGTTAAATTTCAAAAAATACTGTATCTTTGGTTACAAAATATCTCTCTTAAGATTTAGTTAATGTTTACCTACAAGATTATAAAATTAAATTCTGTCCAGAAAATATTTCATCGAAAGAAACATACGGAGTCGGTAGAGACGGTTTAGCCAATCTGCGTAAAATCACTTAAACAAGTATAATTTTTTATGCGTATATTTAACTAAAAATTCCCAACGTACTTATTCCTGACGCCGTTGGTAATTTCTCCAGAAGTGCGATCGCTTTAATCTTACTCTCACTACTCATGGTGTCCTGAAATTTCTGGCTCGTACTAAAAATCCTTAATTGAACCGTATTGCTTTTTAGATACTATTTAACTTACGGCAATTTTCAGGTAAATAGACCACGTTGTAGGGGCTTTACAACTGTCATACGTGTCAACTTAAGCTCAAATTGCCTCACAATCGTTTTACCCCACCCCCAACCCCTCCCCTTGCTAAGCGGAGGGGCGATTTTGGCTTTAGACAAAATCGGGGTGGGGTAACGCGGATCTTGATGGTAAGTGAGTAGAACTCGCTCATCACGTTTTCATCAGGGTTTCACTTTAAGTTGCAATGTACAGCTGTAAAGCCCCTACCGAAAATTGTGGTTCAAATAGATGAAAAATGCTGTAATAATTTCATTGCCAAAATATAATGATAGACCGTACTTTTCTTTTACATGTTCTCGTTTTCATGGGAATACCATTAAGCGCTTTATTCGCATACTTTGGCTTTAATTATTCAGGATTATGCTTCGCCAAGATGCGTTATCTAAGCGATGAAGAGAGGTTCCGAATGGTTTTTGATTATCAAAACGATCGAACAGATTTAGGACGAAGCAGTTACAACTACATCAAATATGAAAGTTTTGAAGAATATATCAAAGAAAATCCAGACTGCTGTTCTATCAATACTGGTGGGCCTTACGAGATTCGACAGCCTTCGTTTTTAGATCGGATATTTGGATATGATGCTCCTGATGTTATAGTTATCAAATTCAAAGTGCGTTATTTAGATGAAATCGGTAATAAAAGAGCATTTGAAACGCATTTTGAAAATACTTTACAAAATTGTGGGCATCCCCAATGAGGATTTTCTCTATTAGGGATTACCAAGAAATAAATTATCCAATATTGTGGGGTGGACATCTTGTCCGCCCTTGTTTACGGGCGGGCGAGACGCCCACCCCACAAGAAAAATTGTATGTTTTTTTATTTGGAAGTCCCTTAAACAGCAGTAACGTGGAAGGAACAGGTATGAAGCCAATCTAAAATCCTTGCATTGTTTGGCTGATATCAAGATGGATGAAAATAATCGTAAATTTCTTGAGCCAAACGCGGCCCGATTCCGGGAACTTCGGCGAGTTGCGCGGTTGTTGCTTGCCGGATATAATCAACCGAGCGAAAATGTCCTAGTAGCTGCTTTTGTCGATGATGTCCTAAACCTGGAATTTCATCTAAACGCGATCGCTTTAATTTATCACTGCGTTGCTGACGATGGAAAGTGACTGCAAACCGATGCGCTTCATCCCGCAGTCGTCGCAATAGCTGTACCCCTGGTTGTTCTGCGTCAGTGGTTAATGGTTGAGATTCTCCTGGTAAAAAAATCTCTTCTCGCTGCTTGGCTAAACTCACAACTCGCAAGTCTTCCAATAAATTCATTTCTTGCAAAACAGCAACAACTGAAGATAATTGACCTTTACCGCCATCAATCATAATTAAATCGGGCCAGTCAGGATTACCCAAACGTGTTAATTGCGGATCTTCAGCATACTTGCGAAACCGGCGTTGGATAACTTCCGCCAGACTAGCAAAATCATCCGAATGTCCGGCTGTGACTGTGGGATTTTTGATTTTGTAGTGGCGATAGTGCTGCTTGGCGGGTAACCCGTCGATAAACACGACTTGCGAAGCTACAGCATTTGACCCTTGAATGTGGGAAATGTCATAACCTTCGATGCGGTGAGGTACGTCTGGTAAATCCAGAATAGCCGCTAAATCTTGCATTGCTTGGTGATTGCGATCGCCCAATTTTTGCATCCTTTGTAATTCATACTGGGCATTTCGCTCTACCATCTCTATTAATTCTGCCTTAGTTTGCCGCAAAGGAGCCAAAATCGTCACTTTTCTACCTTTACGTTCAGTTAAGACATCTGCCAATATTCCTGTATCCGGTAACTCATGCTGTACTAAAATTTCTGTGGGTATTTCCACAGAGTCAGCAGTTTGGTAATGTTCTTCTAAGGCTCGTTGTAAAATTGCTCCTGGTTCTGCATGAGCATCCGCCACAAACGCCAAGCGTCCCACCAATTGTCCAGCGCGAATTTGGAATAGTTGAATGCAGGCGTGTTGTGCGTCAGCTGCTAAGGCGATCGCATCCCGCGAAACTGTATCATCTGGTAAGGATACTTTTTGGTCGGCTGTCAGTGACTTTAACCCAGAAATTTGATCGCGAATTCGCGCCGCTGACTCAAAATTCAAGTCCTCAGCAGCAGCGTTCATTTGTTGGGTCAAAATATCAATCAACTCTTGAGTTCGACCTTGGAAGACCATCGCGATTTTTTGGACAATTTTGCGATATTCTTCTGGTGAAATCATCTGTTGACATACACCCGGACAGCGCCCTAAATCGTAATTCAAACAAGGACGATCTTTGAAAAGCGGTTGAGGTCGTTGTCGCTGGGGAAAGATGCGCTTACACAAACGTAAAATTTCTCGCAACAAACCAGCATCGGTATAAGGCCCATAAAATTTATCCTTTTCTTTGCCTAGCTGGCGTTTTCGAGTGATAAAAATCCGTGGATAGTCTTCCGACCAAGTGATGCAGAGATACGGATATTTTTTATCATCTTTGAGCAGCACGTTAAAATATGGCTGGTGCTGCTTAATCAAGTTGGCTTCCAGCGCCAAGGCTTCGGATTCAGTATCAGTGACGATGAATTCAATTTCCGTCACTAATTTTACCATTGTGGCGATGCGTTCGCTTTTGTTGTATCCATCCCGGAAATAGGAACGCACGCGCGATCGCAACTTACGCGATTTACCTATATATATAATGCGATCGCTTTTGTCCCGCATGAAATAAACCCCCGGTTCCGGTGGAATTTCCGCGAGACGGTTTTCCAGTCGTTCCGGCTCTTTAACCAGTGGTAGTATTTGAGTGGATATTGTCACAACTAAAATTAAGTAATCTTTCTCTATTTTAAGAAAAATTATCTTTTCTTGCCCATTTTACGAAGCCTTGTAAAGTAAATATACTTAGCTAAGCTTCTAGTCAATATCATAGAAGAGTATAAGTTTTCTTGACCAAAGCCTCTGCTTGGACTTAGTTCTTGTAGCTATGAGTTGAATTTTCAATATTTATTAAAATCAAAACTTTGCTTTTTGAATTTATCTTTTCCACCTGATAATTATATTTTAAAGAAAAAGTATTTTTAATTTTTAACAGTGCAAATTTTAGATTTTAAATTAAAAATTATTTCGGTACTCTTCCAAACAAGCGAGCTACATCCTCTGCTGCTGGTAAACCAAACAAATCTTTTCATTTTAGATTTTAAATCCTCAAACTGCTATCTAGTGTAGTCAGTTTCAACGCACCACAAGCTATTGCTGCTTGCTTTTGTGTAATAATATGGCGAGACAGGAGAGGCTAGCTCTCAGCAATCTAAAATTAATTTAGTATGTTATGTTTATATAATTTTTATCAAACTCAATAATTTTTTGAAGTTTTAATATTAAGCGTATTAACGGATTTAGGAAGTTAAATTTATGCTTATTATTGAAAATATAACTATTATGATAATGACAGATAAATAAATTATGAATCTGCAAGATTTTGAAGCCCAGTATCGTGAAGCTATAGCCGAAACGCTCAATGAACTGCAAGCAGCAGTTTTATTGCTAGCAGAAGTACAAAATAAAATTTCCAGTATTGGCAATTCTGTGCAAAACCTTAGTCAGCGTGTTGAAGAGTTTATCGCTGAGCAAAAAGCCGAGTAAATAATATGGGAAAAAATTCATCTATGATGACAATTAAACTCTTTTTCAATTGTCACGATTAGATCCTTGAGTTTTAAAGGTTTCACAAAATAGTGACGTGCACCCAAACTTAGAGCTAGTTCTTGATCTGCTTTAAAAGCAAATGCTGAAACCACAATAATAGGTATTTTTGCTAAATCGGGTTTTTGCTGGACTTGTTTTAAGAGTGAGTAACCATCAACATCTGGCAATTTCAAGTCGAGTAACATTAAATCTGGCTGAAATTTTTCGATAGTTGAAAAAAAAGTAGAACCTTCTGATAAACTCTGCACATGGTAACCACAATAACTTAGGTAGTCACTAAGTAACATTCTATTAAGATAGTGGTCTTCGACTAACAAAATTCGTCTAGCTTGATTTGAACGCAATTCATGATTTATATTCAGTAATTGTGCTGTCATTGCCATTTATCATCATTTTAAGTTACAAGCCAAATATCGCCAGATGAATTGTGAGATGACTAGAAACCTTGAGTTATCTTATGCAGCCAAAAATTATAATATACCATTTTTAGTTATACTGGTATAATTAAATCATATTATACAAAAATGAATAATTAATAAAAAATTAAGCTTTTCTTCACAAAGCTTTTATTATTAATTGTATTAAATAATTTGCTACTAGAGTAAATACCTTAATAAAGCATTTTTGATTTATATATTATGGAAAATAATAAAGAGAATACATCATTACGATAAGTAAAAGGCACGATAGCGCAGCGTAAAACCTTCTCCTTCAAAGACGCTAAGGCGTAGCTTGCTTCCCCCTAAGGATACGGCATGGCTTTTCTACGAGACGCTACGCGTAGCTTGCTCGTATTGCAGGGGTACGCTTAGAGCGAGTCCGCGAGGGTCAACACAAGGCAGAAGGTAAAAGCCAGTTGCTCTCAAGGTTTTAAACTTTTGTATTTCACATTTAATTATGTTTACCTACTTAGTTTGGGAAGAAATATTCAAAAAAAAGGGAGCTAATAGCCCCCTAATCATTTTATAGATTTACATCCAGTGTCTCAAATAGATGCTTTTTTTAGTTGGCGTCGGGTAGTAAAGATACCAGCAACACCCAGCAAACCAAGTATTACTGATGGTTCTGGGACTGAGCTTGCAGGAGGAGGGGGAGCGATATATCCTGGCGTCTTCCAGGTGTAATATGCACTGTATGATACACCATCATCGGAGGCTGTAATTCCAGATGCAATGGAGTTAAAACTATAGGCGTAGTAAGTTTTACCACCAGTAACTACCTTAGCAATTTCACTAGCTCCTATTGAACCTGAGTAGCCCTTTAATGTCGCTTGGAAGTTGAGCAGGTCTTTCAATGATGTCAGTGCATCTATTTTGCTTTGTTGGGCTTGCTTTAGAGCAGTAGGAAGCGCTTGAAGCGGTGAGAGCACAGCGTCAACGTCTGAAACCTTTAGTACATTTATATCTTTATTACCAAATAGTGATTTGATTGGAGTATACAAAGCACTAAGCTTAGTAGAAAGTGTCTCTGAGAGTTTAGTTTTGACATCCAAGTGACCAACCAATGTCAGTTCCACACCGCCATTTTGACCAAATTGGAAGCTACCAATGTTAGGATCTCCCATTCCGAATGAAGGAAGGGAACTCGCTATTGCTGATTTGGTATTTGTTGAAAACCCGTTCCACACTGCCTGGAATGGAGTATAAGTACTGAACAAATCACCCAGCCATTGAGAACTAAAATTATTCCAGTCATTAGCAGTAACACTGGTAACGGTAGCACTGTAGTTTCCTTGTGTAGCAGTGAAACCAACGTTAGAAGTGGGATTTTCATCCTTATACCAAAGTTCGACGTTAGAGGAAGCATTACCATCACTCAAGGCTTGGGAGGCAGCTACAGTATTATTTGCGATAAAGCTACCATTCGATCCACCAGTATATGTTTTAATTTCATTCGCGTTGTTGAAACTAAAAGATGTAGCGTGTGCTGGTGCAGTTGCAACGCTCACACTAATAGCCATTGATGCACCAATCACAAGTTTCTGAAAAGTCATCTTCATTTTTTTTAAGTCTCCGTCAGTTTGGAAGTTAAGGTTTAAACTACTGCTGTTTCTAGGCTTGGACTGTCTTGGCTACAGGCTTTGTGGCAATACTGCTGCTTAAAAATACAATTTGTATTGTTAGCCGTTTCTGGTAGCTGAACGTACAAACCCAGTTTAAGAAACCGGGAGACTTTATTGGGTAAAGTTCGTGTTGATTATCAATAAAATGATGACGAATATTTTTCGAGATTTATATGTATCATTACTTAATAACGTTAAAACGCTAAGCTATTTAATATACATATAAAATAAGTTTTATTTCTAGTATATATACGTAAAAGTGGGATAGCACAGCTAGCTGTGCTACCCCATCCAAAAAATGCTTGGCATTCAGTTTGAATTTAGAAACTTAGCCATTCTTTCTACAGCTGTTTCCAACAAAGATGGCTCGTGCACCAAAGCAAAGCGGACATACCCTTCGCCGGATTTACCAAAACCCGCACCTGGGGAAGCAGCTACACCAGTTTGCTTCACTAGCTGAGTGCAAAATTCTATGGAGTTTTGACTCCAAAATGAAGGCAACTTTGCCCAGATATACATTGTGGCTTGGGGAGTGGGAACATTCCAGCCAATGCGGTGTAAAGCAGCAATGAAAGCATCACGGCGCTGCTGGAAGGTAGCAACGGCAGTTTTTACCCCAATTTGAGGGCCAGTCAAAGCAGCGATCGCCCCATTTAAAATTCCGCGATACTGGTTAAAATCAACAGCGGCTTTTACTTGGCGTAAAGCATTAATTAACTGGGCATTGCCGATGGCATAACCAATGCGGAAGCCGCCCATGTTGTAGGACTTGGAAAGGGTAAAAAATTCAATTGAAATGCTTTTGTCTGGATCGGCTTGCAAGATAGAAGGGACTGGGGATTGGGTATTGGGTACTGGGTATTGGGAAAACTCTTTCCCGGTCCCTACTCCGCAGTCCCCAGTCGCTTCAAATACCAAATCCACGTAGGGAAAATCGTGAACTAAGGCGAGATTGTGTTGCTGACAGAAGGCAACGGCTTCTTGGAAGAAAGATAAAGGAGCGATCGCAGCTGTGGGATTGTGGGGATAACTTAACACCATCATCCGCGACTGAGCCAAGACTGGGGCGGGAATATCAGCAAACACTGGTAAAAAACCGTTTTCTTCCCTTAATGGCATTGGGTAAATTTGCCCGCTTGCGAGGTAGACTCCTCCAGCATGGGACGGGTAACCAGGATCGAGCAACAGGGCAAAATCTCCAGGGTTGAGTAATGCTAAGGGTAAATGAGCGGTACCTTCTTGAGAACCAATCAGGGGTAGCACCTCAGTTTGCGGATCGACTTTGATGCCAAATTTTTTTTCGTACCAGTTGGCTGCGGCTTCGCGAAAGCCTTGGGTGCCATTAAATAATAGATAGCCGTGGGTAGTGCGATCGTGAAGAGATTGGGCGATCGCCTCAATAACATGTGCCTCGGCTGGTAAATCAGAAGACCCCAAAGACAAATCAATTAGCTGTTGTCCAGCAGCCAAGGCAAGTGCTTTGGCTCTATCCATATCAGCAAATACATTAGATTGTAGGGGTTGTAAACGTTTTGCAAACTGTATGTTAATCATTAGTCATTAGTCATTAGTCATTAGTCGTTAGTCATTAGTCACTAGTCATTAGTTACGAAGTTCTATGTCCTTCTATGTATGGAGAGGCTTTTGCTGGCTTGCTTCTCCGTAGGAATACGGTATAGCAAAGCCAGACGTTCGCGCACACAGCGAATCGCTACTCTATCACAGGAAATCCGATAACAAACTTTGCGTTTTGTCATTTGTCCAATGACAAATGACCAATGACTATTGACTAATTAGTATCTAAATGCTTGGCTAAAAGGCTGAGTAATTTATCTTTGCCGATGACTCCCTCAGTGGATTCTAGTAGTTTTTCTCCTTGAATTAGCCTGAGGGCGGGGACTCCTTCCACTTGGTACTGTTTAACCGTAAGTGGGTTGGGGTCAATTTCCATTTTAACGACTTTGAGGCGATCGCTATAAGCACTGGCAGCTGAGTTAATCATGGGCGACATCAATTGACAAGGGCCGCACCAGGAAGCCCAAAAGTAAACTAATACAGGCTGCTCGGCTTTTAACACTTCGGTTTCAAAATCGGCATCAGTTATGGTGATTACAGCCTTACTCATTGCAGTCTCCATCAGGTGGCGATCGAAGTTGGCACACACAATACTCTATCCCAAACTGAGTCCTGAGTCACCGAACTTGTGATTTGGGTAACCCTGAAGTTCTAAAGTTATTGCCCAGTGCTGAGAAAATAGTACAAATCGTTGTAGCGGCACAATACTTATGTACCTCATCGAAATGAGAATTGTTATAGATTCAAGCTAGAGTGAAATGTAAATATTACAGGCTGATGCAAGTTAAAACAGCTAAATAATAGCGCCTGGATATCACTCTGTTTAATTATCAGGAGCAAAGCGCGATTCTCTTGCCAAGAGGCTGCGCCCATGTGTGCAGAATACTTACAGTGTTGCCTAAAATTATGGATAATTTCCCAGTGGTCGCTCAAGCGGATGCATCCCTACCGAATTACCCTCAAGAAAATACATTTCTAATGCGGCCTAATACTGATTCGGGTTCACCGCCGAAAGAAAAAGTAGGAACTGACTTTGACTCTCGGATGATGCTGCGGTGTTTGGAACTTGCTCGCCGCGCCTTAGGGCGGACTTCACCAAACCCACTAGTGGGAGCGGTGATTGTCAAGGATGGCGAGATTGTCGGGGAAGGATTTCATCCTCGTGCAGGTGAGCCTCATGCAGAAGTGTTTGCCTTGAAAGCAGCAGGAGTTCGGGCCCAAGGGGCAACAATCTACGTCAGCCTCGAACCTTGCAATCACTACGGACGCACTCCCCCTTGTTCGGAAGCCTTGGTTAAAGCAGGGGTGGCAAAGGTGGTAGTGGGTATGGTCGATCCTAATCCACTGGTGGCTGGAGGAGGTATTGCTCGCTTACGTGCGGCGGGGATTGAGGTGTTGGTAGGAGTAGAAGAAGAGGCTTGTCGTCAGCTAAATGAAGGTTTTGTTCATCGCATTCTCTACAAACGACCTTTGGGTATTTTAAAATATGCCATGACTTTAGATGGCAAAATCGCTACTACCTCTGGTCACAGTGCTTGGGTAACAAGCCAAGATTCCCGCACTGAGGTACATCAGTTGCGGGCGGCTTGTGATGCTGTCATTGTCGGCGGTAATACAGTACGACTGGATAATCCTTATTTAACTAGCCATCAGGTAGGGGCACATAATCCTCTGCGGGTGGTAATGAGTCGCCGTCTTAACTTACCGGAAAATGCCCACCTGTGGCAAACTGCGGATGCTCCAACTTTGGTGTTGACACAGGAGGGTGCTAACCCTGATTTTCAAGAGGTGTTGCGGAAACTTGGGGTGGAGGTAGTGGAACTGACATCACTTACACCAGATGGAGCAATGGCATATTTATATGAACGGGGTTTTTGTAGTGTATTGTGGGAGTGTGGTAGTACTTTAGCTGCTAGTGCGATCGCTCAGGGAGCAGTGCAAAAAGTCTTAGCGTTTATTGCCCCAAAAATCATTGGAGGTAGCATTGCTCCTACACCTGTCGGCGATTTAGGTTTTACTACTATGACTCAGGCACTGTCTTTAGAACGCGTTCGTTGGCGTGTAATAGGCTCAGACTGCTTAGTGGAAGGTTATTTTCCCCAAACAAGTCGATCGTGAGAAGAATTGAGAATTCAGAATTCAGAATTCTAAATTTACTGACGTTCGTGAGCAAGATCGCGTATGAGTGCTAGCCGAGATTGAATGTAGTGGCTGAGAAAATCAGTTTCGTTGGAATTTAACAAAATTTGCGTTGCTGTTTGTTTGACCAACCACTGCACCAAGCTAGCATCATCAAGTTGTAAGAGGATCTTAGCTTGGGCGGTTTCAACCACAGACCAAAGCTGACGCATAATTGTAGGAGTCATCAGACCTCAATAGAATCATTAGCTTAGCTGTTTTCAGATTACACAATTTCGATTGCACTTTACGACATGAATGTGGAAGCTGAGACAAGTATTATTAAAAACTTAATAATGGTATTTATAACTTTATGATGACTCAGAATTGAGAGTGGGCATTGGGCATGGTAAAGACAGAGTTTTATGAGTTTATTCCCAAAATTGAGAACACAAATTTACTAATCTTAAAAACCTACCTTTTGTGTTTAAGACGACCGAAATTGTGTTAATTTTTGCTCAAAAAACTGGGTTTTTCACTCTGATGTTGAATATTGTATCTGTCTTATAGGATACAAAAATTTAATTGAGAATTAACATTTTTTACCTGTAGATGGATTTACAAAATCATGTAAATCTTCATCCCAAATACTAATGTAAATAAAATTACATTCTTGGCGAATAATCTGGCCCTTAACTGAGCCATTTCTGAAACTAAAATTATCAGACTGGCCCTGCTGTACCTGTTTAAGCCCCTGCTTAATCTCTTCACTGGCTTGGCCGTTCAAAAGTCGATTTAGAGTAGACTCCATTAGCTGTGGTTCTACGGAATCGGCAAAAGATACCTCGGTTTGGCGCAGTGCTTGAGAATTGCGATCGAATAAGTAGCCAAGGTCTATTTTGTTTGGCACAAGTTTGTAAACAACAGCGCGGGTATTACCCCACGCGCCTCTTAAATCTTTCCTTGGTTTGCCGAGGGTAGCTTCTACAACATTTCTGGATGTACCTGTGGGAAATGCGGGAACGTCTTGCTTGCTGGCAGTTGCGGCTAATTTACTTCGCGGCTTTTTTTGTGGTGTGGAACGCACTTCTGGTGTGGAAACCGGAACCTGATTTTCTGGTTCTGGCTGTGGTGTTGATGTTGCTACTGCTGTTGGAGTCTCTAAAATTACAGGCTCGTTTTCTGGCTCTGGCCTAGATGCAACTGGGGGATTAAAAGTTGGTATGGATTCAGGAGTTACTTCTGGCTGTGGTGGTGAGGTGGGTAAAACTGGGGCTGGAGAAGGCTCAGAAGAAACTGGTGGATTGGTAAATTTAGGAGTGGGTTGAGATTCTGGTGATGGAGTAGGACTTGTGGCAGTGGTTGTCTGTAGTTGTTGCTGGCGAGTCATGCCAGAAATTGCAACTGCACCAATTAAGCCGCCTACCAGCAAACTACCAAGAATCACAGCAGGTTTTTGCCAGTTTCTAGGCTTAGAAGATCCATTAATTATTGGAGTTTTTTGGGGAGAAGATATCGCTTCTGTTTGTCGATTTGATTTCGCAGGGGGGGATAAGCTGATTGTGTTAGCAGTTGTAGGTGGCTGTGGCGAAATATAACTAGCAGACTGCAATGCATATAGCATTTTACTAGCAGTACTGAAGCGATCGCCTGCATGAGGTTTTATTGCCTGATTGAGTACAGCAGCCAATTGGGCAGAGACATGAGGCGTATGCTGCTGCCAAAGGATTTCGCCAGTTTGCAAATCAGTTAGTAGTTCTTGCGGGTGTTTGCCAGTCAACAGATAAATTGCTGTTAAGCCCAAGCTGTAGATATCTGTGGCGTAAACTGGACGCCCAACGGCTTGTTCGCTGGGCATATATCCAGGGGTACCAATGACAAGCGATCGCGTGGGGTGTCCTGGGGAAGTCACCACAGAACGTATTGTTTCTTTAACTGCACCAAAATCAATTAAAACTGGCTTGCCATCAACAGAACGGATAATTATGTTCTCAGGTTTGATATCCCGGTGAATGATGCCTTTGCTGTGGACATAATCCAAAACTGGCAGCAGACTCAAGAGGATCTCCCGAACAGCAGTTTCACTCTCAAATCCTTTGGCTTCAATAATTTTTGTCAGAGTTTGGCCGTGAATCCATTCTTGGACGAGGTAAAATTGCCCATTCTCCGAAAAATAAGCGTAGAGTTTGGGAATTTGGTTACAACTTTCACCCAAATACTCTAAGGTTGCTGCTTCTCTCTTAAACCGTTCTTGGATTATTTGGTAGGTTTGCGGGTCATTATTAGTTATCGGTTTGAGTTGCTTAATTACGCAGCTACGCCGAGAAGGCATGTGGGTGTCTTCTGCGAGGAAGGTTTCGCCAAACCCACCAGCACCGATGACCTGGATAACTTGATAGCGATTGTTTAGCAGCGTTGTTGTCATGAAAATTTACAAGCGTGCGCCCTTTCTCAATGTACCTTAGATATTTTCCTTATTTTGGGTTCAACCTGCTATATCTCATGACAAGATTCTTTTAATAAACAAGGCAGAAGGCAGGAGGTAGAAGGCAGAAGGAAGAAGATTTTATTTTTTTGTTCCATCAGTGAGCGCGTCTGTAAACTGCTCTTAAGAAACATGGGTGTAGGGGACGAAAAGGTCTTTCATTCGTAGCGGGTGCTGTACCGCGAGTACGCCTGCTCTTAATAATCCATAATTAAACATTTTGAAACCAACTTAAGTTTATGAGTGCAGGCATAAATAGTACAAATGTAAATTCTTATTTAAAACTAGAAAATAAAGGGATAATCTTATATTTTGAACTTAAGGAGCAACAACATATATTGGGGCGCGATCGCGCTTTTGCCGATCTAGTTGTCCCTATAGATTGGCAACTTGTAGGCAGATATCAAGCTCTGTTACGCAAAGATGGTGAAGACTATCGGATTTATGACGGAGATGGTGTCAAACCCAGCACCAATGGGCTTTATATCAATCAGAACCGCATAACTCCAGATGGCTATAGTCTCAAAAACGGCACAGAAATCCGCATAGGTGAGAACTCTCAAGACCAGGTAATACTCACATACTATAATCCGACCCAACCTTCAGCTAACAATACACAGCAATTACAAAGGATTTCTCTGAAAAATCGGTCAGTTTTACTAGGCCGCGATGTCAACGCTACTTTACCTCTAGAAGCGCCTACTGTTTCTCGCCGCCACGCCACAATTGATACTGACGCTCAAGGGCGTTATATTTTGCGCGACTACAGTACTAATGGTGTTTTTGTTAATGGGCAAAAAGTCAATGGTACTGCTGTATTGTCAGCAGGAGCAACAATTCGCATCGGGCCATTTACACTGGTGCTGCGTGGCGATGAGTTACAAATGCTCGATCGCGGAAATAAAATTCGCTTGGATGCTTGCAATCTAGTAATCCAAGATCGAGACAAGCGGCGATTGGATGATATTTCGATACCCATTGAACCCGGACAATTTGTCGCTTTGGTGGGAGGAAGTGGTGCTGGTAAGTCAACTTTGATGCGGACGTTATTAGGAGTTGAGCAAACAACCCAAGGTGTAGTCTATTTAAATGGGGAAAATTTGCGGAACAATTTCAACATGTACCGCACGCACATTGGTTATGTACCCCAAGACGATATTATTCACCAAGAACTCACCGTGTCTGAAGTTCTCACCTACGCAGCCAAGTTGCGACTACCGCCGGATATTGATGTGACTCAGGTGGTGGAAAAGACTTTACAAGATGTAGAAATGTCCCATCGTCGGGATGCTAAGGTGTCTGAACTGAGTGGAGGACAGCGGAAGCGGGTAAGTATTGGGGTGGAATTACTAGCCGATCCAAAGTTATTTTTCTTAGATGAACCAACTTCTGGACTCGATCCGGGATTGGATAAAAAGATGATGCAGCTGTTACGCAAATTAGCCGATCAGGGACGGACGGTTATTTTGGTGACTCATGCAACGACGAATATTAAATTGTGCGATCGCGTTGTTTTTCTCGGTCGAGGAGGAAAGCTATGTTATTTTGGCCCTGCTAATGAATGTTTACAGTTTTTCGGCGTTAGAGATGATTTTGCTGACATTTATAATCAGCTAGAAAAACCAGAAAACATCATCGACCAAGCTAACAAGTTTCGGCGATCGGATGATTATCGACGCTATATCGATAATCGTCTCAATTCTGGCACTCAATTACGAGAGTCAAATATTGTCAATAATCACAGTCATGGCATTTCTTTTTGGGAACAGTTTAAGATTTTAGCCAAACGTTACTTTCAAATTCAAAAGCGCGATCGCGTGAATCTTGCTTTAGCACTTTTAACAGCACCCATTAGTATTAGTTTAATGACATTTGCTATCGGGAATCAAGACCCTTTAGTGTTAGGAGAACAACCAGATCCGACTCTTGCGCCTTTAGCTTTGCGTGTCTTATTTGTATTTACTTGTGCTGCGTTATGGGTAGGACTTTCTAGCTCATTACAAGAAATTGTGAAAGAGTCAGCGATTTACCTGCGAGAACGGCTGGTCAATTTGGGTTTATTTGCTTATCTTGCTTCTAAAGTCGCTATTCTTTCAGTTTTAGCAGGATTGCAAACTCTGTTAATGACAGCGGTGATTTTCCTCTTTTTTAAATCCCCACAACCAGAATTAATTTCTTGGCAATCGGGATTAATTATTACTACATTTTTGACACTTGTAACTAGTTTTAGTCTGGGTTTATTTGTTTCGGCATTTGTCAAAAATACTAGTCAAGCTAATAGTGCTTTACCCTTGTTGTTGCTTCCTCAATTTATCTTTTCTGGCGTTTTGTTCAAAATGGAAGGTATTGCGAGTAAAGTTTCTTGGTTAATGCTGAGTCGTTGGTCAGTGGGTGCTTACGGTACTTTGGTTAATCTCAATCAGTTGGTTCCCGAACCGATTAAACTACCTGACGGTAGTACACTTCCCCAACCATTTGAACCAACACCTGTTTATGAAGCAACATGGTCTAATTTGAGTTTGAATTGGAGTATTTTATGTCTCCACGCATTTATTTATTTAACTATGACATTTTATTTGCAAAAGCGAAAAGATATTTTTTGAACAAACAATCAGGAATGATTATTGTAGAGACGGCGATTTATCGCGTCTCTGGTTATTTAGCACCAGTTATAATCCATTTATTATTTCCCTCATCCCATAAAAGAAAGAAACGCACAGAACTAGATGATTGTTTGCCATTTTTAAGTAAGTATCTCAATTGAGCATTAACCGTAGCTGTTTCTGAATTATTTTCTATTAAACTCACTTGTTCAACATCTACGTTTTCTACTTGTCCTCCCCACCAATCAATATAAGAAAGATAACCTTTGGGGTGAAGACGTTGATTATTTTGATAGCTAGGAGATAACAAATCCCACGCCTGTTGATATTCGCCATTATTAATAGTTTGGTAATAGCCTTCTACTGCTTCTTCTGGTGAGGGACGATTAATTTGCTGTTGTGTCGAACTAGGCTGCTGTTGAATAGGAGGCGTAGTTTGTTGTGCAACTGGAGAATCTACAGGTTCTTGAACAGATGGTGTAGTTTGTTGTGCAACTGGAGAATCAACGGGTTCTTGAACAGATGGTGTAGTTTGTTGTGCAACTGGAGTATCAACAGGCTGTGGAGAACTTACCGATGGGGGGACATTTTTGTCATTACTATTTGTTGAAAGTTCAGTTGATGAAGGCGTATCTGCTATTGGTTGATTTGATTTATTAAGAGCAAAACCAATAACAATAGAACTACCAATTAAACCACCGGCAATTAAAAAACCGAGAAGGATTCCTTTTTGTCCACTCTTGTTTCCAGTATTTTGATGGGTAGGTTGACTGCTAGAACCTGGACTGACAGCAACTGTATTTTGTAGTGTTGCAGGAGGTTGTGCGTTGACTAGTGGTGGTTGATTATAAGGTACTGTTGGCGCTACTGGCGGTTGATTATAAGGTACTGTTGGTGCTACTGGAGGTTGATTATAAGGTACTGTTGGTGCTACTTGCCCAAATTGTAAGGCGTCTAGCATTTCTCTGGCTGTGGCAAAGCGATCGCGTGGATGGTAGGCGATCGCTCGATCTATTACCCCTGCTAATGTAGGACTAATACTCAAAGCATGTCTGTGCCAAACAATTTCTCCAGTACGCGAATCTGTCTCTAATTCTTGTGGTTGTTTTCCAGTGAGAAGATAAATTGCTGTCATTCCCAAACTGTATAAATCGCTTGAATAAACTGGTCTACCTGCGGCTTGTTCGCTTGGCATATATCCCGGCGTACCAATGACAATCGAACTCGTAGGTAATCCTTGGGAATTCACCACTGTTCCCATCGATTCGCGGACAGCGCCGAAATCAATTAGCACCGCTTTATGGTCTCGATGGCGCAAAATGATGTTATCTGGCTTGATATCTCGATGGACAATCCGCTGATTGTGTACTTGTTCTAGTACTGGTAATAAATTTATTAATATTTCTCTGACGGCGCTTTCACTTAATAAGCCTTGTTCTTGGACTTTAGCTGTTAAGGTATCACCTTCTATCCACTCTTGAACCAAGTAAAATTGTCCATTTGACTGAAAATAAGCATACAAGGTGGGAATTTGGTTACTTGTACCGCCTAAATCTTCTAAAATTGCCGCTTCCCGCTGAAATCTTTCTTGTACTAACTGATAAATCTGCGGGTTGTTTTGAATTGGTCTTAGCTGTTTAATTACACAACGGCGGTTGGAAGGCATTTGGCTATCTTCCGCTAAGAAAGTCTCACCAAACCCACCGCTTCCTAAAGTCCGAATAACTCGATAGCGGTCGTTTAGCAGTGTTTCCATAAATTAGCACTAGTAACTATAAGGGTGTTTTGTGGTATTGTTTTATCTACTTTAGTTTGTATCTGATTTTTTTTTCTACCAGCAATATAAATATTACTGAATATAATACCCCTCAAAGAGTGAGAATCAGAAAATAGCGCTGCCCGCTCAATAATTGGGAAGCGCTATGCTTTTAGTAATGAAAATATTGCTATTGTGAGCTTTTTCAAAGGCGATCGCCACGCCGTTATGATACCTGAATTCCCTAGCAAAAGATATTTCTACTGTCGATCTTCTCCATCCTGAGGCTTGGATCTTTGCCGATGTTGTTCAACCTGCCGATCGACGGTTTCTTTGATTTTTCGTTCGGTGGCGTCCATTGCAGAATATTTAAAGCGGTTGAGTATGCTACTGAATAAGTTACTAAAGAATCTCTCAATTTCTTGCATGATTTTATACCTCAATCTTTAAAGGTAAATTATTGACTCTATATAGTAATCCGCTTTGATTTTTGAATTTATTTGTCTAGATAGGGAGTAGGAAATCAACCTTTTTGAATTGAGGGCAAGTTTTTTCAAAAATCAAATAGGAGTCCTAGTATTTGGTTTTGCACTTTCTGGTCGAAGTTGGAAATCAAACGCTAAACTGTTTTTTTGAAGTATCTATTAGCTTCTTAGCCTCTCTGGGTGATAGATTGAAACCCGTTAGACATCTATCTATTGTAAGATACTTAAAGTAATAAATTTGACTTGATAATAATTCGTAATTCGTAATTCGTAATTAAAAGTACAAAAAATTTACTTAATAGTATCGGGGTCTATGTTGAGCGAACGCAATTTTGCCTTTAATCGTTCTATTTCTAATTGCGCTTCTTCTGCACGTTGGCGTTCCTGTTCTGCGCGTTCCTCTGCTTGCTGTCTTGCTAAAACTTCTTGGCGTAAAGCTTCTATCAATTCATCGCCAATGAGCAATTTTTCGCCTGTATCCTCTCGATAAAAGGCAATTATCTTTCCTTCTATAGCTAAACGCAGTTGTAGCGGTTCACTGCGTCCATCCTCTATGGGTTCGTAGATTTCTCCCCGCAGCCGATAGCCGCGTAACTGTTGTTCTACCCACTCACTTTTTGGGTCGAATAACCAGTATTCTTTAACGCCTAGCTGCTCATAGAGGGTCTTTTTGAAGATCTCATCCTGTCCTTTAGTACTAAAAGATGTCATTTCAAAAATCACTGTTGGTACTTGACCCTCTTCCCAAATTTTATAGTTGTCGCGACCGCCGGGTGCAACATCAAAAATTACCATCACATCTGGGGCTACCCGTAATTTGGGAAAGCCTTGTGCATAGTAAAGAAATTGATTTGCTAATACTGTTGCCTGACGGTCTGCTAAATACTGTTTGAGTACTTCTAAAGTAGTTAATAAAGCATAAAGGTGGTCGTAGGTTTCTGCCACTGGTTGACCATCAGCACTGGGGTAAAAGATTTCTGATTCGACACTAACAGGTAGAGTAGCTGTCATAGTTATAAAATCAGTGCTACAAGATTATTTTAGAGCAAGTTCCGATTGTTCCTAATTGGGGATTTAGAAGCTTTGCAAAATGTAACTAGATAACTCACAAAATCCATCACCTTCAGCAGCATTGGTAATATAAACAGGCTGATGTTGTAATTTATCTGCATATTCCAGCACATTTGCCACACCTACAGAAACAGGAAAATAACGGCGATCGAATAAACTTTCATCATTGGGACTATCGCCTACAGTGACAATTTCTTCTGGTGAATAATCGGGGAAGTATTCGCGCAATACCTGTAACAATCCCACAGCTTTATCTTGCCCTTGGGGTTTAATGTGGCACTGAACGTTACTGTAAGTAAATCCCCAACCCATTTGTTGACAGAGACGATCTAAAATTTGTAGTTCATCTTGACTCAAGCCAGCTACATCAAAAGTCCAATCGGTGACGCGAAAGCGATTATCAACAGATTCCTGGATTTGGGGAAATTGAGTTTGTAACTTTTCAAAAGTTGTACCCAACTGCTGGCGATGCTGAGCTAAATCGGGAATGGGTGTTAAAACTACTGGTTTCTGGTTTCCGGGTGGAAAGTACAAACCGCCATTTTCTGCCATAGCGCCTGCCACAGGCATCAAACTACTCAATCCACTCACCCACCCAGCAGAACGTCCTGTGACAATCAGTACCTTAATGTTAGCTGTTGCTAAATCCTCTAAAGCTTGCAGCAGTGCAGGAGTAAATTTTCCTCGTTTAGTCAGGGTGCCATCCATATCTGTGGCGATGAGACGAATATTACTCAAAGCGTTAAGGCTCAAATGTTTTGGCATAAGAGATTGGGGATTGGGTACTGGCTATTGGGGACTAGGGATTCGGGAGACAAGGGAAGCAGGGGAAGAATAATAAAATAACTTCTAACTCAGCACTCCTAATCCCCAGTCCCCAGTCCCTAGTCACCAGTCCCCAGTACCTTGTAAAAAATAATAATCATACAGCAAGATGGCTTGAAAAATTTGGGAACCCTAAACATTAGGAGTCAAGTTTTTCAGTTTTCCAACCATGCCTACTTCGATGTTTCTTGCCCAATCCCCCGGGACAAAAACTAAAAAGGCATCCCAGGAAGTGCCAGCAAGTAATCCTCAAACACCACCATTCTTGGTGCTAACCTCTGGAGGACTGGCTTTAGTGGTGATTGCTTTGATTGTGTATAGTAAACTCCAGATGAGTAAACTGGAGAAAAAAATTAAGTTTGAACAATTCCGGGCACGAGAATTAGAAAAAAAATTTAAGCTAGCCTTGGAAACGATTCGCAAAATGGAAACTAATCCCGATTTGGTAAATTCACGGGATTTCAACCTAGATTATCTACGAATGCGGATGTCAGAGGAGGTGTTTCACTTTGCGATTCTTAATCAAGTAAAGATTAAGGTCAAAGATAAAATTTCTCAAGCGCTGCGCCCAAATCAAGCCCAACAAGGATCGGTGGGAATTGCTAACAGTGCCGGTCGGCAGGTGGATGAAACTTTTGATGTAGAGTATGAAACTGGTAATCCACCAAACTCTGCTAAACGCGTACTATTTCGGATTCAAGTCCGGTTAATGAAGTTACCGACGCAAGCAACTTCCGCAACTATTAGTCAAATTATTGATTGTATAGAAACTTATTTAAGTCCTATGGACGATGAAGATAGTTGGCAACCAACTATTCAAGGTCGGATTGCTACTATGCATTGGGATCAAAAGGCTAAGCCTACACCTTTACTGGTGTTGGAGCAATCAAATGAAGGCGTGAATGTGACGTTTCGCACTAGTCGCCAACCAGTCGCCCCAACTCCACCAAACCAACCTGGAACGAAAAGATAAGGCTTGGCTAAACAATAATTATGTTTGTCATTTGTCATTTGTCGCTAGTCATTTGTTATTTGCAAATGACTAGCGACATCAAAATTATGACTGAATAACTGTATTTGAAGAATTACGAGTTAACAGGCCATCTTCCATTTCTACGATGCGATCGGCGATGTCTAAAATACGGTTGTCGTGCGTGACTAACAAGATAGTAGTACCTTGATTTTTAGCTAGACTCTGCATTATTTCTACGACATCGCGTCCTGATTGTTTGTCTAATGCTGCTGTTGGTTCGTCTGCTAGCACTAGAGGAGGACGATTAACTAGGGCGCGGGCGATCGCAATTCTTTGTTTTTGTCCCCCAGAAAGATTATCTGGGTAATAATTAATTCTTTCTTCTAAACCAACAGCCCGCAGCATCATTTCTGATTTAGCGATCGCTTCTGCTTGAGAAACGCGATCGTTTAATTCTACTGCCATTTGTACGTTTTGTTTGGCAGTCAAGAACCCCAGCAAATTGTGAGCTTGGAAAATATAACCAATGTTACGCCGCATTTGCACCAGTTTGTTTTGACTGACACCAAACACTTCTTCACCTAAAAATTTTAAACTTCCCTCTTGTACAGACCGCAAACCGCCAATCAAACTCAGTAATGTAGTTTTACCTGAACCTGATGGCCCGGTCATAATGACAATTTCACCAGCATAAATATCTAGGTTAATGTCAAATAAAATCTGTTTCTTCAGTGCGCCTTTGCCATAGTAATGATTCAGATTTTTAATGGAAATTACAGGTTCTTCTCTCTTCATAAATTTATTAGTTATAATTTAGCATTTACGACATGGAACTGTTTTTAAAACACTGGCATTTCAATTAATTCTGAATTCTGAATTCTGCATTCTTCTTCAAAATATATCTGCTGGATCGGCAGAGCGTAATTTTCGGACTGCGATCGCACCGGAAACAAAGCACATGATTATGGTCAAAATCAACACGGTTGTGGCGCGATCGAAACTCATAAATACTGGTAAAAGTGTTGCTTGTCTTGCACTTTGATACATAAATAAAGAAAAAATTATTCCGGGCATATATCCTAATACAGCTAGTAGAAAAGCCTCTTGCAGAATGACTTTCAATAAATAGTTATGTGTATAGCCTATGGCTTTGAGAGTGGCGTACTCAGCTAAGTGATCTGAAACTTCTGTATAAAGTATTTGATAAACAATTACAGTTCCAACAATAAAACCCATGATAGTTCCTAATGTAAAAATAAATCCGATAGCCGTACTACTTGCCCAGTAATTTCGCTCAAAATCAATAAATTCTTGTTTAGTTAAAACATTTATCTCTTTAGGTATATATTTCTTTAAATCCTCAGCAACAGCGTTAGCATTTGCTCCAGGTTTCAATTTAATCAACCCAATATCAATTAATCCTTTCTGACGAGTGTTGAATATCCGCAGAAAGTTAACATCACTGGTAATTAAGTTACCATCTGCACCAAATGATGCACCTAACGTAAATAGCCCTACTACTCTCGTTCGCCGTCTTCTTACTTCTGCTGTGACAGTTTTTCCTTGGTCATAATCAGCAGCAATTGGCCCATATTCAACCCTAGAAGAACGGTCAAATAAAACTACATCTGGCAGTTTAAGTTTTTCTAAATTTTCTTGAACCCCAGGCAAATTTAGCAGGTTAGTTTCTGGGTTCATGCCAAATACTAGGATACTACGAGGGCGACCTGTTATAGGATTTTTCCAGGTTGTATAATCTAAATATATAGGGTGTACTGATTGTACTGTTGGTAACTCTAAAGCTTTATATAATCGCCGTTGAGAAAAGCTTCTCATAGCCAAAACAGCACTAGATTGACTATTAATTAAAACAATATCGCCCTGCAAACTGCTGTGGAATCGAACGTTACTATAATATAAAGCATCCCGAAATCCGAGTTGCATAAACATTAAAATGTCGGCAAAAGCAATTCCGGCCAAAGCCACAGCTAGGCGAGTCCTTTCTCTGGTTAGTTGTAGCCACGACAGAGGGATTTTTTTACTCATTATTAAGGATTGATTGCTGAGGAGTTAATTTCCACAAGAACTTTTGCATAAGTTAAACCAGAAACTTTCAGACTATCTTCTGGAGACAAAGCAATTTTGACTTCTATAACTCTGGCATCCACATCTGCTGCTGGATCTGTATTTAGCACATCTTTTTTGCCAATTTTTCTGCCAATTTCGGTGACAGTTCCTTTTAGTTCTTCGCTAAATGCTCCATTATCGCTAGCGATACTAGCGTTTTGACCGAGGCGCACTTTGCTAATACTATCTTCAGGGACTTCAGCAACTACAAACATTTGATTAGTTTGTCCAAGTTCAGCAATGCCATTTGCACCGATAGCTTCACCCGACTTGGTGTAAATCTTTAAAATTTCTCCGGCGATTGGCGCTTGAACGTAGCTCAATTTCAGTTCTGCTTCGGCTTTTCTAACATTAGCGATCGCATTACTAACTTGCGCTAGGGCTACTTGGACATCAGTCGGACTAACGTCTAAAAGTCTGCTGAGTTTGGCTTTTTCTTCATCAATTTGTCTTTGCAAAGTTGCTACAGTCTTGTCACGGTTGACTTTGGCTTCAATCAGCTGCTGTTGCAATGTTGCTAAATTTTGTATTTGAGTAGCTCTAGCCTCGGCAAGTTGCTGTCGCAGAGTTGCCAATGTCTGCCTCAAGGTGGCTTGACTTTCAGCAACCTGCTGATTAGCTGTAACGGCACTCAAGCGTCTGCGATCGCGTTCTTGCTGAGAAATCGCGCCTTCTTTGTATAAAAACTCATAGCGTCCAGCATCGACTTGAGCATTACGCTGTTCGGCTTGGATACGTGCCAAGGTTGCCCTAAGAGCCTCTCTTTGTCCGCTAAGTTCAGCTTCTAGCCGATTCACGGTTGCTTGTTGGACGAGTTTTTCTCCACTTAACTGAGCTGCAATCCGAGTAATTGTCGCTTGTTGAGCATTCTTTTCACCAACCAACTGCGCTTGTAGGCGACCAATAACCGATCTTTGAGCTTGAATATCTCGCGGAGATCCGGCTCTGACTTGCGCCAAATTCGCACGGGCTTCTTGGACTTTAGCTTTTGCCTCTTCTAGTGCAGCTATTTGAGTATCGCGGTTGTCCAAAATTGCCACGATTTGCCCTTGTCTGACCTTTTCACCCTCTTTCACTAGAAGCTGCTGAATTCGTGAGGATGGCGCTAATCCTGAAGAGGGTGCAGACAATTTAATAACTTCGCCTCGCGGTTCCAAACGCCCCACAGCACTAACGCTATTGGTAGATGGCATTACGGGTGCGGATACAGTTAGTTTTTTGAGCTGCTCAATTTTGGCTGTACCTAGTACCCCAGCAGCAATTACTATTGGCACTGCTACAGCAATACCCCACCAAATCTTAGGTTGTTCGGGATTAAATGTCTGCTCAGTTGGCTTTGGCTTCTCGGTCACCCTTGACATAGTATGTTGCCCGTTTATCTGAATTGTGCTGATGCGAGTAAAAAAGGGTTTTTAATCAATAGCCAGCCGCTTATACCAATTCAAAATTCCCTCTTGGAAAGTTCTGATGGTCGGAAACCTCCGCTCAGACTTTCCGCAAAATTCTTGCATTAAGAAGACTAGATATCACAAGGGTTTGAGCGTGTATATCTGTCGCGTTCTTTTTTCAAATTGGTATTAGGACAAACAATGGGTATGGCTTAAAATCCATTGCGCGATCGACACTCAACACTCACACTAAAGCTTTGCAAAATGATGCCCTCTTGTAGCTGGCTATCTGAAGAAGAATGCAGAATTCCGAATTCCGAATTCCGAATCCAGAATCAATTAGTGAGGTATTCAGATATAGAGAAGCAAGAAATCGCGTCTCTACTGAAAATTCAAAACTACTATGATGCGGTAATGTACTGCTACATTCACTACCGCAAAGATAAACTAATTCACATTAACTAATTAGTGAATGTTACTAACTATTTACTGATAAGAGAATTCTCCAACTCAAGAATCGAAGTCAGAATACTTGGAAAATTATTGATTCTGAATTCTGAATTCTAAATTCTGAATTCTTATGCTTAATCAGCGGAGGCTACAGTTATTTACAACATTGAAAAACAAGATCAAAAATCATTTGTTTCAAAGACCTGATACCAATTGTCAAAAATTTTGCTACACATTATTCTCCGCGTCACCGTGTCACTGTGTCCCCCGAAGTTCTGAGCGGCGGAAGCCGCCGCTCAGACTTCTCTCCGCGTGATTATCTGTAACCTAGTTAAAGCTAATTGGTCTTACTAATCTCCCTGCTTCTATTTTGGGACTCCATCAAACTCTCGTTGAATGAATTCTACATTTATCAGTCACCGGAAAACGTAACAGAACCTACAGATGCGGGAATAAGGGCATGGGGCATTAGGAGTTAAGAGTGAGGAGTTAGGAGTTATTCTCGTCCCCTTGTCCCCTTGTCCCCTTGTCCCCTTGTGCTCTACCTCTTGGAGATTTTTTATCTGGCAATCTCCTGTGGAAGATCGAATAGAACTGTGGTCATATAATGTTCTGCCCAAGCTGGGCCAAAGGCTTTTTCTAGGACGCGACGAGTTTTGTCGTTTTGCTGCTGTTTAGTGCAGTAGTTGTGTTGTCCGGCGAGATTTTGTGTAACTTGCTCAACTGAAACTGGACTAGAGGCGATCGCTTGGGTACAATGAATTTCTAAAAATTCTCCCACGCGAGACAAAAACATTGTTTCTTCTTCCGGGGAAGTGGGGCGGACAAAGATACAAAAATCTGAAAAAATATTTCCCCAGTCAGGTAATTCGCGGGGTTGGGAAAAGTTAAGCACTGTTAACTCTGTGAGCGCAGCAGTATAAGATTCTGGTAAGGTGCGTTCTACATGTATGGGAGAAAGGTCGGCGATCGCTGCACTAATTTGACCTCTACCCCCCACTAAATCACAACCAAACATCGGCAGGTTGTATTCTGGACGGGGAAACATGACGCAATGCAAAATATCGAGCATATTTCCAATTTTTGCCAGTTCTAAGTGCATTTTCCGGAACTGGGGAGTTTGATAGCAACGATTTTCAATGGTCAGTTTTTCCCCTTCCAGTCTACCTTCCACATACCCCAACTCAGCAGGCAAATGGTAGGGCGATAGATCCAGATGCTGATGCCAAGCTGCCTCAATACAATCAGCTAGCTGACGAATTAGGGGATGTTGTTGCTCGCGCAGCGAGGGCATAGAAGTAAATGACATATTTCTAGTTGGGAATTGCGGCCTAGTAGCCAGTCTACAACTTGCCGTGCCTCACAGTCATAGCTTGCAATATTAAGCAAACACTTGCATCAGCGAACGTAAAGTTATAAGACAGTTGCTTTTCACAAGTATTGTTTATTTTGTAGTCTAAGTTACAGAAATAATTTTAGATTAGTCCATTGGTAAGGCTAAGACGAAGATATGAAACTAGATTCTAAGAGACCAGATTTTGCTGTCCAAGCAAGAAGGCGGAATCTGGAAGATTTACACCAGCAGTTAAGAGTTTCTGGTTGGGTGAAGCTTTTAGAACTTCCCAACCCTTGGAGTTTTGACGAAGCACTTTTATTATGTCCAGTTTCCAAAGATGAATGGCTAGCTTGGATTCCAGATCACGGAGAGGCGATACTGAATATCAGCCAAATACGTGATATCGGAAAAACTGTATGAACCATTTCCTGGATCGGAAACTCTCCAAACGCTTCCGCACTTTTGATGACGATCGCAACGGCTTTATTGAGCAAAGCGACTTCGAGATGTCAGTTGCACGTCTGGCTGAAGAATTCGGTCATCAACCTGAATCTCCTGCCAGACAACGCCTACTTGAGGTCTGCTTAGGGTTGTGGGAGCATTTGTTGGAAGTCGCCGACACAAACACCGATGGGCGCATCAGCGAGGCAGAGTACAAAGCAGCGTTCGCGTTGGGACTGCTAGAAACCAGTGAAGCCTTTGACCAGGGGTACATGCCTTTTCTTTCGGCCATTATGGATATCGTTGACCAGGATCGGGATGGCAAGCTCACCGTCACTGATGAGATCCGCTGGACTGGGGCTATGATGCACGTATCCGAGCAAGATGCCCGCGAGGCATTCCGTCGCCTTGACCAGGATGCGGACGGCTTCATCACCACCCGCGACCTGCTCGAAGCCATCCGCGGCTATTACTTCGACGACTCGCCCGATTCTCCAGGCTACTGGCTGCTAGGCCCCCTCGATTCCTAATCCTTTCCTATGCAAGCCAGGTGCAGCTGGGCGAACAAACATTGGTTCATCTGGCAAAGTTAAACACAGACAAAATCGTTATGTGTGAGTAGTATCAAATCTTTGAGAGCAAGCGAATTCAAACGCGATAATAAATCTAAAATCCCAAATCTAAAATTAGATCGCAAGTCCGTAACTCTAAAATCCCAAACCTAAAATTAGATCGCAAGTCCGTAACTCTAAAATCCCAAATCCAAAATTGATTGACTATTCCCAAAAATCCGTAACATCGTATCCCAATTCTGCTAACATCTGCCGCAGCAGGGGTAAACTGAGGCCAATTACATTGCTGTGACAGCCTTCAATTTTTTCGACGAACAAACTACCAAAACCTTCGAGGGCAAAGGCACCAGCACACTTGAGAGGTTCACCTGTGGCCGCATAAGCTTTAATTGCCTTGTCGGTCATTGGAGCAAAATAAACTCTTGTAACTTGAGACTTGACTAAAGTGCAGTTTTGCTTGAGGTCAATCAACGCGTGACCTGTGTATAAGTCACCAAAGCTATCTTGCATTATCCGCCAACGGGCGATCGCTTCACTAGCGTCTGCTGGTTTGCCATGAATCTGATTATTGACAGACAAAACCGAATCACAACCCATAATCAAACCTGATTCAAACTGTGGGGCTACGGTTTGGGCTTTGTACTGGGCAAGAGTTTTAACCAATTGTGCAGGATCGCTCAATTGGATTTGCGACTCATCAAAGTCGCTCGGTCGAACTATCGGTTCAATACCAACAGTTTGCAGCAAGCGCCGTCGCGCTGGGGAAGCTGAAGCCAGTACGAAAGGTGGAATGCTCATAGAGAAGCAGGGGGGCAGGGGAGGCAGGGGGGGCAGGGGGGGCAGGGGAGGCAGGGGAAAAGGTTAAAGGGAAAAGGGAAAAGGAATAAATTTAATCTTTCCCCTTTTCCCCGGTTGGTGAGCTTGTCGAACCATACCCCTTACCCTTTCCCCTTGTCCTTTTCGTATGCCCAATGACTAATGACTAATAGACAGAAAAAGAATTTACAACTTCATCAATTGTTTGTTTAACTTTTGGCCAGCGTTTTTCAGAAATTGAGGCGTTGAAGGTAAAAAGTTTACCACGGCTAACAGCGACGCTAGCAATGTTGTGTCGTTGCTGTTGATTGGGGAGTTTAACTTCATACTCCAAAAGGTAGTATGTTTTACCCTCTACTTCGCGCTGCGCGGCATTGACTAATTCGGCTGAACGGCCAGAATCAGGAGGCGCTAGAGCGGCTTTTCCCAATTTATACCCTACTTCTGTTGGAGTTCCCAATTCTGCTAAGGTTTTATTTTCTGGAACTGGGCTAATCACTACAGAAACATTTTCAGATACCTCAATTAAATCGTGAAAAACCACATCAGGGCCGTTGGCAACTTTAACTTGCAGCCAGCCATTAGGATATAAAAACTGATAGCCATCATTGGTGTCTACAAAGCTTTTTAGTCCAGCTGCAACTGCTACGCCAGAATTACTCAGGCTGAAGCTCAACACCAATAGCAAAATTAATACAATTCGTTTCCACATTTATACAGGTTCCTTTGGGCTGGAGGCAATACCAGGCAAGCATCATTTCTCGTTTTTATTTTCCCACCAAGCGGTACGCTTCGGATGAAGATCCGCCTCAGAATAAATTCCAAGGCTAATAGTTAAACTCGGCTCAAGCCGACTAGAAGATTTTCAATAATCGAGGGAATACTAAATACAGGAAATTTATTCAAAAACAACACGTGCATGGCTCTGTGGCGACTTTACTATCATCTTATTTGGGCAACAAAAGAGCGACAGCCACTAATTACCCCGGAACGCGAAATCCTACTTTATGGTTACATAATTGGCAAAGCCAATTAACTTAGTAGCATAATCCATGCTGTGGGCGGGATAGAAAACCACATTCATTTAGTGACTTCTATTCCACCTAAAATTTCCATATCTGATTTTGTCCAAAATATCAAAGGCAGTAGCGCTTATCATCTTAATCATCTGTCATCTTCACGAGATTTGTTTGGCTGGCAACGTGGATATAGCGTTTTTTCACTTGGAAGCAAACAACTCCAGCAAGCTGTTGTGTATGTTCAGAATCAGAAAGCACATCATTCAAATGGGACGGCAATTTCGTCTTTGGAACGGCATAATCATGAAGATGACGAGCCAAGACTCACGCAGCTAAACCAATAAATTTAAATTTCTTCAATTATTAATCTTGGGTATTTGAGCATAGTCAGCTTTAAGCTGACTTGAGCTATGAGCCTGAGAATTCATTCTCAGGCGAACTCAGGCGGACAGATGATGTTTAAAATCTTACACCTGAAGCCATGACTTGCCAGAGGTTAAAACCTATGGCTGATAGCGAAATTCATCTCAAAGATGACTAGAATCAGTTTAAGAAATAAGCAGCTAATCAAGAAAACAAAAAACCCCGACTTGATAGCCGAGGTAAATGGGAGAAGTCCAAATGTCGATGAGATATACCGATACCGAAGTCTATTTTTTAGTTAACATCTAAGCTAACCAAAACTAGAAAGGTCATATACAACGTGCAACCTTAGCTAGATGGCTTGCTTTGCTGCTTTGTTAACCTATGTAAATAAATTTAACAAATTTTATTACGATTAGTCAACTAGGCTTGACAAAAAAAGCTTAACACTTTCATAAGATTGACTTATCATAGCAGTGCTAGTGAAAAAATTTTCCGGGTCATGCATGAAAAACTAGCTAGGGACTGGGGATTGGTATTTTTACTCGCAAAAGTCTTTACAATTCCCTTGTTGACTTAAAAAGAATTTTTCAACGTATGACGAATCAAGCTCCTATCCCGGTTATTGTCAACGGTGCTGCTGGTAAGATGGGTCGTGAAGTAGTTAAGGCAGTGGCGCAAGCACCCGATTTGAATTTGGTGGGTGCAATTGATAGCAGTCCAGAACATCAAGATAAAGATGCTGGAGAACTGGCGGGTTTAAGCGAACCTTTGGAAGTGCCAATTACCAATCAATTAGAACCGATGTTGGGTTATGTGGCTGGAGAAAGACAAGGGCCTCCAGGGGTGATGGTAGATTTTACCCATCCCGACTCAGTTTATGACAATATTCGCAGTGCGATCGCCTATGGCATTCGTCCTGTAGTCGGTACCACTGGATTAAGTCCAGAACAAATTCAAGATCTCGCGGACTTTGCCGAAAAAGCTAGTACTGGTTGTTTGATTATTCCTAACTTTTCCATTGGTATGGTGCTGCTGCAACAAGCCGCAGTCGCCGCTTCTCAATATTTTGACCATGTAGAAATTATCGAACTGCATCACAACCAAAAAGCTGATGCTCCCAGCGGTACTGCCATTCAAACGGCGCAGTTATTAGGAGAATTAGGTAAAAGCTTTAATCCTGCGTTAGTACAAGAAACTGAGAAATTACCAGGAGCTAGGGGAAGCCAAGCAGAGGAAGGTATTAGAATTCATAGCGTGCGCTTACCGGGATTAGTTGCTCATCAGGAAGTTATTTTTGGCGCACCGGGACAGATTTATACTTTACGACATGATACGAGCGATCGCGCCTGCTATATGCCAGGAGTACTATTAGCCATTCGCAAAGTCCTAGCGTTAAAGTCGTTAATATATGGATTAGAAAAAATACTTTAATCAGAACTCAGAATACAGAATTCCGGATTCAGAATGTACCTGAGTACGACTAGTGAATCTAGCTTGCTTCTGTGTAGGAGTATAAACAGTGAAACACTCACTCGTAATTTTCAATTTAGCCGTCTATTAGTAGCGATTCTCTAGCAAGATCCCGCAGACTATCTCCCACTAATTAATTCTGAATTCTGAATTCTGAATTCTGTATTCTTGTTCCAACTCATTACCCATTACTCAGCACTCATGTTAGTACCACTGACTCGCCAGAAATTTGAACAAATTGTCCCCTTAATTGCCACTGGTCTTCAGTACAAGTACTACTGGGGAAAGTTTGCAAATTTTTTGCAACGCCTGTTAATTTCTGTAGTCACCATAGTTGTAATTCTACTTGTAAGAGCTTTGTTCGGGCTACAGTTTGGCCCCATAATATTTGTGCTGGGGGTAATTAGCGCTTTATTTTGGCTGTGGTATCCAGTGTTTCAAGCAAGTATGCGAAATTTACAATGTCGCCGTTACAAATACAGCGGCTTTTTTCGCGGTCGAGTCCTGGATTGGTGGATTACAGACCAGTTAATTGGGAAACAGGAAACCGTCAATAGCAAAGGTGAATTAGTAATTGTAGAAAACCGAGAAAAACGGATTAACTTAGAGGTAGGTGATGACACCGGATTTACCATTGAATTTGAGGCACCACTACGTCCTAGCCACAAAGCGATCGCTCGCGGTCAAATTGCAGAAATGGTAGTGATGTCAAATCGCGCAGATTTAAGCAGCATCGAAGAATTCACCGATATATACATTCCCAGTCGTGAGTTGTGGGTCAGCGATTATCCTTACCTGCGGCGCGATTTCTTTAGCGAAGTCGGCCGTCGCTTGCGTGAAGATCGACAAGAAAGAAGGCCCCGTCGGCGTCAGCGTAGAGTAGAGGAGTAATTCCAAATTCTTAGGATTTAGTTTCGCTTTATTTCTTGTGGGGTGGACATCTTGTCCGCCTTAAACATTGGGCGGTCTTGGTCGCCCACCTCACAAGCAATAAGTAGGTAGACACAATTATTTAGAAGACGCATTTCGACTTCTCCCAAAGGGAGACGCTACGCCAAGCAAGATCCCGTTCGCCCTTGGCGTTCCCGTACCACTCCGTGGAAGCAAGCTAGCAAGAGCGTCTCCGTTAGGAGAAGGGTAGGGTACGCTCAATGCTCGAACCCTGAGAAGACGAGGATTGAGTTTCGACTACGCGGTAATCGAGCGTTCGCGTAGCGTCTCGTAGAGAAGTCGAGATTCAACTTCCGCGGAGTCGAAACCCGGCAACCTCTTTTTTAGTTTAATTTAGTGTTTCTACTTAGTAATTTATTTCTTAGTAATCCCTAACGCGAACATCCCACCTTTATTAGTTTGTCTTTGAGAGTATAAGTCACTGGTTCGCAAACAACACTTGCTGAATTAATATTGATAGAAGTTGGTGCAGAGCGATTTTGCTTAGATAATTGTGAGTTCCAATCACCAGCTATTTTTATCAAAGTGGGATGTGCCCTGATAAAATCTGCATCGGCAACAATATCGTGAGGCCCTTTAACATTTGCAGAGGAAGTATTCAGGTAGATATTGTAATCAAAAATAACGTTTTTACCTTTACTATTGCTGTTAACATTTTTGCCAGGAAAAGCATAGAGAATATTATTTAAAATTTTCACGTTAGATGACGCTTGAGTAAATATTTGTCCTAGTTTGAGTTCTGGAGTCTGATTATTTAAAAAAGCTGTGTTATTGATAATATCAATATTATCGCTATAAAATGCATGAATGCCTGAACCACCGTTATGAAATGTCAGGTTATTTTTAACTAAAGTACGTCCTTTATATGGAGGGTTTGTTGAGTTTTTCTCCTTACTGAAAGTATCAAGAATAATGCCATTACCGTCGGTGATAGTTCCGGTCTTAATCCAAGGAATATACTGTCGATTGTTGTAGACCTTGTTGTTGGTTACAAACATCTTATATCCCTGGTAATTATCAAAGTTCCAATTACCCAGTAGTGAAATGCCGCTGCTAGCATAGATACCGTACCAGGCATTATCGAACACTACGTTATTATCTATAGTCACATAGTCAGCTTCAAGGATTCCAATACCTGAACCACCACAGCTATGTGTCCTGTTGTTAACAATACGTATATGGTGAGAATGGCCTTTTTTTCGTCCATCTACGGTAATGCAGTTTCCATTTGTTAGCTGGTTTGATTTATTACTCTTCTCACTCATGGCATAATCAAGAGTTACATTGGCATTATTTCCTATCACCTCAAACCCGTTTACTTCAATATATGAAGCACCATTTTTAATCAAAACTCCATGCCATCCATTGTGCTGAAGTTTTGGAGAATGTCTAGGATATGCTTTAAACTTAATCCATGCATTTGCAGTTCCAGAATGAGTAATTGCTAGTACCTCCCCTTTCGGACTTGCATTTGTGTAGACTCCGTTCATAACGAGTACGGTGTCTCCAGGCTTGGTAAGATTTGCTGCCTTTTGAATAGTCCTAAAAGGGGATGAAGTAGAAAGTCCATTATTTTTGTCGTTCCCTTTGCCACTGACGTAGTATGTTTTTCCGGCTGTTTTAGTGCTGATTAACTGGGGGTTAGGAGCGATCGCTTGTTGTTCGACAGGTTTTTGACTAACATTTTTAATTACAGATACTTTTATGTTGTCTCCCTCAAGTAAAAGACTTAAAACTACGGGGATTGCAATATAAGCACTTAAACTTAAACCCTCAGTTACCACAGTATTAAGCTCCTTACTCGGTAGTATTCAATAAAAATATCGGGATATTCACTAATTATGAATACTCTTTTGATACAGGATAGCACAGAGCCGACTTTCCTAGCTTCCTCGATTTCTATCTTGCCCGTAGGCTTGCCAAGCTAAATCTACCAATCCGTCAACGATCGCAGCTGCTATGACTGCATTACCTTTGCGGTTTTCTATTGTAATGTGCGGAACCAGAGAGTCTTGTAAACGCGCCTTAGCATCGCCATTTACAAATCCCACCGGAGTCGCAATGATTAAAGCCGGTCTAATTTCCTCAGCTTCGATTAAATCTACCAATGCTGTTAATGCGGTTTGGGCTTGACCTATCACAAAAATACCTTCTGGATAACGCTTTGCGAGGGTTTCTATTCCCCATGCAGCCCGCGTTTTTTCTTTTTGGGGGCGTGTCAAAGCTTCCATACTGCAATAGACTGGATTAGCAAAGGTATTTTGGATATCGTAGGCAATACCTACTTGTACCATCGGTACATCTACCACAATCGTGGTACGCGCAGCTAAGGCTGCTGCTCCAGCTTGCAAGGCACGCTCAGAAAAGCGAATCAAAGACTTATACTCAAAGTCAGCCGTGGCGTAGATTACCCGACGCACAATCTCATACTCTGCTGGTGAAAAGACATGATCGCCAATTTCACTATCAATGATTGCTAAACTTTGAGCATCAGTTACGTGCCATTCCATTGTTGTTGAGCTTTTCAAATGTTTAGCTTTCAGCTTATCAGTTTAAGAGAGTTAGGAGTTAGAAGTTTGGAGTTTGGAGTTAAGAGTTAGGAGTTGGAGTTAGAACTTACCACTCATAACTCATAACTCATAACTCATAACTCATAATTCAGCACTCTTCACTCGTTAGTGGAAGAAGGCCGACTGAAAACAGGAGATAGATAAGCAACTAAGACGCCAATCAGAAACCCAGAAATATTCCGAACTAGAGGTAACCAGTCGTTTGTACGTGTCACTACTGGGCCAATACCAAAGGCAATAAATAAGATTCCCCACAAAGGAGAAAAAATTAAAGCCCATTGCCAAGCAAAGACTTGCCCTTGTTCGCGAGGTTGAGCTGCAAATCCGCAAATTATCCCACCAATCACTGAAGTAATCAAGGTGAGAATCCACTGTTCTCGCGGCAGTCCGGGGACGACATTGCAACCACCTTTGAGTAAACAGCCTTTAACAGATTCTAAGGCTTGCAAAATGGCTTGGTCTTCGCCTTGTTCGCGTACAAAGTACAAATTGCCGAACCTGGTTTGCAGTTCTATCCAAAAAGTCCGGGGTAAAAGTTCGTAAACAGCATCGCCGACACTAAAGCTCAGGATGTTACCGCCACGAGAATCAGCAACTAGCAAAATACTTTTATCATCTAAGCCCCAATAATTAATCACTGCCCGACCGGGTGTGCGGTCATACTGAGTCAATACTCGTAATTTCCAGCCGGTATCGGCTTCAAACTGCTCTAAATCTTTGACAAGTTTTTCTTCTTGTAGTTCAGGGAGAGATTTAGCTAAGTCTACAACTGGGGTAAAGGTTTTTGGGAGCAAGTCAGGATTGTCATAAGCCAGCGCTGGAGGAGAATGCATCACCCAAATTGACCCAGCCAGGAAAAATACTGCAATGGATACCAGGAGTCGTCGCCAAAAACAAGACTGCATGAACGTTTTTATAGAAATATCAAAGGTAAAAGTGAACAAGTTGTTTTAAAAGAGTACTGGAAAAATCATACTTCTTTACACTTGTTTACTTTACTCTAATCTTAGGCATCAAAGCAAAGTGTTTTTGGGCATTGGGCAGGGGAGCAGGGGAAAAGGTTAAAGGGAAAAGGGAAAAGGAATAAATTTAATCTTTCCCCTTACCCCTTTCCCCTTGTCCTCTTCCGATGCCCAATGCCCAAGCCCAATTTATAATTCACTCTTCATCATCAAAATCTGTTTCCCAGCTAGCAGCGTCGTTGTAACTGTCATTGGCGCGATAAGCTTCTGGTTTGATGCGGTGATTGTCTTGTCTCAACACTTCTCGTTCTCGCAACGTGAGTGCTGGTTTTTCATTGCCGGCCAGACGATCGCTCATCCGTCTTGTTGGTTTTTGGCGCGTGAAGTTTCTCCAAGCTGCTTTGACGCCAACCACGATGCTGCGCGTACTTACTTGTAAATTTTGAGCCTGAATTCTCGCAGTATCAAGGCTTTGGTCAACTTGTTGAACAACTTGACTGGCACTTTTTACACCTTGACTGACATCATCAGTTAAGTCAGTGATTTCTAAACCAGTGACGCGGATAGCATCTAGGGTCGGTGGTAATTCTCGTGAAAGTGTATCAAATAGCTTTTCTGCACTCCGGGCTGCGCGTGCTAACTCCTGCAAAGCCGGTATGGCCGCCACTAAAACCGCAGTTAAGCTTGTGGCGACTAAGAGTAACGAAAATCCCAACCAAAACAGGGGTTCAATCACGGTTAGATAATTTATAAGCTATAAGCGTTCTAATTGCTGGGGAAGAGAATCTGAGTCCTCGACAGATGTTTGCCGCTTCAAGACTTGGCTTTCTCGCTGACTAGCATCTACACCTGCGGCGATCGCTTCCTTTAATCTATCTAAAGTTTCATCCCAGTTTCGCAGTGCGCTAGCAGAAAGACGATCTGCCTGGATTTGCACGCTAGTTGATATATCTTCTGCCAATTCTGGGATAGCATTGGCAGATTTTTTGAGTATTTTACGCGTTTCGCGCCCTGTGCGTGGAGCGGCGAGTAAACCGGCTAAAGCGCCAATGGTAGCTCCCACCATCAAACCACCAATAAATATTCCAGAACGATTATTAGACATTTTGTTGCTTCTCTCCTTAAAACCCATTTTAGGTGGGTTTTTCCCCCTTGTAAGACTTAAACAATTTTATCTATATGTAGCACGGTGAAAATCCAGCTAGCACCTCAATTGAGCAGACTGGGGCTTAAATTTAAAATACAAAAGTTTAAAACCCGATGGAAATTAGCTTCTACCTTCTGCCTTCAGCATAGCTGCCTTCTACTTACTCAGGACTTACGCAATATGTGACTGAAAACCTTATTCAAGCGTTGCGGTAATTCATGTAGACGCACAGCGGCTACTCTGCGAGAACGCTAAGAGCGAACCCGCAGGGTATTACCGCTACTTTCGTTATCTTTTGCGTAAGTCCTGTTACTATCCTGACAAAATATCAGCCACAAATGTTGCTTTTATTCTCAGAATTCAGAAGTCATAATTTTGCTGTGAATTTTGACTTCTGGCTTAGGATTTGCTCAATTGTCAGCTTTTGTTGATTAACTCATTTTATGAATCTTGTTTTGTGAGGCGTTAACTCTGGTCTACGAAAATAACGCTGCCAGATTTGCCGCCCTAGCACAATCAGACTGATAATTTGCTGCACTTGTTGAATTTGTATCTTTAATGCTTGGTTTCTCTGCCGTAAGTTATAAATATTCTGCTGATTGAGATAAATATTTTCCGGTGCTTGATGCAGTGTTGCATGGGTACAAATTTCATAGGCAGTTAAGCTATCTGCTACAGATGCTAATCGCTGCTTAAGTTGCCACACCCGCAAAGCAATATAGAGTAGTATCAACGAAATTAAGGTGTTAATTGTAACAACTAAAATTACCATCGTTTATTTTGAATAATGTCAGCTTTGAGGAGTTATTCTACAAGTAATCTGCTTTGATTTTTGAAGGTATTTAGGTGTATGGGGAGTGGGGGCTGGGGAATCGGTGTTTTGGACTTGAGAGGGAGTTTTGTACGCAATCAAGTAGAAGCTTTATATGAAGAACAAAGAATTTAGAACTCTAATGGACTAAAAGGTAAATTGTATAAAAACCTTTTTATTTTTTTAACTACAATCTTATATATTACAATTCCAATACTGCTATCAAATAAAGGTTCGTCTGATTGCTTCTGGAGTTAGGATTCATTAAGCTGCTCTACAACAGGCTTCAGTTTTTCGCGAATATCCATATTAGTTGGCGATCGCTAGCTTTTCCTAAATATAGCTTTTTTTCAGGAAGCAGCAGCAATTGATTAATGGTTAAAAATCGCCAATTTAGCAATTTTGTAACAAATACATATCCACACCCGATCAAAGCACAGCTACAATTGCCTTAGATTCACGACATGCTTTGCTTTATTGAGCCTATACGAGCGATACGCCCCACCATCACTATGTTCCTTTCCCTAATCTATTTGCCATTTTGACGGCATATCAGCACAATGGTATAGTTGCTTGATGCAGATGGTAAGAGACTGCACTATATTTTCTACCAGAGAGACACCCTAGCATCGCCTCGTATCTTGGTGCTTTTACCTTTAGCAGTTTTGCAGCCCGTCGCGTAAAGCTACATTTTGCTTGCAAAAACGTTGTTTGCTGAATTCAGAATTCTGAATTCTTAAATAATAATGATTATCTTTTTTATGCATCCAGTAGGAGATAAGGATGTCAAAAAAATCACCAAAAAATAATTTATTACGAGCTATTCTTGTTGTATTTACAGTTGGATTTGTTGGATGTGGGAATCAAGCTGTAAGAACTACATTTACTCAGACTACCGCCGAGGTAAATGAAAATCTTCCGCGAGTCGTAGCAACTACAAGCGTACTTTGCGACTTAACCAGACAAATTGCAGAGAATACAGTTAACCTCACTTGTTTGATTTCCCCTACCGCCAATCCAAAAGTTTATAAACTAAAGCCGGAAGATCGTAAAGCTATTGAGGAAGCTAATCTGATTCTCTATACTGGTTACAATTTTGAGCCAAATGCGATCGAATTAATTAAAAGGACTAAAAATTCTGCACCAAAAATAGCCGTTGCTCAAGTTGCACTATCTAAGCCACAAAAATTTATCCAAGGTGGTAAAAGGGTCAGCGATCCTCATATTTGGCATAATACTAAGAATGCGATCGCAATGGTAGAAGTCATCAATAGTAACCTGAAGAAATTACCATCTAGCGATGCAGAGCTTTATACAAGTAATACCAAAAAGATTAGAAATGAACTCACTCAACTAGATAACTGGATTAAATCAACAATTGCCAGTATTCCCACCAAACAACGCAAGCTAGTTACTACCTCTGATGCATTTGGTTATTATGCTAAAGCATACGGTATTTCATTGGCAGGGGGAATGGAAGGTATTCGCACTCAAGAAAAACTGACAACTCTACGGGTAAACAATTTAGCTAAAAATATTAAACAGGCTAAAGTGCCAACTATTTTTCCTGAGGTAGCAATAAACCCTAATTTAATTCAATCTGTGGCTAGAGAAGCTGATGTGCAAATTTCTGAGAGGGGGCTTTATTCTGAGGGACTTGGAGAAGCTGGAAGCGAAGCAGATACTTATCAAAAAATGATGATTGCTAATACACGTACAATTGTCGAAGGCTTAGGAGGGACGTATTTGATGTTTCAAGCAAAATGACTTGGAATATAGCAGGTAACAGGCAATAAGCTTAAAATTCTGTTCTTGTTTGGATTTTACGTCAGCTTATTGGTGTCAACTTAAGTTACAACTGACTTAACTGTTGGCTTTCTCACCCGCCTAGAACTAAAGTTCCAGGCTAAAAGTTAAAGTCATCTAAAGATGACTAAAAATTTTTGGGTATACCCAGTCATCTTCAGATGACTTTCGCTATTAGCAAGGAACTTCAGTTCCTTGCGGGACAGCAGTTTTACGTTAAGTTAACACCAATAAAGTCAGCTTATGTCCTCTACTATAAATCTCAAGTTCTTTAAAGTTTATAACAACAGCAGTAGGGGCGTACATCTGTACGCCCCTACTCATAAATTCTGAATTCTGAATTCTGTATTCTACTACAAGTTAACGCACCTCTTTAAGAGTATCGACTTGCTTGGTAAATAACTCAGTGAACAGACTTAAGACAGTTCGTTCTTCGCGCACTTTGATATTAGCACTGATAGACATCCCTGACTGTAATGTGACGTTTTTGCCCTTAATAACTAAGGATTGTTTATCCAAAGAAATTTTAGCTGGGAATCGATAAAACTGATGTGTTTGATCTGGCGGTAATGCATCTGAACCTATTCCGGATACTTCACCTTTAATGTCGCCAAATTCACTGTAAGGGAAGGAGTCAATTCTGACATCTACTTTCATCCCTTTTCGCACAAAACCGATATCTTTGTTGGTGATGAAAACCTCACCTATATATTTTTCATTGGGTACAATTTGCATCAGTTTTGTAGTTGGATTCGCTACAAATCCGGGGTTTTTTGCTTGCAAATCAAAAACTGTTCCGGACACCGGTGCGCGGAGTTCTTGATATTTGACGTTTAACTCTGATTGGGAGATTTTACTATTTATATCTGCTAAACGTTGCTCGTTATCTAGTACAACTTTCATGAATTGGCTATCGATTTCGGCAATACGTTTTTTGTTGTCAGCTATTTTATCCAAAACGTTTTTGTCAGTGATAGCTACTGTATTGCTTACCTCTTCTTGCCCTTTCTCAATATCGAACTGGAGGCGTTTGATCTCTTCCCCTAACTGCGCTACTTCGGCTGTACGGTTTTGTACTTCTTGTTGTTGGTTGAGATACTGAAGCTGAGAAATGCCACCTTCTTCTGATAGTATTTTTAATTTATCTAAAATTCTTTGTTGAATAGCTAAACTTGATTTACTATCTTCCAATTTAACTTGAGTTTGAGTTACTTGTTTTCTGATTTTTTCTACTTCAAACCGCGCCGCAGCTGAACGAGAATCTAATTCTTGTTTGGCAGCTAGTAGACGCTGCTGTTCATCAATTCCCAGTGCATAATTTTGACCTGAGTTTCTTAATTGAGTCCGCAATAAATCATTTTCTGCTACTAAGGCTGCCCGACTTTTCAATAAAAAAGAGGTTTCTGGAGGCAAGTTACCGCGCAAAAATAATAGTTCTGATGCAGTGGCGGTACTTGCTCCCAACAGTCGCCGATAAATTTGGTTTTCTTTTGTTAATGCTACACGAATTTTATTCAAAGAATTTAATTCAGCAACAGAGGCAATGGAATCGAAAGTTAGTAGCAAATCTCCTTGCTTAACTTCTTGTCCATCTTTGACATAAAGTGATTTGACTACTCCACTGACAGGAGCCTGAACATCTTTGACTGTTCCTTCGGGTTTTAATTGCCCTGTTGCTGGTACTACTTGCTCAATTTTGGCAAAATAAGCCCAAGCAATTCCAAAACATGCTAAGGCCATTAAGGTCACCATAATTGTACGCGACCATAGTGGAGATTGGCGTAAAATAACGGATTGTTCAAACTCCTGAGGAGTTGATTTAATTAAGGATTCTGGAGCAGCTTTCTGTTGTTTTGTCACAACTGGCGAATCTTGTTTGGCTCCGTTTTTATAATTACCGTTGGTATGATTTCCATTAAGTTGAGTCATGGTGATTTTGGATTTTGGATTTTGAATTTTGGATTGAAAATTAGAGTTTGATTGTTGTAGGGTAGGCACTATTTATGGATGTCAGTGCCCACCCTACGGTTATTGCTGAATTCTGACTCTTGAATTCTGATTCATGCTCATAAGTTTACTTCTTGTTGATGATACAAGTAGTAATAATGACCTTTAGCAGCCATTAATTCTTGATGGCTACCTTTTTCTATAACCCTGCTGTTATCCATGACAACGATGATGTCTGCATTACTAACGGTATTCAGTCGGTGGGTAATAAAAAATACTGTATTACCTTTGAATGCTCTAGCTAAGTTGAGACAGATTTGTCGCTCTGTGGGATAATCCAAGGCGCTAGTTGCTTCATCTAAAACTAGTAATTTTGGTCGTTGTAAAACAGAACGCGCGATCGCAATTCTTTGTCGTTGTCCCCCAGAAAGTGCAGAACCCCGTTCTCCCACCCGCGTGTTGTAACCGTTGGGCAAGTTCATGATAAATTCGTGGGCACAGGCTACCTGAGCCGCTTGAATAATTTCTTCGGTTGTTGCATCGGGGTTTGTGAGGGCAATATTTTCTTGAACGGTGCCATCAAATAACAATGTTTCTTGAGGAACTACACCAATTTGTCGTCGCAGTGAATAAAGTTCTACTTTGGCAATATCGTAACCATCAATCAAAATTCTGCCGGATTCGGTTTCATAAAGTCTCAGCAATAATTTCATCATGGTACTTTTACCAGAACCACTTTGTCCGACAATGCCAACAAATTTTCCGGGAGGAAATTCGAGGTTGACGTTAGAAAGTTGTAGAGGGCCAGTGGTACCAAATCGGAAGGAAACGTTCTCGTATTTGACTGCTCCGGTAATTGCCGGTAAGGGTATATTGTAGCGGTCTGTTTCTGCTTCTTCTGGTGTATCAACAATATCGCTCAAACGTTCTATGGACAAGGCAGTTTCTTGGAAGCTTTGCCAAAGTTGAGCTAAACGCAATATTGGGCTGGTAACGTAACCAGAGATAATTCTGAAGGCGATTAATTCACCTAAAGTTAATTGTTGTTGCAGTACTAAATAAGCTCCTACCCATAAAACTAGTAAGCTGCTGAGTTTGTTGAGAAAGTTACTTGTGGAGTTGGCGAGGGTAGAAGTGACAACTGTTTTAAAACCAGCGGACACATAACGAGCATAACGCTCTTGCCAGGAAAAGCGCGATCGCAATTCGATATTCTGCGCTTTTACTGTTTGAATTCCTGACATCACCTCCACTAAATAAGATTGAGTTTCGGAGTTGCGTTCGGCTTTAGAGCGTAATTGTCTGCTAATAGTAGGAGACGCCACTAAGGTAATAACCACAAATACGGGAATTGTGCTTAAACCTACCAAGGTGAGTTGCCAACTATAAATCAGCATCACACCGATATAAACGAGGGAAAATAGAGCATCTAACCCTACTGTTAAAGCAGTACCGGTGAGAAACTGGCGAATATTTTCTAGCTCGTTAATCCGAGTAGAAAGTTCGCCCACTGGTCGCCGTTCAAAATAGCGCAGTGGTAGACGTAATAAGTGGTCGATAATTTGCGACCCTAAACCCATATCGATACGATTTGTAGTATCGACAAATAAGTAGGTTCGCAAGGTAGTTAACACCGCCTCAAATAGCCCGACTACTAATAGTAATAGCCCTAAAATATGTAAAGTACCAATACTATTTTGGGTAATTACTTTGTCGATAATTAACTGCACTACCAAGGGATTTGCCAATGCTGCTAACTGCACGAAAAAGGAAGCGATAAATACTTCTATCAATACTCGGCGATAGCGTGACAAATAAGGTAAAAACCACCGCAGACCAAAACGCTCTTGTGGTGTTTCTTTGGTAGCCGAGAGCAGTAATACTCTAACTTGTGGCGGGAAGTTATTCGGATCTGTATCTAATTGTTCGACAAATTGAGCCGGTTTGCAGCGGACAATTCCTTGGGATGGTACGCCCACAACTATTGTATTGGCGTCGGTTTCATACAAAACAGCAAAATTATCACCGTAGCGAATTAATGCAGGTGTGGGAATCCGAGTGACTGAGGCTACTGGCAGATCTACAAGTTGCGCTTTGAGTCCAATTAACTCTGATAGGTAAGCAAGAGCTGGAAAGGAAATATTACCCTGGCGTTTGATTTGCTCGTTTAAAATGCGGCGAACCACTTCCCGACGAAACGGCATTTCTAAGTGTTTCGCCAGCATTTGGAAGCAGGCGAAGGTTGAATTTAATTCTCCTTTGCCGCCAAAAAATGGGTATTTTATGCGTTTTCCTGAATTATTCGAGGCCTGACCGGTTGTTTGTGATAGAACTATTTCGTCTGATGCGTAGGGAATATCTAGTTCTTCTTGGCTTGGTGGTTGGGTGTCACTGACTGCAAGTTCTAGCTGACGAGTATCTTGCAATATCAAAGTTGAGGGATTTAGACCGAGTAAGCGTGCGGGAGTTTGGCCGCTAACGTGGATCTTGTCTCGATCGTCTTCTGGTTCTAACCGATCGCCAGCAGCAAAATTGCTGACGGTACCCCCACCACTAAAAAACCAAACGCGTCCGCTATCGAGTTGGGTGAATGAAGTTTTCCCAGGATTTACGTACTGAATTGCCGCATCTTGTAAAGCTGTTTGTGTGAGTTCTTTCAGGTTTAATGTGGCGATCGCTTGCTTTTGCCAATAAGCACCGAGAATATCGAATACTTCTACTAAGTTACTGCGGTTTTTCCGAGCTTCGGCAAATGCTGGGTATGACTCTAATAGCTGAAAATATACTGCCGCACTCAAGGTTAAACCCACTACCTCGGTGGAGGCGATGGCTGTTTCACAAGGAATCTCGCGCAATAAACCAATTTCGCCGATGATTTCCCCTGGTTGCAGTAATTTCAAGGTGGTTGGGATTTGCGTCTGGGGTTCGTATCCCAACAGCCGCACCTGTCCTTCATAAATGATTGTTATCTGTTGCGGCGGACTTTCTTTACCGATGATTTTTTGACCCAACCGATACCGCCAAGCTTGCAGCTGTTGGGATACGTTGGCGATCGCTTCATCTGGTAGGCGATCGAACCCCTCTATGGTTGTGAGAAATTCTGGAAAAGTGTTCTTAATATAAGTCATGTCAAATAAGTCAAAAGGTAAAAATGAGCGATCGAGTTATGAGTTAGGGATAAAGAATTAACACAATTATTAACTCCTACGGGGTTCGCCATTCGCCGTTCGAGGAAACATTTAAGACTGCACTGCCTCACTTCTAACTCCTAACTTGACAATGTGGCACTCAGTGTATGTGGATACACGATCCCACAGATAACAAATTTGCTAATTACAAACTTACATTTAGATCCACGGTTATTACGGTTAGTTTATTCAAAATAAACACTGTTTGTAATAATTCTTAAACTTAGGCGATCGCCGTAAAAACCCACAACCAAGCACAAACAAAGTTTCCTCCACTACTCTGTTACAGAAGCGAGCGATCGCGTCTGTACCTACTTCCCACTCCTGATTACTAAGACAGTCAATGACGGCAAAATCCCACAAGCAAAGATAAAAAAGGAATATACCCTACTCCCTACTCCCTAGTTTTAATAATAAATTGAGAATAGATTATTACTTGGTTAAGCTACATAGATTTATACAAACTGAAATTCAGAATTTACTATTGCAACTATGGAGAATGAATACTCACAACTAAACTGATACATCAAGACCTGTTTGTTAAATTTAGCCTGGTGTATTTCAAGTTATGATAGTCAACATGAAAATATCACAAATGCTTTCCTAAGTAAATACCCTAATTAAGAATTAGTAATAAAAAAAACCTTAAATTTTTGAATTATTTTTTACAAATTCTTTCATCTAGGGAACAACAGTATCACTGATAAAGAAAGACAGCGGTCTTTCCTCATAAAACACCACCCATACCTAACTGTCAAATAATTCCGCATCACTTTTTGTCAGTTAAGTTCAATATGGATTAACTGAAAAAGTACTGTAGAGGAATCAACCATCAAATCTATGAAGGAAAGACAATGACTGGCTTCAGTAGATTTACTAGTTTAATCTCGTTGTAGCGTGAAGTTGTGTGATTTTAGTATGTAATTAAGGTCTGATGTGAATTATCCAAATAAACGAAATATCAAGGATTCTGCGCCCTGTAGAGTCGTTGCACTGCAACGTCTTTACAATGATAAATCAAGGGTTTTAGCGTCTAATCCACATAATGCGTAATTACAGAAATTTTCTCTCACAAAAAAGTAGAAAGCGTAATTTACAAGTATCAATAAAAACCTTAATTCTGAGTATATGCTGTTATTTGATTGTTAGATATTTAAAAAATTCTGCAAATTATAAGGCAGAAGGCAATAAATTTTTCTTTATCGTAACATCAAGGGTTTAAGACCCCAACCATTACACGTAGTAAGTAGAAGGCAGAAGGAAGAAGGCAGATGGCAGAAGGTAAAAGACTTATCCCATATTGTTTTTGGCGATAAGCATTTTATATTTAATGATGTCTACCTACTTATCAGTTGAGTTAGGGTTTAAATCCCCAACTCCAACTGTTTTTAATTTTTAATTGTTAATGCCTATAGCAGTCCTAAATCATTTGCGAACAACAAGATCCCCGACTTCTCAAAGAAGTCGGGGATCTGAAGCCCCTCGATTTTCACAAATCAAATGGGATTGCTATATATTAAACAGCATTCACAGTCAAATCGATCTTGACGATGATATCGTTGTAATCTTTGTCGCCGCCTTTTGCCAAATCTTCAAAGCCAAAGGTGTTATTTCCTAACAACCGAATGTGATCTGTTTTATCAGTGTTAGCACCTAAAAATGCAAAATAAACCGTGGGATTCTTTTTGCTATTTTTATCAACAAACGCATCGGGTTTACCATTGATAATAATAAACGGTGCAAACAGCGAACCAGCAGCGAAAGTACCACCGTGAGAAGCTGTACCTTGGTTAGTCACTGTCAAATCAATGCCTGTAATACGCTGACGCACAGCGGCTTCGGCGTAACCAGCCTGTCCAACAAGAATATCTGCCACACCATCATTATTGGTGTCTATACCACCACTCTCATCAGCAATTTGATAGAACCCGACACAGTTGTTAAGTGTAGCTTCTCTGTGAACTTTAAAATCAGCTTTTACTGATTGTTTAATCTCCCGCAAATCAATCAGTTCGCCTTCTTTTTTACCTTGCAAACCTGTACCCAAAGTTACTTGTTGATTTGTTGCTTCAACCGTGACAACCAAACTCTCGAAGTTGAGAGAAAATCCTCCATTTTCTGAGCTTTCTGAGTTGCTACTCGTGCTTGAAGAAAAAATCACACTTGAGAAAGAGGCTTTTCCAGACAGTACATCCTGAGTAGTACTGTTGGATACCATATAAAATCGGAGCTTGGTATCAGAGTCGAATTGTAAGATGGTTGCCAAGTCAGCGGTACTAAAACCATTCGGCAAATTACCAAGGGAGCAGAAAATTACTTTTGAACGCAAAAGAGCCGCTTGTGTATAGCCTTCTGTACCAGGGGCTTTGCCGTCAATCTTACCTTCATCATCATCAACATTAAATACACACAGTTCCTCTACTTTGTTAGAGGATTTGGTTTTAATCTTGATTGAGAGTTTTCCTTTATCACCTTTAATGTTGAGCTTAGTCTTGACATTAAAGACATCGCCTTTAATTATTGTCAGTAGGGTAATTGGCAGGATAGTGAGATCGGCCTTTTGCTCCACTGCTAATTTAAATACGTCACTGGCTTCATCTCCAGCAATATCGGTAGCAATAACTTTGATGTTTAGACTACCCACATCTTTATTTGTCGGAGTACCCGTGAAGGTAAGGGTATCAGGATTAAAGTTCAACCAAGTGGGTAGTAGCTCATCATTTTCCAGAGTTGCAGTGTAAGTCAGGATATCTTCAGCATCTGCATCGCTGAAGGCGTCATCTGGAATAGTGAAGTTAAAGACACTATCTTGGGTGGCTTCTACATCCTGAATTTCATTCGCTACTTCTGGAGATTGGTTAACCGAGTAACGGGCGATCGCAAAGTCATAATCAGTGCCGTTATTGCTAACTCCCGCTACCAGAATCTTGTCGTCATCTTGGACGATGATGCTGTTGCCACCCTCATCATTGCCGTTAAAGTCGCTAGTAAATTTACCAGTAGTGTTGAATGTTGTGTCGAGAGTACCATCGCTGTTATAACGGGCAATGGCAAAGTCATCATTACTGCCGTTATTGCTATATCCGGCCACCAGAACCTTGCCGTCATCTTGGACGGTGATGCTGTTGCCAGCCTCATCATTGCCGTTAAAGTCGGTAGTAACTTTACCAGTAGTGTTGAAGGTAGTGTCCAGGCTGCCATCGCTGTTATAACGGGCAATGGCAAAGTCATTATTACTGCCGTTATTGCTAGTTCCCACCACCAGAATCTTGCCGTCATCTTGGACGGTGATGCTATAGCCACCTTCATCACTGCTGTTAAAGTCGGTAGTAACTTTACCAGTACTGTTGAAGGTGGTATCGAGGCTGCCATCGCTGTTATAACGGGCAATGGCAAAGTCGTTATTAGTGCCGTTATTGCTATATCCGGCCACCAGAATCTTGCCGTCAGATTGGACGGTGATGCTGTTGCCAGCCTCATCATTGCCGTTAAAGTCAGTAGTAACTATACCAGTAGTGTTGAAGGTGGTATCGAGGCTGCCATCGCTGTTATAACGGACGATGGCAAAGTCATCATCAGTGCCGTTATTGCTATATCCGGCCACCAGAATCTTGCCGTCATCTTGGATAGCGATACTGTTGCCACCCTCCTTACTAGCGTTAAAGTCGGTAGTAACTTTACCAGTAGTGTTGAAGGTGGTATCGAGGCTGCCATCGCTGTTATAGCGGGCGATCGCAAAGTCATCATCGGTGCCGTTATTGCTATATCCGGCCACCAGAATCTTGCCGTCATCTTGGACGGCGATGCTGTAGCTACCGTCTTTATCGGCGTTAAAGTCGGTAGTAACTTTACCAGTAGTGTTGAAGGTGGTATCGAGAGTGCCATCGCTGTTATAACGGGCGATGGCAAAGTCATCATCGGTACCGTTATTGCTATATCCGGCCACCAGAATCTTGCCGTCATCTTGGACGGCGACGCTGTAGCTACCGTCATTACTGGCGTTAAAGTTAGTAGTAACTTTACCAGTAGTGTTGAAGGTGGTGTCGAGAACTACTTTTCCTAGTACTGAGGAGTAGGCTGTCATTGCTTGTTCTTGGAACGCTAAACCAGAAGCGATCGCCCCCGTAGAAATATTCAGTTCCCAGTTCCCGCCTAATGTGCGACTCCCTATTAAGCGATCTGAGGCCGCTACCACTGCGCCGGTCAGTTCGCTCAATCGCCGTACAAATGCCATTCCTTGCGGTGTTTGAGCAACTTCACAACCATAAATTAGTAGTTGTGCATTGGCAGTCAAAGCATTTGCCCAACCTATGAGTTGTGAAGTATAGCGATCGAGGGTTTCGTGACTAAGTTGACTGTTCCCCAAATAAAGCCGCCCTGGTGCGCCGTGAGAAACAATGTGCAGGCTGTTCACTTGGCGATGCAATGCCAATACTTGGCTAATTTGCTCAATACCATCGCCATCGGGATCTAGGACGACAACAGTCATGTTGGGCAAAACACCTGCTACCAGATTTTGGTAGTCTTCTAGCTGTGAGTCAATAAAAACTAGTTGATTAGCAGGTTGGCTATGCAAGTCTTGATAGTTATCTGCCACCAAGTCGAGTTTGCGATCGCTTTCAATATCTACGGTAGTAACTGAATTAGCAGTTGTCTTAGCTAAGAAGTTATTCACATTTGTTAATGATGCGGTCATAATTGTTTTAAAGTAATATTTGGTTACCTCACACCTGTTTCTCTTGAGATTGCAAAATAGTTAATCAGAGTAATATTCTTTGCTAGCAAGGTGAGGAATGCACTATACAGCTTATTGTCTAAATTTGAGTAAAACCTCAGCAAATACACTGGGTTAATAGCAGTTTTGGGCTGATGTAAAGATTATACTGGTAATTGCATATACACTTATACAAGCTTTACACTGGCTTCATTCAAGTTCTAATGCAAGTATCTGCCAAGAAAATAACCCCACCTGCAATTCAGATGAGGTTAGAAAGTTGTAGTAAATCAGTTAGCTTAACTGATTATTGAATGTTGAATTTAAGCTGTAATTACTTTTGGCTAAACCACACTAGCAGAGAAAGCGAAATCATTGGCACTAAGGCTAGTTGAGGTAATTCCAACTAATAAAGCCAACTCTGTATTTCCGGTTTTTACTAAAGTGTCACTACCCAGTTGCAACAGCGTTAAGGCACTAAATTGAGTCACGCCAATACCGCCAAGCCCAATTTTGTCAGTGCTAATTGTAAAATCACTGACGATGTTCTTGGCAGTTGGCAGACTGCTATTAGCAATCCAAAATTGATCTGCACCAGCACCACCGCTGAGTTTATTACCACCTGCTTGACCGGCAAATAGCACATCATCGCCATCGCCACCAAACAGCGAATCATTGACACTAGAGAAGAGTTTGTCATCTCCAGAACCACCATACAGACGGTTATTGCTGCCATTACTCTTGAGGGTATCTTTACCGGAACCACCGAAGGATAGTTGATGCGAACCTTCAATTACTGTCAGGCTGTCAGCACCTGCGCCTCCAAATAAATTATTGCTACCACTGGCTTCGACTACGGTAATTTGGTCATCACCATTGCCACCATCGGCGTTACTATTTTGAGCAGCACCATTTTGACCAACAAAGATACTATCATCACCGTCTCCTGCCGACACTGAAGAGTTACTGCCAACTAGCACCGTATCTTCACCGCTTCCTGTTTGGATTGTGTTAGCTTCAGTACCTTCTACAAAGTCTGCACCATTACCCGTGAATAAGGTTTGGTTTGGTTCAACTGTAATAGTATCGCTGTTAGTAGAGCCAAAGTTAAGTTGTTCTGCTGGAGGTTGACCTAAACCGGGAGCAAGATTGAGAGGATTCTCCAGTTTCAAGAGAATAATTTCGTTGTTGTCTATGACTGGATTTTGAGGATCGTTTCCTGGACGACCTGTTGAGAAAGGATAGTTGTTATCATTGGCGACTAAAATGGTGTTTTTGTCAACAACTAAAACATTTTCAATTGTGACAAATGGGAAGTCGAAGGTGGTTTTGCCGTCGCCGTTGAGGTCGTTGGGGTCTTGGATGTTTAACAAGTCTGCAACTTCTTCTTTTGCTACGTAGCCATCAGAATCTGTTTTAGACAAGTCAATTTTGTAGATTTTCTTGAATTGAGCAGAAGCGCCTTGACCATTATCCCGCTCAATTACAAGGTATTCATTGTCGTTAATGACTGCTAAATCCCCGATCGCATATCCAGGATTTTCCAGTTTGTAGTATAGTTTCTTATCTGTATACTCGTGGCTAGCAATATCAAATTCGTTGAGCCGTAAAGCACCAACGGGATCGCCTTGGACTGTACCTTCTAGCAGCAGATAGAGTTTGGTTTTGCTGGCGTTGATTGCTCCGCCTTCAAAACCTTTGGAGCCACCCAAATTAGCAAAAGCATCTCCTGAGAGGACATCTGGGTTTTGTGGCGATCGCACTAAGTTATTCTCAGGAATACTCAAGAAATCTCGGACTTTATCCCCTGTATCTGGAAAGTCTGTGAACAGTGCATCTACGCCTAGTTGAAAGAACTGCTGAAATTCGAGTTCTGGATTACCTTTGTAATCTGCTGCTAAATACAAGTCTTCGTTACGGAACGTATAAGGATGTACTTCCAAACCTGCATTGTGAGCATCTTGAATTAAAGTCGTAGGAGACACCAAGTTTCTGTCAGCTTCATTGACTACGCCATCGTTGTTGATATCATCTGCCAAACCATCCTTATTAGCATCAGTTCCTTTGACACTAACAATCATCCGCTTCCAAGGGCCGATACCATCAGCGTAAGTAGCAACTTCAGCTAGGCCTTCTGGAGTTCGTAAATCACCATATGTGCGAGGGTCATTACTCACTTGGAAATCATAAGGCTGACTTTCGATGAGAGTACCATCTAGCGCAATACCAGATGCATCTAGAAGTTGGATGAGTGGGATGTCTACACCTGCATTCGGCATAATGCGATCGTTTAGATCCTTGAGATTACCAACTTCAAAGGATTGGATGAAAATGCGATCGGGATCGGTGAAATTCTCAGCTTTGAGGGTGTCGATGAGTATTTCACTGATGTTTCTGTTAATTTTCTCTGTAGTACCTACATAGGTAGCTTCTTGAGCAAAATATGTGGGATGCTTGGTTTCAGGATAGATGCCAATTTTTTTACCTGTCTCGGCTTCTACTTGTTTCACCAAGTCAATAACTTCTGCCAGAGTGGGAATTTCAAATTGGCCATTAAAAGATTGGTCGCGGAAAGGTAGACGCTGGATGGCTTTTAAACTCTTGATTTCCTCAAGAGTAAAATCTTCAGCAAACCAACCTGTGATTTGATTTCCGTCGAGGCTGACTGTTTTCTTGCGATCGGCAAACTGTGGATACTTGGTAATATCGTAAACGTCTGTGGTTGTATTGCTGAAATTGACAGTACCATCAGCGTTCAAAATTGCCAAAGCAGGCTCATGGCGAGCAATTAATACACCATCTTTTGTAACTACTAAGTCAGGCTCGATAAAGTCAGCGCCATCTTCAATTGCTTGTTTGTAGGCTTCTAGAGTATGTTCTGGAAGCTTTCCACTAGCACCTCTATGACCAATAACGAATGGTGCTTCTCCATCTAGAGTTTTAAAGGAATCAGGTGTAGCAATGGGAGCTTCTAATAAGTTACCAGCAGTATCAAAATGTAGCAGGTAAGGGCCAAATTCGTCTCCAACCCAGATGGTACCGTCTTTATCAAATACGAATGATTCTACGTCAAAGTCGGCACCAGTTAGTAATCTTTCAGAGGTTCCTTCATTGATTATTGGGAAAGGAATTTTGTTGTTAGGATCGGCAAGTTGAATATAATCTAAAACCTTAACAGTGCCATCGCCATTTTCTATTCCCTTAAAATTGGGATCTACACGATGGATACGTAATAAAAAGTCTTCACTATTATCTTTGCTACCGTAACCATTATCTGACAGAAAATAGAGAGAGTTATTGTTAGCAAACTGTACACCGCTAAACCCTTGTATTGGCTGTCCTGGGAAAGGGCCGGTTCTACCATTACCTGAAATTTCCTCACCAGAAGCCGGCCCTTCACCATAGGTATCAGCGGGTAAAGAGGCAAAACCTACTAATTCAATTGCCATAATTAGAATGTTTTTTAGGTGGTTGGTTTGAGAGCGATCGCAAGAATGAGAACGTGAAATGTTGACTGATGACTGTCAACAGCTAACATTGATGTTTTTCACAACTCAATAGGATTGCTATAGCCTTAAAGATGTTTTCATTGAAAGATTAACAAAAGAATAAATCAAGCGGAAGAAACGATTAAAATGCGTTCATTTATTTAATATAAAATTTATGAAATTTTCTCAAGATAAACATAAATCTGTAGGGTGTGTTATGGCGTAGCCTAACGCACCTAAATCGTTAACTGGTGCGTTACGCCAAAGGCTAACGCAACGCCAGTCCGCTCAAGTCGGGAAACCCGCCCATGCGGCTGGCTCCCCTACGTGTATTTCTCCAAATTAAATATTATTTTTATAGCGCCAAATAAATTGAATATCCCCGACTTCTTCAAGAAGTCGGGGATCTATTTGTTGAAGAATTGGGATTAGGATTATGCTAGGCGAAGCAATTAAGCAACAACACTAGCTGAGAAAACAAAATCATTGGCACTGAGGCTAGTTGAGGTAATTCCAACTAATAAAGCCAACTCTGTATTTCCGGTTTTAATCAAAGTATCACTACCTTGTTGCAATAGCGTTAAATCACTAATTTGAGTCACGCCAATACCGCCAAGCCCAATTTTATCAATGCCGACTGTAAAATCACTGACAATGTTTTTGGCAGTTGGCAGACTGCTACTAGCAATCCAGAATTGGTCAATACCAGTGCCGCCATTGAGTTTATTACCACCTGCTTGACCAGCAAATAGCACATCATCACCATCGCCACCAAACAACGAGTCATCGACATTTGAGAAGAAAATGTCATCGCCAGAACCACCATACAAACGGTTCTTGCTACCTTCACTGCTGAGGGTGTCGTTACCATCTCCACCGAATAAGAATTGGCGAGAACCTTCAATTACTTGGAGAATATCATCGCCTGCGGCTCCGAATAAATTATTGCTACCACTGGCTTCCACCACGGTAATCACATCATCACCATTGCCACCATCAACATTGGTACTTTTAGCCGCGCCATTTTGACCAATAAATATTTGGTCGTCACCTTTTTGACCGGATACACAAGAATCACTACCTACCAGTACAATGTCATCACCCTTTCCGGCTCGGATTGTGTTATTTGTAGCACCTTCTACAAAATCTGCACCATCACCAGCGAAAAATGTTTGTCCTGGCTTCAGTGTCACATCATCGCTATTGCTAGAACCAAAATCAGGTAAAGTAGGCTCTATTGTCAGATTATTAGGTAGTTCCAGAATACCGAGTCTTTCAGCAGGAGTATTTCTCGTAACGTTAAAGTCGTTGTCATTAAGCAAAGCTAGGGTGTTGGGTGCTACCAGTGCCAAACCTTCTAATTTTTCCACTCCGGTGTAACCCAATTGAGCAGCATTAGCAATTAAACTCTTGGTTACAGGGGTGATATTGGCAGCAGCTAGTTCCGTAGAGGTCAGTTGCTCAATGGTTTTCCCTGCTGGCAAAGTAAAATTAGCAGGGTTATTGATGTTGGTCGCCCCGGCTAAATCAATTTGGTAAATTAATTTATTGCCAGCAGATGTACCATTGTCATCTCGCTCAACTACTGCAAATTTGCCGTTACCCAAGGCAACTGCATCACCAATTTTATCGGTTCCTGGCAAACCTTCCAGGCGATATAAATACTCTGCTGTTACTTGTTTGGTGACAATATCAAACTCTAGAATTCGCAGGTTGAGAGAAGCTTTAGAAGTCGCATCATTAGCGACATCTGGATTATCAATTGGACTCTGAATGAAGGCATATAATTTATTGCCTTCCAAAGCCACAGCTTCAAATCCCCGGTTATTGCGGCGTTGGGCATAAACCGCTGGCAATACCTCAATTCCAAAGGTTCCGGCTGGTTGGTCTGGGTCGGGCGCAGTGGCGGTTCCTTGAGGAATAAAGCGCTCAATCAGTTTACCATCGCTATCAAAGTGGTAAATTGCAGGACGATATTCATCTACCAACCAATAGTCGCCATTTTTGGCAACTACAATTCCCTCTAAGTCTGCGCCCAAAGGATCGTTAGCTAAAACGTTGTTGTCTAAATCAACGGCAATTTCATCAGTGTAAGCTAAGCCGTTTCCTACAGCTTGCAGGTTTGGTAATCCCGTTAATGGTGTCGTTCCATCTTGGCGAAATAGCTTGGTTCTGTTGGTAATGGTGATTTCACCTGTGGTGCGGTTGAGTTCAAAGCTAACTATTTCAGACTGGAAGTCGGGTAAGAAAAATGGTCTGTTGACGCCATCAGGTTCTCCATTGGGGCCCCGGTCTGTATTGGTGACAAACTTCAGGTTGCCATTTGCAGCAATTCCTTGGAAATACAACCCAGAAAAACCACCCAAGAAAATATCTTGATTTTTAGAGGTTGTACCTAACTTGGGTAAATTTTCAAAGTCATAGATGGTTAGTTTGGGTTGGGCAACAGGATTGCGGGGATCGTAACTAGTGGTGTCAATATTTAAAGGAGTGGGCAAAGCGTTAGCAATATTTTCCCACGGTACGAGTTTGAAGTTAGAACTAATATTTTCTTCTTCACCTTCATCGCTAACTATTTTGCCTGGTTCATTGGAGCCATCTTGAGTTACAAATAAACCAAATGGGAAATTAGGCCCTAATGGTACGTTAATGACATCTGCACCGTCTGACTCTTGTACGCTGTCAATTGAGCCGCTGTTTCCAATGGCGAAGTTACCGACAAATTCGTTGTTACCTTCACGGGTGTAAGCAACAAAAGTGTTGTCGCCTTGGCTGGATGCTAGTAAGTAGCCTGTGCCATTTTTACCGTAATAAATGGTCAATCCTTCAACATCGTTAGTAAGGTAATTACCGCCCAAGTCTTTAACTTTATCAATTAACTTGCCTGTTGTGCCGCCGTTTGGTTCTGCTTGAAACTTCCAAATTCCGACATCTTCCTGGCCGATGTAGAGAAAGCCTGTTTCTTGGTCTACCACCATACCTTCAGTTTGAGGTTCGCGTTGCCCAACTGTTGGTACAGTAAATTCTCGTACTTGATCGATACCAATTTTACCATTACCTTTATCGAGCAGTTTATACTGAGCCACGTCTCCGGTTTGCCGACGATTGGCAAAGACATAGTAATCATTGGTGATGGGACTGCGGTACAACGCTAACCCGTAAGCACTGCGAGAAGATGAAGAATAAGGTTCTGCAAAAGGTAGCCCTTGGAAGAGAGTACCAATGCTGCTGTCGGTAATGTCTTCTAGGTATTGTCCGGGGGTGGTGGGGTTGGGGTTAATTTTGAAGATTGCTAGTTTATCATTTTGGCGATCGCTAGCTACCGCAATATCAATAGATTGATTGCCCAATTTAAATCCGTATTGCAAATCAATGTTGTTGTAGCGAATCCCACCAGGATTAACTGTTTGCAACAAATCACCAGACAAATCGTAAACCCGCAGTCCGGCATTTTTCACTGAGGTTAATACTAAACTATCGGCAGCATTTGTAGCATTAACATAAATGGCAGGATCGTCAGCGTCACCCTGTTGATCTACTGGGAGTGTTTCATAGTCCAACAAATCGGGGGTAGTTTCTACCGTGGGTGCAGCTGTGGGAAACAAGTCTGCATCCAAGGTGAGGATTTGGGTAAATTGGCTGGTGTTGAAGTTGTTGTCACTTACTAAGACAATGGACTGACGACCATCTGCAAGTTTGGGGCCAAAAGCGATACCTTCAATGTTATCGATTGGCAGATCGAGGTCATTTAAATTCAACAGTAGGCGCTTTTGAGCAGGTGCAATGTTAGCTAGTTGCTCAGCACTCAAATCATTGAGAGAATCGTAGAAACTGATGTCTGTTGCACCTTGCAAGGAAACTTCGTAAATTTTGATGGTGTTACCTACACCTTGTGCAAAGGAACGTTCTACCGCCAGTAATGTGCCACGATTATCAATTGCCAGTAAATCCACTAAACCATTGTCAGCGGAACCTGTGCTGGGGTTTGGTGTTTCCGGGATTGCATCGGTGATGTAAAGGTATTCTTTTTCTGGTTGTCCAGTAACCAGATTGTATTGCAAAATCCGCGAACGGCTACCACTGGTAAGTGAAGCTTTTAAGCCATCTTGGGATAGGGCGTTTTCAGTGGCGGTGAAGAGAGTTTTTTGGTCGGGTGTGATGGTGAGGCTTTCAAATGCCAAATTATTGTAAACGCCTGATGTCTGTGTGTCACCTGCATCTACAATCTCGTTGTTGTTGGTGTCTGCAACTACTGGTAGGAATTTGGTGGGGATGGATAGCGATCGCACTTCTTGACCTGTAGTTAACGAAAACTCTTTAATAAAGGGATTAGTAATGCGACTTGCACCTAAATCCGGTCTAACTTCGCCTTCTGAAGAGATGAAAACAGTCCCGTTATTAGTTAAAGCAATACCTTCTGGGTCAAGGCTAAAAGCTGTAAAAAAGTTGCCATTGCTATCTTTGAGAGGTGTGACATTGGTAAAAGTCACTTCAGTACCAGCAGTGAAAGTGTAGAAGCGAGCCAAACCATTGGTATCAGACCGAGCATCAGAGATAGCGTAGTAGCGGTTGTTAACAGCATCGTAGGTGACACCAGATAGTCCGCCCACTGGAGTCGCAGTACCATTTACAGTTCCCGCCGCGCCAGCAGGAATAAAGCCAGTCGCGAAAGTACTTTGTGCCACAAATTCCGCGCTGGGAATGGTTTTACCTGGTTCATTTGGCCCGGTTTTGACATCCGCGAACACCAAGCGATGGTCAGAACTGGGGAAAGGAAAAGTACCTACTGGGGAGAATGTCGGGTCAGTATTTAGCGGCCAAAAGACTCCCGAATTAGCAATTGTCAAGTCAGCAGAGGGTAGCACATAATCAGACCGCAGGTTTCCAGGGCCAGGAGTATCGCTAAAATCTGCGGTGTCAAAAGCTGGATTACTCTTATGGTTAGCATTTGCGCCACCCTGTAAATCTGCTTGTTGCGGCCCGCCAAGACTACTAGGGATGACATTAGTATTAATACCGGGATTTTGCAACAATTGGCGAATAGCAAAGTCAAGACTATCACCATCATTAGGGTCAGCATTTTGGTCGCCCACAATCACAAAACTTGACCCAGCAGCAATACCGCCCGTTTTACCCTCATCATCGTAGATGTAATCGCCTTTACCAGGGCTAACATAGTCTGCCCAAAAACGGATTTCATCATGATTGCGTTTGCCGTTGCGGTCTTCTGGCCCATCAAATACTGGTGGTGTGGGGTGGCTGGCGAGGACATGAATTGTCTCGCCGTTTACTTGAATGGGTATATCCCAGTGGCTTTTAGAAGAAAGACGTAGAACTGCTAATTCTTCTGGAGAATACCAATCATTTGGCTCTGAAGTCGCAGGGTCGTCAGGAAGCAAAGCATCGGGCATATCCTTCCAGAGGAACTTTTGGAAAGTGCGGATATTCGCGGTATCGATGGGATATTTGGATAACAGCAACATCCCGAATTGCCCAGGAAAACTACCGAAGCCCAAGGCATCATCGCCATATCCTGCTTCACCTGGGGTTGTAACTACTGTGCCGTTGTTATTTAAGTCGAATCCAGAAGCAATACCCGTGTTAGAAGGAGCAATGTAGAAGTAGGGGTAGTCAACAGATGTTGCACCATTTTGACTAACCGCTAAATAATTTTGTTTAAATAATTGAACTGCCTCTGGCGAGTAATCAAACTCATTAATCAGCAGCACATCGGGATTATTGCGCTGAATAATTTCTGCAACCGCCTTCGCCTGAGCATTGTCAGGAGTAGAAAGATCGGTTACTAACTGACCTTGAGCATTGCGGTTCAAAGAAGCATTGAACTGAGAAAAACGAATTGTGTTTGTCATAAAAATGGGGAGTTAGGAGTTAAGAGTGGGGAGTTATTCTCTCCTTTGCGCCTCTGCGTCTCTGCGTGAGGAATGCGTTAAACAAAGACAAAACGAGTATCTGTTGCCAAATTTGTATTTTGGTTCAACCCAGTTTCGACAACAGCAATCAATTCTGTACCGTTACTGGTGAAAATACTGACGGCAGATTTAATGATAGATACAGCCGACGCTGAACCTAATGAATAATTGTTGGCAGTTCCTTTGAGTTGAATGCGATCGCTCGTCTGTAAGTTGAGAATATCTGCGTAGTCACTCTTACCGGAACTAGCATAGAAAACAGAAGTGCCATCGCCCAAAACGTAAGTATCTGCACCTTGGTCACCGTTGAGAATATCGATTTCGTTTGTACCGCCTCCCCAACCAATCAGGCGATCGTTGCCATCGCCTCCAGAAACAATATCTTTGCCAAGTCCACCTAAGATTGTGTCATTACCACCATCGCCGAGGAGTACGTCAGCACCTCCTTTACCATCGAGATAATCATTGCCTGCTCCACCGTTGATTAACTCAATGCCGTTGGTGCCGATAACGCGATCGCTGCCACCTAGAGCATCAATTATGTATTTATTCAAACCAGTAAGTTCTTCTACAAAGATGATGTCGTTGCCAGATGTGGCCTTGTTATTAGCAACGGTCAATTCAAAAGTATCACTGGCTGTCAGGCCTTGCTTATCACTAGCGGTAACTGTAACTCCAAAAATGCCAGTTGTAGAAACAGTACCGGATATGACGCCAGTGTTAGCAGCGACACTCGCTCCACTCGGTAAACCAGTAGCACTGTAACTGAGGGTGTCGCCTGCATCGATGTCAGCAAATTTGTTACCAACATCGAAAGAGAAGGGTTTGTTAGTAGAGATGATTTGGTCATCAATGGGTTGCACTACCGTGGGAGCATCGTTTCCAGATATGTTAAACCGAGCCACACTAGGATCGTGGTCACTATTTTGATCGGCAAATTCTGAGTTGACGTGGACTACATCATACGCATCTAGTTTACCGAGCAAATTCTTAGTGACTAAGATGTGGTCAAGGGTTTGGGCGTTGCCTTCAAAGTTGTAGGTGTAGCGCTCATTTTGAGGCAGAGTTTCAATCAAGGAAGTCAGCCCAGCGCTTTCTAGGGTGCTGACAGGGTTGGAAAACTCAAAGTCGTTCAAGTCACCCGCTACAACTACATTGGCATTGGGGTCGATCGCTAAAATGCTCTCGACAAAGTTTTTCACCAGGGTAGCTTGTTGTTGGCGCTGCACTTCACTATTCAGCGTTGGCGGTTGATTCGGCCCGTATAGAGGTTGGTCGCCACCTTTAGAATTAAAGTGATTGCCAATTACATACACGGTTTCACCGTTGAAATTAAATTCACCAACTAGGGGTTTGCGACTGCTATTGAAGGCCGAGTTGGTGGGGTCAATCAAACCGGGACTATTAGAAATTGTGGGAACGCCAGAGTTATTGGTGACTGTGGTGCTGGAGGTAGAAGTACCACCGGGACGATCTACAAAGGTGACGCGGTTGGGATTAAATAGGAAGCCGACGCGGATATTTCCCCCAGGTTCGCCGCCATTGGTATCGTCCACTGGGTTAATTTGGCGATATTCGTAGGTTGGCCCGCCAGCAGCAGCAATCGCATTAATTAATTGTTGGAAGGTGACACTGGCATCGACTACGCTATCGTTTGTCGGCCCATTATTGTCCTGAATTTCTTCTATGGAAATGATGTCAGGCGATTTCAAATTATTGACAATGCTGTTAGCAAGGTCGCTAAACTTCGTTGCACTATCACCTGGGTCAAGATTTTCGACGTTGAAGGTAGCAATTGTCAGCTGGTCGGTGGTGGCAGTTAAATTAGTGACTTCTCTGGTTAGGGTGTTGGAGGTAACAGTTACCGAGGTTGGTAGAACTTCGTAGTTACTAAAGTTATAATCAACCACGCCCGTAATCGTGCCCAAAGTAGCACCGACATTAACTTGCGGTGAACTACCAGAAGTAAACAGCGTATCATCTATTTGGATGCGTTCGGGATTAAAATCATTGGGGCTAATCCCGATGCCACCGCGTGCTGTACGTCCGGTGGCGTTGGCGCCGTTGTCTGCCAATACCCAAATCTCCCCAAAAGAATTTGTCGGGCTAACTGCCACAGGATTATTTACCTGTACCAGCATTCCTTCTAAGCTTTCGTAGAAATCGATGCCATCTTGAGCAGGGTCAAATAATGTAGCAGGATTTTCTACATTTCCACCCACAGCATCATTATTAATTACTTGAGTAGGAATAGTTCTGCCGCCGTTGCCAAGAATGGTAGCACTGGGCAAAAGATTGCCACTGGAGAGTTTGACAATGGTAGGGCTAGTAATTTCTGTGGTCGTCAGGTTATTGGCATTACCACCAGGACGAAACTCGGTGACTGTTCCAGTGACTAATATAGAATCTCCGACAGATACCGTTGGTGCTGAGGAGGTGAAGACAAAAATGGCTTCAGAGGTGCGGTCGTCGTTATCCGGGTTGGGGTCTTGTAAGTAAAAACCGTTACTTGTTCTGACGGTGACGATTCCCGCTACATTGTTAACAGTCTGACCTACCAAGGGTGAGATATGCCCTGCCCCTTGAATTTCGCTAATCTTAATCGATGGGGCTACTTCGTTATCTGTCACCGTAATATCTGCACTGCCGTTAGTAAAACCTGTAGCTGAAGCAGTTACGGTCACTGACTGAGAGCCATCAAGTATCACATCGTCTACAGCATTAATCCCAAAGGTTACAGTCGAACTATTACCTGTGAAGGTGACAGTTGTGGTTACTGTTGCCTCTGTTGTATCGTTACTACTCAAATTGACAACTAAATCAGATGTAGAAGTGTCTGAGCGTGTCAAGGTTGCTGTAGCAGCATTAGCCCCAGTATTTTCAGCAAATGAGCTAGGAGTAATACTTAGAGACAAAGTTGGTAATGGTGGAATAGAGCGCAGACTATTGATATAAGTCGTATTAGCTCCGCCATTGGGCAAACCAGGTGTGGTGGAAGCAAATGGAATTCCTGTTGTCCAGTTAGTAGTGTTTGTTGCGCCTGCAAGGTCAGAGTTTAATGCATAGCCTGTGTTATTTGTGCTAGCACCAAAATTGACATTTGCTGCGCTTGTGAAGGCTCCTGTTGCAGTGCCAATATCTACAGCAAATCCGTCTGCGGAAATAGTAGCGCCAGTATTTGAAGTATCAACCCAAACAACATCATCACCAGCAATATCTCCATTATTTCCGCTGTTGGCATTAAGTAGGAAGGAACCACCAGCATTGAGAGCTATATTCCAGTCATTAGTTGATGGATTATAGGATGTGTCCTGAGTAATAGCCGTAGTTCCACCAACTGTAATGATAGTTCCTGCTTTAAAGGTGGAGGCTATAGAACCAAGATTCGTAAATTTATAAGCAGAAAACTTAGAGGCTTTGGCGGCTGTGGAGTCTCCCACAAAGAAAGACTCAAGCTGTGTAGCAGTCAAATCTTCAGTAAGCAAAAGCTCGATGAATTCGTCAGTTGTGGTCAGGGTTCCACCACGATAAAATTCATTGATAACGATCTTGGGCATAAAAACCTCTTGCTTTAATTGTGTTAAAGAGCGATCGCAACATCACTTTGTGTCAAAGCCAAACCAACAGCATCAGAAGTCTGAGGGCTAGTACCGGCAGCGTCAATGCCACCTTCAAAGTCCGAAGTGTGGAGAATTTGGAGTGTAAGCGCCATTTTTTTGCCAGTAAAACTACGTTAACTGCAAAGATGCACTTCGCAATTACAGCGAGAGCAATACTAAATAGAACTTTCAGACCACCATTCTTGGCAGTTAAGAGAAGTTATTTGTACAAGTTTTGAGTATTTAACTATTCAGCCACCTTAAAGTATCTGAATAAAGTTAAGAAACAGCTAGCAAAAGGTTAAAAAAACAGATAGTTGAGTTTATAAAAGGAAACAGACAATGGGCAAGAGCCAACAGAGTTGAAACTCTGCTGGCGTCAGGGTTGAGCGATTAGTTTCTGTTCTCAGCTATGCTGCAACTGCGATAAATTACAGCCAAAAACACAAACATTTAAGAATTTTTACCCGAAAAATTTTTCAATGCTTATAAACCACAATTTATTGAAAAAAATCAAAAATAAATATAAATTTTTCTAAATATTATGTAAGAAGCGATACACGTTAATATTATTTCGTGTGTGATTAAAGACTTATCATTTAGACCTCAAGGAGGGAAGTGGAGAGAGGAAAAGTCGCCTTGAGTCTAGAAATTGGAATAATTGCCGTTGCTGATTTCATGTATGAAAAGGATTGTGCATGATATCAAAATATTTGTAGAGACGTTGCATTGCAACGTCTGTACGTATTGCAACGTCTCTACATGTGTATTCATACCCAATTAACGGAAATTACCAGGATTTAGGCGAACGGAGTTAGGCTGAGACTGGCGACGAATTGCAACTCCATTGCGGAGGTTTCTGGCGGTACCACCATCTCTGGTATCGAGGAAAGGCTTGAGATTAATCCCACCTCTATATGAACTAACTCGATTATTGCCATTGCCTAGAAGTGTGCGTCCTAAATTATATATGCTGCCTGAGCGATCGCCATAGGTGTTAACGGCTACGGTTTGTTGTCCGCTATCAGCAGTAGTCAAGTTTTGGAAAATGCTATTGCGGATAACAACGGGATCTTTTCCACGGGGTACTGTCAACACAATTCTACAAGTTGGGTTAGCTTCGGTTGTCACGCAGACAATGTTTTCGTTATTTTGTACGGATGTCTGGAGTTCTTGTAACCCATCTGGGCGATACTGTTCCAAGCGGTTGGCAATTGCTACACAACGCTTTTCAGCATCCCAACCACCGCCCAAAGTCGCAGGCGCCGCCCAAGGAAAGTATTGTCCTGGTTGACTTTGTGGCTGATACATGACTGTGTACTGACCATTGTAAGTCTGACAACTAAAGCGAGTTGTACTATCAGATGTAGGTGATGTTGGTATGCCTGTCGATGTGTCTATTGGCACTGGTGCTGATGTCCCGCCTGATGGTACTGTTGGTACTACTACTCCATCTTCAGTAGGATAAGGATCGTATTGCGCCATTGCTGCGGAATTGCCCAGACACAAAGATAAGCCAATACTGCCCAAAGATATCAATCGCAGCAGTTTTGATGACATAGCCATCCTCCAGTATAAATATGTAGGAAATTGATAATTTAAGAACAAAGAATTCAGAGTTGGAGAGTCAGCCGTCAGAATTCAGTTGGGAATTCTGTATGACACTTCGACCAGCTCAGTGCATCGCTGGCGGATGAATAACCGGTGAAATCAAGCATTACTGAATTCTAAATTCTGAATTCTGAATTCTGACTTCTATGTTGAGTGACGAATAATTCTATTTTTTGATTCATTAAAAATCTATTTTTTTTCCTCTCTAGCTTTTTTATCTTGGAGTAACTTTTTCACTCGTGCTTGAATTTCTGTATGATGTCCGACTCCTTCATAAGCGTAACGATTGTAACTACTACGGGTAATAAGATTTTCTAAATTACTAACTCGTTCGCTACCACCAGGATGGGAAGACAACCAACTAGGAGGTGCATTTTTTTGCTGTTTATCTAATGTCACCATTAAGTTACGCAAGCCATCAGCAGCGTAACCACTGGCTACAATTAACCGCGTGCCGAGTGTATCTGCTTGACGTTCCATGTCGCGGCTGTAACTGAGTGCAAAGAGTTGGCCGATGGTTCCACCTAAAGGAAGATATTGGGTAACGTTAGAAATTAAGTTGCCTTGGGTAATTAATTGAAAACCGTGAGATAAAACAACATGGGATAATTCATGGCCAATTAATCCAGCTAATTCTGCTTCGGAATTAGTCTTGGCGATCGCACCTGCATTAATAAAGATCTTACCTCCAGGTAATGCAAAGGCGTTGAGACTTTCTTCTGGAATCACAAAAAATTCGTATTTAAATTCTTCACGTCCGGTTACTTTAGCTAATTTCTGTCCGATTTCGTTGACGTATGCCAAAACAGTTTCGTCTGTAATGACATTCAACTGTTTTTTTGCCTCTTTGGCTACAGAATCACCTATTGCTCTCTCACCTTGTAGCAGAATGATGGTAGAATCAACAGCCGAAAACGGCCCAAGCAAACTGCCAGTCAAGGCGTAACCTAACGCACCTGTAATAATATTACCGATGACGTTGCCTCGAATTTCTGCTCGGATATGTTTTTTGTAACGTTCGAGATTTTCTTGTGCTAAGTTTGTAAACTCAGCCGCTTGGGGATCTTCGGGGTTGAGAATGGCAAACTGACGCGCCGCCAAAGATGCTTCCATCCATTTTTTCTCACCAGCCAAGGCGTTGACTCTAGCTTTAATTAATTCTGGTTGGTCTGGATAAAGAGAAGATGCTCGTTCTAATATATCTAAGGCTTCTTTGGGGCGATCGTATTGTTTTAAAATTTGAGCATATCGGATATGACCAGGGATAAATTCTGGATATTGCTCAACTAATAATTGCAATGGTACAAGCGTTCTTGTTTGTAACTTAGTTGCTATCCCCGCCTCTGATTCTCGCCAGTATACCTTACCTCCTGGGGATAGTTGCGCGGGATCGAGTATGGCTGGTTTACGTTCTTGGGGTATGCTTGCTTTGTTAAAAGGTTCTTTTACGTCGCGGTAAATTTTTTCTGCTTCTGGGATTTGTCCGGCTAGATAAAGTCTATCCGCTTCAATAAATTTTAGCTGACGGCTAATTTCTTCAGGACTAAGTGTAGGTTCCTGTGGAGACTCTGGCTTTTTTGGTTCGGATTCCGGGGAGGCTTCTGTTGTTGATGAACCTTCCACTGCTTCCGGTAATTTTCGATCTTTAGTCGTTTCTGAACTGGGTGAATTTATCGTTTCAACTGTAGTAGACGCAGCAGGTTCTTGTGCTGGAACTGGCGCTATTGGCTGCGTCAAGATAATCAAAATTGATGTCCCAATGGACAATAATACCCAGTTACAGGCTAGCAGTAGAGACTTCCAGGTTCGTTTCATGCCAGGTACGACCTATGCAAAAGGCTGTTTTTTAAATGTTACGAGGAATTGGGATATTACGTATATGGAGCCATCGCCGTTATTTTACAACACAAAAAACCCCGGCTAAATTAGCCGAGGTCAAGTCGAGAAGTGAGAATGACGATGAGATATAGCGATACCGAAATCTAAAAACTTTTAGCTAACGCTGAAACCAACCAAAATTAAAGTACTGACGATTAATGTTGCAAAAGCAGCTTGAATCAAGTATTTACGTTGTTCCCAAATCGCAGGGTACTCAGCGTAGTACATTTTGGGTTCGGTTGCGTAGTTATTGAGAACGCCGTCTTCATTTACAGTGGTGTACATAATTTTTTCTCTTGGTTGTTTATTAACTTATGTAAATAAATTTAACAAATTTGTTACAAATCGTCAACTAGGCTTGACAAAAAAAGAGTGATAATTGTAATAAAATCTGCTTATCAGCGATGCCTACGGTGGGCGGGTACGCCATCGCAGATTCTGACGAAAGGGTTATGTATGCAGAGGAAAAAGGGCGATCGCCCAGAGCTTCAAACAAAAAAAACCTCAGCTAAACTAGCTGAGGTAAAAAAATAAGTACGAATGGCAATGAGATACAGCAATACTAAAGTCAAAAAATCTTAGCTAACGCTAAAACCAACCAAAACTAAAGTAGTAACGATTAAAGTTGCAAAAGCCGCTTGTACTAAGTATTTACGTTGTTCCCAAATTGCTGGGTACTCAGCATAGTACATTTTGGGTTCGGTTGCGTAGTTATTAAGAACGCCGTCTTCATTTACAGTGGTGTACATAATTTTTTCTTTTGGTTGTTTGTTAACTTATGTAAATAAATTTAACAAGTTTGTTACAAATCGTCAAGTAGACTTGACAAGAAAAGAGCGATACCTCTAATAAAAGTTACTTATGAGCAATACCTACGGTGGGCGGGTACGCCATCGCAGATTCTGGCGAAAGGGGTAAAAAAAGATTGCAAGCCCCCTTTCCAAGGGCAGCCAGCGACGGCTATGTAGGCGGTTTTCACGCCACTTGCTTTGACAGTTGCTCCCCATGAGCAACTGGCGTGGGTTGGGGGGATCGGAAGTCTGCGGCGCAACTTTAGAAGACTTGTGTGTGCACTGTAGCTTTCCGTGTCTCCCTTACGCGATCGCCACATCCTCTTGAATGTTAATATTTGCTTCTTTTACCAAAACTTTTAGTAAAGCTGCTATACCAATTTGCTCAGAAACTGCATTAGCATCCCATTTGCCATCAGCTACATACTTGCCTTTGCTGTAGTGGTTAGTCCCCGACCACAAGTAAGGTGTGAGAACTTCTGGGTGGTATTTCCTATAACCAACACCGTTGTATCTTTCTAGTTGCCAAAGCTGTGCTGGCAAACTCCAATCTTTTACTCGGTCAAATTCTTTCATTGTCAAAGCATCGATGGCGCTTTCTTCCCAGGTATATCCCACTTGCCAGCCCTTGATGGGGTCGGCTAGGGGTCTGCCCGATGGTTCGTTCACGGTACGTTTTTTTAGTGAATCGCCGTTATGCAGATGTTTGTTAAAGTTCAGGGAAGATTCCATATTATGGATGACTGCAACAAAGTACCAAGGTACATTGATTTTTTGTTGTAATCCTTCGTAACGAGGGCGACTTGCACTGATTTTCGTAACTATGCTTTGAGTGCTGCTGAGTTTATCTGGCCTGATTTCGCAGCTATCCCAAAGCCTTTGATATTCTGGTTTTAAATCTAGCAGACTAAGTAGTATTTTATTTGCCATTTTATTAAATACCTAAGAGTAACTTTGACTTTTTTGTTATGACAAAGTTACTCCACTTATATAGAAATTGGCAACTTTTTATACGAAAAATTATTTTTTCATACAAAACTTTTTGATATTTTATGCTTCACAAAGTAGTCTGAAGTTCATTTCTGTATTTTTGTAAAGCCAAGATGGCCAAGTATAAATATGTAAACACTATATAATTTTGACTTAAGTGAAATTATATAAATTTTTGTATGTAAATCATAAATTAATAGTAAAAAATTTAACTTTATATTAATCGCAAAAGTATAGTTTCAAACAAGACCAATCCTGAAAATGATGTTTATACTTAGAAATAAGTTAATGAAGCCAGGTGCATTATGAAACTACAAGATTTCTTAGGAAAAGATGAAAAATGGGGATTCGAGGCGATCGCCAAAGATCCAGAATTAACTCGTCAAATTCAAATACTGTTAATTGGCTTGGGTTTACTCGATCCTCCAGCCGATGATAAATTTGGGCCGGTATCTGCCGCAGCCCTGAAAAAATTTCAAGAATTAATGAAAATTGGGGAAACTGACTATTTAGGCCCAGTCACCGCCAAAGAACTAATTCAAACTAAGCCAGAGGAACTTCCTAAACCTCCTTTAAAACTTGGTAATGACATTGCCAGCAAGATTATCAAATATATGCAGGCAAAAAATTATCAGATATCTACTAATCCCAAAGAATACAACATTGTTTACTTAGAAGGAGTCAATGAAGACTGGACTCTCAACAAAGATACACCAAATCAATTCAACGATCGCCGTATTGTGATTGAAGTAGTAGATGGTGTTCCTAAAATTGTAAATCACTGGCAAGGCACCACAGAACCAGGCAGCCACTATACTTATAACCCAATGAATCCCGGAGGTGCAGCCAGAATTAAATTTGGGCAATACAAAGCTTGGTCTGTTGGCATACACGGCAATTCAGAACCTCACGAAGCATTAATCCAAGTTGCACCTATCACCGTTCACCGAGATTTTAATAAAGATTTTCAACGGACTGGTGACAAACTAGATACAGGTCTTTTCTTGGTAAATCAACACTACGGTTATGATGCTCCTGTAAATGATATCAAAAATGCTAGCGCAGGTTGTTTAGTAGGACGTAGGCGTGAGGGACATCGAGAGTTTATGTCAATAATTAAACAAGACCGTCGCTATGTAGCTAATAAAAATTATGTCTTTTACACTACAGTCATTCCTGGAGATGATTTATTGAAGTAGTTTTTATAGCAGTTGCTAGCTACGTTAGGACATAAACCGATCTTAGAACCCGACATCAAGAGACATTTAAGCCTGTTGCCTGCAACATATTGCTTTTAAACATTTTAAATTTGGGATTTTGAACCATCAACCCAAAATCCCAAATTTAAAATCTAAAACTCGATGAACTTAGATATCCCAAGCAATTTTGTCTAACTTTGTTCTTGTGGAATTTGCCCTATCTGTGCCGTCAACTTCTCTTTATCCTGCCTACGTTTTTTGGCATAAAGTTGAATAGTAACTGCCATCAAAATAATCATGGCAAAAATACCCCAGGCAGCTATATCTGTTGGTAGATTATTTTTAAATATAGCCAGTAGCACGATCGCTACCAACATAACTGTCGGTGCTTCATTTAACGCCCGTAATTGCTGACTATTCCAGGCACATTGATCCGCCGCTAACTTCTTTATCAGACGAGCGCAGTAATGATGATAGCCTATTAGAATGGCTACAAACAGCAGTTTTATATGCAACCAGCCCTCTTTTAACACTTCTGGTTCAGTGCTTATTAAACCAATGGCCATTGCGATCGTCACAAACATTCCTGGATTAGTGATGATATGGTAGAGGCGCTTTTCCATAATTTGATACTGATTTTTCAGTATGGTTCGCGCTGGTTCGGGTTCAAGGTTCGCTTCAACGTGATAGATAAAAAGACGTACTAGGTAGAATAAACCGGCGAACCAAACTACAAACCCGACAATATGAAATGCTTTAAACCATGAATAAGCCATGAATTCTAATCTCCATCAGTGTGGTTGTGATGCATTTTTAGCGGTCATAAAAAGCAGGCAAAATTCAGAATACTCCTCCTTGAAAGGGTGGAGTTTTAAAAATAAAGAAGATTTAAATTTTGCCACTCAATGTTCCATTTAGTGGAGTAAAATTAGTGGTCACTTGGAATTCTCCAGTAACTAATTCTGAATTCTGACTCCGGAATTCTGAATTCTTTTATATTATCGATTTTTGCCTGAGGTATATTCTCAATGAGCCTCTTTACGACGCACAAAGGGTAAAAGGTCTTCTAAAATGGTCTCATGGTAATGTTCTTGAGGATAATGTCCGACGTTATTAAGTTTTATTAATTCTGCATTGGATATCGAATTTGCAAACTTTTCTGCAATCTCTACAGGTAACCAAGGGTCAATGGTACCCCATTGGATGAGAATTGGCTGTTGCCATTCTTTAAAACCAGATTCGATTTCTGTCATTGCTGAATCAAGTTGTAAATTGCGGATACTTGCTAACAAACTCCGACCGGATGCAGAAGTCGTTAAAAATGGTTTTCGATAGACATCTAAATCGCGATCTTCGATGCGATAACGGCTACCACCTTCTAGGGTTCGGTCAACTAGCAGTGGGTCTTGGGTCATGACTTCACCAGCCAAAGGTAAACCCATTTGTTTAATTTTCCAGGGTAATTTGGCAGTCGTTGAAATTGGTGTATTTAAGATAGCTAGATTAGCAATTTGTTCTGGGTGACGCAAAGCATATTGTAGTCCTACAGAACCTAAAAAACCTTGTACAACTAAAGAAAAATGTTCGAGTTCTAGTGCTTTGATAAATCCTTCTAAAGCTGTGATAAAAGCATCAGGAGTGTAAGCAAAATCTCGTTTTTCTGGTTTTGCAGAAAAGCCATAGCCAATCCAATCTGGGGCGATCGCTCTCGTACCTTGATTAGCCAAAGCAGGTATAATATGACGCCAGCTGTAACTTTGGGAAACTAAGCCGTGTAGTAACAATACTGGCGTTAAGTCAGTTCTGCCGATTGGTGAAGATTCACGATAAAACCATTCAAGTGAATTTACAGTTATCTTATGTTCTGTTATTGACACGCTATTTTTCTTATAAATTGGGCATTAGGAATTGGGCATTGAGCAAACAGGGCATGGGGAAAGGGAAAGGGGTATGGTTCGACAAACTCACCAACCGGGGAAAAAGGGAAAGATTAAATTTATTCCTTTTCCCTTTAACCTTTTCCCCTGCCCCCTCTGCTCCCTATGCCCCATGCCCCACTCCCTGAGGAATAATCATCTCACGAATTGCATATGCTGTGGCGGGTGCTAATAAAACGCCGTTGCGATAGTGTCCAGTTGCTAACAGGACGTTACTAAATCCTGGCAACTTACCAATGACTGGGGCTGGGCGTCCTTCAGGACGAGGGCGTAATCCAGACCAAGTGCGGAGAATACTTGCTTTAGCTAATTCTGGGCAAAATGCGATCGCTTGTTCTCTCACAGATTCCAGCAGTTGCTGATTCGGTGGTATTTCATCGCCGTTGGTGGGAAATTCCACTGTTGCACCCAGCCAATAATCTCCGTCACCCACAGGAACAATATGGACATCGTTACCTGTAATCGCTGGCTGGAAGTCGGGATTGCCTAATGGATGCCCTACACGTACTTGTAACGCCTGTCCTAACACAGGACGGATATCAATCTGCTGATTTAATTTTGCCGTGAGGGGTGTTGAACCTAATCCTGCTGCGACTACAAACCAATCAGCGGCTATTTTTCCTTCTGTAGTTTCAAGGCGATCGCAGCATTTGAGCGAAGATTCAGATGTTGAGGTTTGACTATCCAAAACAGCCACGCCAAATTTGAAAGTCACGCCATTATGTTCAGCAGCTTCAACTAAAGCTAATGTCAGCGCAGTTGGATCGAGTTGACGGTCTTGCGGAGAATAGACAGCGCCAGTAATGTTTTCGTCATCCACCTGAGGGCATATATTTTTGAGTTTAGCAGTATCCCAAATCTCTAACCGCCAGCTTTGAGAGTGGCGAGTTTCTACTAACTTTTCCCATACTGAAATTTCCTCGGTGGGATCGGACAACAGCATGAGAATTCCTTGGCGGTTAAAAGGAATTTTACGATTTGTTAAAGCTTCTAATTCTGGAATCAAAGTTTCATAGCGTTGGATGCTAGTTTGTCGCATTTGCCAAGCCTTGCCCTTGATTTTTTGACTGATTGCGCCCATCAAAACACCAAGTGCAGCACCCGTAGAAGCTTGTGCTGGTGGTTGTTGGTCGAAAACTGTGATTTTCAGTCCTTTTACTTGACTGAGTTCATAAGCGATCGCAGCCCCAACTACACCACAACCGATAATGACTACATGACTCATTGCTTGTTTGAGATGAAGGGCATAGGCATAGGGCAAGCAGGGAGCGTGGGAGAAAAGGAAAAAATGGGAAACTTTTTTCTAATCTCCCCCTGCCTCCTCTGCCTCCCCTGCTCCCCTGCCCTTCTATTGAGTGCTTTCCTCAGGAAGCAACTGGAGGAATTTGTCAATATCTGCGAAAGCAGCTTCGGAGTTACTCAATGCAAGTTGAGCGTTACGAGAGGAAGCGCCTTGATTGACTTTAACCAAGTGGTTAAACAAATCTCGCGTTATTTGACGTGCTGTGGTTTGGTCTTTGGGTAGAAGGTGGGGAGTGACATAAGTCAAGTTCAACCTTGCTTCTGTTATCGGGCCGTGTATAAAGTTGCTCACGTTAATCCAATCTTGTCTTTGGATTACGGTTTTCAACTCTTGTGAGCGATCGCGCACAGCTTTAATTTGGGGAACGTATTCCTTAATTTCCGCAATTTGGGTTGCGGTGTACGTTGGAGGTGCAACTGCGACACCAGGCCCGCCACAACTAATGAGAAATGTAGCCAATAATACTAAAATCAGTGAAAAAATAGAGCTTTGACGCTTCATACACGGAACTTATTTGCTTCTTGTTTGCCGATTCACAGTGTAATTTTAGATCGCTAGCGCACTTTATCTTCACTCTAGAAATCTAAAATCCAAAATGGTGTTAGAGTTTTTGCAAAAGAAACTAAAAACGCCCTCTGTTTCCAGAGAGCGTTTTCTATTTAACTAGACTTGATGATTAACCGTTGATAGGAGGAGCGGTTAGAGCAACAGGAGCAACATCAGCAGCAGCCAAGTCTAAGGGGAAGTTGTGAGCGTTACGCTCGTGCATTACTTCCATACCCAGGTTAGCGCGGTTGATGATGTCAGCCCAGGTGTTGATGACGCGACCTTGAGAGTCAATGATCGACTGGTTGAAGTTGAAACCGTTCAAGTTGAAAGCCATTGTGCTTACACCCAAGGCGGTGAACCAGATGCCGATTACAGGCCATGCAGCTAAGAAGAAGTGCAAGGAACGGCTGTTGTTGAAGGAAGCGTATTGGAAGATCAAGCGACCGAAGTAACCGTGTGCTGCAACGATGTTGTAGGTTTCTTCTTCTTGACCGAACTTGTAACCGTAGTTTTGAGATTCGCTTTCGGTGGTCTCACGAACCAAGGAAGAGGTTACTAAGGAACCGTGCATTGCGCTGAACAAAGAACCACCGAATACACCAGCCACACCTAACATGTGGAAGGGGTGCATCAAGATGTTGTGTTCTGCTTGGAACACAATCATGAAGTTGAAGGTTCCGGAGATACCCAAGGGCATACCGTCAGAGAAGGAACCTTGTCCGATGGGGTAGATCAAGAATACTGCGGTTGCTGCTGCTACTGGTGCAGAGAACGCTAGGCAGATCCAAGGACGCATTCCCAAGCGGTAGGACAATTCCCACTCACGACCTAAGTAGCAGAATACGCCAATCAGGAAGTGGAAAATTACCAACTGGTAAGGGCCGCCGTTGTACAGCCATTCATCTAAGGAAGCTGCTTCCCAAATTGGGTAGAAGTGCAAACCAATTGCGTTGGAGGAAGGTACTACTGCACCGGAGATGATGTTGTTTCCGTACAGTAAGGAACCTGCTACTGGTTCGCGGATACCATCGATGTCTACTGGTGGTGCTGCGATGAAGGCAATTACGAAGCAGGCGGTGGCGGCTAGCAGGGTGGGGATCATTAGTACTCCGAACCAGCCGATGTAGAGGCGGTTGTTGGTGCTGGTGATCCAGTTTGCAAACCGCTCCCATACGTTGGCGCTCTCGCGACGTTGAATGGTTGCTGTCATTGTTTTATAAGTGCGGTTGTTTATGTGGAAATTAATTAGGTAGGTTTGACTACCTTGTTACATATCTTAAAACATAATATTGAGTTTTGTAAAGTATTTTGAGAAAAAATTTTTCTTAGAATTTACGCACCCCCAGCGTAGTGAAAAATTGCAGGCTTAACTCAATTCCTATGTGTACCAGAGAGCAGCCAATGAAAAACAGACTTAAAAGTCCCTTGGTGTATGAGTTTGACAATTAGCTTCTTTTCTAATCTAGCTGCTAAATGTTATGATAATAGCTGCTTAACAAGCATTTAAATGATGATTATGCTCTGATGCACGGATACACCAGACGCATAGAAAGCCTTAAATTGGTTTATGAGTTGTTTAATTCGGTGTTGGTTGCTTAGTGAGTATAGTCTCTGCACCAACTTCTGGTAGAGACGGACGCACGCATAGGTAAATCAATGGCCCGAATAAGGGTATTAACGCTGTTAGCCAAGGTATTTGAGGATTTTCCCAACCACGACGCGCCATATCATCTCCTACTAATGTGGGAAATAATAGGCAAAGTAAACAGAAATCTAGGCTCATTACGTGGATGAAGCGGCTAGTTTGCCACTGTTGGATAAAGTCTGTCCAATCTGCTCCGGTTATACCATAGGCAACTAAAATAACCGCAGCTACGGTGAGAACAAAACCAGTTACACGAGAATCTAGCAGCTTGACGAAAGTAGTCTTTTTACCAATAAACTTTTGATTTGGTTCCCTAAGAGCTAGGTAGGGCAATATGGCAAAAGCACCAACCGCAAAAGAAAGCATCGCAAATAGCCAAGCAGGTATTTTTTGCCCTCTACCATCGATAAAGACTACTGCGCTGTAAATAATAGGCCAAACGCCCATCAGATTGAATAGGGCTATTATTAATGGATTTATACCCTGCCATTGGGCAAGAGAAAGGTTTTTAATCAACTCGAATGTGCCTGGTTGTTGAGGAGGAGAAAGAAAAAATGCATAAACAATCAATCCCAACCACAGTAACCCAAAGGCAATTTTTCTGACCATAATCTGTGTAATTTAACTGAAAGCTTCTGAAAGGTAATCAGCAGCAGCAGCTACAACAGCGATCGCACTTTCATAATCTAGCCGCGTAGGCCCCAAAACTCCTACGCTTCCTACCGGTATCGATCCTCGGCGATAGGTGGAAGAAATCAAGCTACAAGTACGTATCGGTTCTAAGGGATTTTCTGCACCAATGCGAACCGTTACCTTTGATTTGCCTAAATCTTCTGGCTCTGGTTCCTCAAATATTAATCGCCATAGCTGGTCTTGTTCTTCTTCCAGCAGGTGGATAATTGTTTGCACTTGCTGTGATTGTGAAAATTCCGGCTGACGCAAAACTTCTGCAACACCTCTAACCATAATTTGTGTGGCAGTCGGCGCAAGAGTGCGGCGAGTTAATTCCGCAACTGAAGTTTTGAGAAATTCACCGTAGCGTTGAAATTCTCGATCTAATTGACTCCAGTCGAGAGAGGCTAATTCTAACAGACTCCGCCCTCGTAAGTGACTATTCAAAAAGTTGGAAACAATTTGCAATTCGCGATCTATTACTTCTGGTTCGCGTTGTGTTTCCTCTGGCGCTGGCGACAAATCCATCAATTTGGAATGTGTTTCATAACCATCAGTCACTACAATCAGCATGATTTTTCCGGCTTCAATTTGCACTAATTGTAGATGTCGCACCAGCGCCGTAGTGGTTTGAGGCATGGTAATCAAGCTAATGCAGCCGCTCAAGGTTGCTAAAATTTGTGCAGCTCCTTGGAGTAAAGTTTCTAAACTCCAATTTTCCCAATGTAGGCGCTTTTGCAACGCCACCTCTACTTCTTTTGCTAAAGTTTCTGTTCGCGTAGCGTCTCTAAGAGAAGGTGTAATTAGCTGGTCAACATAAATGCGATATCCGGAGTCTGAAGGTACTCGTCCGGCAGAAGTGTGTGGTTGGTAAAGTAACCCAGACTTTTCTAAAACACCCATGACATTACGAATTGTTGCTGAGCTAACACCCAAATCGTACTCCTCGATCAAAGCCTTTGAACCAACAGGCTCTGCCGTGGCAATGTAGTGACGTACCGTAGCCCAAAGTATATGCTGTTGCCGATTTGTCAACTGGACTTCCATAGGGTATGCTTTGCTGAGTGCAAATTTTAATCAAACTTGAAAAAAAAATTTGAGGATTCGAGCCTAAACAAAGATTATTAATAATTAATTAATTTAATAGATTATACAATTATATTGTGATAAATAATTTTGAGGTCTGCGTAGAACACGGTTGAAATGCTGCAAACATAACTTCATTTTTTGCTATAAAGAGCGACTATCTTAATCTACAAGTTCATAGCTTTATAACCGTATTTTTGCACAAGTATAATATTGCAAACAGTATTATCGAATACGTATTTTTTGGGTCATTGCTGCTATATTGCTTAAAAAATTGGCATAATGTCTACCCAATATAAAGTCCCAAATGGATTGAGGACTGATTTTACAATAGCAAAAGCCAGATGGAAGATTCAGAAGGCAGAAGGCAGGAGGCAGAAGGCAGCTATGCTACCCACCCTTACGCATAGTGGGTGCAAGTAGTCTCAGTATAATTATCAGTTCAAACGTGGCTCTAGACCCAGAACTAAAGTTTTAATTGATACTCCTTACCTTCTACCTTCTGCCCTCGACCTTCAGCCTTTCTTGTAAGTCCCATCTGAAGTAATCTATAAGTTCAAAAGTTAATACTGGGGAATTGAAGAGTCTACTAATTTAGAGTAGGCATCAATACCGCCTGAAATATTTTGCACATTAGTGAATCCTTGAGCAATTAACCACTGACACATCTGGGCAGAACGGATACCGTGGTGACACAGCACAAGGGTTTCAGCTTGAGGATTGAAGAGAGTAGGTACTTCATCTCCCCATTCGGGAAATTCACTTAAGGGTAAATTAACAAAGCCCTCAATTTTAGCGATCGCCAATTCTTGTGGTTCGCGTACATCTACTAGCTGTATGCTTGAATCGCCTGAAGCGAGACGTTGTGCTAGTTCCTCTACACTTATGTGGGCAATGGGCTGACTAAAAGAGTTCTCTGTCATGAAATTTTTGTGGACAATTGTAATTTACTTAATGTTGACAGAAAATCTCTGCCTTGGCATGAGCATTGATTCCCAAGAATACGTCTCTAGGGGAGGACGCGGGGGCACGGAGATAAAAGAAGAATGCAGGAATATTGGAATATAAGAGATATCAGCAGATAGCGAAATTTGCATTCTTAGCTTTTTTGGTGATTTATGTCCCTGGGCGTCCTCTTCATCAATGGGCTAGGGTTTCTGCTTAAATGGCTGTGAACTATCTTTTTTAATAGGTTTAATGTGAATAGACAACGCCCATTCATCGGTTTTATCATAGCTGGTGCGATCGCAGTGTTAGCCATTGCCATCGCTGGCTTCTACTGGTTTTTTCCTAAAAATCCGGGTAGCCTCATTGCCCCTAACTCCCAGCCTGGTGCAACAATATTCGTATCAAAACTTTCCCCTGTAATAGTGTCATTACTGACAAATCCTGATAATTTGCAAGCGTTTGAGCGTGAAGGGGAACTATCTAAACTCAAAACTAGTTTCTTAGCTAAGAGTGGTATCGATTATCAACAAGATATTAAACCCTGGCTAGGTAACGAAATTACACTGGCTATTACCACCCTAGATATCGATCGCGACCCAGAAAATGGACAGCAACCAGGGTATCTTTTGGCACTTGCAACCAAGGAACCGGAAAAAACTCGCGAGTTTGTCGAGTTGTTATTTTCCAAACGAGCCTTAGCTGGGGCAAACTTAAATGTTGAAGAATACAAAGGTATAAAGCTAATCTCTGACAATCAGCCAGCGATCGCAGAAAATAAAATCCCAAATCCCCAATCTACAATCCAAAATAATTTAGCTGGTGCGGTAGTTGGGCAAGGTTTTGTGTTGTTTGCTAACGATCCCAAAGTGCTGCGAGAAGCTATCAATAACGTCCAAGCTCCCGATTTGAATTTGACTAGCTCCTTTGAATACCAAAAAGCTACCAAAGAACTAACCAAAGGTAGTATAGGTGTAGCTTTCTTGAATCTTCCCATCGTGGCAAAATGGCAAGGATTAGAATTAGCAGAACAAACATATAACAGTGAAATCATTTCTCTATTGTTGAAATCGAAAGGATTGCTAGCAGAAACAGCCTTTTTGAGTTCATCGGAAATTGCTTCTCCATCCTCTCCACTAACTAAACCTGTAGGAGCATTGCAATATATTCCCTCATCGGCAGGTTTAGCAATTTCCGGGTCAAATTTGAGTAATTTGGGTAACAGTAATGTAGCCAAACTCTGGAAACAAACAACAGCAACTATATATGGTTCTCAAGAAGATGTGGTTTCTCAGTTATTAAAACCTTTGGGTGATGCTCAAAAACGCTGGGGAATAAATTTGCCAAAGGATATTTTCAGTTGGGTAGAGGGAGAATATGCCATAGGATTGTTACCTCAAGAGCAAACAACCCCCCATTGGATTTTTGTAGCGGAGAAATCCGAGGGTGTAGAACAAGGCGTAGCACGTTTAGATGCGATCGCTTCTTCTAATGGACTTACCATCAGTCCTCTGAACATAGACAATCAAAAAATTTATGCTTGGACAGAGTTAACTACAGCTAGTAAAAAAGCCAATGACAAAAACCGAGCATCATTTACCATAGAAGCAAAAGTGCGAGGAGCGCATACAAATTTAGGAAATTACGAAATTTTTACTTCGGATCTTGAGACAATGGATGAAATTTTCACAGCAAAGGAAAATTCCTTAATTAATTATCCTAAGTTTCAAGATAGTATTGCTGCCCTTCCTAAGTCTAGCGAAGGCTATATCTATCTTGATTGGACAAAAAGTCACGATTTATTAGAGCGTCAGATTCCAATTCTCAAGTTAGTAGAAGTTTTCGGAAAACCGTTTTTTGATAACCTGCGATCGCTGACAGTGAGTAGTTACGCAACTAACACAAAAGCGCTCAAAGGCGGCGTCTTCTTCCTACTAAATAATTCCTGAAATTTTCAGACAAATTCCAAGTGCAGAAAGTTAAAAAATTTTTAACTTTCTGCACTTTCTTTAACTTTAAAAATTGTAGATGCTGCTTGGTTGAGATAATAACTAGCAATTACCTGCGTGCGTCTAAAGACATCACTTGTGGCACATTTGAATGTGGCACATCTAATAGAAAATTCACTATAATTTATTAACTAGAATATGTATATATCACTACTATTTTTAAAGCCTGTTGGAGGGCTACTATGAAATACCGTTGCCCCCGACCTCAGTATTGTGGCGGCTGGCTCTTAGCTATACTTGCTGCTTTAGCAGCAACTCCGGTAATAGCAGAAACAGTAAATTTTGGTACTTTTACACTATCAAAAAACTTCGATCCAACACAAGGAAAAGTGCAGGGATTTACAGGTGGTTCTTATTCATTGTCTGCTATTAGTAACCGCGATGGCGAACAGAAAGCCTGTATCGGTTTTGCCGACCCGAATCCAGATCACATTATGGTTTTGGAAAATGACTTTTCCCAGTTGACAGTACAGATTGATAGCAATAACAACGATACTACTTTACTTATCCAAGGCCCGGATAGAGCGACTATTCGCTGCGGTGATGATACTGGTAAAAGTAAAGATGCTAGTGTTAGCGATGGCAGATGGAAAAAAGGCATTTACAGAATTTGGGTAGGCACATTTAATCCTGGAATGAAGCGTGATTATACTCTGACAGTGGAGCAGCAGTGATGCAGATCTTAGAGGCAGGGGAAAAGGTTAAAGGTTAAAGGGACAAGGAATAAATTTAATCTTTCCCCTTACCCCTTTCCCTTTCCCCATGGCCTATGCCCAATGCCCTATGCCCCATGCCCCATTTTTTCTGCAACACCTGAGACGATAATATGGGATAGTAGCTTGTTGTGCTTTCCGAGGGTACTATCTCGTGCTATCTACTCTGAGTGCTGACTTTCGTATCATATTTGAACGTGACCCGGCTGCCCGTAACTGGTTAGAAGTTTTATTTTGTTACCCTGGCTTGCAAGCCCTGTTATTGCATAGGCTGGCTCACTGGCTTCATAATGTTGGTCTTCCCTTTATCCCCCGCCTGATTTCTCACTTGGCCCGGTTTTTGACTGGAATTGAAATCCACCCAGGTGCAACAATTGGGTATGGTGTATTCATAGACCACGGTATGGGTGTAGTAATTGGTGAAACTGCGATCGTGGGAGACTATGCGCTAATTTATCAAGGCGTTACCCTTGGGGGAACTGGTAAACAATGCGGTAAGCGCCATCCGACATTGGGTGAAAATGTTGTAGTCGGTGCGGGAGCGAAAGTCCTGGGAAATATCCAAATTGGTAATAATGTCCGTATTGGCGCTGGGTCAGTTGTCCTCAGGGATGTCCCTTCTGACTGCACTGTAGTAGGGGTACCCGGTCGTATTGTGTATCGTTCTGGAGTGAGAGTTGCTCCATTAGAACACAATAATCTGCCAGACTCAGAAGCGGAAGTAATTCGTGCTTTAGTAAATCGGATTGAATTGTTAGAAGAACAAATACAAAATCTTCAGAATATTCATTCTTCAAATGGAAAAACCCCTGTATTTGCAGGTTCTGTAGCTTCTAAGGAAACTGAACTATCAGAGAATGGTCCTGTGTGTAGCCTCAGAGATAAAGCAATACAGCAATTTCTAGATGGTGCGGGTATTTAAAAAAATAATCAGCACTGTCTATCTCTGTTTAGCTGGAAAAAATCTATTCCAATGAAAAAAGAGCCACCTAGTGAAATTAATTTTCTTCGTTAGAAGCAGGACTTACGCAAAAGATAACGAAAGTAGCGGTAATTCATGAATTACCGCTACGCTTGAATAAGGCTTTCAGTCACATATTGCGTAAGTCCTGAGAAGATAGCAGTTGTTTTTCTAGTGCGATAAGTGGCTCTTTACTCTATTTGCGGGTATAACGATGTTTCACTCCAATGGGGAAATATTCAGCATCACCCATTGGGGCTAATGTAACTTGCGGTGTTTGATATTCTGGGGGAACATAATTAGCAAACTCGCTATTGAGGCGTAGCAGTTGTGAAAGAATGGAAGATGCGATCGCTTCTCTTTGAGCTTCACTACCTTCTACCCCTGGTGCTAATTCCACAACCACAGATAAAAATCGGTTTTTGTCTGGGTCTTCTTTCACTTGCAACACAAACTTACCCGTCACCCATTCTTGAATCGCTGGTTGTTCTAATCCCACCGTCACATTTTCTGGATAGATATTCGCCCCAAAGTAGGAAACTGTAAAGTTAGAACGACCAAAAACATAAACGAAAGGTAATGAGTGAATACCTCTAGGTAACTTCTGACTACTGAATTCTGAATTCTGATTCTGCAACTCTGCAACAGGATCGAATCCCCACTCTGCTAAAAATTCCAGCATGGCTTCATAACTAATTATGCCGCCAGTATCTAAGATGTCATAACGCACCAAAGGAATACCGTTGTCTCCAGAAAATAGCAATGCGCCATCTCGAACTTCAAAAAAGCGACTGCAAGGATCGTATTGCACCAATGTTGGTAAACGCGATTCGCCAAATAAAGTTCTAGATGCATCAGGATTTTCTGCCAAGAAACGGCGAATACAAATACTTAACGGCGTTTCATTGCCCAAAACTCCTGCATCCGCAGTACCGTAAAGTGATGCAAAATCATAGCAGGGATTTTGCGAACCAACTCGTTTACCAACCAAACTCCGCCATTCTTCGCTGAATACTTCTCCCGCCATCACAAATTTAATTTTATATTGCTCCCACTCCACACCACGAGCAATTCCAGTATCAATGACATCTTTCAAAAATGGCGGGTATCCCAAAAGTACTACTTGCTCGAAAGCAGAACCTAATTCTTGCACAACTCGCAATATTTCTTCTTTGTTATTTCCAGGAGTAATTACAGTCAGAGGATAACCTTTACTAGCAAGATAACGACAGCAATTGGTGGTGAACATTCCACCTACCCAAGTACCTAAAGTGAAACAAATCACAGCTAGAGTACGTCTAGTGTCTGTATAAAAACTATCGTGAAAAATCTGTTCAAAACGCGTGGCGATTTGGAGTTCATCTGTAAAAAAACGAGGCCAAAATGTTGGTTTACCACTAGAACCAGAGGAAGCGGCTATCATATCGCAGCTTTCCAATTGTCCGTTGCGGCACAAGTCAGCTAAGGGATAACGCAGTATATAATTTTCTTTAGCGATCGCTGGGAGTTTTTGAAAGTCCTCCAAGGTTTTAATATTTGCCGAATTAATTTCTCTTTCTGCTAAAAAAGCCTTGTAGGCGGGTACATTAGCCGCCACATCATGGAATAAAGTCAAAACTGATGAATGGGTGTTGAGATGTCGTTGTAGCTGCGTTTCTAGGGGAGTAGAAAGAAAATTCTCAAATTCTTTAATTACTCGCTGGCTTTGTGATTTGCAATTCATGATGCTTGTTTTTATCCTAAAAATAGAACCAACACCTTTACTTGCAAGTAAAAAGCTCAAAGGCAAAAATAAAAACAATTATTCAATTTATCGTTTTTTTACTTTTAACTCGGTACTTTTTACTTTTTAAGTTATACAACTCCTATTTAATTTTTGAAAAAACCGCCTACGCCTTGAAAGTGGTAATTTTTTATTTGCTACTTTTGTACAGACACGATTAATTGCGTTTATACTGACGCTGTAGGAGTTCAAAAATCAAAGCGGATTAACATAATTACATAAGTATACAAAACCATATTCCTCAGGATAGCAACACCCTAACGCTAACGTTTGATAAGATATCCGAAAACAACTGTACGCACGTTGTAGTCATTAAATAAAATCTTAAATACTTGGGCATCATGCAGGTACATTGCAGCAAACAACACACGAATGATAATGGTAACCGCTTTTGTACCCATTGCGGCGAACCGTTACCTCTCGCTGTGGGACAGGTTATAGATAATCGCTATCAAATCCTACGTCAACTCGGACAAGGCGGCTTTGGACGCACTTATTTGGCGGAGGATAAGAAATCCCATCAAACCTGTGTGTTGAAGGAATTTGCACCCCAAGTACAAGAAAAACAAGATTTACAAAAAGCCAAAGAGTTATTTGAGAGAGAAGCCAATGTCCTCAAAAAACTCCAGCATTCTCAAATTCCGCGTTTTCACAGTTCGCTACAAGTAAAAATAGGTAGTAAAGATTTTTTCTTTTTAGTCCAAGATTATGTAGATGGTGACAATTTTGACCAATTATTAGAACAACGTCGCAGTCAAGGAAAAGCCTTTAGTGAAGAGGAAGTAATTACTTTACTGCAACAAATCTTACCCGTGTTAACCTACATCCACTCGCGAGATGTAGTTCACCGCGATATCTCTCCCGATAATTTGATTTGGCGGCGTTCTGATAATCTACCAGTATTGATTGATTTTGGTGGCGTCAAACAATTGCCGGCTTCTCAAGGTTTTTGGCGCACTCAGTTGGTTGGGAATAACACGTTGCTGGGTAAAAAAGGTTACGCCCCAGAGGAACAACTACGCCAAGGTAAAGTATTTTTAAGTAGCGATCTATACTCTCTTGCTGTAACTGCATTAGTTTTACTAACGGGGCAAGAACCACAAAAATTATACGACAGCTATCAAGGAATTTGGTACTGGGGCAAGCAAATCCAAGCGAGTCCCAAACTGGAGTCGGTGTTAAAAAAGATGCTGGCTTATAAACCGAGCGATCGCTATCAACGAGCCGAGCAAATTCTCAAAGATTTACCATCGCCAAATGCAACTAAACCTCCAGCAAATTATGTTACCAAAATTAAGACGATGGTAGTTGCTCCCGGAAGACAACGCGCCAGCGCAATTATCAGTAGATTCCAAAATAGAACTCAAGCGATCGCTAAACCAGGATCTTTCCCCGTTTGGATTCGTCCTTTTGTGATGAGTTTAGGGGGTACAGCTTTAGTAGTTTTAACAGGTGCGGGTGCTTGGGCGGTGGTAAACGCAGTCATTCGTAGCGTATCATCAATTACTATTCCATCTATTTCCTTACCGCAAATTCCCCAATTACCCAATCCTGTCGGTAAACCAGCGAGCGATCGCGGCACAAATCGCAACCTCCAAGAAATTATCAGTCGCCGCCAACAGCTACAAATTAGCGAAGGATTTTTTACTCGCTTTGTAGATGATATTTTTTATACAAAAAATTCCCAATTAAAGGGACGCAGCCTGACATCTAAAGCTGAAGATGCCCGTTTGCGAGATGAGTGGTACAGTATTGCTGATGACTTATTGAATAAAGTAGAACAATCCAACCTCAGTACAGCAGCGCGTCGCAAACTAGGAACTTACACTACACAAGATTATGAAAGATGGAGACGGCAAGCGCGAGCTGGAGAATTCCGAGACTATACAATCGATCGCTTGAACAAAGAAACCAATGAAAAATTCGATCGCTTGTTTCCCGACCAAGACCGTGCGAAACTCAATCAGCAAACTTTCGGTCAAATTTGGTATGCCCTCGCAGCCGATGGAATTGATAAAGTAAAATCTGGGAATTAAAGGGACTGGGGACTGGGGACCGGGGATGCGGGGAATGACTAATAACTAATGACTAATGACTAATGACTAATGACTAAATTATATTGTTCTCAGGGACACGAAAATTCCCCAGGTAGTCGTTTTTGTTTCCAGTGTGGTGAGAAATTGGATACGCCTATGAGTTATGGTATACAAGCAGGTTTAACTTTAGGCGATCGCTACGTGATTGTGCGTCAACTCGGTCAAGGTGGCTTTGGACGCACTTATTTAGCTGAAGATGTTAACCGTTTCCGCGAACTTTGTGTTTTAAAGGAATTTTCTCCCCAAGTCCAAACCGCCTACGTTGTCGAAAAAGCTGAAGAACTTTTTCAAAGAGAAGCAAGTGTTCTCTATCAGCTGCAACATCCCCAAATTCCCCGCTTCCGAGAACTGCTTCGCACTAATTTACAGGGCAGAGAATATCTGTTTTTGGTGCAAGATTATGTAGAAGGGGAAACTTACAACTCTTTGTTAAATACTCGAACCAAGCAAGGTTTACGCTTTACAGAAGCTGAAGTTCGCCAATTATTACTACAAATTCTGCCAGTGTTGGAGTATATCCACTCATTAGGCGTAATTCATCGAGATATTTCTCCAGATAACTTAATATTTCGCACTGTTGACCAATTACCAGTATTAATTGATTTCGGCGGTGTTAAACAAGTAGTAGCAACTGTAGCTTCTCAATATTACCAACCCGGTGCAGTCGCTTCTTCTCCATCACCAACCCTATTAGGTAAAGTAGGATTTGCTCCCCCGGAACAAATGCAAACTGGGTTGGTGTCTCCCCACAGTGACTTGTATGCTTTAGCTGCTACCATGTTGGTTTTACTGACAGGTAAACTACCGCAAGAACTAATTGATACTTATAATTTAACCTGGCAATGGCGACGAGAAGTCACCCTGAGTCCCCTTTTAGGACAAGTATTAGATAAAATGCTATCCGTCAGACCAGGCGATCGCTATCAATCAGCCCGTCAAGTACTCCAAGTCCTGAACCCGCCCCCAGTAGGCTATCCGCCTACGCAATATCCTACTCCAACTCCACCAGAACCTACATCCGCCACCGTCGCCGTCTCCCCTCCGCCCCCTTCATCTCCCCCATCTCCCCATTCCATCTCCCCATCTCCCTCATCTTCCCAATGGACACCAACCAAAACCTTTCTGGCTGCACTGATAGCAGTTACTACTGCTGGATTAATTTTCTGGGGAGTAAGTAGCAACCGCAATAAAGGGGAAGTTGAACCTACCCCTACAGCTAGCCCAATCCCAACGAGTAACCAGCCAGTCGATCCCTTAGCGCAATACTCGCCAGCCGAACGCCAGCGCAAACAACAATTAAGCGATCGCCGCCAACAGTTGGGTATTGATGAGAAGTTTTACATTAACTTAGTGAATCAAGTTTTTTGGGACAGAAATCCCAGTTTACGGGGACAAACTCTCAGCAATGGTTCCGAAGACGAGAGTTTGCGGGCACAATGGGATAAAACAGCTTCAGAATTGCTGGAAAAGCTCGCACTACTGAGTTCAAACTCGCGTCGGCAATTGGGAACTTATACGAGTGCCGAACGCGATCGCTGGAAAGTAGAAGTCAACCGCATCAACGTTGGTAGCCGTTCTTTGTACGATTTGGGAGATGCAGCTTTTTTAAGCGTATTCCCTGAGCAAAGAGGTAAAAACTTTACAGGACAGCCCATTGGACAAGTTTGGTACGCATTTGTGAGTGATAAACTCAGTGCTATCCTTGCCGGTAGCGCTTTCCAAAAACTTGCCTTCGATCCCGGTGCGATCGCCAAAACAGTCAGCGGTACTCTGGAAACTGGTGGCGGTAAAGTTTTTATTGCTGAACTTGCCAAAGAACAATCTTTAGAATTAAAGCTACAAGCAAATTCCCAAGTTTTGTTATCAGTTTATTCACCCACTGGCAAAATTAAATTTTTAGAAGATTCTACACGGCGTAGTTTATCAACTCAATTAGCAGAAAACGGTTTTTATGAGTTTGTTGTTGTTTCCACAGCATCGAAACCAGTAGACTATCAACTCACCATCACAGCGGAAACTCCCACGCCTACGGAAACTCCGACACCAACGCCTACGGAAACTCCCACGCCTACACCCACCCCGACACCAACCCCCACACAAACACCTACGCCAACTCCCACAGAAACCCCTACTCCTACACCGACGCCGACGCAGGAAGCAACGCCTCAGTAGAGAGTTAACCCCTTTGGGGAATTCAAAATTCAAAATTCATATAAGTAGGTCAACTTAATTAAACATAAAACAATAGTAGGGTGCGTTGTCGCAAAGCGCAACGCACCTCAGTCTATCGAGGTGCGTTAGCCTACGGCATAACACACCCTACATTTATTTATATCTACGTCTTACTTTTTTTAGTTGAGCTACTTAATTCAAAAAATAATTAATATAAGTTTGAAGCGATCGCTACATTTAGATATATACATATCTCAATTAATTTGTCTAGTATGTAAATGCTATTTAATATTTTTTAATCAAAAACAATATTTTTGAATTTCCTTAAAATTTTAAAGATTTACTAAGTAAGTTTATGTAACCTCATACTTCATGGTAAATAAATTACTACATCTGGTTTAAAAAGTTGGAAAAAACCAAAATATTTGACCTAATTGCTTACGATTTAGGTCATTAATTAGGATTTTCAAGAAATAAATTATCTAATTTTATAGAGTAGGCATTTCCTTTGCTCGCTAGTAAAAGCGGGCTATTTGAAGCAGCCAACAATAAGTAATTGGATATTTTTTTGTTTAGAACTTTGTAACCAAATAATTAATGTTTTCTGGCTTAGCGTTAGGCAAATGGTCAGTAATCTTGATTGAACTGATGAATAGTTCTTTGATTAACGCTGAACTTACGTAATTCGCAATAAATTGAGGAAAGAGATGGCAATTACTTTCGGTACTACAGGTTCTGAGACGAAAAATGGTACTTCAGGAAATGACACGATAGTGGGTTGGGCTAGTGGTGGTAATGCCAATACTACCTCCGGTAACGATACATTGAATGGTTTGGCTGGTAACGATTCCCTCGCAGGTGGAACATCGAACGATAGTTTAAACGGTGGAGATGGAAGTGACACTCTAAACGGCGGTACAGGAAACGACACTCTAAACGGCGGTACGGGAAACGACACTTTAATCGGCGGTGCAGGAAACGACTTCTTCCGAGGCAGCCAAGGTAACGACAGCATTGATGGTGGAGATGGCTTTGATATCGCAGACTACAGTCAACTAAATCAAACCATTACCTTATCAGGTGTCGGAACCATTCAAAAAGGGGCTTTGGGGCAAGACCAAGTTTTTAAAGTAGAAAGAGTTATTGCCAATGCGAATGTTGCCAACAACACCATAGATACATCTGCATCTTTGCCAGGAGTATCTATCACAGTGAACTTGCAAGCCCAAACTATCTCTGCCAATAACGTTCCTGGTTTGGGAACAATATCATTTAATGTAATCAACTTTGATAATATCGTTGGTACAAATGCAAGTGACAGCATTGTTGGTGATGGTCAAAATAACCGATTATCCGGTAACAATGGCAATGACACAATTGATGGTGGCTTGGGTATTGACACCCTAATTGGTGGACTAGGCGATGACACTTACATAATTAACAGTACTACTGATACCATTACGGAAGCTGCCAATGCAGGCATAGATACTGTCCGGTCTTCTGTGAGTTACACACTCGGAGCCAATCTAGATAATCTAACGCTGACGGGAACTGGCTCCATCAATGGCACAGGTAACAGTCTTAATAACACCATAAGCGGTACCAGTCCCGGCAACAACATTCTCAACGGAAGAGGAGGTGATGACTCACTAATCGGTGGTAGTGGCAATGATACCCTCAACGGTGAGGACGGCGACGATAGACTCCGAAGCGGACTGGACGATGACAGACTCAATGGCGGGGCTGGAAATGACGTTCTCATCGGTGTTTTTGGTGGTGGTACTCCTGGTGGTAATCTGCTTCCACCTGGATTAGGTGAAATTGATACCTTCACTGGTGGGACTGGGACAGATAGATTTATCCTGGGGGACTTCATAAGTGTTTATTACGACGATAACAACAGTGTTAATCCTGGTTTTGACGACTTAGCTATTATTACTGACTTCAACTCTAGCGAAGATAAAATTCAACTCAAAGGAAATGCGCTGGACTACCGTCTAGAAGTTGTTGGAACCAACACGCGAATATTCTTAGACAAACCGGGAGCGGAGCCAGATGAGATTATAGGTATTGTGCAGGGAAGAAACAATGTCACATTTAATGACTTCCTTTTCAATTTTGAGCGCGAACTTCCTGGAAAAGGTACGAACAACACAATACTGTCTGCTGAAGCATTAGGTTCATTAACATCAGGCTCAAGCGTTGATGTTTCAGCCCAACTAGTGACAGTTCAACCAGGGAGTAATCCCGATTTCGACTTTTTTACATTCTCTTTAGTAGACGCAGCAAGTGTGAATATCGTCACTGGAGTGACATCTCCAGGAGATACAGTTCTTGGTCTGTTTGACGCTTTTGGGGCTTTAATCACAAGTAACGACGATGGTGCTGGTGGCACTGCGTCATTAATCAACACTTTCCTGGGTGCGGGTACGTACACCATTTCAGTGAGTAAATATGCTCTCTTCCCTCAAGATGGCGGAACTTTCTCTGGTAACGCCACTGTTCCTGATTTTTCTTATACGCTACAAGTCAACGTTTTTTAAGAACGTTGTCAACTTCACGAAGGTATAAGTAACCTTTGGTAAGAGTTCTGGGGTTGCAGCTTTTTTCATCTATTTGAACCACAAGTGACTGTAGGGACGCACATCTGTGCGTCCCTATCCTATGGTTTAATTACCTGAAAATTGCTGTAACATATAAACGTTACATGTTACTTCTGTACTTAGGCATCATCTAAAGCAGCGATACCAGGTAATACCTTACCTTCAAGTAACTCCAAACTAGCGCCGCCGCCGGTGGAAATGTGGCTCATTTGTTCGGCTAAACCGACTTTTTCCACAGCCGCCACTGAGTCGCCGCCGCCGATAATGGTGGTTGTGCCAGTTTTGCCAATTTCAGCAAGAGTGCGGGCGATCGCTTCTGTACCTACTGCAAACTTATCAAACTCAAATACACCCATTGGCCCGTTCCAAATTACCGTTTTGGTATCTGCAAGAGCTTCTTGGAAAACTTTTACTGAGTCTGGGCCGATATCCAAACCCATACCATCAGCAGGGATATTCTCAATGCTGACAGTTGTCGCATTCGCATCGGGAGCAAATTTATCTGCCGATACAATATCTGTGGGTAACAGGAAGGTAACGCCACGTTCTTTTGCCTTAGCTTCCAAAGACTTCGCCAGTTCTAGTTTGTCTTCTTCTACCAAAGACTTACCGACATTCAAACCACGGGCTTTGTAGAAGGTAAAAATCATCCCACCGCCGATGATTAGCTTGTCGCACTTCTCTAAGAGGGTTTCAATCACACCAATTTTGCTGGAAACCTTGGAACCACCGATAATTGCAGCCAAAGGACGTTGGGGATTTTCAATGGCGTTTTGGAGATACTCTAATTCCTTCTCAACCAAATATCCAGCCACAGAAGGACTGAGGAATTTAGTCACACCTTCAGTAGAAGCGTGGGCGCGGTGTGCAGTACCAAAAGCATCATTTACATAAAAATCAGCGTTGGCTGCCAATTTTTGGGCAAATTCTGGGTTATTTTTCTCTTCTTCTGGGTAGAAGCGGACATTTTCCAGTAACAGCACTTGTCCATTTTCCAGCGCCCCCACCTTAGCTGCAACTTCATCGCCAATGGAATCATCAGTTTTGACAACTTCTTGCCCCAATAACTCAGAGAGGCGCTTAGCCACAGGTGTCAGGCGCAGTTTATCATCCACACCTTTGGGACGCCCAAAATGGCTGACGAGAATCACCTTAGCTCCCTTCTGGATCAAATCTTGGATAGTTGGCAGAGCAGCGCGAATGCGAGTATCGTCTGTGATATTGCCTCCATCGTCCACAGGCACGTTAAAATCAACCCGCACTAAGGCGCGTTTTCCAGAAATATCAGCCGCAGATAAACTTGCTAAACTTTTTTTGGACACAGCGAACTCTCCTGATTGCCTTTTTGTTATTGTTTTGAAAGTAGAACCATCCAGATTTTACCGGAGTCAGGGGTGCCCAGGTGATAGAGATGTTTAAGACAGTACTATTTCCAATCGATCAAAGCCGGGAAACGCGGGAAGCTGCCGACGTAGTTACCAACATCGTCCAAAAGTACGGCAGCCGCTTGGTGCTGCTGTCTGTGGTTGAAGAACCACCCGCAGATGCGCCTAGTGGAGATCCAATGGTGTCACCAGAGGTAGTTGCCAAACTACTGCAAAGTGCCCAATCTTTATTTTCTGGGCAAGGAATTCAATCTGAAGTTTTGGAAAGGCAAGGCAAACCAGCTTTTACCATCTGCGATGTTGCTGATGAAATCGGGGCGGATTTAATCATCATGGGTTGTCGGGGGCTAGGCTTGACTGAAGAGGGAGCGACTGATAGCGTCACCACTCGCGTGATTAATCTTTCGCCTTGTCCAGTGTTGATTGTTCCGTAGAAACCTCTAGCGTGCGTTAACACAGCGTAACGCACTGCCTAAAATTTTTTGAACTTTGCTTAGGGGTGGTGTGGGATCGATCGGTAAACTCAGACAACCTAATTTTATTGTTTGTCAACTGGTTGAATATTTCTTTTAGTTCTGAATTCTTCTTCAATCAAAACAACTTGCTTTTCGGAGATTGACTTTCATGACACATATCTCCTCAAAAACCCTTACCTTTGAAGATTTTCTTTCTCAATACCAAAACAATCCCCGCTATGAACTAGCAGACGGAGAACTAATTGACATGGAACCCACTGGCCCCCACGAAACGGTGAGTGGCAAACTTGCAACCCAAATTGGGATCTACCTTGTTGCAGAACAATTACCCTGGTTTATTCCTCGCACTTGTTTAATTTACCCCTTTGCAGATACAGCTACAGCGCGTCGTCCTGATATCGTGGTTCTCGATGAAACCGTTCTCGATCGCGAATCCCTGTGGGAGCGAGAACCCGTAATCACTCTTGGACGGTCAATTAAATTAGTGGTGGAAGTTGTTAGCAGCAATTGGGAAACTGACTATGCAAGGAAAGTTGAGGAATATGCGCTCTTAGGCATTCCTGAATATTGGATTGTAGATTATCGAGGATTGGGTGGTGTGGCATTTATTGGTAAACCAAAACAACCTACTTTCAGTGTTTGCCAATTGGTTGAAGACACTTATATTCAACAACAATATCGGCTAAATGAATTAATTACTTCGCCGCTTTTCTCTGGTTTTCATATTCGTTTAAATGACGTTCTGCCTCGTTAAAAGCATATTAGAAGCCGTAATTAGTGGGGCGATCGCTTAAACTGATGATGGAAGTAGTTAGCACCAACTTTGAAACTGACATTGACGGCGATTAGCAGAATAAGCTAACAAAACTTGGAGATTTTTAGAATGAAATGGACACTTGAAGAAGCCCCAAAACAGCTATCCTTAATAATTAATGCCACTAGCCAAGAACCTCAGTTAATCTACACTCAAGAAGAATTGGTGGCTGCTATTGTAGATCCTGAGCTTTTTAAAGAATTTTTAAACTGGTGACAACAAGCTGCGAAAACATCTCTAGCTCAAGTCTTTAAAGAACTTCAACAGTTATGTGCCGAAGAAAATTATAGTTTAGAGATACCAGCACAAAGCGATCGCCACAATCCTTTTACTGGCGACGAATATGAGCAGTCTTTGTGACACTAATATTATCAGTGAATTAACTCGACTGATGCCAAATCCAGGGGTGACAGCATGGATAAGTACAGTCACATCAATTAACTTAAGCGTTATTACAGTTGAGGAAATCTATTATGGTTTAACAGCCAAGCCTAATGCTAGAATCCAAGCTTGGTTTGAAAACTTTTTGACAACTCACTGTGAAATTTTACCTATTACCTCAGAAATTGCCAAGTGTTCGGGTGAATTGAGAGGCTTTTTGAGAACTCAAGGTAAACCGCGAGCGCAAGCTGATATACTTATCGCTGCAACAGCTAAAATACATTCCATGACTCCTGTTACTAGAAATATTAAGGATTTTGAGGGTTGTGGTATATCTACATTGAATCCGTTTGTTTGAATATTTCTATATAAAGAGTGCGTAGGCGTAGCCCGTCGTAGACATCGCCTGCTTTAAACCGTACTTTTATAGGTAATTTTCTCAGTTGTGTCAATGCAGCAGGACAATATCTTAAAGCGATCGCCTCCACGGAAGCATGAATATTAGGAGTATTACAGATTTAACCCGAACGCAAAAAACAACGCTCTTGGTTTTCAACAATTGATGAAACGCCAAGAGCGATCGCTGCACTTCCAAGAGTATATGATGCGTCAATTTGAACAGGTCAAACCTTCAGACGAAAAACTTTACCACTATCTTTCCTGTTTGGACTAATATAGACGAACTCCACCTTGAGAAGGACTACATTGTAATTCTAGAGTTGCTGAAACCTCCTTAGTTTTTGGTAGTGCAGTAGAATCATTTGATGTTGATTTGTCACTCAAACTATAAATATGTTGATTATTATTCATTGAATAACGCGCAAAATCTGACATCATCTGCAAAAATAATTCTTTAGTTAGTTCTTTAAATCCTATACCAAGAATTTGTTCGCACTCTTTACTTAGCCGTTGTAATTCGTCCTTTACTTTTGGAAAATCTTCAATTGTTAATTCTTTATTTAAGTACCTGCTTCTAAAGTTGCTGATAATATTTTCATGATATATGGTGAGCTTATTTTTGTCTTGTATTAACTTTCCTGCCACCATTTTGTCTACCGCCATTTGACCATGCATATCGACATTTGCCAAACTCCCCATAACAGTAGGGGTTGGTACCTTTTTTGCTTTTAACAAATCATCTGCATTCCTACTTATGTACTTAGCAGCGTCATCAGCATACTGGGGTGCTTTCGCCAAAGTGACCCTTCCAAATTTCCACCAAGTAATTTCCTCCGTTTGCTGCAAATCATATTTGCAGCTTTGTGCATCTTTGATGCTATTTAATTTATATGTCCGAACTTGAAAATTCTTTCCATCAAGAAACTTACCAATAGAATGTCTCTCTTGACCATTGAAGCTAACTTTCCACGAACTACTGTATGTGTTAAGAAGTGTTCTCTCGCTACAGGGAGGAATATTGGCGTACTTAGAAGCTTGCTCTTTCCCAGGCTCATGTAGAGTAATGATTGCCATATAAGGAGTATCATTAATTAACTTTAGCTTGCCATATCGTTCCGGTTGTGTATTTCTATTTTGCGGGGAAGTGGACAATCCCAAACTTGAAAGGGTTGCAGACCCAGCAATCCCATCAACTGCCAGACTATGTTTACTTTGATAAGATTTAAGTCTAGCTAATGTCTGAGAACCAAAAATTCCATCAACAGGAATACCACCAAGCGCTGTTTGAAGTTTTTTGACATCATAACCCATGTTGCCATAATACACAGTTGCTTGAACGGGATCAGCGTAAGCTATTGTACCCGCTACCACACATGAAGTAACCAAAGCGATCGCAGAAGTACAAGATACTTTCAGGTCGGTATTTTTTAATTTTCTCAATTGAGGTTCTGGATTCGGATTTTCGTGGGCAATAGCAGCATGAATGAAAGCTAGGGTTTCCATAGAATTAGCTCCAGAATTTTTGGTATATTTGAGTTGCTTTAGATAACTTTGTTTAGTGCCTTTCTCAGCCTTTTACCGAGAATAACTAAACAGTTCAATTCAATCAGTGGAAAGGAATTTGAGAATATGTAAGCAATTATCATAAAATTGCCTATAACAGCCTATCTTAGTTGAAAAATTGTAAATATAGACTGATAAACATACTCAGCCAAGTTTTAGATATTCATCAAGATAGCGACGAGCATCTTCTACTGTTTCTTTCAAATTAAGATTCCAGAATTCCACTTTATTTTCATAATCATTTTTAGGATAAGATAAGGCAATTGCACTCCAATCATGGCTAATACTTGCCCGAAAGATATTATTTATGTCGTTATTTATATCATTTAGCTGAATACTTTGTAATAAAATACCATTTAGATTCCAAAATTCCAAACAATGCGAGGTAACTAAAGCAATCATCTGATCATCTTGATTAAATCTCAAGTCCCGAATTGAATCTTTGTGATTTCCTTTAATAGTTTTGATTATCTTGCCATCCAGATCCCAAAGTTTAATTTCAAAAAAATCACCTGATTGATTGACTGTGGCAATTTTCTGATCGTCATTACTAAAACTGACATGATAAACATTCTCTTCAAAATCTGTTAGAGGTTCAAGAATTTGAGATAGTTTCTCATTATCAAATTTCCACAACTTTACTGTCTTATCATTGCTGGTTGAGGCAATAATCTTACCGTTGTGACTTAAAGTTACCATTATTAAATTCTCTTCGTCCGTAGGCTTTTGAGCTAGTAGCTTACCTTTGAGATCAAAAACTTTTATTGTGCCATCTTTTCCTGCCATCAGGAATATATCATCAGTAGGGCTAAAACTTATACTATTAGCAATAGCCTCAGAAATAGAGATAGGTTTACACAATACTTTATGGTCATTTGCTTGGATATCATTCCAGATTCTTATAACTCCATCTACAGTAACTGTAACAACTGTGCTACCATCTGGACTTAATTTAGCATCATAAACTTTGCTTTCATGAGCAAGAATTCTTAGGCAGTCACCATTACGTTTCCACAATCTAGCTGTTTTGTCGGAACTCGCTGTAATCAGAGTTTCTCCATTTGCACTAAAATCGATACCCCAAATCTCATCATCATGACCCTCAAATCTGCTCTGACAATGCCAAAATTTTATGGTTCCGTCTTCACCAGAAGATATAAGAAACTTACCATCTGGACTGAATATAACCTTTGAAACAAAACCTCTATGTCCCTTTAAAGTTTTAAGCAGCTTGCCATCAGTAAATCGAATTACAATAGTGCCATCTTTATTAGCTGATGCAATTTTTTTCCCATCTGGACTAAAAGTAGCGCAATAAACTTCTTCATCTTCGCTAAATTCTATAATTGGTTCTTCTATACTTTCTTTATGAAGATGCCAGAGTTTAATATATTTATCTGAACTACATGAAATTAAGGTTTCATTATCAGGATTGAAACCTACTGTTGAGACAGAATTACTATGAGCTTGAAATTCTTTCAGCAATTCACCATCACCATTCCAGAGTCTTACATTACCATTACAATCGCCAGCAGCAATTATTTCACCGTTGGGGCTGCAACTTACACAGAACACCTGATCTTTGTGCTTTAGTAAAGATTTAAATGTGTTATCTTCATAACTCCAAAGCTTGACAGTTCCATCGCTGCTAGCAGAGGCAATTATTTTACGTTTGTCGTTAAAACTTATACTAGAAACGTCATCTTCATGACCTATAGGCATCCCATACTGCTCTATAAATATAAACTGGTTACTGTCTTCAGGTTCTTTAAGTATTCTTGTTTGCCAAAGTTTGACAGAGCCATCTTCACTAGCAGAAGCAAGCATCTCTCCATCTGAACTAAAAGTCAAATCACGAATAGGTAAGAGGTGCTTACTGTCTATAATTTTCATTTGAGTTCCATCTCGTCTCCAGAATTTAATTATCCTATCCTGATAACCAACGGAAGCAAATATTTCGTCTTCTTCTCGACTAAAACTGATACTGGAAACTATACCTTCATGTGCAGGAATACTATTATATTCTGCTAGTTCATTAAATAATTTACCAAATATAATTAAAAACCGCAGTCTAGAATATTCATATTTTTCTAACTCTTTTTGCAAAGTGTCTCCTATTTTAATGAGATTTACTAGTGCATCAAGCTTATTGTTAGAAGCAAAAAGTAATTGTGAAGATGAAATACTTGCATCAAGGATTCTTTCTAGTTTTTCTTGCTCCGAGCGATCGCGGTATTTTATACTTGCTTGAATAAATTGTTGCTCGTCTATACTTAATCCTCCAAGGTTATCAAAAACACCTTTATCTTCTAAATCTATTAATTCATCTAATCTAGATCCTTTTAAAAGTTCTTCGTTAACTTTATTTTCATTTTCATTTTTTAACCTAAGCCAGTATGTTGTTTCATTTGTCAACCAGTTTTTAATACTAATTACTTTCTTGTTATCGTTTATCCATTCTTTTAATTTACCCCAGGAATCAAGCAAAATTTCATGGGCAACTTCTACTGTTGAAGAGTTTTTCGGCGATTTATTACTAGTGGTTAAAACAGTCTCTTCATTCAGATTATAATTATGAGTAACTAATAATTTTTCTTTAATAAATTTTATAAGAGTATTTTCTACTAATTCTCCATTAAATTCATTTCGTTCAGCTCGTCTACTTACTGTTTTAATTCCTGATTTTGTCTCAACAGTATTGATTAACTTCAAAAAGATTTGCTTAGTAATTTCCTGTTGCTCTTGATCCAAACTTTGATATATTTCATTTGCTCGTTGTTGTAATGCTCCTGTTACTCCTCCTAGTTCACGATAGGTAATTAAATTCAAGGTACGATCAGTGTGTGGATGAGGTTGAGTTTGAGTAGGATCGTTGGGGTCAATAATGTTATCTCTTTTCCAAAGTAAATCAAGTGTATATTGGAGTAATGGTAGTAAACCTGCTTGTCCCTTAAATTCATTAATAATTTCATCCACTAATCCTTCTTCAAAAACCACTCCATGTTTGGCAGCAGGTTGTTCAATAGCTAGCCACAATTCATTGGGAAGCATATCTGGAATCAAATGCATATTTCCTTGGATAATTCCTGCTAAGTTAGGATAAAAGCTAATTTGTTCGAGAAAATCCGCCCGCATTGTCATTACAATTTTCACTGTCTGCTCTTGAGATGTTTGAAGAGATTCATACAAATGAACTAAACTATTAATGAAAGAATTACGCTTTCTTTCATTATTAATATTAGTAAATAACTCCTCAAACTGATCAATATAAATCAACCATTGAGTTTTTCCCTTTTTTTTATTTTTTAGATTGGTTATAATTTCTACTAGTGTATTATTTTCTGCTTCTAAAGCCAGTTCAGCTTCATTTTCATTATTTCTCATTAAAGCAGCAGATAGTGATATAAAAGGATTTTTACCTGGCTTGAAAACAAATTCTTCAAATGTTGTTCTCCATTTTTCTTTTAATTTAGGAATTAGACCTGCTAAAATTACAGAAGATTTTCCACTACCTGATGCTCCAAAAAGTAAAATAAGATTTTTTTGACTAATAACCTGTATTAGGCTAGAAATCAAACTTGCTCGACCAAAGAACAAGTCTGTATCACTTTGGTCAAATTTATCTAGTCCTTTATAAGGAGAAGCTGCTATGAGTTGACGTGTTTTGATTTCATTGTCAGAGATTTTAATAATTTGCTCTTTGACAATATTAATGTTCTCAGCATTATAAATTTCACCTTGATTATGATTTTGTTGATATGATTTATTAATGTTCTCAGCATTATAAATTTCACCTTGATTATGATTTTGTTGATATAATTTTTGCCACAGCTTTTCATTCATTTTTAATGAATTTAAATTTATATTTTTTTCTAAAAAACAAAAACTTAATACCTTTTTAAACCAGAATTAAGGACTCTTATGAATAGTTATGTTGTCAGCATTATATATTTCACCTTTATTTTGATTTTGCTGATAAGCTTTTCCGCCATAAACATTCATAACATTTCTGCCTTGCCCCTCATCTTCCAACTCTTGATTAATTTCATCAGCTAAGTTTTGAACTTCTTTAGCAAACTGCTGATCTTCTCTCATAGCCACTTTTAGATAATCAGCAATCACTTCTAAATCAGCTGTCGAACCTTGATTAACTTTCTTGATTTCTGTTTCAACTTGAGTGTTTCCCTGTAATTTATCCCATATTTTCTGGCGCAATTGATTTATCTTAGGAAGTACTGATTCAATGGCTTTTTCTGTCAATTTTTCGACAGCTTTTCCAAATACGATACCCACTATTGCCGTCACTGTTACAGGTTCTACCATAAAATTTGTTCTCACTTGTAAAATACATTTCTAACTGCGATCGCCTACATCAACTCCATCACTAATACGATCGACCTCCTCAAATCTATACAAACAAAAACTAAGTGAATATACCAAGCCTAGAAAATAAGCCCAACATTGTCACTAGCGAAATGTTGGGTTTTAAACCTATCAAAATGTGAGGTCGAGAAGCTGCAAGCTACAGCCTGACAATCCCCCGATTCAGTGCGGTGACTAGGGCTTGAGTCCGATCGCTCACATTTAACTTTCCAAAAATATTATTAGCATGGAACCTCACCGTACTCTCAGCAATATTCAGGACATTGCTAATCTGCTGGTTATTCTTGCCTTTGGCTATCAAACGCAGTACTTCCAACTCGCGATCGCTCAATTCTTCTTTACCCATCCGCTCGGCTAGCTTGGCTGCTATACTGGGCGGAATGTACTTTTCACCTCTATAAACAGTGCGAATGGCATCCAACAGTTCGTCCGGTTCAGCCCCCTTGAGAAGATAGCCCTTTGCACCAGCCCGCAGTCCCCGATAGATATCTTCATCGCCATCAAAGGTTGTCAACACAATGATGCGGGCGTGTTTAAACTTAGCACAGATGGCTGCGATCGCATCAGCACCTTCCACCTTCGGCATTCGCAAATCCATCAGTATTACATCGGGTTGATGTTGGCGGAAAAGTTCTAACGCTTCTCGCCCGTCGCTAGCATGGCCGACTACAGTCATGTCTGGCTCACATTGAAGAAACATTGTTAAAGCTTGTCCCAAGATGGGATGATCGTCAGCAATCAGGATGCGAATAAGATTGGATTGGCTCATGATTGTTTATTCTCGGTGTTGTGAGGCAGCATTTGTAGCTAAGTTAAATGATTGCCTTGGCACATCGTGTTTTAGACAAGCTCAAGCATCTAAAGCTCAGACTTGGATTGAATTTGCTATCAAATGCAACTAAATAGGACGCTGCTAATTAGTGAGATGAATTTTGTTTCCTCCAAAGGTACAAAAGCTCAAAGAATCTAACTTTAACCTTGGCTAAAAATCTTCATTCATCAGGCATTTATGCAGCACCCTGATATATATATCCACAACAAATTAGAATTTTACGGAAATTAGAGCAAGCTTTATCCGCTTTAGCGACTAAATCCATCATCTCGGCTATAAATCATTAATCTCCCCCTGTTTGCGTGCTATTTCTTCATCTTTCTTTGTATTGACCAATACAATAACTTCTGTTCCTTGCCCTAGCGAACTTTGAATTGTGAGTTTTGCCCCGATGCGTTCAGCTCGTTCGCTCATGACTAAAAACCCAAAGCTGTTGATAATAGATACACTGCCCATGTCAAACCCTTGTCCATCATCTTTGATTCGCAAGCTGCACTGTCTTTCTTGATACGTCAGTTCAATTTGGATTTCTTTCGCTTTGGCGTACTTGAAAGCATTAGTTAATGCTTCTTGCCCAATGCGGAGCAAGTTGTTTTCAACATCTGGAGCTAAGGGGTATATCTCGCCTATCACTTGGCAGACAATATGTGTATTGGTAGCAGAAAATATCTGTGTGGCGAAGCGATTAAGAGCATTAAAAATGTCGCCGTCCTCTAATAATTGAGAGCGTAATGCTTTTATCGAACGACGTGCTTCACTTAGTCCAGAGTGAGCTAAATCGCGCCGTGCTTTGATTAATGCCTGGGCTGCTTCTATATCTGTGGTTAGTTTTCGTGAGGCGGTGTCTAAGTGGACAATGAGAACCGCGAAGGCTTGGGCTAAAGTATCGTGAATTTCTTGTGCCAAGCGGTTGCGTTCTGCTAAGACGGTTGCTTGTTCGGACTGCTTGCGATGGGTGATATCCTGGATTGCAGCCATCCTGACGGTATGCCCGCGATATGACATGACTCTGGCTCTAATCTCTACTCGAAATCTGCTTCCATCCTTGCGGAGACAAACGGTTTCATAAATTCCCTCATACCCTGAGCGAATCTTCTGCATGACCTGTTCCCGGTATTCAGGAGCAGTAAAATCCATGACACGCATACCAACTAACTCAGAAAGTTCGTAACCAAACATCTCGGCACAGGTTTGGTTAGTATCTAAAAGTATGCCTTGTTCGGTAATGGCGATCGCCTCAAATGTTGCCTCTGCCAATAGCCGAAATCGCGTCTCACTTTCTAAAAGTGCTATTTCTACCTGCTTGCGTTCAGCGATTTCTCGTTCTAGTTCCAGGGTAAGTTGAGCAACCTGCTGTTCCAAAAGCAAATTGCGATCGGTTAGGATCTTCTCTAGTTTTTTGCTTTTTCTAAAAAGATAATAATCTAGAATTTCTCTCAAGTTATTTCATTGTCAATATTATTCTTTGCATAAAATATTTCCAATTCATCTATCAATAAAATTGATTCTTGCACACATAGTTCTCAAAAATGCTTAGAAAAAGAGTAAATCTACAAAAATCTATCTTTAGGCAGATGTTTATTTGCTTTTTTAAAAACAATAGACTATATAGCTACAACAAAATAAAACCAACTTCCGCACTTATATACGAGCAATTAGATTTTGGATTGCCAAGCGCTTTCTGTGTCAACAACCGCTTCACACGCTTTAAACTGTCTGTTTACTTTATTTAATGTTAACAATAGAGAAATTAAAGAAATTAGATCGTTAAAAGTTTCCTAAACAATTATGAGTAAAGCTCCCCGTATTTATATTCCGCCCGAAGTAAAAAAATATGTCTGGCAACGTGACAAATATCAATGCCGAAGCTGCGGTAAAACTGCAACAGAAACTAACCTGACCATTGACCATATCATTCCCTTGGCTCGTGGCGGTCAAAACGATATCAGCAATCTACAAACCCTCTGCTTTACCTGCAATCAACAAAAAACCGACAGGATCGATCCCCGATTTAAACGCCATTTTGATTTATAGTAATTCTTTTGTGAATGCAATACGTTCAAGGGGCGCACAGCTAGCTGTGCGCCCCTACATGTTATGGGAACTGATTTGCAATCATACTGATATCAACGGCTAGCTTTTTGCCCAACTTGAGCAACTGTCGGCACTGATAAATATCTTCTTCATTGCTCAGGGTGGTAAGACACAAAGGTATTATCTGACTGTGCAGACAACTGAAATATAATTCTTGGGATCGATGTAAAGAAATATCAATATTTAATCGATCCCCGATATCAATCAACCGCTCCAATTGTTGGATATCTGCATTAAAACTACCATTTGCATCATGTAACAATTGCCAGAGCGATCGCACTATTAGCTGTTCTAGTATCTGTTTCCCGTCGGGAATATTCAACCGACAACGCAGATGTTTTGCTTCTGTGGCGATCGCCTCCAATTCTACTATGTGGTTCCAACGCATTTGCGGTTCGGTAATATCTTGCTCAAGCGATCGCAATGTCATCATACAGCGATGCCCCAAAGCTATCTCCGCCGCTACTTGCAATTCTTGTGGTACTGATATTTCATCTCGATGAAACGCCATCAACACACCATAATTATCGCGATACACTTGGGTATAAAGTTGTCCTAAACGTGTCAGTGTTTCCTGACTCAGTAACCGCATAATCCGGTGGCGTTCTTCTGCAAATAGATTTTCCAAGCTGAAAGTATCTTCGCCAAAGAATTGCGTCATTGCCAAGATGGTATGAGCCGCACTTGCTTGTTGCAGCGCCCCAAACACCTTTTCTTTTAATTGGGTATAGTCACGCCGCCCAGTAAATTGTTGGATGCAGCAGTGGAAATCCCACCCTCCCAAATGCAGAACCGCAAACACTAAATGTTCGCTTTCCCAGGTAATTTCTGATACTAGCTTTAAATTGCCTACAGCCAGAGTTAGCGATCCCATACGTTGGAGTTGGTAATCTAGCTCATTGACGGCGTAGCAATAAACTCGCTTTGTGTGAGTACCCATTGAGTGCCCATTACCCAGTGCCGATCCCTGATTGGTAAACAAGGAACTAATGGCATAATGGGCTGCTACTTGTTTAAAACCAAGTTGGGCTGTGAGTACTAATTGCCGATAAATTTCGCCACCATGTTTGAATTGATCGACATTACTGGGGGCGAGGCCAAGATGTTTGACGAAGCCTTTTTCCAACTGTACGCCTGCTACTTCCCCTGCCAATTCCAAAGCACGGGCGGCGTAGCGGAGAATCTGCGTTCCTTCTGGACGGGAAATTTCTTCAAAAAACCAGCCACAACTAGTGAACATCAATAAAGCATGACGTTGCATTTCCAACAAACGCAGGGCGTCTACTTGTTCGGCGGCTGTTAGTTTGTGGGTTTGATGGCGAGAAAGGAAACGGTTGACATTGGCAGAAGTGCGATCGCGCATCACCTGAATATATTCATCCCGCGCTTGCCAGGGATCGCGAAATAACAGCCTGCCATATTCTTCGTACACCTCAATTAGCTGATCCCGCAGCCAATTGAGAGCATCCCGCAACGGACGACGCCATTTTTGATGCCAAACACCACCTTCTCCACCGCAACCACAGTTATCTTGCCATCTGTCTACACCGTGGGCGCAACTCCAGGCTGTGATGGGCTTCAATTCCACTTCCCAAGTAGGAGAATTTAAACTCAGATAGTGGGCAAAGTTCGTCACCGTCCAACCTTGCTCAGGAAATTCTGTTGTGAAGGCGTAGGCTAAAGTTTTTTCAGTTCCTTTCTTGTGATGTCCGAAGGTTTCGCCATCCGTGGCCACAGAAATCAACTGTGCAGGACGATGATCCCCACGCACCGCCGAACCGATACGTCCAGCAAAGCGATTGGCACTATAAACCACATCACTAAAACCCATGTCTCGCGATATCGGGCCATCGTAGAAGAAGATATCAATGTAGGGTAATCCTTCTCTACTTCCATCCTTGGAACTATCGTGAATCGTACTTAGAGGTGAAGATGAAGTGTCCAGCGTAGGGTTCAAATAACAACGATAGGGACGGGTGGGATCGATCTGACTACCGCCGACTTCGTACCATTCAGGATTGGGATTATCTTTAGTTGGGAATGGACGACAACGCTGTGCTTGAGATGGTGCAAGGATAACGAAGCGAATACCTTCAGCAACTAAAGCTTCTAGGGTTGGGTAGTCCACACCGGTTTCTGCTAGCCACATACCTTCGGGATCGCGTCCAAACCGGGAACGGAAGTCTTCTTTACCCCAGCGAATTTGGGTATATTTGTCGCGCTCATTCGCTAGAGGCATGATGATGTGATTGTATACTTGCGCGATCGCATTCCCGTGACCATGCAACCGTTGACTGCTCTTGGCATCGGCTTCCAAAATCCGCTGATAAACTTCCAGATCGTAGCGTTCTAGCCACGACATCAGCGTTGGGCCAATATTAAAACTAAAATACTCATAATTGTTGACGATCCCCATCACTTCCCCTCGGTCATTTAAGACTCTGGCAAAAGCATTCGGGCGATAGCATTCCCAATGAATCCGCTCATTCCAGTCATGGAAAGGTGCAGCGCTCGGTTGGCGTTCAATCGCGTCCAGATAGGGATTTTCCCTCGGTGGCTGGTAAAAATGACCATGCACCGTCACATAAACACCATGAGCCGTTTTTAGGGGATCGGTCTGGTGAGTGTTCCGATCTGAATGGAATGTTGACGTTGAGCCATTGGCTGGCATTTGTGCAGCAGAAGTCATGTATATATATCCAAAACAAAAAACTCGCAGTTGCACCGTTAAACTTTGTGCATAAACGTTTCTACAATGGTTTGAACACAAAATCCGGTATAAACAACAACTATGAAATACAACCAAATTTTTGAGAAAGCCGTTTTAGTATAGTGGGAAATCTGCGTTATCGCACAGCGCAAAGTCCGTTGGGCGGCTCTGCCGACTTAAAGGAACTTTGCAAGACAGCCCTTTCCCCGAAGGCTTCAAGTAATTAGCCATTTAACAACGCCTCATTTAGGGGTTTTCTCGTTGGCAGCGCCAATCAAAAACTTAATTGTCTTTTAATATATTAAACCCCATTCTTGGTGTAATATTCTGAATCCATTTCATACTTTTGCAACAAAGGATTACGAACTCTTCTTAAATGGCAACATTATTTTACATAACATCCACAAGAGTAAACTGAAAACAGTAAAATCTCTGAATTGGCCTACAGAGGGTTGAGAGTATCCTATGGGAGTGATGAGTAGTAGGTGGGAATTTCCCACTTGTTGATTCAGAATTCAGAATCAATTCAACACTCCAAATATAAAATTTAGGACTACCCGCTGTGCATGATACCCTCAACTCAAACCAACAAATGTCAACTAAAAACATTATTTTTCTGGTTTTGTTACTGTTTATCCCGGTTTCTCTGGCAGCCCACTTTCTGGAGTGGGGAGAATTAATAGTTTTCATTACAGCTGGATTAGCGATTTTGCCTTTAGCGGCTTGGATGGGAACGGCCACAGAAGAAATTGCTGTAGTAGTGGGGCCGTCATTAGGGGGTTTATTAAACGCCACTTTTGGCAATGCTACAGAACTGATCATAGCGCTAGTAGCTCTAAAGGCTGGTTTGATAGATGTAGTTAAAGCCAGTATCACGGGATCGATTATCGGTAACTTACTGCTGGTGATGGGTCTTTCCATGCTTTTGGGAGGACTGCGTTACAAAGAACAAACATTTCAGCCAATTGTGGCGCGGGTGAATGCTGCTTCGATGAATTTGGCTGTGATTGCCATTTTGTTGCCTACAGCGATGAACTACACAGCTACAGGAGTTAACGAACAAACGCTGCAATATCTATCTGTTGCCGTTGCCGTAGTGTTAATCCTGGTTTACGCCCTAACGCTGCTGTTTTCCATGAAAACTCACTCTTATTTATATGATGTGGGCGTAGCAGAAACAGAAGAAGAGGAAATTTCCCATAGCAAACCCAATGTTGCGTTGTGGGTTGGTGTGCTGCTAGTATGCACCTTGTTAGTGGCAGTTGAGTCAGAAATGCTGGTGGATTCTTTAGAAGTAGCTACATCCCAGCTAGGTTTGACATCATTGTTTACAGGGGTGATCTTAGTTCCCATCATTGGTAACGCTGCTGAACACGCTACAGCAGTCACCGTAGCTATGAAAGATAAAATGGATCTCTCCCTTTCTGTGGCTGTGGGATCGAGTATGCAGATTGCCCTATTTGTCGCGCCTGTGTTGGTGATAGCAGGATTGGTATTGGGTCAGCCGATGGATTTGGATTTCAAACCCTTTGAATTAGTGGCTGTGGTTGTGTCGGTATTGATTGCAAACACCATTAGTTCTGATGGTAGGTCTAATTGGCTCGAAGGCACTTTATTATTAGCTGCTTATACAGTGTTGGGGTTCGCCTTCTACTTCCATCCAGTCATCGGTGCTATAGGTTAGTTAATTTGCAGCGCCCAAGCGTAGCCTGTGGTATAAATTGCTCCAAGTTTAACCCAAAGCGATCGCCCTTGTTATAGGTAATTAGAGGACTAATTACCTATTTCCAAAGATATAAAATAATTAGTAAAAAATATTTTCCCAAGTTTTTCCAGAATTTTGTATTCTTAATGACATTTTTTCTATTAAATCGATCCACTGTGGTATTCAAGGCTTAGTATAATCAACCACAGAGAAAATTTGTTCCTAAATTTATAGAAGAGATGATTCAAATTCTGGATTCTACTTTGAGAGAAGGGGAACAAACTCCTGGAGTTTATTTTCCTCCTGATATCAAGTTAGCGATCGCTCAGTTTTTAGATTGCATCGGAGTTGATATTATTGAAGCTGGTAATCCGGCGGTAGATAGAGAAATTGCTTTAGCCATCGCTCGTATTGCCAATGCTGGTCTTAAGGCCAAAATAGGCGCTCATTCACTTTGTCGAAAAGACGATGTTAAAAAAGCCTTAGAGTGTGGTGTCAATTTTTTAGGTATCTTTTTTAGCGTTTCCGAGAAACGATTGCAACAGGATTATGATATAGGCTTAGAAAAAGCAATAGAAAAAATTGTTGAAGTTATAACTTATGCCAGAGAGCAGCAAGAAAACTTAGTAATTCGTTATACTCCAGAAGATACAGTGCGATCGCCTATGGAAAATGTGATTGCAGCGGCGATCGCAGCAGTACGAGCAGGAGCTAATATCATCAGCATAGCTGATACAACTGGATATACAACACCATTTGCTCAAAATCGCAGTATTTCTTATTATGTGAAAACCCTCAAAGGGGAATTGGCAAAACAGGAATTATATCCAAAAATAGAAATTCATTGCCACAACGATCGCGGTTTAGCCTTAGCGAATGCGCTAGATGCTTACAAGGCGGGAGCAGATATTATTGATGTAACTGTGATGGGATTAGGGGAACGTTCTGGCATTGTTGATTTAGCAGAATTACTCATAAATTTAACAGATATAGTTGAAGAAAAACCATCTTGGAATTTGAGCCATTTAAAGGAATTATATGATTTTGTCAGCGACCATTCCCACATATCTATTTCTCCCCATCATCCCTTAGTGGGAAAAAATGCCTTTACCCACTATGCGGGCGTTCATGTCAATGCTGTAGCAAAAGATGAAAAGCTTTATCAAAGTTTAAATCCAGAAGTTTTAGGAATTAAAAGTAGCTTGGCATTAGGGGTGCAATCAGGATATATCGCTGTTAAACTAGCTCTCAAACAAATTGGGAGAGAAGAACTTATTGAAAACCAAGATTTAGTAATTAAAATTTTTCAAGATATAAAAGAAATTGCTAAAAGAGGAACTCCAATTGATATTGAAAAGGAATTGCCAGCAATTGTAGAGTGTTGCACTGGTAGTCAAATAATTACTAGTGAGATTTGTTCAGTTTCTGGTTGAAACTATACAATTTTGGATTTTGGATTAAGAATTGACTTCTGCACTTGAATTTTATTAAACCATCTTTTAAAATCATTTTTCAAATTAACTACTACACTGAGAGGTTGTTTGAAAAGTCAAAATGTATACCAAAAACCTCACTTCCATTCCTCTCTCCTGCAAGGATAAAGGCTTTGAAACCCCCATTCCCTTGTAGGGAAGGGGGTAGGGGGGTTAGGTTTTTGAGGCTTAAATGTTACCAAAAATACTTTTCAAACATCCTCTGATAGGGAGACGCACAGAGCTTTTTTCAATCGTCAATTAAATCGATATTATAAACCTAATACCCATTCCCAATTCACCCATTAATAAGATCGCCTATTTTTTCACAAAATAGTAATATTGGCGTCATCCCATTTCACGAAAATTCTGAATTCTTCTTTAAATAACTCTGTGTTTTATGGGAATTTCGATCCAGAACTCACAGCCTTTACCAGGCTGAGAAACGCACTTGATATTACCGCCATGTTTTTCCACAACAATTTGATAGCTAATAGATAGCCCCAAACCCGTACCTTGACCGGGTTGCTTAGTAGTAAAGAAAGGTTCAAAAATGCGCGATCGCATAATTTCTGGAATACCACAACCATTGTCTGCAATGCAAATAATAATAGTATTCCATTCTCGAACTTGTGTCCGAATCCAAATTTTTGGATTGTCAATTATTTGACCAAGATTTACTGCATATTCCAGAGCATCGATCGCATTATTCAGAATATTCATAAATACCTGATTCATCTGCGCTGCATAGCAAACTACCGGAGGTAAATCGCCATACTCTTTAATTATTTCAATGGCAAAAGAATTAGCTTGTGGTTGCAATCGATGTTGTAAAATTAACAAGGTACTATCAATACCTTCATGCAAATGAACGGGTTTCATTTCGGCTTCATCGAGTCGAGAAAAACTCCGTAAAGACAATACCAATTGAGAAATTCGTTCTGCACCCATTGTCATGGAAGTGAGAATTTTTGGTAAGTCATCGGCAATAAAATCTAAATCTATATCTGCTGCTTGCTTTTGAATTTTTGCTGTTATTTGCGGACATTCTCGATCGTAGAAGCGGAGTAATTTTAATAAACTTTCAGCATGTTCGCTAACATAAGTGATATTGCCGTAAATGAAACTAATTGGATTGTTAATTTCATGTGCAATTCCAGCAACTAATTGTCCTAAACCTGCCATTTTTTCGCTTTGAATCAACTGGCTTTGAGTTTGCTGCAATTCTTTAAGAGTCTGGGCGAGTTCTTCTTTTTGACGTTGAGTCTGTTCGAGTAATTCCGCTTGTTGAAGCCCAACTCCTAACTGAGTGCCAATTTGCATCAGCAAATCTACTTCATCTTCTTGCCAATCGCGGGGCTTCATATTTTGATATGCTGCTAGTAATCCCCAGAGTTTCTCGCCCTGAAAAATTGGTACAATCATATATGCCCTAGCCTTAATTAGCTCTATCGGGGCAATATCACAGACAGAATAATTAGCCTTGTAAATATCCTTAATGACAAGTATTTGACCATTAGCAAAATCTCCACCTTGGGTATTTTGTAAGTAATCATCTGCGTAGGCGTAGTCCGTCTTAGACATCGCACTTACAAGTTCCCTGACTGGTATCCAACCTTCACCTAAAGATTCAGCAACAAATTCGCCACTCCAATCAGCGCGGAATCGATAGATTGTCACTCTATCAACTTCTAATAGCCGTCGGACTTCTTCTGTGCTGGTAGCAAAGATGGTGTCAATATCAAGAGACTGGCGAATTTTCTCTACTGTTGCGGCTAAGGCTTTCTCTCTTTCAGCAGCTTTAGCCAACTTTTGGGCTTGTACTTGCACCTTTGTTAAAGATTCAGCTTGTTGTAATGCTACCCCCAATTGCACGCCAACTTGCGCCAGCAAATTAATTTCCTCATCTTGCCAATAACGGGGCTGGGAGTTTTGATAAGCTACCAACAATCCCCAAAGCTTCTCTCCTTGAGAAATAGGGACAAAAACTTCATTACGTGCATACTTACCTGCTTGGGTTCCTTGTACGAGAACGCCTTCCGTCACAGGTTGGGGTTTAACCACTGGCGTCCAGCCATCAACAATCGAATCAGCGACAAATTCGCCACTCCAATCAGGATAAAAGCGATAAATTGCTACTCGTTCTACTTCTAATAACCGCCGGACTTCTTGAGTAGTGGTTTTAAAAATAGCTTCAATTTCCAGTGACTGACGAATTTTTTCTACGGTGTTCGCTAATGCTCTTTGCCTTTCAGCAGCTTTACTGATTTGGGCTGCTTGCAGTTGCATTTGTTGTAAGAATTCGGCTTGCTGCAAAGCTACACCTAGTTGGGTGCTAACTTGGGTGAGCAAGTAAACCTCATCTTCTTGCCAATCGCGGGTTCCGGCGTTCTGGTATACTGCTAGTAAGCCCCAGAGCTTTTGCCCGTGGTAAATAGCAATGATCGCATAAGCTCTTGCTTGATAGATCTCTAAAATTTTAATGTAGCAGTCGCTAAAGCCTGCATTATAAATGTCATTACAAAGACGGTATACTTCACTTCTGGTAAAGCGGCCGCCTGCTGTTTCTTGTAGGTAGGTATCAGCAACTGGGGGTTTAGCTAAATCTTTAGCACTACATTCGCTGACGTTTTCGCTCAATTCTGGTCGGTGGAATTGCTCATCTATCAGCGATATCCAATCCTCTGCCACTGATTCAAACACAAATTTACCAGTCCAATCTGAATTGAAGCGATAAATCGCCACGCGATCGGCATTTAGCAGCTGTCTGAGTTCTGCGGTGCTGGTGCGGAAAATGCTTTCTAAGTCCAGGGACTGACGAATTTTCTCAATAGTTATGGCTATAGTTCTCTGCCATTCTGCTGCTTTTTCTTTTGCTTTAGCTTGCGCTAGTTGTGCCGATTGTAGTTTTACTTGTTCTAGGTAATCGGCTTGTTGTAAAGCTACGCCTAAATGTTCGGCAATCAGTTGCACAAACTCAATTTCTGAGGCTTCCCATTGCCGAGGACTATCACACTGATGAATACACAACAATCCCCATAAATCTTTACCGTTCAATAAGGGAGCAACAATATTGGCGCGTACCTGAAATTTTTCCAGAATTTGAACGTAGCAATCACTGACGCCAACTTGATAAATATCAGCTGTTGCTTTAATTCGACCTTGCTGATAGAGTTGTGCAAAATCTTCGGCAAAGCAATGATCGCGCACTTTAGCTGCTAGTGCTGAACTCAACTCACTTCGCACATCTTCGTAGATAAATTCTCCTTCCCATGCTAAATCAGGATAGAAACGAAACACACCAACTCGATCGCTTTTGAGAAGCTGGCGGACTTCAGTAACTGTGATTTTAAAAATGGCGTCTATATCTAAAGATTCACGAATTCTGGCAATAACTCTAGACAAAGCTTTTTGTTGCTCATTCTGGCGCAAGGAAAATGCTACATCTGAATGAGATTCTTGCTGTTCTGAATTTGGTTCTATGGGTTGAATAATAGAGGAGTTTTCCATTCCCTGCGGAATTTTAAATATTAAAAGTTCTCCATCTCATAATTCCCTCAACCACCGCAAAGGTAACAATCATCTGCATAAAAGGGACTGGTGACACTTCTCTACGAGACGCTCCGCGAACGGCAAGCTCAGTGCATCGCTGGGGATTAGGGGCTGGGAATTTACAAAAAACAGAATAAATTATGGAATTTGCTTTAATTCTGGACTTTAGGCTAAAGAAGAGCGAACCTCAGGTAGTAGCTGTGCAAAAAAAAGACAGGACTTACGCAAAAGATAACGAAAGTAGCGGTAATACCCTGCGGGAAGCCGCTCCGCGTCTACATGAATTACCGCTACGCCAGAATAAGGTTTTCAGTCACATATTGCGTAAGTCCTGAAAGAGATGCTAGTACCTAGCTGACTCCTGGACGGGTTGCACAAGCGATCCCTGGGATTTTGGTCAGAATTTCTACTCCTGCCCAACCGCCAAAACCACCAGGTAAATCTCCGGGTTGGAAAACTGGACATCCTCTCAGAATTTATTAAAATTTTTTTCCCAGACCCGATCTCAATTTAATTTCATACACTCCTAGCAACCCTGCTGCAAGCAGCAAAGGAAAAAAGTAGTATACTCCGCGATAAGCTAATAGGGAACCCAGAATCGCCACTGGCGAAATTTTGGATGACAAAAATAGCAATATTACAGTTTCAAAGACACCTAAACCGCCAGGAATATTACTCACTACACCTGCAAACATCGCTAGTAAATAAATTCCTAAAAAGTCTAAATAAGATAAAGATGTATTATCAGTAAGTATTACATAAAGAATTGCCGCAGCCAGAATCCAGTCAAGGCTAGAAATTACAATTTGAGCTAGGGATATTGGCAAGGAAGGAAAGCGAAATTCGTGTTGACGAATAATTAATGGTTGTTTAATTAAAATACTTCCCAACAAGTATATAGTAATTAACAACAGAAAAAATATCCCGATAGGACGTACTGTTGTAAAAGGCAAATGTAGTTGTGTAGGAATTGTTAAAGGGTTGGTAACAAATATCAATCCAGCAGTGGCAAACATTCCCAGCCAAAAAGTGAAATTAACGAAAGCAATAACTTGAGCGATCGCCACTGCTGACACTCCCCAATTAGCATAAAATCGATAACGGATAGCACTGCCAGTCAGCAAGGCAAAACCAATAGTATTACTAAATGTAGAGCTAATAAAGTTAGTGAAAGCTATTTTGTTCCAGCTTAGGGAACGATTAATGTAGTTAAAACCCAAAATATCGTACCCAATCATCACTAAATAGCCCAAAGCTGTCAACCAAATTGCCAAACTTAAGCGACTTTTGGGAATTGCTGCTAAAGAGTTGAGGATATCGCGATAATTATACTCATGCAATTCGCGAGCGATCGCCCACAAAGAAAGCATCAATAGCAACAAGCCAAACAAAGAACTGAAATTAATTCGCAGCTTTTTAGACATCCTCAAGAAACTTATCCTAACTTTTGATTTTTAACTGAGAACCAGTCGTACAGTTTCCATCGTGTTGACACAACATTGACAAATTACTTGCGTAAACTTTTGATTGCTAGTACCAAATGTCTAATGTCCTTTAAAGATGAACTACGAAAAATCAAAAATGTTTTTGCTACTTTCAGTATTAACCTTAGCTAGTTGTAATTTATCCCAAAGTGCCGTCGCCAAACCACTCCAACAGCAAAACTTACAAACAACGCCTTCCCCTTTTCCATCCCAGCCTAATCCTAGTAACTTGGCTACTCCCCTGAGCTATAAAATTGAAACTTACGATAGTCAAGTCATGGGTACAAGTCGTACCTACGCCGTTTCTTTACCGCCTGACTACGAACAAAACCCAAAACGCAGCTATCCTGTAATCTTTCTTCTCCACGGCGGACATGGTAATCCTACAGATTGGTTTGTTGAAAATAAGGGACAAGCTCTCAAAACTCTCAAGCAACTTTATAGTACAGGTAAGTTGCCGCCCAGCATAATTATTACACCAGATGGCAACGACAAACGCGGCTCTAGTCCCTACAGAGACCCTGAATATATTGATGGCCCAAACGGGAAAGTCTCCACAGCTTTAGGAGATGAATTAGTAAAAGTTGTACAAAGCCGTTATCGTACACTAAAAAATCCAGATTTTTGGGCCATAGGTGGTTTATCTTCTGGCGGTTGGGGTGCTGTTAATGTGGGATTACACAATCTGAATCATTTCTCAATTTTATTTAGTCATAGTGGTTATTTTCGGGATAAAAGTGGCCCGAACAATAGCCCAATAATTTTTATCAAAACTATTCCACTACAAGCCCAAAAACGGTTGAGAATCTACCTCGACACTGGGAAATCGGATATTGAAGAAATTGAGGAAGGCCAAAAATTTAGTAAACTCCTCGCACAACTGAAAATTTACCATCTATTTCGTGAGTTTCCTGGCGGTCATACTTGGCAATATTGGCGAGAACATTTAGCTGATTCTTTGACATTTGTGGGGGAACAATTCAAATTATCAGAGATAGCACATCAAGCTGATAATCAAAGTTTTAATTTTGAAAAGTAATTGAATAATAGAATCTTCTCAAAAGCTTGATGTCCAAAATTGAATAGAAAAACTCTGATGAAAAATTTCGTCGGGTTAAGTATATTCAATTCTAATAGAAGTAGAGGTGAATTTTTACGATAAAAATATATGAAAAATTCTAAATTTTTAATTAGCTTGATAGGAGCGATCGCACTCCTAACCGCCGTCGGTTATTATTATGTATTTATCTTAGGTGCGCCACAACTAGACCCGCCCCAAAAAGAAACAAATACTGGGCTAAAGTTTCAATTAACAAGCTTTAATTCCCAAGCGATGGGTACAGTCCGCAACTATGGCGTAATTTTACCTCCAGGCTATAACAAAAATCAGCAAAAACGCTACCCCGCGATCTTCTTACTACATGGAGGACATGATAATGCTCGCGCTTTTGCTGATAAATATGCAATTTTAGATGTGTTGCACGAACTTTATCAAACTAAAAAATTACCTCCGTCGATTATAATTACACCTGATGGTAATGATAATCGCGGTTCCAGTCCATTGTACGATCCTGATTATTTTGATGGGCCAAATGGCAAAATCGGGACTTTAATTGGTTCGGAATTAGTACAAGTTGTCAAGTCACGCTACCGTACTTTAGAACAACCCCAATTTTGGGCGCTGGGAGGTCTATCTTCTGGGGGATGGGGAGCTTTTAATATCGGGTTACGCTATCTCAACAACTTCCATATTCTGTTTAGCCATAGCGGTTACTTTACTGATAGCAGCGGTTCCCAAAATAGTCCTCAACAAATTGTGCAACAGCTATCACCTGAAGAGAAAAAGCAATTGCGTGTTTACCTAGATGCAGGCGTTAACGATATTGATTTACTAGCTTCTACCAAAGCCTTCCATGAAACCTTAAATAAATTAGGCATTGTTCATGTATTTTATGCTTTTCCCGGAGGTCATGGTTTATCTGGTGCTAATGTTGGCTGGAACTACTTCCATAAACATCTCAAAGATTCACTTTCCTATGTCGGAGAACAGTTTAACAAGTTAGGAGTTAAGAGTTAAAAGTTAGGAGTTAAAATTCAAAAGGCAGGAGGCTCAGTTGGCAGCTATGCTGAAGGAAACCCACGTTTAAAAACGTGGAATTGAAGCAAGGATGCCTTGTGTTTTGTGCTACGCATATAGGCACATTTTTTTTATACTAATGCGGCTCTAGACCCACAAGCATACAGTTTTTATTAATACTTCTTTCATAAAAGCCCTCTGCCCTCTACCTTTCTTTGTAAAAAATTGAAAACTCCTAACTCCTAACTCCTCACTCCTAACTCCTAACTCCTAACTCGCAATAACTAATGACTAATAACTTAAAAACTCAGATTCTACTTTGGAGTGCAGCGTTCCTCACAGGTTTAGTTGGGATAGTCAATTTATTATCAGCAGTAACACCTAACCTGTACGGGCGAAATCACTGGTTAAAGGAATTTTTACCATTTGAAATTCGTGCTAGCGGTCATATTTTTGCTGCCCTAACTGGGTTTGTTTTACTCACGCTTGCTACTAATTTATTACGTCGCAAAAAAATAGCTTGGTTACTTACTATTAGTCTCTTAGTAATTTCTGTCTTCAGCCACTTGCTGAAGGGATTAGACTATGAAGAAAGTCTACTATCTGGAGTTTTGCTAGTGCAATTAATTCTGATGCGCCATATTTTTACGGCGCAATCAGACCGTCCTTCAATTGCACAGGGAGTCCGAGTACTTATCGGCGCTTTACTGTTTACCCTGGCATACGGAACTATTGGATTTTATTTATTAGACGGCAAATTTTCAGAAAATTTTAATTGGCGGGAAGCTGTACTTCAGACTTTAGCGATGTTCTTCACTGAGGATAATTTGGGACTGCAACCAAAGAGTCGATTTGGAGAGTTTTTTGCTAATTCTATCTATATTATTGCAGCAGTTACTATTACATACGCAGTGTTTATGCTGTTGCAACCTGTGTTTTGGCGTAATTTAGTAACTGCGAATGAAAGACAAAAAGCTAAAGAAATTGTCGAACAATATGGATGTTCGTCTTTAGCAGCTTTGACACTATTAAATGATAAAAGTTATTATTTTAGTCCCTCTGGTAAGAGTGTAATTGCTTATGTTCCCAAAGGACGAGGTGCGATCGCCTTAGGAGATCCCATAGGGCCGATTGAAGACCGCAAAGAGACAATTGTTGCTTTCCAGCTGTTTTGTCAACGCAATGATTGGTATCCTGCTTTTTATCAAACTTTGCCCGATGATGTTGAACTTTACAAATCGTTAGGATTTAAGGTACTTAAGATTGGAGAAGAAGCGATCGTTGATTTGAAAAGTTTTACATTACAAGGTAAAGCTGGTAAAAACTTTAGACCATCAATCAATCGTTTAACAAAATTAGGATACCGAATTAACTTTTATCAACCACCAATTGATAATGATTTATTGCACTTGCTCAAACCTGTGAGTGATGAATGGCTAAATATGGTGCAAGGTTCGGAAAAGCACTTTTCTTTAGGTTGGTTTGATGAAGCTTATCTGCGAGAGTGTGAGATTGCTGTGGTGTATAGTCCAGAAGGTCAGATCGGCGCTTTTGCTAATATTATCCCAGAGTATCAACTCAACGAAGCAACTATCGATCTGATGCGACACCGCCCGTCCGTCGAACATGGGACAATGGACTTTTTATTTATTTCTCTGCTTCAGCATTTTAAAGAAAATGGTTTTGATAGCTTTAATTTTGGCCTTTCTGCTTTGGCGGGAGTTGGAGATAATCCAGAATCACGCCGTTTAGAGAAAGTATTGCATTATCTTTACGAGCATTTAAATCGCTTCTACAATTTCCAGGGACTACACGCCTACAAAGATAAGTTCCGCCCCCGTTGGGAACCGCGCTATTTAGTTTACCCTAGTTTAACTACCTTACCAGATGTAGTTGTAGCATTGATTCGTGCTGATTCAGGCGATCGCCTTTTTGATTATTTCAAACCTGGAGCATAAATGTCCCACAAGAATGCTTTGATTGAACGAGTTAAGGAACGATTTCCATAAATGAAATCGTCCCTCCTAGCTTCTAAAAGTAAAGTATTACTTATCTGCTTACTCGTGCGGGTTCAACCCACTCATCCCAAGAACTATCGTAGCCATCATAAGTAATTTTATAAAGATTATTACTAACATCTAAAATTCGCCCTTGATACCATTCACCTTTCCACAGAATTCTCACAGCATCCCCAGCTTCAAATGATGCCCGAAAGCGCGAACTTCCAACCCACTCATCCCAAGAGCTATCATAACCATCGTAGGTAATATAGCACTCGTTATCATTAATATTTAATACTGTTACTGGATACCATGTCCCTTTCCAAAGAACCTCTGCTTTTTGTCCCACAGAACAAGGTGAAGCAGCAAAAGCACTGGGGATTAATGTTCCTACCCAAGTTGCCATGAAAATGCCAGCAAACAATAGTTTATTTTTCATTCTTTTGTCTCTATTTAATTAGTCAAGCCTAATTTTGATGATTTTTTTCAACATCATCAAACCTGCAACTTTCTATTACTATCTTTGTGCGATTCAATTGGCGATCGCCTCAGCAAAATTTATGAATTTACGCTGCATTTTGTAAAGATATTCCTGAACGATACCGTATGTTAAATTAACAGCAGTTGCCGATTTTACTTAATTTATATCAATGCTAGACATCACGACTTGACATTTATATAGTACAGATATACTATATAAGTATGAATATCCGGTGAGTATATAACCCAATACGCTTCAGTTAACGTTTTAATTCCTTTAGATCCCCCCAACCGTCCTTAAAAAGGCTTGCTCATAACGCTCTTTCACCCCCTTTTTAAGGGGGTCGCCGCAGGCGGGGGGATCTTATCTCAACTGTATTGGTATATAACCTGGAAATGCCCCAAGTTTGAACAGAATGTGTTTGCTGACTAGTTGCTGAATGTAACAATATTTGTATCTTATCTGCCAGTTTTAACATATCAGGACTTACGCAAAAGATAACGAAAGTAGCGGTAATACCCTGCGGGAAGCCGCTCCGCGTCTACATGAATTACCGCTACGCAATAATAAGGTTTTCAGTCACATATTGCGTAAGTCCTCACATATATTTGGCATCGATTTATTGTGTGCTTATCCTTCAACTTTTCCAGTTTAAACAACACATTTAAGCGTAGATTTCATGGAAGGTGGCAATATGAAAACTCATCAAATCTCTTTAGTAGAACTCATCCAAATTTTTACACAATACCGCAACAATATTATTGTCAACATCAAGCACCTACAAGAACATTATCGAAGAACAACCGTCAAGCGTGTTAGAGGCGTGAGAGACGAAAATGGAGAATTAATCCAACCTTGGTTGCGAACAGAAAATACAGACAATGCTGAGTATGTTGGTATGGGCGAGTTTCACTTTAATCGCAATACCGCTACTATTAATATGCTGATTAAACGTAAAGTGAAACTTGCCAAATCAGCAGACCAAACTCCTACTCTTGAGGTAGCAGGTTTGCTAGTCAATGACCTCAATAGTTTTAATAATTACACCATTGTTAGTGACGGCAAAATTAACGTCAAATCTTTACAAGTCAAAATTAGCAATAAAAAAGCTTTTGACTTGCTTAAAGAAAAAGGTGTGTTGGATGCCAAAGATTTTGACTTTCGTGCTGAATATACCATACAGCTAGATAACTTGCCGCTTGTCGCTCCTGATAGTAATTACAGCAGCATTGATGGACTATTTAATCATCTCGCAGAAATTAAAGTACTTACTAGTATTATTTCTGCTCATTTGAAAAATGAGTCAGATGTATTCATAACGGAACAGTTAGATGAGTTTAAAAAGCACTATCTATCCAAAAATATTTACATCAACTTCCCGACAACTAATGAATACACAGATATTCAGGAAGCTTTAGTTAATGGTACTCTCGAATCAAGATTGAGCTATAAAATTGATATCGGTAGTCAAGACATTCTTAACTTTAGCAAGTTGCATTCGGCTAACAAATTTCTGAATAGAATGTATCGCCTTCACGATACAGATACTAAAGAGATTATCACCAAGGCGAGTTTTGAAATGGTATTTAATCAGAATCTCGCTGTTAGACAGAGGCTACTTTCATCGCGTACCAAAATTACAAAAGTGGACGAGTTGATGAAACCGATTTTTGATGATTTTCTTGGGCTTGAGCAAAATGGCGTAGTTGCAAGTATTCTGAAGAAAGTTGGTGCTGAGAGTTTGGCACAGTTGTTGCAGGATAAACAAGGTGGCAAGCAAATCAATAAAGAAGAAATGGTTGCAGCATTAACAGCGGCAAATACCAAGCTAGAGGAATATGCAGACAAAATCTACCAAGACAAGATTTCTCCTTTGGTATTTTACATCGGGTGTACTGGAGTATTGCCAGAAAAAATGTCAGCAAAAGCCATGACTGCCCAAGAAGCTGCTGCCAAATACCCAAATTTGCAATTTTCTAAAAATGAGCAACAAGGTAGTTTTTTTGCAGTTGGTGATAGTATTATCAGCATTTATACAAAAACTGAATATTACACCAAAAAGCCAGCAACCCTAAATTATTTGTAAACAAAAAGATCCCCGAATTCTTTGAGAAGTCGGGGATCTGTGGCTAAACGTAATTGGGTTAAAAATTTACTGACTCTCCCCCAAGCATTAACCGCATAAGTAAATTAGCAATGCCACTAAGTCCTATCCCAAACTCTGGAATTATAAATAAAAGCATCATTGCAAAGAGTCCAAAGTGAGTATTTTGTAATGGCTTTAACTTAGGGAAAATTTCACTGAAGACATGAAAGCCATCAAGTGGTGGAATTGGCAACAGATTAAACAGAAATAAAGTCAAATTTATCTGAGCGGCTAGGTAAAGAAACTCGGTACTAAAGAATCCTGAAAAACTTAAGTTAGCAATAAGTTTAAGCATTAAAATAAATATAATACCTAACGTGAGATTTGATAATGGCCCAGCTGCGGATACCAAAATATTACCTAGCTTGGGAGAGCGAAATTTAGAAGGGTTGATGGGCATTTGTCCCCAAGCTATACCCATGAGACAGAGAAAAATAATTGATTCCTTGCCCATGTGAACTATAGGATTGAGGGTGAGATGACCAGTTTTTTGTGGAGTGTTATCTCCCTGACTCATTGCAGCCCAGCCGTGAGCAAGTTCGTGTAAAGTGATGGAAAATATGACAATTATAATGATTCTGAAAAAATAAATCGGCTCTGTAAATAGTGTTTCAATAAACATATATTCCTGTTCGTAGTGTGGTAAAAGCTAAAATTTTGGCTTTTTCAGGGCTAAGTTAAAAGGTGCATCTCACTTTTGTAGATCGATCTATATCTACAAATTTCGATAGATGCTTTTCGCATTTTTTCAGAGATATTTTTACCAGACGCTATGTTAAAGCCAGCTTTTTCTGACTACAGTGATGAAGTTTTCATCTATGCGAACTGCAATGCATAGCAAAGCTGAGTCGGAGAGTTTTAGTATCATAATTTACTATGTTTTTTTAGCGTCCATATGTATATCAGCAAGCTTATTATATAAATATTACTGTTTAATTACGTAATTAACTCCGGTATTTTTTGGTATTTCTTATAAAGAAAACTTCAATAAAGTAAATTATTTTAATTGATTGTATAGCTGAGAAAAAATTTCTGATGACACTCTCAAGGTTAAGAAACTACCAACAAATACGGATGAAGTTTAAATTTTTTGTATATAAAAACTTGATATTTTTTGGCATTGTTTGGCTATTTCAATAAAATAAGTGACTGCTGAGCCAATAAATAGGTAATAAATTATTAATATTTCAGCTTTATTTGTATCTAATAACAACTGTAGTTTTACGTATATAAAAACAGAGTAACTATTATCTTTTCATTTTGTATATTACTTAGGAGAGTTAATTTTATTACTTAATATAGCAATAGATTTACTAATAATCTTTAAGAAAATTACGCAGAAATCAACTTCAATGAGACAATCTGACCTAATCTTCTCAACCTAAAGGAAGACATGAACGATCGCACAAAGGCTCTCCAGGCTCTCGCGGCTGAACGTTGGCGGGTATCCCTGATTCTCAGTGGAGCCATGATGTTTATTTACTTTGGTTTTATCCTGTTAATCGCTTTCAATAAGCCCCTATTGGGGTCATTAGTAGTTCCAGGTCTGAGTTTGGGAATTTTACTAGGGGCGCTGGTAATTGTCTCAGCATGGGTATTAATTTTTATCTACGTGCGTTGGGCAAATAGCAGTTACGATGACCAAATCGCAAGACTCACACGCAAGTGAATTTAGTTATTAGCAATTTCTAGTCCAAAATCTAAGATATCAAACCCAATTAAGCATGAATATTGTGTTTTGGTACGATTTGCCTTTAGCAGTAACGGATATTTCTAGGCTTGGCCACTTTAATCCGTTGGCGATCGCTTTCTTTTTTCTGTTTGTTGTAAGTTCTTTAGGCATTACTTATTGGGCGGCAAAGCTCACTAAAAGTACAGCACACTTTTACACAGCTGACGGTAAAATCAGCGGTTTCCAAAATGGGCTAGCCCTGGCGGGAGACTTTATGAGTGCAGCCAGCTTTTTAGGTATCGCTGGGCTAGTAGCACTCAACGGTTTTGACGGCTTGATTTATTCTATCGGCTTCTTGGTAGGATGGCCGATTGTGATGTTTTTGATTGCAGAACCGCTACGTAACTTAGGCAAATACACCTTTGCTGATGTGGTAGCTTTTCGGTTACGACAAAAACCTGTACGCATAGCATCTGCAATTGGAACCTTGGCAGTGATTTGCTTCTACCTAATCGCCCAAATGGTAGGTGCTGGCGAGCTAATCAAACTGTTGTTTGGTTTTGATTATGAATTAGCTGTGGTCATCGTTGGTTGCGTGATGATGGCCTATGTGATTTTCGGCGGTATGATTGCCACCACTTGGGTACAAATTATCAAAGCAGTTCTGTTGCTTGGTGGAACTATTTTGCTAGCTATCTTAGTACTGGCAAGATTTGGCTTTAACCCAATGGCTCTTTTTGCGGCAGCGGCTGATAAGTATACAGGTGTATTAGCTCCAGGGAAACAAGTTTCCGATCCCTTTGATGCTATTTCCTTGGGTATGTCGTTGATGTTCGGTACCGCTGGACTACCCCACATCTTGATGCGTTTCTACACAGTACCCGATGCTAAAGCAGCGCGGATTTCGGTTACTTACGCCACAGCTATTATTGGCGCTTTTTATCTTTTGACCTTCATCCTGGGCTTTGGGGCGATGGTGCTAGTAGGTCAAGATGCCATCAAACAAATTGGTACTGGTGGTAATATGGCTGCGCCGATGTTAGCAGAATTTCTTGGTGGCGATGCTTTCTTAGGCTTTATTGCCGCTGTTTCCTTTGCAACGATTTTAGCGGTTGTTGCTGGGTTGACACTCTCAGGTGCAGCTGCACTTTCTCATGATTTGTGGGTGAACGTGGTGCGCTCAGGTCATGCTGACGAGTCAGAACAGCTAAAGGTGGCCCGTGGTGCGACAATGCTTTTGGGATTAGTAGCTATAATCCTGGGCATCTTGTTTAAAGGACAAAACGTGGCTTATATGGTAGGTTTAGCATTTGCGATCGCTGCCAGTGCTAACTTCCCAGCGTTGCTTTTATCAATGCTTTGGCGACGCTTCACTACTAACGGGGCAGTTGCGAGTACGCTAGTAGGTACCTTCTCCTCCTTACTGCTGATTTATTTGTCGCCCACTATTCAGGTAACAATTCTCAAGCACGCCTCTGCGCCCTTCCCCCTGAAAAATCCTGGATTAGTTACTATTCCTCTAGCATTTATTGTGGCGATCGTTGTTTCACTATTGAGTACTGAACAGCAGGCACAGGAAAAATTTGCGGAAGTTGAGGATCGCATCCACATTGGTTCTGAGATGTGATTAAGAATAGGGCATTGGGCAGGGGGCATGGGCCAGAGGAGAAAGAACTTGTACAACAACTCTCCTCTGCTCCCCTGCTCCCCTGCTCCCCTGCCCCCTGCTCCCCAATCCCCTGCCCCCCTTGCTCCCCAATCCCTACTGTGCAAGTTCTTTGATGTTTTTTGTCACTTGTTGGTATAAATCATTGTTACCTTGAGTTTGAAAGATATTTGCTGCTTGTTCTAAGTCCTTTAGTGCCCCTTCCTTGTCTCCATTCTTGGCGCGGGCATTTCCTCGGTTATTGTAGGCAGGGGCAAAGTTAGGATTGAGGCGAATCGCTTGATTGTAATCTGCGATCGCTCCTTGTGGATCTCCATTGGCAGCGCGGGCATTTCCCCGGTTATTGTAGGCAACAGCATATCTGGGGTTGAGGGCAATGGCTTGGTCAAAATCATCTAGCCCCCTGTTTTGTTCTCCTAATGACGCGCGGGCATTACCTCGGTTGTTGTAGGCTTCGGCGTAGTTCGGGTTTAGGCGAATCGCTTCACTGTAATCTTTAACTGCTTCTCGATTATTTCCTTGTGAGGCGCGGGCGTTACCTCGGTTATTGTAGGCTTCGGCGTCATTGGGATTGATACGCAAGGCTTGATTGTAATCTGCGATCGCTTTTTCCTTGTCTCCCAAATCAAAATAGGCTAATCCCCGGCCGTTATAAGCAGCGACATATTCAGAATTTTCATTAATTGCATTGCCGTAAGAAGCGATCGCCGCTTGCAAATCGCCGTTGACATGCTGATTTTTTCCCTGAACATAGAATGCCTCAGCTTTAGTTCTGATAGCTGAACGGCGGGTAGGTGGATTAACTCCAACTTCTGTGATCAATACATTGTCATTCTTAGTGCAAGAAACGCTACTAATTGCTGTCAATGTAGTAAAAATAGCTATGGTAAATACTTTATTTACCCTTGTTTGCTTTTGGCTAAATGAACGCCGTATCATAGGTTAAGATCGACTGCCTTAAAGAAGAATTCAGAATTCAGAACAAGAAAATCTGGTGACTGGCGTCTTCATTATTTCTTGATAACACCTGAAAGAAACTAATCCCAAACTCTAGATTTTAATTCTTTAGCAGAAGAATTATTCTAACTTTTGATACAGCTTTCTAGAAATTTTGTTAATTGGTCTTGCTAATTTTAGATTTTAGATTAAAAATTATTACGATATTTTTCCAAATAAAGATTACTTTAGTAACGCTGCGATCGTCGAGAAAATAGCAGCAAAGGCAATGTAAACTTAAAATGACATCAAAAATATAGCGGTTCCCGATCGCATGAACTACAGAAATTTGTAGGGGCGCATAGCTATGCGCCCCTACCTTGTACCTCACTAGAACGAGAAATGCTATATATTAGACCTCTTGCAAAAGTGCTTTTTGCACTCTTGGGGAAAAGGGTAAAGGCTAAAGGGGAAAGGGACAATACAGAACCTTTTCCCCTTCCCCTTTCCCCTTTTCCCGACTTATGCAAGAAGTCTATTGCACCCAACTGAGAACCGCTATAGATTGGGGAATTGCAGCAAACGCGGCATTCGAGAACGAGTATTTCTCAAGCATCAAGCTGAGGGCAAACCTTTTGATAATGGGAAATTTACTTTGATTGAAGAACCAATTGATGCTGTCTGGCCGTATCCAAGCTTGATTAATTCTGAATTCTGAATTCTGGCTTATTAATCATTCTCTGTTTCAGTATCTTGAGATTTGGGAGTTAGCCGCCAAGCGGTAGTTTTGTCAATATCTACAGATAATTGTTCTAGATTTTGCCCTAACTCTTTTTGGATTTTCTGAGTCAGGGTAACAGGAAAATCTAAATCAATACCTTCAGTTTGTGCTAAATTGAACAATTCTGTAAATGTAGTTTTGATTGTCTTACGTTCATAACTAGTCAACTTGTAATCAGCAGTTTCAGATATATTCTGGACTTGCATAGCTTTTTTTATCCGTTCTTGCAAATGCTCGAATTCCGAATTCAATAACTTCCATTGCTGCTCAAGTTGCGAGTATTTAGCAGTGAGTATTCCTAAATCTTCCGTTGCAGGGTCGGGATTAGCTTGGGCTTGTAATTTTAACAAATTCGAGTGGATTTGAGCCAAATAAATACAATCTAGATAAGCATACTCTATTTGTTCTTCGGTAAGAGGACGTTTTCCCCAATCGCTTTGTTGTTCTTGTTTGTCGATATTGTTAAAACTACACAGTGCAGTAGCTATAGTTTGGAGTTGGTAATTTGGCAATGGCAAGAGATAATAAGGAATTTTCTTTGCCATTTCCAAAGTACAAGTAGTATTTTTTGCTTTTTTATTACCGAGAAGTTTTAAATCGTAACTGGCATTATGAAAAACTTTTTCAATATTAGGATTTAACATGATTATTTCAATAAATTCAGCTATAATATCATCTTGTTCTAGGACATCTAAAAGATAAACGCGATCGCCACTCATATCATGAGCATCGTCCAATACCTGAATCAGCGACAGCTTGGGATTGCGACTTTTATAGTCAGCCACTTCTGTATCTATCCATAGCGTTTGAGCATGAGTATATTCAGCGACAATGGCGCGAATTTCCCGCGCATAAGCAAGGTAGGGCATTGGCTAATATTTCCTGGTATTTTGGGCATTTTAAGCAAGCCATAGTTTTTTAAAGTAACATTTTGTTGGTAATTTTGCTGGCAGAGAATTGCAAAAACGCTGAAATTTTGAGTCGCAAAAGTAAGGTTGTTGTAAACATCGCCAAACTTCTTCAAATCTGATAACATCAAATCACTGCTCTAGGGTTGCATAGTCTCATTCCAAGAAAGCTAGTTAGCATCTACCTGAAATTTGACACATAGCCACAAACTGGTGCAAAGCTATACTAGTCAGCAGCCCTAAAAAAATTGAATTGGTGCTTCTCCAAAATGTTTAGTTATTTGTCATTTGCAAAGTACAAATGACAGGGGACTAATGATAGAAGACAAATGACCAACAAAAAATAAATTTTTAACATTTGCTCCTCACCATTACACACAGTTTAACTAGTCGCTTCAACTACTGAATTCGGAGATAAATAATGAAAAAGCTAATTCTATTTTTAGTTAGTGGTGTTCTCGTAATTGGTGCTGTTGGTTGCCAAGAAGCTACTAAAACTGGTTCCGAAACTCCTAGCACCACCAATGAAGCATCACAACCACCAGCAAAACCAGCTTCCGAAACCAATCCAACTATCGATAAAACTGTTAATGTTCCAGCACAGCCAACCATTGTTCCAGCACCTACTACAGAGGCTAACGTTAAAACTGATTCGCCAAAAAGCGCGGCTACAAAAGCTGAAGGCGATTTAAAAACTGAAGTTAGTAAAAAGTTGAATAAAGATTTGCCAGGGAATAAGTTAGGAGTGGAAAACAAAGAGGGCGAAATTATCCTCAAAGGCACAGCGGGTTCTGTTGAAGAACTCAAAAAAGCTGAAACTTTAGCTAAGGAAGTTCGAGGTGTGAAAACGGTGAAGGTAGAAGCAAAAGTTGAAGCTGTGAAAAAGCTATAGGATAATAGCTGAACTCGGCGTTGATGATATCATGCATGAAAACAATTGTGCATGATATCAAAATTTTTGTAGAGACGTTGCATTGCAACGTCTCTGTAGTGGTAAATTAACAATTTGGTTTTGATATTCGTAATGAAAAGATGCTTCAGGAATTACAATCAATTGATTAATTGTCTCACGAATATAGCAATACTATTTGATTTGCTCTCCATCGAGAGGCTTAGAACCCCGATTTCTTGAAGAAGTCGGGGATATTTTTGTTCGTAACTCATTTAGGACTGTGCAAATAATAAAGAATAATCGCGAAAACTTGTTCTAGCGTTAGTGATGTATAAATGTTGGCAATTTCTTCTGGAGTTCGAGGGCGGTGGATTTACTCGTAAAGGATAGTTTCAATTCCTACTCTTGTACCTTTGAGTCGAATATCATCGGGAAGTTGAAAGTCGAAGTAATATTCTAGTTACATAATTTAGCGCATGGTTTGTCTATTTTTACTAAAATCTTACATACTTGCAAAATCCTCTTACAAAAATTTGTGAATGAAATGCAAGCGATCGCCCACTTTGGGAATTTTGGATTTTAGATTTTCTTTCTCTGCCTCCCCTGCCCCCCTGCCTCCTCTGTGGTTTAATAATCCTCAATTATTCCTCTTACCCTCTTGCGGATCTTGAATTAGTTGATACACTTGTTCTTCATTAACCATTAGCCCAGTTAACCAGCGCCCTATGGTGCATATCAAGCGCGTGGAACTCACCAACTTCAAATCCTTCGGCGGTACTACCTCAGTCCCTTTGCTGCCGGGGTTTACTGTCATATCTGGGCCAAATGGTTCGGGTAAATCAAATATTTTAGATGCGTTGCTGTTTTGTTTGGGACTCGCTAGTTCTAAGGGAATGCGGGCAGATCGGTTGCCGGATTTGGTAAATAATACTCAAACGGCTAAGGGAAGGAGTGCGATTGAGGCTAGTGTGACGGTGACGTTTGATTTGTCGGATGAGGTGTCACGCAGAGGCGCAGAGGCGCAGAGGGAGAAAGAGGAGGGAGCAGAGGGAGCAGGGGAAGAAAATTTAAAATCGGAAATCCAAAATCGAAGATTGGCGGAGTGGAGTGTCACTAGGAAGTTGCGGGTGACTCACCAGGGGACTTATACATCGAATTACTACATTAACGGTGTCGCTTGTACGCTGACGGAGTTGCATGAGGAATTAAATAATCTGCGGATTTATCCTGAAGGCTACAACGTGGTGTTGCAAGGGGATGTCACCAGTATTATTTCGATGAATGCGCGGGAACGACGGGAAATTATTGATGAGTTGGCTGGGGTGGCGGCGTTCGATCGCAAAATTAATCAAGCGAAATCTACTTTAGATGAAGTAAAGGAGAAGGAAGATAGCTGTCGGATTATTGAGACGGAATTAACTGCACAACGCGATCGCCTTTCTCAAGATCGTGCTAAAGCTGAGAAGTATCAAAAACTGCGGGCGGAATTCTTAGCCAAGCAATCTTGGGAAGCTGTATTATCATGGCGTTCTCTGCAAGCACACCAAGAAAAGTTGGTTGGTGAAATTCAAAATGGCGATCGTAATTCTGGCGAACTCAATACGCAACTCACAACTTTAAATTCCGAAATCGTCCAAAAAACTGCCGAACTTGAAGAACTCAATGCCCATGTGAAAGCTTTGGGAGAAGACGAACTTTTAGCGGTACAATCTACCCTCGCTACCCAAGAAGCAGAACGCAAACAATTGTTGCGTCAACAAACGGAATTACAAACATCTTCCCAAGAAACTGCCAAGCGTCTGGCTCAAACTCAGCAGGAGATTGAACAACACCGTCATTCCCTCCAAGAAATTGCCGAAACGCAGCTTGTAGAGACGCGATTGATCGCGTCTTCCCAACAGCAAAGAAATGAGGCGCAACAAACTTTAGAAACCTCTCGCCAAGCAGCCGCAGAAATCGCCTCGGCTTCGGAAGCGTGGGTGCAGCAACAAACGGCATTCAACCGCCAAATTGAAACTTTGCTGCAAATTCTCGAACCCCAACGCACTGAACAAGCACAACTCAGGGAACGCAATAACCAGTTACAGCAACTCATCCAAGAACAAACTCAGCTTATCGAACGCTATGAACCCGAATTAGCCGCAAAACAAGCTGAATGTAGTCGCATTGAAACGGAATTTAATGCTTCTAGTGAACCAATTCAAAATTTAGCGCAAAATCTCTCAGCCACAGAACAAGAATTACAAATTCAGCAGGAAACCCAAAAGCGGTTACTTGCCGAACAACGAGAAAAACAACGCCAGTTAGATAAATTAGAAGCACAAACCCAAGCACAGCAAGAAGTTCAAGGAACTCAAGCGAGTAAGGTGATTTTACAATCAGGGATGCCTGGGGTTTGCGGCTTGGTTGTTCAGTTGGGACGAGTAGAACCCCGGTATCAGTTAGCTTTGGAAATTGCTGCTGGTGGACGTTTGGGACACATTGTGGTGGAAGATGATGGTATTGCGGCAGCTGGTATTGAATTGCTCAAACAAAAACGTGCTGGGAGGGCGACTTTTTTACCGCTAAATAAAATTTCTGCTCCGAAATTTACTCAAGATGCAACGCTGCGTTTAGCTAGCGGTTTTGTCAACTATGCTGTGAACTTAATAGATTGCGATCGCCGTTACAAAGATGTATTTAGCTACGTTTTCGGTAACACTGTCGTCTTTGGCAGTCTCGAACAAGCGCGCAAAAATTTAGGACTTTATCGTATCGTCACCTTAGACGGCGAATTGTTGGAAACCAGCGGTGCAATGACTGGTGGAAGCAACACTCAACGTTCGGCATTGCGGTTTGGCACTGGTGAAGCGGCGGAATCTGACGAAGTTATTGCTTTAAAAAATCGTTTGGTAGACATTGAGCGAATTATAGACCGTTGCGCTGAAGCGATCGCTACTTTGTCAAGCAGAACCAAACAATTCACGCAAGAATTAACAGAAGCCCGACAGGCGCGGCGGGAACAACAGTTGCAATTGGAACAGTTGCACAAAGATATTAAAAATTTAACAACGCAATTAGAAGGGACGCGATCGCAATTAGTCCAAAACAGCGAAAAATTAGCCGCTGCTCAATCTCGTCTGGAAGTTTTAGATCGGGAATTACCAGGACAAGAAACTCAACTCCAACAATTACGACACGCCTTAGCAGAGTTGGAAGCCTCGCAAACTCCCAGTGAATGGCAACAAATCCAAGCAACCATTAAAATTCAAGAGCAACAATTACAACAACGGGAATCAGCATTAAGAGAAGCCGAACAAAGATTAAAAAATTTAGAAAATCAGCAACAACGCCTCCAAGAAAAAATCCAAGAAGCCGAAACCCGAATCGCCGAATACGAAACCCAACAAATCTCTTGTAGAGACGCGATTCATCGCGTCTTGAATCAAATCGCAACGATAAACGACCAAATCACCCAAACCCGTTTATCATTAAGCCAAATGGAGCAAAAGCTGGGCGAACAAAAACAAAAACGCGACACCACAGAACAGGAAGTGCGATCGCAACTTTTGCGCCAACAACAATTAGAATGGGAAATCCAAAAACTCCAAGAAACCCAAGAAAAGCGTCGAGAAGAACTAGTTACATTGCAAAGTCAGTTGCGCGATGTGGCAGCAGAATTACCCGATCCGCTGCCGGAAGTGCCAGATAAGGTAGACTTGGAAGAATTGCAGAAAGAATTGCGATCGCTCTCCAAACGCCTACAGGCAATGGAACCTGTGAACATGCTGGCTTTGGAAGAATACGAACGCACCCAAAACCGTCTCCAGGAACTAACCCAAAAATTAGAGACGCTAGAAGGCGAACGCACCGAATTACTTTTGCGGATTGAAAACTTTACCACATTGCGGCAACTCGCCTTTAAAGAAGCTTTCGATGCTGTCAATGAAAACTTCCAATCGATTTTCGCCGTCCTTTCTGACGGTGACGGCTATTTGCAACTGGAAAATCCTGAAGATCCATTTAGCAGCGGTTTGAATTTAGTCGCCCATCCCAAAGGTAAACCAGTACAGCGCCTAGCTTCCATGTCAGGGGGAGAAAAATCACTCACAGCCTTGAGCTTTATCTTTGCCCTACAACGCTACCGCCCATCGCCATTTTACGCCTTTGATGAAGTAGATATGTTTTTGGATGGAGCAAACGTCGAGCGATTAGCTAGAATGATCGTGCAACAGTCACAACAAGCCCAATTTATAGTTGTTAGTTTGCGTCGTCCGATGATAGAATCAGCCGAACGCACAATTGGCGTTACTCAAGCACGAGGAGCTTATACTCAAGTTTTGGGGATTAAATTGACATCATCCAATACATCTGCTTGAGTTTTTGTTAATAATAGTGTATAGATAAACCGGATTCGAGATCAGGACTCGGTATAGAATGACCTCTGAACAAATAATTAGGCGTTCCGACATATTAAATACTCAGGTAATTACCCGCGACAACGGCAAACGACTAGGCATCGTCAGTCAAGTTTGGGTAGATATCGATCAACGAGAGGTTGTGGCTCTTGGTTTGCGAGACAGCCTGATCTCCATTTCGGGCATACCGCGCTACATGTACCTCAACACCATCAACCAGATTGGTGATGTCATCCTAGTTGATAACGAAGATGTAATAGAAGATATCGAAGTTGAAGCTCTCAGCAACCTGATTAACTGGGAAGTAATCACAGAAACAGGTGAAGTCTTAGGCAAAGTTCGCGGCTTCAAGTTCAATGGTGAAACAGGTAAACTTGATTCTATAGTCATTGCTTCATTAGGATTGCCTCAAATTCCCGATCAATTCGTCAGTACTTACGAGTTCTCAGTCGATGAAATTGTCAGCACAGGCCCCAATCGCTTGATTGTGTTTGAGGGAGCCGAAGAACGGGTGAACCAGTTGACAGTGGGTTTACTAGAGCGTTTGGGCATCGGCAAAGCACCGTGGGAGCGAGACGAAGAAGCAGAATACGGTTATACTCCACCACGCCAAGTAGCACCCAGCAATCAGTTGCCAAGTGGAGTGCCATTGCAGCCACCCAAGCCGAAAGTCCGCGCTCCCGAACCTGTAGCTGAAGAGGAATGGACAGAAGACTATGTGGAAGAAGTCAGGCCACAGCGCCAAGTGATGAAGGCGCGGCAGTATGAGTCTATTCAATACGAAGAAGATGACGAAGAAGATAACTGGAGTGAAGCAACAGGTAGCGACAGGTATAAACAACCGCTAAAATCTGAACCCCAGCCTTATAACAAGTCATACGCTGACGATTACGATGATTATGACGACTTAGAAACCGATGCTTGGGAAGATGCGCCAAAGCCAGTCAATATTCCTAAGAAAGTCAAAGAAAGACAGCCAGAATACGAAGAAGAAGGCGGATATTAATTCGTAATTCCATCTCAAGATGACTTTAGCCCTTTCCTTACAACTAAGGAAAGGGCTAATTTTTCAATTGCACTAATATAGCAAGCTTAATAGCTCATACCAATTCAAAATTGATTGTGCCAGATGAATTTACAAAATCTAGATGCACAAGGCCATTCCCAATTTAAATTTAGGGTGTGTCACCAAGCGATGCACCTTCAAAAATTTAAGGTGCGTTAGCTAGCCTACAGCATAACCACCCGACAAACAATTCATATTTCTTCATATACATTGAATTTCGATCGCCTGCTTACTTAACTCATGCCGAAATGCTTACCAGCACTTTGATTTAAGGCTGGACTTAGCTTACTTATTTGAAGATTTCCCTTAAAAAGCTTTACCGGTGGTAACGCAATCTGAGAAGATCTGAATGTATCTTCTGTCAGCTATTAGTTACTTATTTTTTGACAATTGTTTAATTGTATGCATCAAAAAGCTACTAGCTTTGGAAAAGTAACTAACAATAAACAACAGTCGAACACTGACAAAAAAACATCATAAATACACATAAAAGGAAACAAAAGATATGGATGAAACCTCAGAACTGACAACAAATGATGTAACCACTCAAGACATAGCAGAAGTGATTGCAGAACTTGAAGAATATCGGGAACGTTTAGTTCAAGAAACTACAGAAACAGCAAAACGCGCTAAGTTGATGAGGGTAAGCGTCATGGCAAAATTGGAACCTGAGCTTGCCAAAATTGATGCTGCCCTCCAAGAACTGCGTAATCAGCAGGCCACTCTCAGCGGTAGTAATTAGTACTACAAAGCAAAAACCAGACAATTTTGGATTTTAGATTTTGCACTTCGGCTACGCTCAGTCGAACCATTTTAGATTGGCTATCGAGCATTACACATTGTGACTATAAGAGTGGTGGGAAGCTCTTTTATTATCTCCCCACACTTCCCGCACTCCCTACACTCCCCATTCCCTAATTCACATGGTCAACTTTGAAACTCAGTCCGGGGAAAATTCAATTCAGCTATCCCACGCTGAAACTGATGCTTTACTTGCAGCAGTCAGCGAGCAATTAAATCAAAATACCTTCAACCCTGATGACCAAAAAATCCTCAAGCAAATGATTGAGAGTATGGGAGACTCACGGGGGATGGTACGTTTGAGTTTTGCAGAGGCTTTGGGTAAAGTCGGTAAGCCTGTAACTCCTTTATTATTGCAAGCCGTGGCAAATCACCCAAATCCAGTTGTCAGGAGAGCTAGCACTAAAACTTTGACATTGATTGCCGATCCGATCGCAGTTCCCACCTTAGTCAACGCCCTGCTAAATGATGAGGATACCGTAGTTAAAGGTTCGTCAGTGGGAGCGCTGGCTAAGATTGGTGAGGCTGCTGTACCAGCATTGTTGGAAATTTTAGCTTCATCCGAATATCCAGAAAGCGCCAAAGGATATGCGGTATGGGCGTTAGCATTTATTGGAGCAGAGGCAAAGGAATATCTATATCGGGAAATTAACTCTGACTCCCCAGAAGTTCGGGCCGCAGTGGTGGGAGCGATCGCTAAAATCGCTGAAGAACGCACAGAGGCTGAAGCATTTCAAATCTTGATTAACGCCCTCACCGATGCATCGCCAATCGTGCGGTGTGAAGCCGCGGTAGCTTTGAGTAGCTTAGCTCATCAACCAGCGATTCCCAACCTCGTTGAATTATTACATCATCCCGATTGGGAAACTCGAAAAGCAGCCGCTTTGGCATTGATGAAAATTGGTGATGGTATTGCTTTAGAGCCTCTACAAACCGCATTGACCGAAGAACAGGAAGCAGGAGTTCAAGCGGTGATTAAATTAGCAATTTCTCAACTTGAAAAAGATTAAGAATAAACACGATCGTGCGTTACGGGCCTCGTATTCATGCCATCGCCGCTGATTGTCTCGTCAAAATTCTCCTACCGACTCTCGAAAGGTCTAAAGCAATTGAGTCGCTTGTCTGTACAGCCAAGAGCTAAACGTACTGCGATCGCTGTCCCTCATTGAATTTTAATTATTGCCTACAAAAAGGCAATATACCGCACAGATGTAGGTTTTTTAGACTTTCCTTAAAAATACGAGTTTTAGAGCGTGAGGGTTGATAAAACCATGATGATTGCCTTGGTTTTACACTATACCTCTTGCAATCAATTGCTTTTTGCACTTTTGTGGTCAAAGGGACTCATCTTTATTGGAGAAAGGGAAAATACCAAACCTTTCCCCCTTTCCTCCGCCCCTTATCCCCTTCAGGGACCCCACCTTCCCCTTTTCCCGACTTCTGCAAGAAGTCTACTTATTACTCATTGCTTTATTAAAAACCTATACGTGTCAGCCATTGCCTACTCCCTTTTTCAAGCTAGGTCTATTGGAAATTAATCAAGTTTTGAAAAATTTATCTTCAGTACATATACTGTTTATTTTTAGGTAAAAAACTTTATCATGACATTAAGTACCAAAGTCAGACTTACTAGTAAAACATCATAAAATCAACCAAAATCAAAATGTCTGCAAAGTTATATACAGTGCGGCTCGATGGCAGTATGACCTGTTATCAGCGGGCGATTCCTTTGGGTATTGTTCCTGGTACAGGTTTGTTTATTGGCGATCGATTTACTTGAGACAAAAGTGACCGCTACTACCTATGGATTTAGTTTTGTATAACCTTTTTTATGCAGCCAAGTCTAAAATATGACATTCTTTCGCCCAAAAATTTGAAATTTGATTTATGCTAGCCACCTCCAGTACTACTGCCCCACAAGAGAACAACTTAATTGAGTGTAACGCTGACCAGGGATTTATCTCTTGGTTGAGCCAAGCAGGAGGTTCAGTTGCTATCACCACCTACCAAGCCGGGAAACTAGCACTAGTGGGCTGGAATGGCGAACAGATTACCATGCTGTTACGCCAATTTTCCAAACCAATGGGGTTAGCAGTTCATGGTTCGCGTTTGGCACTGGCTACCCATCACGAAGTCTATTTATTAGCCAATGCCCCCACATTAGCTTATGAGTATTTAGAAGACCAGCCCGGACGCTACGATGCTCTTTACCTGCCACGGATGACATACTTCACAGGCGACCTGAACATCCACGACCTAGAATTTGGTAAGGAAGGGCTGTGGATTGTCAACACCCGTTTTTCCTGCCTTTCTGCCTTGAGTCCAGACTTTAGTTTTGTACCGCGCTGGCATCCCAAATTTATTTCCGAAGTAGTGCCAGAAGACCGATGCCACCTCAATGGCTTAGCAATGGTGGATGGCAAACCCAAGTATGTAACTGCCCTCGGTGCGACAGATACCGTCGGGGGATGGCGGCCGGGTAAAGCCAACGGTGGGGTCGTAGTAGAAGTGGAGAGCAATGAAATTATTTTAGATGGATTATCAATGCCACATTCCCCAATCTGGCATGACGGGTTTTTGTGGCTGCTCAATTCTGGTGCAGGGGAAGTATGGCGCATTCATCCAGAATCAGGAGACAAACAGGTAGTCTGCGTACTCCCCGGATTTTTACGGGGGTTATGCTGCGTCGGCTATTACGCCCTAGTTGGACTATGCCAGATTCGGGAACGGCATATTTTCGGAGGATTGCCCATTACTCAACGGTTTGAGCAGTTGCTCTGTGGCGTAGCAGTGGTAGATTTGCGAAATGGGCAGCAGCTGGGGATGCTGAAGTTCACCGCAGGCTGTCAAGAACTTTATGATGTGCAGTTCCTTGCTGGTGTACGGCGTCCGATGGTTTTGAATCAGGAACGAAAAGAAATCCGGCAAGCATTTACCGCACCAGATTTGAACTACTGGCTGCGACCCAGTGCGGTGATTCCTAATGACTAAGGAATCTATTTAATCAGAACGTTGAAATCAAATTTTTAATTTTTTTAGAGGTTTTTCCATGACTGAATTCAAAGTAAATACTTATATCACCAATAATCAATCCAACTCCACAGTGGCGATGGATAACACTGGAGATTTTGTGATTGTTTGGACTAGCGAAGGTCAAGACGGGTCTGGTACTGGCATATATGCCCAACGCTACAACAGTGCCGGGGTGACACAAGGGAGCGAATTTAGAGTTAATACTTACGTAACGAACAGCCAAAGTAACCCCACAGTAGCGATGGATGCAGATGGGGACTTTGTGATTTCCTGGGCTAGCTATGGTCAGGACGGGTCTTATGAGGGAATATATGCTCAACGCTACAACAGTGCTGGAGTGGCACAAGGGGGCGAATTTAGAGTTAATACCACCACTACCAACAGCGAAAATAACCCCACAGTAGCGATGGATGCAGATGGGGACTTCGTGATTTCCTGGGCTAGCGTAGATCAAAACTCGTCTATCAATGCCATATATGCCCAACGCTACAACAGTGCTGGAGTGGCACAAGGGGGCGAATTTAAGGTCACTACCACCAACAAAAGCCAAAATAACCCCACAGTAGCGATGGATGCAGACGGGGACTTTGTGATTTCCTGGCAAAGCTCTGGTCAAGACGGGTCTGGTAGTGGAATATATTTCCAACGCTACAACAGTGCCGGAGTGGCACAATCAAGCGAATTTCAGGCCAACACCTATTTCACCGACGAGCAAATTAATCCCACAGTAGGGATGGATGCCAATGGAAACTTCGTAATTTCCTGGCAAAGCTTTGGTCAAGACGGTTCTGACAATGGGATATATGCTCAACGCTACAACAGTATTGGGGTGAAACAAGGGAGCGAATTTAGGGTCAATACCTACACCGATGGCGGTCAAAGTAATCCCACCATAGCGATGGATGCAAGTGGAAACTTTATTATTTCCTGGCAAAGTTTTGGTCAGGACGGCTCTGACAATGGAATATATGCTCGACGCTACAACAGTTCTGGTGTGGCACAAGGGAACGAATTTAAGGTCAATACCTACACCACCAATAACCAACTTAACCCCACGATAGCGCTGGATGACAACGGGAACTTTTTAATTGCTTGGAATAGCTCTGGTCAAGACGGGTCTGGTGATGGAATATATGCAGAACACTACAAAAACAGTGGTGCTCCCCCAACAATTACCTCTGGTTCTGCTTCTGCTTTGGCATACACCGAGAACGCGACTACAGCAATCGATTCAGGCATTGCTGTCGCTGATACAGACTCCCCCAACTTAGTTAGTGCCACCATCAGCATTAGCAGTGGTTTCGTCTCTGGTCAAGATATCCTTGCCTTCACCAACCAAAACGGGATTACCGGTAGCTACAATAGCAGCACAGGTGTCTTAACCTTAACTGGCAGTGCCACCGTTGCTAATTACCAAATAGCACTGCGTTCGATTACTTATACCAACACTAGCGACAACCCAACTACTACACCTCGTACCGTCAGTTTTGTCGTCAATGATGGGGCTACTAATAGTACTGCTGTTACCCGCAACATTAATATTACAGCGGTGAATGATGCACCCGTTACTACTGCCACAAACTCTGCTTTGGCATATACCGAGAACGCTACTACAGGCATCGACTCAGGCATTACCATCAGCGATGTAGACTCAGCCAACTTAGTCAGTGCCACTGTCAGTGTTAGCAGTGGTTTCGTCTCTGGTCAAGACATTCTCGCCTTCACCAACCAAAATGGAATTACGGGCAGCTATAACAGCAGCACAGGTATCTTAACCTTAACTGGCAGTGCCACCGTTGCTGATTATCAAACTGCACTCCGTTCCATTACTTATACCAATAGCAGCGACAACCCCACTACAACACCTCGTACCATCAGCTTTGTTGTTAATGATGGCGCTGCTAATAGTACTACTGTTACCCGCAACATTAATATTACGGCGGTGAATGATGCACCAATTATTGCCAACCCCATTGTTGACCAAGCAACAACAATAGACACCACCTTCAACTTTGCCTTACCAGCAAACACCTTCACCGATGTGGATAGTGGAAATCTCACCTACACAGCCACCCTGGAAAATGGTGGCTCACTTCCTAGCTGGTTGACCTTCAATGGCACTAGTTTCAGTGGGACTCCCACAACTAACAACGTTGGTAGCCTCAACATCAAAGTTATCGCCAGTGATGGAAAAGCATCTATCGACGATGTTTTTATGCTGACAGTGACCGATCCTAGTCAAGTGGTTACTGTAATTAATGGTACTTCTGATATAGATAACCTGAGTGGTACGCCGTATCGGGATCTGATCTCTGGATTAGTGGGCAATGACACACTTCAAGGACTAGGTGGTAATGACACCCTTAATGGTGGTGATGGCAATGATATCTTAGATGGCGGTACAGGAGATGATACCCTCATTGGTGGTAAAGACGATGATATCTATATTGTAGACAGCCTCAGCGATACGATTACTGAAGCTTTAAATGCAGGTACAGATTTAGTCAAGTCTTCAGTGAATTGGGTATTGGGAGCGAATTTAGAAAACTTGACTTTGATTGGAACCGAGGCAATCAATGGTACTGGTAATACCCTCAACAACATTCTCATAGGAAATACTGGTGCTAACATCTTAAGCGGGGAAAATGGCAATGATAACCTCAGCGGTGATGACGGTAATGATAGCTTGTTGGGCGGTGCAGGCAATGACACCTTAGATGGAGGTGCAGGAGCCGACAGTCTTGATGGTGGAGTTGGCAACGACATTTACACCGTAGACAACCTCAGCGATACGATTACTGAAGCCTTAAATGCAGGTACAGATTTAGTCAATTCTTCAGTGAATTGGGTATTGGGAGCGAATTTAGAAAACTTGACTTTGATTGGAACCGAGGCAATCAATGGTACTGGTAATACCCTCAACAACATTCTCATAGGAAATACTGGTGCTAACATCTTAAGCGGGGAAAATGGCAATGATAACCTCAGCGGTGATGACGGCAACGATAGCTTGTTGGGCGGTGCAGGCAATGACACCTTAGATGGAGGTGCAGGAGCCGACAGTCTTGATGGTGGAGTTGGCAACGACATTTACACCGTAGACAACCTCAACGATACGATTACTGAAGCCTTAAATGCAGGTACAGATTTAGTCAATTCTTCAGTGAATTGGGTATTGGGAGCTAATCTAGAAAACTTGACTTTGATTGGAACCGAGGCAATCAATGGTACTGGTAATACCCTCAACAATATTCTCATAGGAAATACTGCTGCTAACATCTTAAAAGGGGAAGATGGCAATGATAACCTCAGCGGTGATGACGGCAATGATACCTTGTTGGGTGATGCAGGTAATGATGACCTAAGCGGTGATGGCGGCAACGATAGCTTAATAGGTGGTGCAGGTAATGACACCTTAGATGGAGGTGCAGGAGCTGACACTCTTGATGGTGGAATAGGCAACGACGTTTACATCGTAGACAACCTCAGCGATACCATTACTGAAGACTTAGATGCAGGTACAGATTTAGTTAAGTCTTCGGTTGATTGGATGTTGGTAAATAACCTGGAAAACTTGACCTTGACTGGAACTGAGGCAATCAATGGTACTGGTAATAACCTCAACAACATCCTCACAGGAAATACTGGTGCTAACAGTTTGAATGGACTTGATGGTGATGATAGCCTGATTGGTGGTTCCGGCAATGACATCTTGTTGGGCGGTTCAGGTGACGATGACTTGGATGGAGGTATAGGTAATGACACCTTGAACGGAGGTGCAGGTAATGACACCTTAGATGGTGGAGTCGGTAATGACAACCTTGATGGTGGAGCAGGGGATGACATTTACATCGTAGACAGCCTCACCGATTCGATTACTGAAGGCTTAAATGCAGGTACAGATCTAGTCAACTCTTCGATAGATTGGGTGTTGACAGATAACCTGGAAAACTTGACCTTGACTGGAAGCAAGGTAATCAATGGTACTGGCAACAGCCTCAATAACATCATCACAGGAAATAGTAGTGCTAACATCTTGAGTGGACTTGATGGCAATGATAGCCTGATTGGTGGTTCCGGCAATGACACCTTGTTGGGCGGTTCAGGTGACGATGATTTGGATGGAGGTGCTGGTAATGATAACCTCGATGGTGGAGTTGGCAATGACACTTACACTGTAAACAGTATCAGCGATACCATCGTTGAAGGCTTAAATGCAGGCACAGATTTAGTTGAGTCTTCTGTAACTTGGGTGTTGACAGATAACCTGGAAAACTTGACCCTGGCTGGAAGTTCAGCAATCAATGGTACTGGCAACAGTCTCAATAACATCATCACAGGAAATACTGGTGCTAATAGTTTGAATGGACTTGATGGTAACGATATCCTCTTGGGTGGTTCTGGGATTGACACTTTGTTGGGCGGGGCAGGTGACGATGTACTGGCTGGTGGAATTGGTAAAGATCTGCTAACTGGTGGAAGTGGTCGAGATAGCTTTAACCTGGCTGATACCCGCACTGGTGGCTTCGATACTATTACTGATTTTACTGTTGGAGATGATACTATCTTGATTTCTAAGGCGGAGTTTGGATTGAGCCAATCTGTGAATACTACATTGGATTCGAGCATATTCCGACTTGGTACTATTGCCACAGCGGCAGGCGATCGCTTCATCTACAATCAATCTACGGGTGGCCTATTCTTTGATAAAGATGGACTCGGTGGCACAGCACAAGTTCAAATCGCTCAGTTCTCGAATCAGGCAATGCTTACTAATGCAAATATTAATGTGATTGCCTAACGGCAGCTATGCAGTAAGCATTGGTAAATTAGCCTCTCAGCTTGAAGCGCTCTAAGATACAAGGTTGGGTTTCGCAACAGCAAAACCCAACCTTATAAATTTAGACCCGATGATTTATTTTTTGGTAGTTCCTGAATAGAACTGGCTATTAGCCAACTCTATAAACCTGTATTTTGAGCACTCGTAGAGCACCTGATTTAATTAGTGCCAGGTTGGGTTGGAATAAGCTGTTGTTGCGTTGGGACTGGCGTAGTTTCCAAACTAGGACTTGAACCAGCAGGTAATTGTTGTTGCGTTGGGACTGGCGTAGTTTCCAAACTAGGGCTTGAACCAGTAGGTAATAAAGTCGGTGGTGTAGATGAAGAAACCCCGATAACACTGCTGTCACTGCCATCGATGCAAGTGTCTAACGCCTGGTTAGGAAGAAGTTCGATTTTACTAAGTAAGCCAACTACACACTGACCAAAGCGCACGGGTAACAAACTGCGACCACAGTAATTTAAGGCTGCGGGATTAATTGCTTCCTTGGTTATTGAGCTGACACCGACTACGCAGGTAGCTAACTCTTCAGGACGCCTAGCTCTCCCACAGTAAGAAAGGGCATCTGCGGCTGTAATTTCAGTTTGCTTGTCAATTTTAACGACGCAAGCGCCAAAATCCCTGGGGCGTAGTGCATTGGCGCACCCTTGTGATGCTGCTTCTGGCGTAATACCGGCCTTCAAAAGACCCTCTGCACAAACACTGTAATCATTCCTGTAGGAGGCAGCGATCGCCATATCAGGTAAAATCGCTGTCAACAATCCAGTTATTGCCAAAACTGGTACTGTTACAATCCCAAAGGTAGAACTGCCTTGTTTGTTCTGACCTTTGCTAACCGCTTTTTTGCTCTTTAACATTGCCATTCTCCAAACACCCAAAGTAATGCTAACTCAAATATCTGAAAAATCCTCAGGAATCAGGCATAATTCAGGATTCGGGAACGGAGCCGGAGACACTCCGCCAAGGCGTCAGAATTCACAATTCACAATTAAGGGGTCAGAATGCTTTTGGGTTGAGCATTCAAGCAAGCAGGATCTAGATAGGATTGATTATGCTGGAAATTGTGTTAATATGGGGAATTGTGTTAATATTATGATTCTTTGAAAAAAATAGCAGATTTACAGGAAGCTGAAGTACCTAACCTCAGTTTCGTAGCCAAGCAAAAAGCTTGTTTTACTCCTGACTTCTGGCTTGTGAATTCTGAATTCTGACTCCTGGATTCTGAATTCTACTCTAAGTAGGTAGCGTCATAAAGTATTTCAGAATAACAATACTGCGTAAACCAATCTCACGATTGAGTAGCCTACGAAACCAAATAAACACAAAAAAACTAATTGCAAGAGTACGACACGGCACGTCGGAATTCACGCTTGGGGAGAAAATGCCTGTACTTTGGAAAGATACGTCAGACTAAAGCAAGCAGCCTCGTAGAACCAAGAATCTCCTGATTTTTAATCAGGGGAGTGTCAAAATAGATGTTTGGGTAAAGTTTAAACAGGATTAGATTAAGGAAACTCATGTCCCGATACAGAGGGCCACGCCTCAGAATTATACGTCGCTTGGGCGACCTGCCTGGATTAACTCGTAAAAGCGCCAGACGTGCTTATCCACCAGGTCAGCATGGTCAGAACCGCAAGAAGCGCTCTGAGTATGCCATCCGTCTAGAAGAAAAGCAAAAGCTCCGTTTCAACTACGGTTTGACGGAAAAGCAACTGCTACGCTATGTGCGGAAAGCCAGACGTGTTACTGGTTCTACCGGACAAGTCCTGCTGCAATTGCTAGAAATGCGTTTGGATAACACCGTTTTTCGCTTGGGTCTAGCTCCAACGATTCCAGCAGCTCGTCAATTGGTGAACCACGGTCACATTACTGTTAACGGCCGTGTAGTTAATATTGCTAGCTATCAATGCCGTGCTGGTGAAACGATCGCTGTCAGAGACCGGGAACAATCGCGCAAGTTGGTGGAAAATAACTTGCAATATCCCGGTTTGGCTAACCTTCCCAGTCACCTGGAGTTCGACAAAAATAAGTTGGTTGGAAAAGTCAACGGTATTATTGAGCGAGAATGGGTGGCACTACAAGTTAACGAACTACTTGTGGTGGAATACTACTCACGACAAGCGTAAGCAGTTAGGAGTTATGAGTTATGAGTTTTAAATCCTCACTCCTAACTTCTAACTCCTCATTCTTAACTATTTTCATCCGCCAATTTGCGACATCGTGCGGCTGTATGCACCTTTGATACCAGAGTCGCGTCCTTTAAAGTTGATTTCTGGCTTGATTGCTAGTAAACGCCTCACCTGCTCTTTTAGTTGAGCAGTACTAGTACCAGAACGCAAGGCAGTTTTCAGGTCGAGTTGACCAGTTTCATTCAATAAACACGGACGCAGCCAACCATCAGCACTCAGGCGCATCCGGTTGCAACGATCGCAAAAACATTCTGACATCTGACTAATAAATCCCAGGGTTCCCTTCGCTCCAGGAATTTTAAACACATCAGCAGGGCCAGAACCACGAACTTGGGATTCTGTCAAGCCCCAACGTTCCCAGATGCGTTGGCGTAAATCCGCTGAAGATACCCAACCGCGATCGCCAAATAAATTCAAATTGCCAATGGGCATAAATTCAATAAATCTCACATGCCACTGTCTATTTATTGTCAGGGCAGCTAAATCTAAAACTTCTTCATCGTTAACGCCAGGAATGACTACCACATTCAGCTTCAGTGGGTCAAATCCAACTTCATAGGCAACTTGAATACCATCCCAAACTTGTTGCCAACGAGAACGACCGCGATTACCGATAATTTGGTCAAAAGTGTCGGCGTCGAGAGAATCGAGACTAATATTAATGCGTCGCAAACCTGCATCGTAGAGGCCTTGTGCCATCGAGGCAAGCAAAAACCCGTTGGTGGTCATTGACAAATCTTGAGTTTGGGGAAAAGAGGCGATCGCACCTACTAAATCCACCACGCCAGGACGTAATAACGGTTCGCCGCCAGTCAAACGAAAGCGGCTAAAACCAAGAGGAATAAATACCTCTTGCAGGAGAACGAGCAGTTCTTCATCACTCAACAGCTGTTGCTTGAGAATATAGTCCAGTTCTACTCCCTCTGGCATACAGTATTGGCAACGGAAGTTGCAGCGATCGATTAAACTAATCCGGAGGTAGTCTACCTGGTTCATTGTTTTTTATTTTTATTGTCTTGGAATAATTAAAAACACCACTGAGGTGGTTTACCCCTCTATCTATGTTTGTTGTAATTGAAAATACCGTCTTGTCCCTTAAGTTAGAATTCACAGAATTGTGGCATAATAAGCCGGTCGCATAAACTACTCGTTAGCCATCAATCGTGCAAGATACCGACTCCATCAACGACCTTGCTGCGGCTTTGCAACAGCCAGCAGATCTTACCTTTGAACTGCCCGATCCAGAAGATGAACAGATTTTAGAGTCAGATTTTCAACAGCAGCTCGAAATAGCTTGGCAGGTATGCGATCGCTTCGATTTGCAAACTGAAATCTGGCGGGGGCGAATTTTACGTGCCATCCGCGATCGAGAAAAAATTGGTGGTGACGGACGCGGTACGGGTTTCCTCAGATGGCTAAAAGAGCGGGAAATCAGCAAAAGTCAAGCTTATGCCTGGATTCAACTGGCTAATAGTGCTGATACCCTTTTAGAAGAAGGCAAACTAGACCCCAGCGCAGTGAATAACTTTAGCAAACGGGCATTTATCGAAACCTCCAAAGCCGTGCCAGAAGTACAACACATGGTGAGTGAAGCCGCCCAAAAAGGCGATCGCATCACCAGGCGAGAAGTGCGACAACTCACCGATGAATGGACAGCTATGTCCTCAGACTTACTACCCGAACCAGTCAGGGCAAAAGCCGCAGATAACACGCTTCCGCCGCGCTACATTGCCCCTCTGGTAAAGGAAATGGAAAAACTGCCAGAATCGCACCAAAAGTTTATCCAAAAGGAAATAGCTGCCAATCCTGATGTAGATACCTTAAAACAGGTAACTACAGAAGCGCGTAATTTAGCAAAATACCTCAAAGGGGCAGCTCAAGTCCAGGCCCTAACGCAGGAAAATATTGATATTGAAACAGCTTTAGAAGAAGCGCAAAGGGTAGGCTGTTTGAGTATTGCTGCCGATTTAGTCAATCAAGCATCTCAAATCGAACAAACCATCGCCAAACTATATATGACTTGGAAACGTATCGGCAATTTGGCAGATAGATTATATGTAGATACTGGCGCAAGTACGCCCAACTTGCGATCGCTCCTCAGTTGCTTAGAACCTCTGGGTGGTGAAATTATGGAATTGCAACTGAGTGGTACGACAGAACACACAGTACGTTTGCAAATTCAGGAGACCAATTAGGAATGGGGCATTAGATTGTAGGGGCGCACAGCTGTGCGCCCCTACTGCCGATATATGTGAAAACGTAATATCTTAATTTCTAATTAGCAGCGCAAGATGTAGCTGTAAGCGATGAATTATGGGGCGTTGCAGTTGGTAGTTGAGCAACCAGAACCACGTTACCATTAGCATCCGTTACCCATCCTTGGGCTTCGATAATTTCACTAGGTTCGTTGACAGAATTCACTTTCTGTGATTTTGTATTCTGCTGCTTTTCAACAACTATTCTATTGTTCATCCCGTCAGCGCGATTCTCACTTTCTGGATTCAGTGTTATCCAATCTGCTAGGACTGCATCAGCCATCAAAGGCTGTGTGGGATCGGGTGTTGTTCCTCCACGTCCAATGTTATTAAATGAACTCCTGGCCGTTTTTGCACCAGAACCACAACCAGCAGCAATTTGCTGAGAAGCATCAACCAGATTTGCAGGTAGTTCCGCTAATCCCTTACTGGGGTCAACATCTGGCGAGTTTATTTGTACTGTGCCATCTAATGAAGAGTTTTGCCGAGAAAATGCCGTGATGTCATTTGTTCGCAAATTATTCGGGTCTTTTTCGCCTGTTGGATCGAGCCTCTCTACCTCTTCACCAGTGCGTCTCACGAATCCAAAGATGTTTTTAGTGGTGATTGTGATTTTGCCACCAGAGCCAGAGACGGCGTTGGCGGTGATATCGCTATTTCCAAAAATAGGCGCGATAATGAAGCCATTTGGTGCTTTGATGGTGATATTACCCCCATCTCCATCACCCCCAGCATTAGTGGAGATTTGGCTGTTGCGGCGCATCAGTAGTAAGTCCCGCACTTGTAGCGAAATATTTCCGCCTTGGCCTGACTCACTATTAGATGTGAGTTTTCCCCCATTGTCCAGTAGGATGGAGCGAGTGATTACATCGATTTCGCCCGATCTTGTTCCTTGGTTTTGTCCGTCCCCTAAAACACTCACATTTACTTGAGCGTTATCCCGAACAATTAATTTTCCTGTACTAATTGTCACTTTTCCAGAATCGCCAAGACCAAAAGTTGTAGCAGATATGATGCTAGGGTTATCTTGTCCTGCGTTTCCAATTAGCTCTACAGACTCTAAGGCATTCACAGTTACATTGCCTCCTTTACCTGTAGCTGCTATCACTTGAGAGTTTTCCAAGGTTCCACTAGAATCTGCTGATATCTGAGCTCCATCTCGAATAAGTAATCTCCCAGTTTGGATCGTTATGTCGCCAGCTTTTCCGTCACCACCGGTTGTACTGAACAATGTACTGACGATAGTCTGATTATCTGGCCTAGTAAAGCTACCAATCAGCTCTACAGATTCAGAGGCGTTGACGATCAAATTTCCTGCTGCACCCTCGGCTATAGTGGAAGTACCCACTTGTGCACTATCTCGAAGAATTAATTTCCTAGCATTGATTGTTATATCTTTCCCAGCTATCCTACCCCTAGTCTGACTTGCCAAACGCACAAGATAGCCAACTAATTCTATTGTATTGCCCTGTACTTGAATACTACCTCCACCATTGCCACTGGTACTTACCACAGATGGAATCTTAGAACCATCATTAGCTTGCCTCTGAATTAGTCGAATGTTCTGGAAGTCTTGGACATCTTTATATCCCAAAACCAAAGCCTGGTCTGTTAAGTTCAGACTGACCAAACTACTGCTACCAACGCTCCCTAGCTCTATTCGTCCTGACTGTGCTGTTAAAGTTCCGCCCTCTAAATTTATATTACCGCCTACCAGTGCCAAGGTTTTCCCAGGCTGTACTTGTAGAGCTGATTGATTAAGAATCGGCTTAGCAGTTGCTCCAAATTGTAAACCAATGGGAGCACTTACTGTCAGCAGAGGTAAACTTTGAGGATTTGTAGCACTAAACTGAGTACTATCAGCAAATTTTAGGCTACTTGCTGTAGTCGCAATAAATGAACCACCGATGTTTAAGGAAGCATTGGGACTAAAAATAATGCCATTGGGATTAATTAGAAATAGATTGGCTTTGTGTTTAGCTCTAATAGTACCTTCAATATTAGAAGCAGATTTACCCGTTACTCGGCTAATAATGTTCTCAACAGTTTCAGCGTTTCTAAACTCAGCAATAGTCCCATTACGTACAGAAAAATCTTTAAAGCTGTGGAATAAATAGCTTCCTATTGGGGTTCCATCTTCAATAATTGTGGTATTGCCTTGTTCTATAACTTTAGAAGGGTTAGATAAAGTATCATCTGGAGTAATTTGAGCACTAACAAAGTTTCCAGAGAAAGCTATTACACCAGCTATTGCAACTCCCAAGCTTTTAAACCAAATCCAAAGATTACTCATACAGGGTATTACAGAACTTTAAAAGTACTACCAGTTAATGAAGAATGGTCAGCCCATTTGGGGAAGTCAAAATTCAAAAATCGAATTTCATCTACCTTATCAAAAGTAAATGGGACTTCACTAAGCAATGAAGGTTGTATCACCCTCAGGAAAATGTAATTTGATATAAATCTGTCATCAAAAGAATAGGATTTATAGTAATCAGTTTTGATTTTTGAAGTTGTTTGCTGTTGTAAGCAACTAGATAAAAAGTATTTTTAATCTGTACAGCGTTTTTTGCAAAAATCAAATACAAATCCTATATAATTTAATATCTACAGCCAAAATAAAAACATAAATTCGCGTAGTTTGCGTAGAACAACAGCAAAACGCAACCTATGATTCTTAATTAAATATTATGGCTTGCATTTGACGCAAATTTCACCCTCAAGGCAGCATGTCGCTAATACGATATGTTTACCAGGAGCTAGAAATGAACACTTCGCATCATTCAAATCAGCTTCAGCTAGATTAACACTGCATTGAATTTTAAGAGCATTCTTTTTTGAAAGACCATACTTTTCTAGTACCTTACTTAGTCTTGAACTCTGCACTATCTGGCTAATTTCCTGCCGAATCTCATTTTGGAACTGCTCTAACGTTAGAGAATCTAGAGATACTTGCTGTGAAGTTTGAGATTCCATAAATTTTACTTCCCTTGCAGATTATATAACTGTGCGAACTTATCTTGTGATGTACGAATTTAACGTGACTTGGGCAATCAAGCAATCAATGATCCATAGTTGGAAGCAAAACGAAAGCATTCACTTTCTAAAGCTCTTGCGAACTCCCATAATTATGACTTCAGCTTGACTAGTAATAATTACGCATTCTTTAACAGAACTTCATATATTTTTCTTGGATTTCCTTAAAGCATTCATGAATCTGGTTGCTAACTGTTCATGATGCAACAAGAGTAATTGATACCTCCTCTAATCTCTGGCTGAGTAAAAGAGTAGACAAAATATGGTGTACGCCTATGTTGGTTGTGTGGGTGTTGGGGATGATGGAACAAGCATCCCATCCACACATGAGTTTGAGTACAAAGAGCGATCGCTCCTCTCAACCTCATAACCAACAAGCGATCGCTTGTTTCAAAGCGATTACAAGCAGCTTACATCTAAATTTCTAATCAGTTTTTTATTTTTTATCAGAGTTTATAAACTTTCACTTCTGCACACAATTAATCAACGTTAGTCAACAAAGTCAATTTTTAATTAGTAGGACAAGATGCAGCCGTAAGCATGGAAGTATGAGGCATTCCAGTGGGTACTTCAGCAACCAAAACTACGTTACCATTGGCATCGAATATCCATCCTTGGGCTTCGACAATTTCACTAGGTTCGTTGACAGAATCCACTTTTTGTAATTCTTCTATATTTCGCTGCACTTGAATATTTTTATTCTCGATTCCCTCAGCACGGTTTTCAGTTTCTGGATTTAGTGTTATCCAATCTGCTAGCACTGCATCAGCTATCAACGGCTGTGTAGGATCGGCTGATGTTCCTCCGCGTCCAGTGTTAGTAAATGAACTCCTGGCTGCTGTCCCACCAGAACCACAACCAGCAGCAATTTCCTGGGAAGCGTCTACTAAATTTCTCGGTAGTTCCACTAAGCCTTTACTGGGGTCTACATCTGGAGAATTGATTTGTACTGTGCCACCTAATGAAGGATTTTGTTGAGAAAATGCCGTGATGTCACTTGTTTGTAGGTTATTTGGGTTTATTTCTTGTGCATCTAACTTTTCTACATCTGCACGGGTGCGGGGAAGAAATCCAAAGATGTTTTTAGTGGCGATCGCAATCTTACCACCAGGCCCAGAGAAAGCATTTGCAGTGATATCGCTATTTGCAAAAAGAGGAGCGACAACAAAGCCATTAGGTGCATTGATGGTGATGTTACCGCCAGTTTTATCACCCCCGGCGTTAGTCGATATTTGACTACTACCGCGCATCAACAATAAGTCCCGCACCTGTAAGCTAATATTTCCGCCTTGACCTGATTCACTATTAGATGTGAGTTTTCCTTTATTGTCCAACAAAATAGAGTTAGCAGTTATATCCAAATCGCCTGCTTTACCTAAATTTTTTGGATCTCCTCCCACATAAATGACATTCTTTCGAGCTTGGCTGTTGACAGTTATTGCAGCTCCATCTTTGATAATCAATTGCCCTGTTCTTACCGTTAAATTTCCTCCATCTCCAGGCCCTTCAGTCCTGGAAAACAACCCACTGACCCTAGAACCATTTGGTGAAGTTCCAATTAGTTCAATAGACTCAGAGGCGTTCACCGTCAACTTTCCTCCCTTTCCTGTAACTGGTGTAAATTCGTTAAGCTTAAATCTATAGAAGCCTTCAGAACTTGTTGATATTCTTGCTCCTCCCTGAATACGCAACTTTCCAGTGTTGATTGTTATGTTGCCAGCATTTTGACTACCATAAGTTTCACTAAATAATCCGGTGGATACTATATCGCTACCATCTCGCAACACAGGAACAGAGAAGCCGCTGATTAGTTCTACTGAATCTGACGCGTTTATAGTCAATTCCCCCGGTAGTCCTGAGCCAACACTGTAAATTGTTACTTGCGCTCCATCTTTAGCAATGAACTTATTAGTAGTGATTTTTATACTTCCAGAGTTTCCGGCGTTGGAAGTTCCAGTAGCCAAGAACGCGTTTTCTCCGAGTTCCACAGACTCCGAAGCGTTCACTTCCAAATTTCCTCCCGGTTGCATTCCCAAAGTAAAAGTAAAGATATGCGAACCGTCATTTATCAGCACCCGTTTGCCTTGGAGGTGGATATTACCCCCACTTTCACCGCTGGTATCTACTGTAGAGAAAGCTTTATCTAATTTGATGAATTCGATATTTTGAAAATTTTTAACGCCTTCGTATCTGAATGTCCAAGCTTGATTTATCGAACTGACGCTGACCAAACTATTAGGAGCAACGCTTCCTAATTCAATTCTTCCTGCATTTGCAGTTAAATTTCCACCCTCTAGTGTTATGTCACCGCCGATTAGTGCTAATATTTTGCCTGACTGCACCTGTAGACCAACACCTTGCCCAATGCTGTTAGTTGCACCTTTTGGACTTGCTTGGGATTGATTGCGAATGGGAGCCGCAGTCGCTCCAAATTCTAAGCCAATGGGAGCGGTTACTGTCAGCAATGGTGCAGATTGAGGAGCTGTAGCACTAAATTTTGTACCATCAAAAAAATTTAAACTACTTGCCGTACTCGCTACAAATGAACCACCAATATTTAAAGAAGCATTTTTACCAAAAATAATGCCATTGGGATTAATCAAAAATAAGCTGGCGGTACCATTCGTTTTGATAATGCCATCGATATTAGAAATCGAATTGCCAGTGACTCGGCTGATAATGTTGTGAGTATCTATTGGATTGTTAAAATACGCTGTAGTTCCTCCAGAGACAGAAAATTTGTCAAAGCTGTGGAACAAGTTTTTCCCACGAATTGCTCCGCCATCAATCTGGTCTATGGACTGACCATCAATTAACTTTGGTGTAACGATTGAACTTTCTACTCCAAGGGTGTCATCCTTTTGAATTTGGGCTAAAGCAAAACCCTCACAGTAAGTGAGTACTCCAGCAATTGCTAGAGTACTCACTATCCCTAATTCCCAGTACCAAATGCTTCGATTTTGAGACATTATCAACTTGCGCTCAAAAAATCAGAGTCACTGACTAGGATAAACTTTTTACAGTACAAAAACTAAAGTATTAAAAGAGAATTCATAATTCAGTAGTACAAAATACTCAACTGAATTCTGACTCCTGACTCCTGAATTCCTTGTTGTTAAATTATTTAACAGTTACAACCTAACTGGCTACCAGTTGAAGGGCAAGGTATACACCATGCTTTTTTAACTAACACAATTTCTTCTTTTGGAGTTTTTGGGGTTGTTGCTAATAATGCATTGGGTTGCTGTTCATCAACTGCATCATCAGATTTGAGTTGATTGGGGTCAAGATTAAACTGCCAATAAACTCTCAAAACTCTATCTTCAAGTATGCCGTACTTTTCAAGTAGTGAGTTTAAGTCAGCGTTTTTTAGGGTTTCATCAAATTTTTCCTGAATCTCGTTTTGTAACTGTTCTAATCTTTGAGGGTCTAAGATGGGTTGAGAACTCATAAAGGCTTGGGTTCCTGAATGGAATATGTATATTTATTGGTTCAGGTTGGCTTGTAAGAATTACGCACGCTGTAATAAAAGTTGACATTTTTCTCGTGGATTTCCATTAAGTATTGCGATCGCATGTCGATGCAATGCCATTGACTACAGTGTGGAGATGACGGCAACAAAGGAGACAAGAAGAATAATTCTTAACTCTTAACTCCTAACTCCTAACTTTTCACTCAACACTCCCCTGCCTAATTCTTAATCCCTGTGCTAGCAATACCCTGAATAAACTGACGCTGACCAATCAAAAATAATACCATCACTGGAACTGTGGCTATTGTTACCGCTGCCATCATCAAAGGCCAATTATTTGTAAATTGCTCCTGAAATTCAGCTAACGCTAACTGCACAGTCCTTAATTCCGGTCGTGTGGTAAACACCAATGGCTTAAACAAATCATTCCATTCGCCGATGAAGGCGAACAAAAATAGTGTCACTAACGCCGGACGGGCTAGAGGTAACATTACTCGCCACAAAATTTGCAGTCGGTTCGCCCCATCTATGGCTGCGGCTTCTTCTAACTCCAAGGGAATTGTCTGGAAATATTGACGTAGCAAGAAAATACCGAAGCCGTTAACCGCAGTGGGTAAAATAAGCGCCCCATAGGTATTTATCAGGTGTCCCCACTTCAATACCAAAAAAATTGGAATTACCAACAATTGAAAGGGAATCACTAAAGTGGCCAAAACAACCAACAGCAGTGCTTGGCGTCCGCGAAACTTCAGCCGTGCGAGGGCGTAACCAGCTAAAGCGGAAGTGAGAATCTGAAACGCTGTCACAGCGATCGCTACCAAGGTAGAATTAGCAAACGCCAGTAAAAATTTCCCTTGCTGCCATGCAGCTTGGTAATTTGCTAAAGACCAGTTATTTTCGGACAAATCTTCCGGAGTAGCAACCGTTGGAGCAAAGGAGGTGAGAAAGACCACAAACAGCGGTAGTAGAACGATAAATGCTCCTAGCAGTAACACTACTAGGCTCAAAAAATCGCCAGATTTGAAATTCCAGTTTGGTTTTGACATGAGTTGCACAGCAAAACATTTGTTTCTCTAGTACTAGAGCATCGACCCCAGCAACAGCTAATCTATAAACATAGTTATTTGTTAAGTTAAATTAAACCACAATGATTATTACCCTCTGTTCTTAGGGTAAATTGAATCCTGGTGTCAAATAATTCTTTTACAGGAGAAAACATACCATGCAGCAGCTTACAGACCAATCTCATGAAATTGATTTCCAGAGCGAAAAATACAAAGACGCCTATAGCCGGATTAATGCCATCGTCATTGAAGGCGAACAAGAAGCCCATGAGAATTACATCCAACTAGCTCAACTGCTGCCAGAATCTGAAAAAGAATTGATTCGTTTATCTAAGATGGAAAGTCGCCACAAGAAAGGGTTTGAAGCTTGTGGACGCAATTTACAAGTGACTCCAGATTTGCAATTTGCCAAGGAATTTTTCTCTGGATTACACCAAAACTTTCAAACAGCCGCCGCCCAAGGGAAAGTCGTCACTTGTTTATTGATTCAGTCTTTGATTATTGAATGTTTTGCGATCGCAGCATACAACATCTACATCCCCGTTGCTGATGACTTTGCCCGTAAAATCACTGAGGGCGTAGTCAAAGATGAATATAGCCATCTCAACTTTGGAGAAGTCTGGCTAAAAGAAAACTTTGCTCAATCAAAGGCGGAATTAGAAGAAGCTAATCGTCAAAACCTGCCACTTGTTTGGAAAATGCTCAACCAAGTAGCCGATGATGCCAAAACTTTAGCAATGGAAAAAGAAGCTTTAATAGAAGACTTTATGATTCAGTACGGTGAAGCATTAGGTAACATCGGTTTTAAAACTTTCGAGATTATGCGTCTGTCAGCCCACGGACTCGCAGCCGCTTAAAAAAGTTAAAAGTGAGGAGTTAGGAGTCAGGAGTCAGGAGTTAAGCATTAGAAAGCTTGAACTGATAAAATTATCAACTTTGAACTCTAAACTCCCAAATCACACCTGATGTGAATTAAAAAATCACATTGTCTCATAAGAGTTTCCAAGCTAGAACAAAACCGCCATTTTCGGCTAATCAACGAAATTGAAAGCTTTTCAACTCTTAATTCACATTAGACGTAACTCCTAACTTTAAACTCCTCACTCCTAACTCTCAACTCCTCACTTCTAACTCTCAACTTTCAACTCATTTCACGCGCTCAAGACAGCACAAGGCTAATAATCATTACATGTTTGGTCTAATTGGACATCTGACTAGTTTAGAACACGCTCAAGCGGTAGCTCAAGAATTGGGATACCCAGAATATGCCGATCAAGGGCTAGACTTTTGGTGCAGCGCCCCGCCACAAATTGTCGATAATATCACTGTTACCAGCGTCACCGGACAGAAAATTGAAGGACGCTATGTAGAATCTTGCTTTTTGCCAGAGATGCTAGCTAGCCGTCGCATCAAGGCAGCAACCCGCAAAGTGCTTAACGCTATGGCACACGCACAAAAGCATGGCATTAATATTACGGCCTTAGGCGGATTTTCCTCGATTATTTTTGAAAATTTTAAATTGGAACAATTTAGCCAAGTCCGCAACATCAAACTAGAGTTTGAACGCTTTACTACAGGAAATACCCACACTGCCTATATTATTAGTCGGCAGGTAGAAGAAGCATCAAAACAGCTAGGAATTGAACTCTCAAAAGCAACAGTCGCCGTATGTGGCGCAACGGGCGATATTGGGAGTGCAGTTACGCGCTGGCTAGATGCAAAAACAGATGTCCAAGAACTTCTGCTAATAGCCCGCGACCAAGAACGTCTCAACGAGTTGCAAGGTCAACTGGGACGAGGAAAAATCATGAGTTTGACTGAAGCATTACCCCAAGCTGATATTGTAGTTTGGGTTGCTAGTATGCCCAAAGGCGTGGAAATAGAACCTACCGTTTTAAAACGACCATGTTTGTTGATTGATGGTGGTTATCCTAAAAATTTAGCAACAAAAATTCAACATCCCGGCGTACACGTGTTAAATGGTGGAATTGTAGAGCATTCTCTGGATATTGACTGGAAAATTATGAAAATCGTCAATATGGACGTACCAGCACGCCAGCTGTTTGCTTGTTTTGCCGAATCTATGCTGTTGGAATTTGAGAAGTTGTACACGAACTTTTCATGGGGGCGCAATCAGATTACCGTAGACAAAATGGAGCAGATTGGTAGGGTGTCGGTGAAACATGGATTTAGACCGTTGTTGGTTTAGTCATTAGTCATTGGTCATTAGTCATTGGTCATTGGTCATTGGTCATTAGTCATTGGTCATTAGTCATTGGTCATTTGCTTTAAACAAAGGACGAAGGACAAAGAACAAATGACAAAAGACAAATGACAAAAGACAAATGACGAAAAATAGATAGTTCTTAACTCATAATTCCTAACGATGGCAACTACTGAACGTAAACCGCTACTGTTGGATTTTGAAAAACCTCTAGCTGAACTTGCAACTCGAATAGATCAAATTCGGCAACTTGCTGAAGAAAATGGCGTCGATGTTTCTGGTCAAATTCGTCAACTAGAAACACGTGCCATGCAACTGCGTGAGGAAATTTTTAGTAGTTTATCCCCATCCCAGCGATTGCAAGTCGCTCGTCATCCGCGCCGTCCTAGTACTCTCGATTACATCCAGGCAATTAGTGATGAATGGATGGAGTTGCATGGCGATCGCGCTGGCGGTGACGATCCAGCTTTAGTTGGTGGTGTCGGGCGTCTTAGCGGGCAACCTGTGGTCATGTTGGGTCATCAAAAGGGCCGCGATACCAAAGACAATATTGCTCGTAATTTTGGTATGCCTTACCCTGGCGGCTATCGTAAAGCATTGCGGTTGATGGAACACGCCAACAAGTTTGGGATGCCGATTTTAACTTTTATCGACACTCCGGGGGCTTGGTCTGGGGTGGAAGCGGAACACCAAGGTCAAGGGGAAGCGATCGCTTATAACTTGCGGGAAATGTTTTGCTTAGATGTGCCTATTATTTGCACAGTCATCGGTGAAGGTGGTTCTGGTGGCGCACTTGGTATTGGTGTCGGCGATCGCCTACTGATGTTTGAACACTCAGTTTATACCGTCGCAACCCCCGAAGCCTGTGCCGCTATTTTGTGGAAAGATGCTGCCAAAGCACCCCAAGCCGCCGTGGCTCTTAAAATTATTTCCCACGACTTGAAAAATTTAGGAATTATCGACCAGATATTACCTGAACCCATTGGTGGCGCTCATGCCGATCCGTTGAAAGCCGCTACCACCCTCAAGCAAGTACTGTTGGAAAATTTGGAAGAACTCAACCGTTTAACTGCTGCCGAACGCCGACAACTGCGCTACGAAAAATTCCGCAAAATTGGTGTTTTTACAGAGGTTGCACATTAACAGCAGTGCATAATGATTAATTAGCCTAGTAGCAATGCTATAATTGCCTATGGTGCTTAAAGATTTTTAACAATCTCATGAGCCATAGGCATTCGCATGTTTGGCAAATCTACTCAATTATATTGAGTGGCTCTTGTATTATTAAGTAATTAACTTTGAGTCTACAGGGTGAATTTTCAGGCGATGATTTGTAGTCTTTACTGAGAAAACCCACAATATACCAGCTATTGCACTGCATAATAGCAGTTGCTTTATGACAATCATCGGATTTTTAGATTCCTTTAATCTATCAAAGCTCAAAGTTCAGAATAATTGGGTGGTAATAGGCTTTGGGAATTGCCAAAAAATTGGGAGACACCATGAGTGCTGAGCAAAAACGACGCGCCTTGATAACTGGCGCAAGTAGTGGGATTGGGAAAGCAACGGCTTTAGCCTTTGCAAAGGCAGGAATAGATGTAGCCTTAGTCAGCCGCTCTTTAGAAAAATTGGAGGCAGTCAGAGAAGCCTTAGAGCATACTGGAGTGGAAGCGAAAGCTTACGCTTTAGATTTAGGGCAAATCTCCCAAGTACGAGAAAAAATCCAAGCGATCGCCCTTGACTTTGGTGATATAGATATTTTGGTAAACAATGCTGGCATAGGATACACAGGTAGTTTAAGTGAAACTCCCCTCTCAGATTGGCAGCAAGTAATCGATCTTAATCTCACCAGTGTGTTTGAGTGTATTACGGGAATATTGCCATTAATGCGCGATCGGGGCAGAGGCACAATTATCAACGTCGCCTCCATTGCCGCCAAGCAAGCATTTCCCTATTGGGGAGCATACAACGTCAGCAAAGCCGGTTTGTTATCCCTTTCTCAAACCTTGGCACAAGAAGAACGCGATCGCGGCATTCGCGTCACAGCCATTTGTCCTGGTGCAGTCAATACCGAAATTTGGGACACACAAACAGTCAAGGTCGATTTAGACCGTTCCAAAATGTTAAACCCGGAAACTATAGCCGAGTTAATTCTCCACACAGTTTTGTTACCACAACAGGCAGTTATCGATGAATTAACCATAATGCCTAGTGCAGGCGCACTTTAATTTGTCATTTGTCATTTGTCATTTGTTCTTTGTCCTTTGTCTAAAGCAAACGATCGATGACCAATGACCAATGACCAATGACCAATGACCAATGACCAATGACTAAACCATAACCCAGACTCAATCATGACTATCGCTAGTTCCAACGGTTCTAATTACTCTCAATCGCCTTTAATTTCCGACTTAGCAGAAGCCATCACTCCAAGACCAGATCGCAACACCCACAACGGGAGACAACCAGATCTGTTCCCACCCAAAGAGGAACAGATGGAGCAAATGATGGATGCCGTGCGGGCGCTAATATTGGGCGTTGGAGAAGACCCAGAACGCGAAGGACTCCTGAAAACTCCCAAACGAGCAGCCGAAGCAATGCGGTTTCTGACTAGCGGCTACAACCAATCCCTGGAAGAACTCGTGAACGATGCCATCTTTGACGAAGGACATAACGAGATGGTACTAGTCCGAGATATTAATTTCTTTAGTCTGTGCGAACATCATATGCTGCCATTTATGGGTAGAGCGCACGTTGCTTATATTCCCAATCAAAAAGTTGTGGGACTGAGCAAGCTAGCCCGGATTGTCGAGATGTACTCCCGCCGCTTGCAAGTACAGGAGAGACTAACCCGCCAAATTGCCGAAGCAATTCAGACCATTCTCGAACCTCAAGGCGTCGCCGTTGTCATGGAAGCCACCCATATGTGCATGGTGATGCGGGGAGTACAAAAACCAGGTTCTTGGACTGTTACTAGCGCAATGGTTGGTGTATTTCAAGAAGAACACAAAACCCGCGAAGAACTCTTTAACTTGATTCGTCACCAACCAACTTTCATTTAGGGAATGGGGCATGGGGCATGAGGCATGGGGAAAGGGAAAGGGGTAAGGGGAAAAGGGGAAAGATTAAATTTATTCCTTTTCCCTTTTCCCTTTAACCTTTCCCCCTGCTTCCCCTGCTCCCCCTGCTCCCCCTGCTCCCTAGCCGCTCAAATAAGAGTGCTACCTTATCTAAATCCTTATCTCCAGGTGCGCGTTCTACGCCACTAGATAGGTCAATGCCGCTAGGATTTACCTGACTTAAAGCTTGGATAATATTATCTGTTGTTAGTCCCCCAGCTAAAAACCAAGGGCGATTGGGACTATATTGCTGTAGCATTGTCCAATCTAAGGTTTTGCCTGTACCGCCGAGTTGTTGAGGATGATAAGCATCGAGTAGTAAAGTATCTACGTAATTTGTGTAATCAGCCGTTGTCTCAAGATGGTCAAGACTGCGAATTCTGAATGCTTTCAGGATTTCGATATTGGGCAAGGCTTGGCGTAATTGGTTGCAAAATTCTGGCGATTCATCACCGTGTAACTGAACGCCAGTTAATCCAGAATCAACAACTATTTGTTTCATTTCACCAATGGTAGAGTTGGCAAAAACGCCAATCTTGTCAATATTTTCTGATAATTGGGCGATCGCTGCTTGAATTTGGGATGTAGTCACATACCGAGGTGAAGTAGGCACGCAAATAAATCCTAGTGCCGTTGCGCCAAGAGAGGCGATCGCTATAGATTGCTCTGGTTGAGTAATACCGCAAATCTTAACGCGCATCAAAATTTCACAATTTTAAAACAATCATCAGAAAAGTCTAAACTATCTCAAAAACTTTTGCGCCTGCTAACTTTATAATCTTGTAGGTCTACATTAAGCTTCTATTTAGGAGACAAAAGCTTGATTTCATCTACTTTATTAGCAGTGGCGGCATCTGTTCCTCCAACACCCGGTTGGACTCCCGCAGTAGGAATCATTATCAGCGTTAGTAGCCTGGTAGTTCTTTTGCTAAGTACTAGGATTGAAAAACCCTTAGTTGGCCCCAAACTCCCTATTCTGCCAGTCAGTATTCCAACATTCATCGCAGCGATGGCTTTTGGTCATATTATCGGCGTTGGCATTGTTTTAGGGCTAACTAACATCGGCCGTCTGTAAGTTTGACATTACAGAAGCCTTGCTTCTAACGTTGCATTAACAATTCTGGTTCTTTCTCCGGCAAGAAGAACGAGCGAGCATCAGCTAGTCAGCCTTGGTGTAGTTGCTTTAACTCAAGAGGGAAGTACTAATCTTTCCTTAGAGAGGATTCAACTACTTTACCAGCCGAGGATTTACGTAGCTTGAGGGACGGGATTATTCCCCGATCTCTGACTCAATGAGTTAATTCATGCACGAGAAAGAACCACAATCTTATTAATACTATTAAGTACAAGGCAGAAGGAAGAAGGCAGATGGTTTACGCTGAGCTTAGCCGAAGTGCAGAAGGGAAAAGAGTTATCTTATCTAGTTTCTGGAGTTCAGCATCTTACATTTAATTATGTCTACCTACTTAGCAGTCCAAGTTACTGTACCCAGAACTTCCACACAATGGTACTGGAATATAGTGCTGATGATGGTTGGCGCTTGTCTACTGTGTATTTTGATGATTCTCAGACAATTCGCTATCCTTGTGTGGGGTCTAAGATGCCTTTGCCTTTCCCATCGCTGTTGAATAATTCCAGTGTCTCTACATTCCTGGTAGCCAGCGATGAGCGAAAGCCACTCGATCGATATTGGCACGATTTTGGCATTGACTAAATATCGGCATTATTTAAATTTGATTTTTCCATCTGATTGGTGAAGATAAGGGGAGTGGAGAGTGGGAAGATGGGGAAATGGCTTCGCGAAAGGAAAAGGGTAAAGGTTAAAGGGAAAACAGAGATCTTTCCTTTCCCCCTTCCCCTTTACCGCTTGCCTAATGGCTTCGCTAAGGGAAAAGGGTAAAGGTTAAAGGGAAAACAGAGATCTTTCCTTTCCCCCTTCCCCTTTACCGCTTGCCTAATGGCTTCGCTAAGGGAAAAGGGTAAAGGTTAAAGGGAAAACAGAGATCTTTCCTTTCCCCCTTCCCCCTTCCCCTTTTCCCCTTGCCCAATGCCCAATGCCCCATGCCCCATGCCCCATGCCCCATTCACCCCCTCCCCACTTTTGCTCGCAGGCATTAATTGTCTATTCTAGAAATTGGAGCATTTGATAACTGAGCATCAATTCAATGATGCTTAGAAGATATATAGCTAAAAAGCCTTTCAAACCTATTGCCTGTTGCCTGTTATATTTACCAAAATTTACGAAAAATTACGGTGTAGGAGCTATTGGAAATATTTAGTTTTAGGACAATGTAATGCAAACAAATTGGAAAATAGGGTCTTTGTTTGGAATTCCTCTGTTTTTAGACCCGCTGTGGTTTGTGATTTTAGGGTTGGCAACTCTGAATTTTGGGGTAGCTTACCAAGAATGGGGGAATGTTATAGCTTGGAGTGCCGGAATAGTTATGGCACTGCTGCTATTTGGTTCGGTGTTGTTACATGAATTGGGTCACAGCTTAGTAGCGCGATCGCAAGGGATTAAAGTTAACTCTATTACTCTGTTTTTGTTTGGCGGTATCGCTGCTATCGAAGAAGAATCTAAAACTCCAGCACAAGCTTTTCAAGTAGCGATCGCTGGCCCTGTGGTGAGTATCGTACTCTTTTTCCTGCTACGTTTGGTAGCCACTGTTTTACCTGATACTAGTACGATCGGTATGATGGTGGAAGATTTGGCAAGAATTAACTTAGTTTTGGCGCTATTTAACATGATTCCCGGTTTACCTCTAGATGGAGGGCAAGTGTTAAAAGCAGCACTATGGCAAGTAACAGGTAATCGTTTCCAAGCGGTACACTGGGCTGCAAGAGCCGGGCAGATTTTGGGTTACAGTGCGATCGCCTTAGGATTTGTTATAGATTTCTTAACCAGAGAGTTAGTACTTGGTTTGTGGGTTGCCCTGTTGGGTTGGTTTGCTGTCCGCAACGCTAACAGCTATGACAACGTGACCACATTGCAAGAAAGCTTGTTGAAGGTCGTGGCGGCCGATGCCATGACCCGCGATTATCGAGTAGTTGATGCCGACCAGACATTGCGTTCCTTTGCCGATTTATACCTATTGGAAACAGCCCCCTTACAAGTTTATTTTGCTGCTTCTGATGGACGTTACCGGGGTTTGGTTTCCATCGACGATTTGCGTTTAATTGAAAGAAGTCAATGGGAAACTCAAACTGTACGCAACATTGCCCGTCCCCTAGCAGAAATACCTCATGTTAGCGAGTCTACCCCTCTAGCTGAGGTAATTAACAAACTAGAAAATCAGCAATTACCTTGGATTACCGTACTTTCTCCTGCTGGTGCTGTAGCTGGTGTGATTGACAAGGGAGATATTGTACGAGCGTTAGCACAAAAATTAAATTTGCGGATAACGGATGCTGAAATCAACCGTACCAAACAAGAAGGTAGTTATCCGCCTGGGTTACAACTTGGGTCAATTGCGAAATCCACCGAAAATTAAGTGTCACACCTTCGTCATAGTTTTGCAATGGATTTGTCAAAAACCTGTGTGATATTTGATCTGGTATTTGGTTACAAAATGCTTTTTTTGGGTTCGAGGTAGGGAGACCTACCTTTTTTTATTTATATAGCCGTATTCACATAGGTTATAGCAGTCGAAGCATAGTTTAGGACATAACCCGCTCGTCAAACCCTGATACAAAAAGACTTTCCCAAGCTTGTTGCTTGCTATATATCGTGTCCGGTTAGACTTATCATTTAGAGGGCAGGGAGCAGGGAAAAAGAGGCTTTTGGGATTTTTGCACAGATGCGGTAATCATAAGTGAGATCATGTTCGGCAAAATAGTTATGATTAAATCTCACGCAAAGGCGCAAAGGCAAGGCAGCGCGGTCTTGGGGGTTTCCCCCATGAGCGACTGCCGCGCAAAGAAGTATGCAAAGTTTTTATCGTGACTAATTAGACGAACCTGATATGATTAGCCAGACATAATATTAAACACACTATTGATTGCCCAAAGCCTTGAGGCAAGTGGGTTTTTACTCAGCATATAACTATAAAAATGTAGAGATATAAAAATGTAGAGACGCGAAATTTCGCATCTCTGGGGACTGCCAAATAAAAATATCTCATCGATGAATAAAGTTCTTGCAGTCGGCGAAGCTGAAGTGAAAAATCTAGATTTTTTTCATCTACGTTCTACCATTTATTTGGCAAGTAAATTGTCCTGAAAACTATGGCGTAAATTTAAACACCGTTCCTCGCCCAGAAGTACCACCACCAGAGGCAGTACCGTAATAATCAGTTCCAACTGGGATTAGCGTAGACTCTGGCCTTGCTCCACCCACATTAGTACCACCAGCACCAAGGGCATTAAAACTATATAATGTGGTGATAGTTGGAGGAGTCACTGTAGTCGTCAGTTTATAGATAACTCCTGTGCCATTTACCCCACCAGCAGAAGTTGTACCATAGAAAATCCCAGCTGTTCCTGGTGTGAGTGCTGCTGTTGGTTTAGCCCCATTAGTGCCACCAAAACTGCTAACTAAAGTCGGGGCTGTAGTCGAAGTAAAACCGAGCGGAATTTTAAAAATAACACCTTTATTGCTGCTTCCACCCCGCCTAGTAGTACCGTAGATGAATTTGTTAGCTCCTTCAGTTACTTCAATTAATCCAGACTGCGGAGCTTCCCCATTCGCCCCATTAAAGCTAGAGACAGTCAGTGTCGCAGCCGTAGAATCATACCTGAACACAACTCCCCTATCTGTAGCTCCACCTTCAGAGCCTGTGCCGTAGTATTTTCCATCACTTGCTAGTTGCAATCTTGCCAATGGAATTGCTCCATTAGTACCATTGAAGGTGGCGACAGTTGTGAGTACACCAGCAGGTGTAACCTTAAATATAGTTCCTAAATTATTGACTCCACCTGTGGAGGTTGTCCCCCAAAGATTGCCATCGCTACCTGAAATCAACCTCCCCGCTGGATTAGACCCTAATTTAGACCCAAGGATACCAGTAAAATCTACAAGAGTTGTTAGGGTTGTAAAAGAAGGTGATGCTAGCTTAAATATGGTACCGAGGTTACTTGTGCCACCTGTAGCAGTTACCCCATATAATGTGCCATCGGCTGTCTGGAATAACCTCGCCACTGGATTAGTCCCTCTGGGCGCGCCTGTTCCGTTAAAGTTGATCAGTGTCGTCAGCGTCGTCAGTGTCGGACCGCTTAACTTGAATGCAGTTCCATTGTTGGCAGAAGAGCCTCCTTGAGAAGTAGTTCCATAAAGATTGTTATCGCTGCCCTTAAGTACCCCCGCTCTTGGCTCAGCTCCATTAGTGCCGTTAAAATTTATGACCGGAGAAAATGAGAAGGCAGCAGCTTTTTGCAAGGGTAATACTAATGGCAAAGCCAAAATAGTTAGCGAAGTTAAAATTAATCCCTTATTCTTGCTCTGACGTTGTTTGCACAGATTCATCTGATTTATTTCACTCCTACAAAAATTTACTCAATCTGGGTATGGTTTTATCCTATGTATGCAAGAATTTTAAGGAGTGCAAAGTATTACACTCCTCTAAAAACATGTATCCCATACAATGAAAAACAAGTATGGCAGCTAGATGCAACGGATTTATTAATATTTGATATTACAAACGAGTTATAATATCAGATACTAAAAAATTCGTTATTAACTAACTTTTACTTAGTGATAACTCACTAAAATTTTGGGTATAGTCTTAGTCAAGAAAAGTCTATAAATCTTGATGGCTGACACACCAAAATCGCCGTATTTACACTTAAGTTAATTGCTGAAAAGAGGATTTATAACCTCGCTTAGTAGCATAAAAGACTTACTATTTTTTAGATGTCGTGACCAATACAAAAAATTTTAATTAATTGTTTTTTATACTCCTTCTTTGCCAAGGCTGGCACTCGCTTGAAATTTTAGTTAGAAAACTAAATTAAAACTTATAGTTGAAAGTGAGTAAAATGTAAGTATGTGATATACTACATCTCTCACTTACCCTGGTTTTATGGGACTGCCAATTGTTGCTATTATCGGACGCCCAAATGTGGGCAAATCTACCCTGGTTAATCGTCTCGCCGGGGAACAAACGGCGATTGTCCATGATGAACCGGGGGTGACGCGCGATCGCACTTATATGGATGCTTACTGGCGCGATCGCGAATTTTTGGTGGTAGACACCGGTGGTTTAGTTTTTAATGATGATACGGAATTTTTACCACTGATTCGCCAACAGGCAATGACAGCCCTCTCTGAAGCGAGTGCTGCTATTTTTGTAGTCGATGGTCAAACAGGCCCCACATCCGCAGACCAAGAAATCGCTACTTGGTTGCGCCAGCAACCCGTACCCGTGCTGTTAGCTGTCAATAAATGTGAATCTCCAGAACAAGGCTTAATCCAAGCTGCTGAATTTTGGGAATTGGGATTGGGCGAACCTTATGCCATCTCAGCCATTCATGGCAGCGGCACTGGAGAGTTACTCGATGAGTTAATTAATCACATACCTCTTGTTGGAGAAATCCCAGAAAGTAACGAAATCAAAGTTGCAATTGTGGGACGCCCAAACGTGGGCAAATCTAGTTTACTCAATGCTTTTGTTGGCGAAGAAAGAGCAATTGTCAGCCCGATTTCCGGTACAACCCGCGATGCAATTGATACCGTTGTTGAGCGAGACGGGCAAACCTATCGCTTGATTGACACCGCCGGCATTCGCAAAAAGAAACAAATAGAATACGGCACAGAATTTTTTAGTATTAACCGCGCCTTCAAAGCAATTCGCCGCGCTGACGTGGTTTTATTAGTACTAGATGCCTTGGATGGAGTCACAGAGCAAGACCAAAAATTAGCTGGGCGGATTATTGACGAAGGTCGAGCTTGCATCATCGTAGTTAATAAGTGGGATGCTGTGGAGAAAGACTCTTACACAATCTACGACTACGAAAAAAGTCTCCAAGCGCGGTTACATTTTACCGAATGGGCAGAAACAATTTTTGTGAGTGCCTTGTCAGGACAACGGGTAGAAAAGATTCTAGATTTAGTAAACACGGCGGCGGAATCTCACAAACGCCGAGTCAGCACATCAGTTATTAATGAAGTTTTAACAGACGCTGTGAGTTGGCATTCACCGCCAGCATCCCGAAGTGGGCGTCAGGGCAAGATTTATTATGGAACACAAGTGAGTAGCCAACCGCCAACCATCGCCTTATTTGTCAACGACGCCAAACGCTTTAACGACAACTACCGCCGCTACATTGAGCGCCAATTCCGGGAACAGCTAGGATTTAAAGGTAGCCCCATTCGTTTGCTTTGGCGGAGTAAAAAAGTTCGTGATGTTGAAAGTAGTAGTGTTAATCGAGCAACACGCGTGTAATCAAGTTAGGAGTTATGAGTTAGGAGTTATGAGTTAAAGCCAAAATTGCTAACTATACAACCCTATCGACTTGAGTTTGATAGCGGCAGAAGGCGAGATTTATGAGTTAAAGTCAAAACTCGTAACTCCTCACTCCTAATTCTTAACTCTTAACTATAAAATGGATTTACTGCGATCGCTACCACTTGGACTTTATTTAGAACAACCCCAAACTTGGTTGCATAAAATCGATCCGCGAGTCAAGTTTGCCTGGTTGATGAGCTTTTTAACCAGCTATGTATTAGCAAACAACTTATGGCGGGTGCTGTTGGTGGTAATATTGATTATTGCTACCTTACTTGCAAAAATTCCCCGACGAGTATGGCGGCAACAAATGGGTTGGCTGTTAATGCTATCATTTTTCGTCTTAGCGATCGCTGCCGTTAGCCCCGATGCAATGGGTGTAGATTATCAGCCACGCCTACCAGCAAACGAACAGATATTAACCCAGCCAGCAAACTCCAATAATGTAGCTCAAGAAGAGACAAGCGAAGGGCAAAAATACAGCTACGTGCTATTTCATAAAGGCCCAGTCAGAGTAACTCGCCGTTCTTTGGAATTAGGAGTTAGTCTGAGTTCGATTATATTTACCGTGATTTACAGCACCAATCTGTATCTACTGACAACCGCACCAGAAGAAATTACATCTGGCATAGAAAGCTTAATGCAGCCCCTACGGCGTTTCAAGTTGCCTGTTACAGAAATTGCTTTAACTTTAACTTTATCTTTGCGCTTTATTCCCTTAGTTTTAGAAGAAGTACAAAACTTATTCCGTTCTGTAATGACAAGGGCAATCAATTGGAAAAAGCTGGGATTAAAAGGAGCATTTAAGGTTTGGATGACAGTAGCAGAGAGATTGTTAGATAATCTCCTCTTGCGAGCCGAACAAATGGCAAATGCAATGATGGTGCGGGGTTTTACCAGTCCCAACGAACATCGAGTCCAGTGGCACGACTTACGATTAAAACGCCTTGACTGGCTTGCTATTGCAACTTTAGTCTTATTCTGGGGAATACGGCTAGCTGTAGGAACTAAAGTCTAATTTGCCACCCTTGAAAATAGAAAGCTTCTAATATAGTATGCCAAGGCTTGGTATTGGCGATCGCTACCTTTAAAAAGGCGCACAGGTTCCGAAGTTTTTGCTGCCTTGTTTTGCCCCACCACCATGAAGAAGGGGAAGGGGAAAGGGAACCCCACAATTAAGATAGGGGTTTCAAAATATGGAGTCGGCAATTTTTATCGCACTGCATGTCTCAAAAACCTTCTTTTAATATTCTCCATATTTAAAAATACTTGCTCTATACCGTGTGGGGGAAAAGTTTTTAATTCTTACCCTTTTCCCCTTACCCTTTCCCCTTTCCCCCTTCTCGGTAACGGGAATTGCTACCTTACTGGAAAGTCCCTACCCAACGCCAATCGAACATCCCCAACTGAGTCGATATTCTATCTGTGCAAGCGCTCCTCGTCTAGTCGATGGCATCCCACAAATGTGGACGCCAGATATTGGGTTATGAAGGAGATGGGGAGAATAACCAATGCCCAATGCCCCACTTCACATACCTTTTAACGGTGGTTGGTTGGGTTATACCATTTCTTTGTGAGGCTGCGCCAAATTCTCTTGGCTTGCTTCCTTCTTTCTTTCTTTCTTTGTGTCCTTTGCGCCCTTTGCGGTAGCCTGCGGCAAGCCGCTCCGCGTCTACGCTCCTTATATACTTTGGCGCATCTTCATACAGAATTGGTATTAGCTAGGCTACTATGTTGCATGGGAAATTGAAAAGCTACCCTCTACAAAAATTGATCCCCTGCTATTTACCGTAGCTTTTTGGTACGAACGAGATTGTTTTGCCGTTTTAGATCGCGCCGAACAAATTCTTAGGTTAGCTGGGGGCACAATTACAGGTTGTCCCAAAATCCGCTGCATAGATGGAAATTATCAAAGAACTAGAACCCCTGCGGCGCAGCTTATTCTACGGTTTCTGTGGCTATTTAACGTGAGTTCGACGGCTGTAAAAACCCTCTCCAAACCTCTCCCCCACAGCGAGAGAGGCTTTGAAACCCTAATTTTTTCGTTGCAAACTAAAAATATTTCTGCCCCTCTCCGCCTCGGAGAGGGGTTGGGGAGAGGTTCATCGAACTCACGTTATTTAGATTGGCGCGGGAATTGTTGCAGATAGCGATCCTGAGAGAGAATGGTATGAATCTCTGCACAAAGCTCAAGCACAATTGACAGCATTGAAAATGCTGAATAATCAATAAATGGGCATCGGGCATCCCTTCTGGAGCGAGACGCTACGCGTAGCTTGCTTAAGAGTAGGGGTACGCCTTCGCTCAGGGCAAGTGGGCATCAGGCATTTCCCAGTCCCCAGTCCCCATTCCCCAGCCCCCAGTCCCCATTCACCAGTCACCAGTCACCAGTCCCCAGTCCCCAGTCCCCATTCACGTTAAGTTATTTTGCTCCATTAGGCGACAGTTGTGGCAGTATGGAAAGAAGTTAGAAAGTTGGCCTGGTAGCCGTTGGGAAGTTTATCGGGTGTTTTCCCTGCCAGTCCAAGCTTTTAACAACTTCCGCCTCACTACCGCTAGCTTCAAAAGCCGATTAAAAACTAGATCGAGGTCTTCAAAACCATAGTTTCGCATTTTAAGAAAAGATTCTGACGAATGTTGGTATTATCGTCTGAATGTTTGGAATGAACTGCGAAAGCACATACATATCTCCCACCTTGACTATTCAATGAATCCAGAAAACGCAGAAACTTACATAAATCATCCAACTTGGGGTTTGCTTTACAAGATCTGTATGGTTGATGAAAACCAGGATCTATTCACTACACTTTATGCCCAGCGTTTATTTTTTTTGGTGGCAAATGACATTAAAGGTGTTAAGTTCCAGCCTATCGGACGAACTGAAGCTAGAATGATGTTGGAAAATCGCTTACGTACTCTGCGTCGCACTGGGCAATCTCAGGAGTACGATCAGCTTCAGAGTGTTTTCCAACGCACCTTCCAATGAGCAGTTCGATTTACGAAGGTATTGTTTCCATTCGCTCCTCGCTGCCAACTTCAGTCAGATTGATTGCTGTTAGCAAGCAAGTTCCTGTTGAGGCTATTCGCTGTGCCTATGCCGCAGGAATTCGTGATTTTGGGGAGAGCCGTATCCAAGAAGCCGCCATTAAACAAGCCCAGTTGCAAGACTTACCGGATGTTACTTGGCACTTTATTGGACATTTGCAAAGCAATAAAGCTAAAAAAGCCATTGAACAATTCCACTGGATTCACTCCGTAGATAATTTAAAGCTGGCAGTGCGCTTAGAACAATTGGCGCAACAGCTAGGAGTGAGTCCCCAAGTTTGCTTGCAAGTGAAAATTCTTCCCGATCCTAACAAGTCGGGTTGGACTGTACCAGAACTTTTATCAGATTTACCCGCTCTCAATCAATGCAAAACTTTACAAATTCAAGGTTTGATGACAATTCCGCCTTCAGGATTGGACGATGCCGAAATTCTGAGCGTGTTTAATCGATGTCGCGAACTGGCAAAAGAAATCCAAGAGCAAAACTGGCCGCACATAAAAATGCAGCAGTTGTCTATGGGTATGTCAGGCGACTACGAACTGGCAGTGCAAGCAGGCGCAACGATGGTGCGATTGGGAACTATCTTATTTGGCGATCGCTTATAGCATACTAGTGTCAAGCTGGTTCTTGAGTATTAATTAAAAGATCGGGATTTGATGACAACAATTTTGTAACAGACTGGTGCAATTGGAAACAAAGGATATAGTATTGACAAGAGCAATCGCCAAGTAAAATTCGGGTAAAAAGAACTTTCCTTTGGACAAACCTTAGGATATAATCTTGACTCATTATTATGTTTAGGCGATGTACAGGCCTTGCTAAAAGTGTCCGTTCATCGCCAAAGCCCGTAGTATAGGCTACAAATAGCAATACATTTGCTGAAGTATCCACCTATGTAGCGATGCCTACGGCGGGCTGCGCCTAAGCAGATGGCTAAATTAATCCTTTAAGCCAAGTCAATACCGACTATTCGCACCAGGAGAGTACAAAATGAACAACATATTTTCCAAACTCAGGGACTTCGTAGGTCTAAATGAGCAAGTGGAATACGAGTATTACGAAGAAGAAGCAGATACAGACAATAATTACCAAAATCTGTATCAGCAAGAAAATCCCCAACCAGTGCCACAAGAAGCCCCAGCAACTCAAAATCGACGTTGGCGGGAACCAGTGCCTACAATGGGAGAAGAGATAGCAGCAGCAGGTTCAAAGCCAATGGGGAATGTGATTGGTATGCCAGGAGCAATTAACGGAATTTCGGAAGTTTTAGTACTCGAACCACGCACCTTTGAAGAAATGCCTCAGGCAATTCAAGCGCTGCGAGAACGCAAGTCAGTGGTATTAAACCTGACAATTATGGACCCAGATCAAGCTCAACGAGCAGTAGATTTTGTAGCAGGTGGCACTTACGCTTTAGATGGACATCAAGAGCGCATCGGTGAGAGCATCTTTTTGTTTACGCCAAGCTGCGTACAAGTTAGTACCCAAGGTGGAGTTCTTCATGAAGTACCACAACCGCCAGCCCGTCCTTCTCGCCCCGCAGGTTCTTCATCTACAAATCAAAGTTGGGGCAGCGAACCTAACCGGATGGCACAATAAAGTTAAATTAGTCTTTTGTCCTCTCCTACAAAGTTAAGCCACTGCCCTGGACGGGTTTCCCAACTGAAAGCAAGTGGCCTTTGATAGTCGCAAACCTCTTTTCGAGACGCTACGCGAACGCAAGAGACTTTGCGCTTTGTCCTTTGTTAGTTAACAATGAACTAATGACGAATGACAAATGACCGATGACAAATGACTAATGATTAATGACTAATGACTAATGACTATTAAATTTGGCTTAATTGGTGGTGGGGTAATGGGAGAATCGCTGTTATCCCGCCTTATCGCCCTTGGAATTTATCAATCCTCAGAAGTCATAGTTAGCGAACCGCTACCCTCACGCCAGGAATTTTTAAAACAGCACTACAATGTCGCTGTCACAACTGATAGCAGCCAGGTTTTCACCCAAGCAAAAGAAGTAGTGTTTTTGGCAGTGAAACCCCAGGTATTTAGTACTATCGCTCAAGAATTAGCTGATATTGATATTCTGAATATAGAACACCCACCATTGATTATTTCTATCTTAGCGGGTGTTACTTTAAGTCAGTTAGAAGGTGCATTTGTGCAATTGCCAGTAATCAGAGCAATGCCTAACACTCCAGCAACGGTGGGAGCAGGAGTTACCGCGATTTGTTCGGGTGCATATACCAACCAGAAGCATTACCAAATAGCACATAAAGTTTTTTCTGCTGTGGGTGAAGTCGTAGAAGTTTCAGAAGTTTTGATGGACGCAGTTACAGGGCTATCTGGTAGCGGCCCGGCTTACGTAGCGCTGTTGGTAGAAGCGCTGGCTGATGGCGGAGTAGCCGCAGGTTTACCCAGAGTCATTGCCAATCAGTTAGCCTTGCAAACTGTACTGGGAACAGCAAAACTATTACAAGAAACCAAAATGCACCCAGCAGAACTCAAAGATCGCGTTACCAGTCCAGGTGGTACAACAATCGCCGGGATTGCCCAACTAGAAAAGGCAGGATTTCGCTCAGCTTTAATTGAAGCAGTAAAAGCTGCCACACAGCGATCGCAAGAACTGGGAAAATGAAAAATGGGGCATAGGGCATGGGGCATGGCGCATAGGATGACCGAGAAGGGGTAGTGAGAGGAGATTATCAAAAAGCTTCCCAACCTCCCCACTGCCAATGACCAATGCCCAATGCCCAATGCCCAATGCCCAATTCCTAACGAAGTTGACAAAAGACCCGTTAGTATAGTAAACAGTCTGGTTGCAAATGTGATTGAGTGAATTATCCCGCGCCATCTCCTGAACTTGACCTGAGGTCGATATTTCCCTTTGAACTGGATCGGTTCCAGAAAGATGCGATCGCATCCCTTAACGCTGGACGTTCCGTAGTTGTATGTGCGCCTACAGGTTCGGGCAAAACATTAGTAGGGGAATACGCTATTTATCGCGCCTTGTCGCGAGGAAAACGTGTGTTTTACACTACTCCCCTGAAGGCGCTGTCGAATCAAAAATTACGTGATTTTCGAGAAAAATTCGGGTTAGATATGGTGGGACTGTTAACTGGAGATGCTTCCATTAACAGGGATGCACCCATTTTAGTGATGACCACAGAAATTTTCCGAAATATGCTTTATGGTACGCCCATTGGGCAAGTTGGAATTTCGTTAGTGGACGTTGACGCAGTGGTGCTAGATGAGTGCCACTACATGAACGATCGCCAACGCGGTACAGTTTGGGAAGAATCAATCATCTACTGTCCCCGTGAAGTTCAACTGGCAGCCCTTTCCGCAACGGTAGCCAATAGCGATCAACTCACCGATTGGCTCAATCGCGTCCACGGGCCAACAGACCTGATTTACTCGGATTTTCGCCCAGTACCTTTGGAATTCCACTTTTGTAATGCCAAAGGCTTGTTTCCGCTGTTGAATGACAGCAAAACCAAAATTAACCCCCGTCTGGCTAATCGAGGCAAAAGAAGACAAGGCGATCGCACAAAAGCTGGTAGACCAGAGGCTCCTGGTATAATTTATACGTTGAACCACTTGCAGCAACGAGATATGCTACCAGCCATTTACTTTATCTTCAGCCGTCGGGGATGTGATAAAGCAGTGGCAGAAGTGGGCGATTTATGGCTGGTAAATAATGAAGAGTCCCAAATTTTACGGGAACAAATTGATGAGTTTTTAAACCGCAATCCTGAGGCAGGACGTTCTGGACAAATTGCTCCCCTGTACCGAGGAATTGCCGCCCACCACGCCGGAATTCTACCTGCATGGAAAGCACTGGTAGAAGAACTATTTCAGCAGGGGCTGATTAAGGTGGTATTCGCCACCGAGACACTGGCAGCGGGAATTAATATGCCCGCCCGAACAACGGTAATTTCCACCCTTTCCAAGCGTACTGATACTGGACACCGCCTGTTAAACGCTTCCGAATTTCTGCAAATGGCGGGACGGGCAGGCCGCCGGGGAATGGATAAACAAGGGCATGTGGTGAGCGTACAAACTCCCTTTGAAGGAGCCAAAGAAGCTGCGTATTTGGCCACATCCAAGCCAGATCCGCTAGTCAGCCAGTTTACGCCGAGTTATGGTATGGTACTCAACTTGCTGCAAACCCATACCTTAGAGCAAGCCAGGGAACTGATAGAACGCAGTTTTGGGCAGTACATGGCGACTTTGCATTTAAGGCCTGAATATGATGAAATTGCGGAATTGCAAGGGCAATTAGCCCAATTGCAGGAACAAATCGCCGCTGTTGATGAAAATGAACTGGCTGTTTATGAGAAATTGCGGCAACGGTTAAAAGTAGAACGCCAGATATTGAAAACCCTGCAAGAACAAGCGCTTTTAGATAGACAAGAACAATTGGCGATGATGTTGGGCTTTGCAGTGTCAGGAACTCTGTTGAGTCTCAAAGGTAAAAATATCCCAGTGTCTACACCTGTAACCGCAGTGTTAGTGGGAAAAACGCCTGGTTCTGGTGACGCTCCTTACTTGGTATGCTTGGGACACGATAACCGTTGGTACGTGGCAACTACAGCAGATGTAGTCGATTTGTATGCCGAACTGCCGCGAGTTGAAGTGCCAGCAGAAGTGCTACCACCAACAGAAATGCCGTTGAGGCCGGGACAGCCAGTTCTTAGCGGTCAAGAAACATTTGCGATCGCCACCCAAATCCCCAATCCGGTAGAGTCTTTGTATATGGCACCAGAGGTAGCCGAACAACTCAGTCGCGTTACCGCCATCCAAGAGCAAATAGAAGCTCATCCCGTACATCAATCAGGCAATGCCGGAACGATTTTCAAACGCCGGGCCCGCTATGTCGAACTAGAAGCCGAACTCGAAGAGTTGCAAGGTGTAGTAGAGCAACAGTCGCAACGTCATTGGGAAGAGTTTCTCAATTTAATTGCAATTCTCCAACACTTTGGCGCATTGGATAACCTAGTACCCACACAACTAGGGCAAATTGCTGCTGCCATTCGTGGGGAAAATGAATTGTGGCTGGGTTTAGTATTCGCTAGCGGCGAACTGGACAACTTAGATCCGCACCATTTAGCAGCGGCGGCGGCGGCTTTGGTGACAGAAACTCCACGTCCAGATAGTAAGGTTAACTTTGACCTCAGTAATGAAGTCACAGAAGCCTTAGCAAAATTGCGGGGAATTCGTCGTCAAATGTTTCAACTGCAACGACGTTATAACGTAGCATTACCTATATGGTTGGAGTTTGAATTAATTGCCCTTGTGGAGCAATGGGCGCTAGGTATGGAGTGGACAGAACTGTGTAACAACACCAGTTTGGATGAAGGTGACGTGGTGAGAATTTTACGGCGGACGTTAGATTTATTATCGCAGATACCCCACGTTCCCAATTTACCAAACTCTTTCCAGCGTAATGCTTATCGAGCAATGCAATTGATTGATAGATTCCCTGTGAATGAAGTGATTGAGTGAAGTGGACGCGGGGACAAGAGGATGCAGGGACATAGTAACGCCGAAAAATTAATCTCTTCGTCTTTATATATCTCCGTCCCCGCGTCTTCTTTCCTCTGGTTGTAATTAAAAATGCTTTTTTTGGTTTGTATACTTTTTACCAAATTTAGGATAAGTAGTATTGTTTGGAATTCTTGGAATAGCTTTGTGATTAAGACTTTTAATCCCAAATCTTTCGACTGAGCGACTTGTGCCGAGCCTACCCCTTCGGGGAAGCAAGGCTGGGCGTAGCGTCTCGTAGAGAAGTCGAGGTAAGCCGAAGTCCAAAATCTCAAATCCAAAATTGGTACACTTGTGCAAACTATTGGGATGTTGTTAACAGTTTAATAGAAGTTATTGCGATCGTCATCAAAAGTTTTCAAGTCTAATACACCAAGTTTCCAGTACCCTGCAACTGACGTAAAGAATTTATGCAATACGGACAGTCGCAACCAAATAATTTAATTGCTGCATCGCTTTCCTCATCGGTAAAGTTCAACATAGCAATATTTTGATCTGACATTGATGTGACAATGGTTGCGGAACGTTGTTGAGAGGTATAAGGGAGCTTTCTCTCAGAATCTCGAATGCATATAAAATCTTTTCCACCATGTGGGTTAGTGATACAGGTACGACCGTCTTGTGTGTGCATTAATCGCTGAGTAATACTAGCATGGGCGGGATGAAATACTCCCAAGGTGGACATCAGCGAAGCAAAAATTGTGGAATTGGAAAGCAAATTAAGTATTAGTTTTCTGTTCATCGGTTTCCCAAGAAATAATGTTTCTGAACGCTAAGGCTATCCGATTAATAGTTAGAGGTCAAGTGACCTTTTATCTATTTTTATCTCTACAATCAAAAATTTACCAGATTTTTAAGTCCAAACCTGTAAGAACAGTGGACTAGGGACTTGAGACAAGTATTTTTGCTCACCATTGAGCAATTTCAAGTTAGACGATATGAAAATAGTGAGTTGGGCTGTGCCACAACTCACTCTATTAGCGTGACAAGCTTAAAATAGTGCATAAAATTTAGATCTTGTGGGGTAGGCATCCTGCCCGCCCGGACGGGTGAGGACACCCATCCCACAATAAAATTTCTTGTAACATTTTAGCCTTGCGACGCTACTATTATTGTTTAATCTTAAATTAAGTTGGCCTGTTTGACCGAATCTATTTTGTATTTTATTATTCCCAGCTTTTGTACTTTTCTATCTATAAAATGCGTAATTTAATACTAAAAATGGGTATTACAAATAAGTGTTTGAGATTACATAGGTTTGTAATTATGATTTTAGGCTTTAGAAAAATTAGTGCTGTGTGTGCTGTGTTTTTATTAGTTAGCCCTAGTAGCTTTCCTCAGTCAGCAGTAGCCACTGTTAACAATCAAACTCAACTGATAGCGCAAGGACAAGCTAAAATCCAATCACATCCAGTTTTTAAGTCGATTTTGCCTAAACTAAAGCAAAAAACTAAAATCAACATTCTATTACCGAAGTTTATTCCTGAATCGGATGGGGAAAACCCGATTTACGCGATTATAGAAACTGCTAGTCAAAAAAAGTACGATATCTTACTTGGTTTTAGTCCTGACTGTAATGGTGGAACTGCTTGCCGTTTGGGTGTGCTTTCTGCTGAAGCGGTAACCCACAAAACCCCTCGTCTCATCGGTAAACGCGTGTCTTTAGCTAAAGGTATCACTGGCTATTTTGTGGATTTTAGTTGTGGTGCTAATTGTTCAGATGCTACCTTGACTTGGCGACAACAGAGCGTGCAATATACTGTGGGATTGAAAGCAGGCGATCGCGCTTCTTTAGTTAAAATGGCTAATTCTGCAATTAATCCCTAAATCGCTAAGGGAACTCCAAAAAATAAACAATAACTTCAGTAGTTGGTTGTTGAGTGTTGACAGTTCACAGTCAACACTCAACAGCATAAGGTTGGGTTGGATATTGCGATCGCTAATCAATATCATTCCTGTTCTAAAATCCTTTCTATATCTTGCCCAGCATAGAGAATCCGCACAACTTCAATGCTTTCATCTCGCTCAAAGTAAAAGATTAGATACTTTTTAAATCCCTTAACAGCCCATTTACGTAAACCTTGTAAACGAAGATTATTCAAAGGATAACGGCTACCCATTCCAGGCATTCTTGCTAACTGTGCAAATGTTTCTCTTACAGAGTCAAAGAACAAAAGAGCTGTGTCCGGGTTTTCTTGGCCAATGTAAACAAAATACTCATCAATATCTAAACTGGCTTTGGGTGTAATGACTATTCGCTTTGTCATTATTTTTCTTGATGCAATTGATTTATCAAGTTTGTGCGTTTTTGCTGCCACCATTCATCATTAACTTCTATTGGCTCTCCACTTTCAAGTCCTGCAATTAAAAGTTCTTCTACATGTTCTTGCATCTTGCGTTTTTGATCTTGAGTAATTAATTCTTGTAGATATTCGCTAACTGAACCGTAGCCACCTTGAGCCACTTGTTCTTCAACAAAACTTTTCATTGAGTCAGGTAAGAAAATATTAATGCTACTCATAACCTTACCAATTCGTGTTAAGAAGGGTTCACTAGTTTTATCATAGAGTCATTGAGCAAAAATCGTCATTTTTGATTGAGTCTGGCTTTAATCGCTGGATGGACTAATTCATCATGAACATGATTGCGCTCAATATATTCATTGATTTATGATAATATTGCAGTATTTTTTTACTATCATAGTCTTGATTGAAGATTGTTCGCTTAAAATTATTAGATTGCAAACTCTATCGCCTGAACCCAGTTTTTTAATTACGAATTAATTTTTTAGCTAATCGCCATAGTAGGTAAAACGGTAGAATTAATATCGCTAACAAGATTTGCAGAAGATAACCTAAGCGACGCATCCAGACTGCACGGGGAGTTAACTGCTGTTGCAGAATTGCTAGATTTTTTTGAACTGTCACCGTAGAAGGATGATTAACGCCTAATACCCGTTGACACATTACCAGGGCATCAATGTAGAGAGGTTCGGCATCGTTGTACCGCCCAAGGCTATCGTAGAGTGCTGCTAAATTGTTCAAGCTACTAGCCACATCGGGATGGCCGCCAGGATACAGGCGCTTTCTCATTGCCAGGGCATCAATGTACAGAGGTTCGGCATCGCTGTAACGCCCAAGGCTATTGTAGAGCAAAGCTAAATCGTTCAAGCTTAATGCCACATCGGGATGGTCGCCAATAAACGGGCGCTTTGTCATTGCTAGGGCTTCAATTAAAATAGTTTCGGCATCACTGTACCGCCCTTGGGACAGGTAGAGTAAAGCTAAATTGTTCAAGCTTAATACCACATCGGGATGGTCGCCAGTAAACAGGCGCTTTGTCATTGCTAGGGCTTCAATTAAAAGAGGTTCGGCATCGCTGTACCGCCCTTGGGACAGGTAGAGAAAAGCTAAATTGTTCAAGCTATTAGCCACATTGGGATGATCGCCAGGATACAGGCGCTTTGTCATTGCCAGGGCATCAATGTAGAGAGGTTCGGTATCGCTGTACCGCCCTTGGTTTCGGTAGAGTTCAGCTAAATTGTTCAAGCTACTAGCGACATTGGGATGGCCGCCAGGAAACAGGCGCTTTGTCATTGCCAGGGCATCAATGTAGAGAGGTTCGGCATCGTTGTACCGCCCTTGGCACAGGTAGAGTAAAGCTAAATGGTTCAAGCTAGTAGCCACATCGGGATGGTCGCCAGTAAACAGGCGCTTTGTCATTGCCAGGGCATCAATGTAGAGAGGTTCGGCATCGCTGTACCGCCCTTGGATATTGTAAAGTAAAGCTAAATTGTTCAAGCTAGTAGCTACATTGGGATGGTCGCCAGGAAACAGGCGCTTTCTCATTGCTAGGGCATCAATGTAGAGAGGTTCGGCATCGCTGTACTGCCCTTGGTGCAGGTAGAGTCCTGCTAAATTGTCCAAGCTAGTAGCCACATCGGGATGGTCACCAGTAAACAGGTGCTTTGTCATTGCCGTAAACAGGCGCTTTGTCATTGCCAGGGCTTCAATTAAGAGAGGTTCGGCATCGCTGTACCGCCTTTGGCTTTTGTAGAGTAAAGCTAAATTTTCCAAGCTACCAGCCACATCGGGATGGTCGCCAGGGAACAGGCGCTTTCTCATAGCTAGGGCATCAAAGTACAGACGTTCGGCATCGCTGTACCGCCCAAGGCTATCGTAGAGTACTGCTAAATTTTTCAAGCTACTAGCCACATCGGGATGGTCGCCAGTAAATAGAGCTTGGCAAACATTTAGGCATTGCTCACGCCAAGGTTCTGTTAATTTATATAATCCCTGTCCTACGTAAAATCTTCCTATTCCCTCAAATATCCAAATTACTTGATTGTTGGGAACTGATGCTGGAGAAATTATCTGTACCTCTTTTACTTTTTTTATCTCTGCAATTAAACGGTTTCCCAAGTCTTCGAGATGGGGAACAATATCTCTGAGGTTTTCAATCTGCTCAGAAGTGGGAGAATTAGGAAGTATTTGGGCAAAACTTATCATCGCGGTGGCGAAAGTTGTTTCCAAAACTGATTTCATCTCGCCAGAGGTCGCTAACTGCTCTTGCAAAAACCACCGCACTAAAGCATGAATTTTATAACATCCTTCTCTCTCTTCTAAGAGTTGCAGCAAGTTGCGCCCGTAGAGTTGCTTTTTAGCTTCGTTTAATTCATTTTGTGACCAAGTTAGCTGTCTTTCTTCCTGATTTTCTCCTTCTTCTCCACCTATCGCTACCCAAATCACCAAATCCCAAAGAATCTGTTGGGGAGCAAATAAACTCAAAAATCTTCCTAGTTGTTGCGCCAGGGGGTCGAGTTCTTCCCAAGTTAAAGCAAAGGCGGCTTTGACTCCTAGTTGAGTTGAATTGATGGTTTCCCGGTCTTGTAAAGCTGCTTCTGCTAATTTACGTTCTTGCAATCGCCCAAACATTATATCTAAAGATATTTGCGGGTCGCCTAGCAAATAGCCTCCCACTAATTCTATGCCCAAGGGCAAATATTCTAGACATTCACATATTTGTGTTGCGGCTTGTGGTTGATTTTCAACTCGCTTATCTTTTTCCCCCAACAGTCGTTTTAACAGTTCTAAAGCTTTGCCTGGTTCTTTTTGCGGCGAGAGAACATCTAAGGAAATTTCTTGAATAAAATTTGGGTCTAAATGCCGCAGTCGAGTTGTAATTAAGATTCGGAAACGGTTATCGTTAGGAACAACTTGGCGGAGGTTGTCTAAATCAGTTACGTCATCGAAGACGATTAAAATCGGCAAGTTAGAGTTAGGATATTTAGACCAACACCAGGCGACTTGTTCTTGAAGGTTTAAACGTTTGTCTCCTAATTCTTGGGGAATCTCCAAACCGAACTGCAATGAGAAAAACTCTAAAACTTCGGCGGCGAGATTGGTTTCTCTGTCGTTAAACCAAGCAATTCCCCCATAATATTGTTCATATTTTTTGGCGTATTGGGTAGCTAATTCAGTTTTGCCCACGCCGCCCATTCCCGCTATTGCTACATAATTTTCGCGCTGTAAGTCTTCATGCATTATTGTCAGTTCTGTTTCTCGCCCGACGAAGTTGACGGAACCGCGATAACGAATATATTTTGTGGGAGTTAACTTTGTCCGTTCCCGTTCGGACGACTTCAGTCAAATATTGATATTTTGCGTTTCTACATTAATATCTCTCTGAGCAAAATTAACAATTTTTTCGATTGTCTCAATTCTAATTTGATTCGTTGGAGATTGTGATTTAAGTGCTTCTGCTATATTTTGAAGAACTTCAGCCAAATTGGGTAGCGGTTCCGCTTTCGCTGCTTGTGCCAATTCTTCTATAGCTTGTGCCACTTCAAGGTTAGCTTTAGCCGCTGATTCCACTTCTAATACAGCTTTGCCATAATCAAGTGGTTGGTCTGGTGCTTTCTCTATCGCCACTACAGTCTGGGGAGACTGTTTTTTCAAGGTGACGAGAAAGTTACCAGTCTTATCTAATAAATTTTCTGTGACCTTTTCGGTTGTTTTTTCTAAGGCTTTAGTGGCAATTATAGTGCCAACAGCGATTGCCGCAGTAGTTAAAGGTTCCATTTCCTACTTTGACTATGTGTTTGCTATCTAAATTAACACACCGCCTTTGTTCTAAATTCCGCCATTAAGTTCAAAATTTAGATATTTCAAGATTTTAGTATGACGCTGCGTTTCATTTATTCTTTTTTTGAGTGTTTCGCGGTGTCTTACGGCTTTAGCCTAACTATTAATTAACTGTGGCTGACGAAAACAGCATTGAGCCAACAACAAACGAGTTAAATGCTTAACTTGCGATCGCCTTAACATCTGTTAATAAATCCTTTGATGGCTTTTCCAGAGGATGATTAAGATATAGGTATTTGACTGATGGGTGGCGATACTCATGGTGCAAGACCAGATTTTGCTCAATGATTGGCATGTAATAGGGCGATCGCAAGACCTCCAACCTGGAACAGTTCTGCACAAACGCTTATTAGGCTCAGATCTAGTACTCTGGCATAATGGCGAAAAAGTCTTAGCTTGGCAAGACCTTTGCCCTCATCGTGGCGCTCGTCTTTCTCTAGGATATGTCAATAAAGATACCCTTGTTTGTCCCTACCACGGTTTAGCTTTTAACAGCGAGGGCAAATGCGTACTAGTTCCGGCGAATCCAGAGCAATCGCCTCCCGCACAAGCTTGTGTTAAAACTTACCACGTTCGAGAGCGTTACGATCTGCTGTGGGTTTGCTTAGGAACGCCAAAACAAGATATCCCTCCGTTTTCTGAATGGGATAATCCGGTGTATCGCAGGATTTTCTGCGGCCCCTACCACTATCACTCTAGCCCTCTGCGGGCGCTGGAAAATTTCATCGATCCGGCACACTTCCCAATTCTGCATTCAGGATTATTTGCCCACGCCAGTCGTCCTGAGTTGACGCACTATGAATTAGAGTCTCTTCCCGATGGAATTAGTTTCAAATGTGGTTTGTGGGAACTAGATTTTAATTCGCGCAACCCTAAAGAAGCACCGCTGATTTTCAACACTTACGATTACCGCATCTTCCGTCCGCTAGTGGCATACTTTAAACTCGGGCCTGGAGAACATCGTTTAAATATTTTCTATACAATTACGCCAATCGATGAAGATGAGTGCGTGGCGCAATACTGGTTAATGGTAAAGGGCGGCCGGGAACTTCCAGTGGAACTGTACCTAGATATTCAAAATCAAGTTGCAAGTCAAGATATTGCCATTGTCGAGTCCCAGCAACCCCGACGCTTACCTTTGGATTTGCAAGCAGAAGTACATTTAACGAGCGATCGCTATTCTATTGCATACCGGAAGTGGCTCAAACAACAGGGCGTTACTTTTGGTGCTATGTAGAGCAATACGCTTGGGTTAAGGATAAATGTAGTGAACTGACAAGACTAAAATGTTGCAATAAATTTTCTTGTGGGGCGGGTATCTTACCCGCCACAGACGGGCGGGCAGGATGCCCACCCCACAAGAGTTTACTAATGCAATATTTTAGCCCGGTCACGCTACTACTAGCTTTAACTATAAAATTATGCGTTTCATCAACAAACACATGCTTTTCATCAACAAACACATGTTTTTCATCAACAAACACATGCGTTTCATCAACAAACACATGCCTTTCATCAACAAACACATGCTTTTCGTCAACAAACACATGCTTTTCATCAACAAACTCATAATCTTCGCGTTAAATACTTAATTTTTAGTATTAATAAATACTTTTTATGAGTAATACACTGAACTAAAATACAGCTTTAGTAAGCCAAACTAGCTCTAAAGCAAAATAAAAAGGATACATTATGGCTAGTCAAAAACGTACATACCGCGTTTTAGAAAAAGCTGAATTAAGAGTGGCGGGATTTAAAGCGATCGATCCTAGTATGGATTTTGGGGATATTCGCAACTTGCAAAATGTGACACAACTAATTGAGCAGTACCGTAGCAAGATAGATGCTTATAATACTGCTTTAGCGGTAATTAATTCTTCTAGAACTGAAATGGATGAATTAGACAAAAACTTAAACGATCTCATTGAAAAAATGCTGATTGGTGTTGCTTTCAAATACGGCAAAGACAGCCGTGAATATGAAATGGCGGGTGCTGTTCGCAAAAGCGATCGCATCCGCAAAAGTCAGGCGACACGTTTGAAAAATTCCGATCAAAAATCAAGTCAGAACGCAAAAACCACTGATTAATAGTGCTTCACTTTAATTATGATACAAATACGTTGGTAGGGGCACGGCATTGCCCATTGGTGTCAACTTAAGCTCAAACGCTTATCCCACAGGCATTTTACCCCACCCCCAGCCCCTCCCCTTGCCAAGGGGAGGGGAGGTTTTGCGCCAGCTAAACCGGGGTGGGGTAACGCGGATCTTGATGGTAAATGAGTAGAACTCGCCGATCGCGTTTTCACCAGCGTTTCACGTTAAGTTGACACGTATGGGCATTGCCCTGCCCCTACGCGAAAACGTTTGACAGTTAACTTGTTAAAACTCTCCAGCTAAAGCCGCAACGCAACGTTCGCAAATTAGCGGATGTTCCTTTGATTCTCCCACGTGGATGGAGTAGTTCCAACAGCGATCGCATTTTTCGCCGTCAGCATTCACTACACCAATTACCCAGTCTTCGGTCTGGGCTGTATATTTTACTTGTTGCAGTGCTTCAGCAGAATCTAATAATTCCACTTGGGAAGTCAGCAATAAATACCGCAGTTCGTCAATACCGTTACCGCTAACCGGGTTAAAGGCTTGAATTGCATCGCCTAACTGTTTGTTAGGGATGTGAATTAAAGCTTTCGCTTCTAGGGAAGAACCAATGAGTTTTTCGATTCTGGCTTGTTCCAACACCTTGTTGACATCAGTGCGGAGTTTTCGCAATACTTCCCAAGATTTAGCTAATTCTGCATTGCGCCACTTTTCGTCCACTTGCACCCAACCAGCTTCAAACACTGATTTGTAAGGCGTTTTGTACGGGAGATATTGCCAGATATCCTCGGCGGTGTGGCATAATACTGGAGCGATCGCTCGTGCTAAATTCTCTAAAGCTATCTTCAGCACTGTTTGACAACTGCGACGGCGAAAAGCATTTGGCGCACTGATATAGAGTCTATCTTTGGCAACGTCTAAATAAAAGTTGGATAAATCCACCACGCAGAAATTCTGCACTGTTTGGAAGAAGCGGAAGAATTGGAAACTTTCAAAAGCTGCTGTCACTTCCTCGAACACTTCCAGGATGCGGTGCAGCATATAGCGGTCAAGTTCTGGCAATTCCTCAAAAGGTACTGCGTCTGTTTCGGGGTTGAAGTCATCAAGGCTACCCAACAAAAACCGCGCTGTATTGCGAATCTTACCTCTAACATCATTGAGTTGCTTAATGATGTTTTTCCCAATGCGGACATCGCCGGAGTAGTCTACCGATGATACCCACAATCTCAATACATCTGCACCATAAGGCGGTTCTACTTTTTGATTTTTCCCGCCTTGAATGATTGTATTTGGGTCAACGACATTACCTTCAGACTTACTCATTTTCCGTCCTTGTTCGTCCAAAGCAAAGCCGTGAGTCAACACAGTTTTGTAAGGCGCACAGTCATTAACCGCCACACTAGTAAGCAAACTTGATTGGAACCAACCGCGGTGTTGGTCGGAACCTTCCAAGTATATATCCGCGGGGTAGCATAACTCTGGACGTTGTTTGGCTACAGCTGCCCAAGATGAACCAGAATCAAACCAGACATCCATTGTGTCTGTACCTCTGCGGTAAGACTTGCCATTTTGGCGATAGGATTCAGGCAATAACTCTTCAATTGAAAGTTCCCACCAAGCATCGGAACCTTTTTCGGCAATAATTCCTTGGACATGGCTGATAGTTTCCTCGTTCAGCAGCGGTTCCCCCGTAGCTTCATCGTAGAAAACCGGAATCGGTACACCCCAAACACGCTGACGGGAGATACACCAATCAGAACGTTCCGCCACCATTGGCGTGATGCGATTTTCGCCTTGGGCTGGAATCCATTTTACAGCGGCGATCGCCTTAAGTGCTTCTTCTCTAAATCCTTCCACCGAAGCAAACCATTGCTCCGTAGCCCGGAAAATCGTCGGCTTTTTCGTCCGCCAATCATAAGGATACTTGTGCTGATAAGGTTCTTCTTTCAACAAAGAACCTTTACGCGCCAACGCATCAATCACCGCTTGATTTCCATCACCCAGCACATTCAACCCAGCAAACTCTCCCGCCTCTGAAGTAAAATTCCCGTTATCATCCACAGGTGCAAGAATCGGCAAACCATATCGCTGACCAACAATGTAATCTTCTTGACCGTGGCCGGGAGCAGTATGTACCAACCCAGTACCCGACTCAGTAGTAATATAATCCCCACCAACAACCACCGGACTTTCCCGGTCAAACAAAGGATGACGATAACTACTATGTTCTAAATCCCTCCCCTTAACCGTAGCTTTCACAGTCAACTCGACACCCAACGTTGCAGCCAACCTCTCCACCAACTCCGCCGCCACAATCAAGTACTTGAAACCTCTCTGCGCCTCTGCGTCTCTGCGTGATACCTCCACCACCACATAATCCAACTCCCCATTCACCGCCACCGCCAAATTCCCCGGAATCGTCCAAGGCGTAGTCGTCCACACAGCCACACCCAAATCCGGCAAATATTCCCCCAGCAGCGATTTTACGCCTTCTCCAAGACTAGTAACCGGAAACGCCGCATAAATACTGCGAGAAACGTGACCTTCCGGATATTCCAACTCAGCCTCCGCCAAAGCAGTTTTCGAGCTAGGACTCCAGTGAACCGGCTTCAAACCGCGATAGATGTAGCCTTTTAAGAACATTTGACCAAACACGCTAATTTGCGCCGCTTCATATTCCGGCTTCAGCGTCAAATAAGGATGTTCCCAATCACCCCAAACACCGTAACTTTTAAAACTTTGGCGTTGGTCATTTACCGTAGCTAGGGCATATTCTTTGGCTTTTTGTCTCAGTTGCAAAGACGTTAAATTTTGCCGTTCCGCTGACTTCATGTTTTGCAGAACTTTCAACTCAATGGGCAATCCGTGACAATCCCAACCAGGAACGTAGCGAACTTTACGCCCTTGTAGGAGTTGGTAGCGATTAATAATATCTTTAAGAATTTTATTTAAGGCATGACCAGTATGAAGTGAGCCGTTAGCGTAGGGCGGCCCATCGTGCAGTATAAATAATTCGCCTGGGTTGTTTTGCGAGAGGCGATCGTAAATCTTATTATCTTCCCAAAATTTTTGGATTTCCGGTTCGCGCTTGATGGCGTTTGCCCGCATCTCAAAGTTAGTCTTGGGTAGGTTTACAGTATCTTTGTAGTTTCCTGATTCGGTCACAGTCTCATGCCTAAAATTAGGTGTGCAGATTTTATTAATTATAGAAGATGTGATGAAGACCAAAAAATCAACTTGACAATTGTTTGGTAAGTTATGATACGAGCCACCGCCGATAACAGAGGAAAATCCTTCTATTAGGCAAATTAAACAATCTGATTTAGTAGGAATTATTGGTTTTAAAGGAGTTGTTTCAGAAGTTGTTAACGAAAAAAGAGCAATTAGTAAAGAGCAAGCAAAAGCACTAGGAGAATTTTTTCATGTCATGCGAATATCTCCAGATTCATCCCAACGAAAAAAGACAAATGCATCATCTAGGATGAAGGTGTAATCAGCTGTAAATTGGGAATTTCTAGGAAGTCTTTGATGTTGTGAGTGACTAGCGGTAAGTTGTAGCGCAGAGCCGTTGCAGCAATCCAGGCATCTTGGGGCGAAATTGGTCGTCCCACGTTTTGTCGATAGGCACAAACCTGTGCCCATTCTCGACAAAGAGGTCGATCCACTGGAATAATAAGGTAATTCGATAGATATTGTCCTAACTAGGTGAGACGACGCTCGCCCCACTGACGCAAGATTGCCCACTGAAACAGCTCAGCGATGGTCATGAATAACAATGCCAATTCCTGACCACTCAAAAGGGGCAGATAAGGGTCAGCATAATCACTACCTTTGAGAATGAAGCAAGCAATGTCAGTATCAATAAGAATAAGACTCATAGGAGTTTAGTTAGATCGCCTCTTGGCGCTGTTGCCGCAGGAAGGTGAGAAAATCATCAATAGAGTCTTCTTCAGGCCAAAAGTCAGCAGCAAGGTTTTTGAGGTTATCAACAGTTGTGGGAGAATGGGTGGCAAGTAGCTGCTTTAGTGTAATACCTTGGGAAAACTGAATACTAAGATTTTGAAGATCGGATTGAGAATTTGAGGATAAATTGCTTTGGGTGAGGATTTGCAGCAGTTCTTGGCGCTCTGTAGATGAGAGTAGTTGAATGGCAGCGATCGCAGCTTCAAATTGTGGAGTCATAGTGTGGCTTTGTGGTTGTCTTGTTCTATGCTATTTGAATTCAGGTGCGATCCGCCCTTCAGCATTCTTTGTCTTTGGTCAATTCAATGCTTTTGCTAACCCATTGCTAATATGTAAATGATTGAACGAGGAACATTTCCAGAGAGTATGGATGAATTGCTTGCTGATTGTGAAGTCGCAGAGGATGAAGTCGAGTAGCAGAAGTTCCCAAATAATTGCAGAATAAAGGCAGTTCGTCATTATTATTACCTGGAAATGCCGACTACACTTGCTGACGCACAAAATTTGCTTTCTGACCTCATTGCCCGTTACTCAGAGCGTGTTGATTATCTGATGATTCGCCTTGAAGAAGCAGAAGGGACTGATATCTTGTTGCGTGGCGACAAGGTAGAAACCCTGAGTGAAGGCATCTCAATTGGCGGACACATTCGCGCTTGTTATAAAGGTGGGTGGGGGTTGAGCTGCTTTAACCAACTTTCCACAATTCAGGATCGTATCGAAGAAGCGATCGCTGCGGCGCGGATGGTTGGCGATGAAGAAACTATCCTCGCACCCATTGACCCGGTGCAAGTAGTATGCAATCTGCCTCTCGTCGGCACCGATCCGCGAAAAATTTTACTTTCACAGAAAAAAGAATTATGCGATCGCTACACGGAATTGCTCAAAAATGTCGATCGGCGAATTACCACAACCTCGGTGCGGTATGGAGATAGCGCCCAACGAGTAATTATCGCCACCTCTGAGGGCACTTTCATCGAGCAATCTTGGGTGGATATGGAAATGCGCTTTGCCGCCACCGCCAAGAATGGCGAAACTGTCCAAACTGGCAGAGAAACCACTGGTTCTCGCAAAGCCTACGAAGATTTAACGAATTTGGACGAACAAGTCCAAAGCGCAGCCGAAAGAGCGATCGCAGCTTTATCTCTGCCATCAGTAAAAGGCAATACCTACACCGTAGTCATTGACCCAATTCTGACTGGTTTGTTTGTCCACGAAGCCTTCGGACACCTTTCTGAAGCAGATATGGCTTATGAAAACCCAGATTTATTGGAAGTCATGACCATTGGACGACGGTTTGGCCCCGAAGAACTGCAAATTTTTGATGGTGCTGCCCCAGAAGGGCATCGCGGTAGCTATTTTTACGACGATGAAGGCACTCCCGCCACCACTACTCAACTAATTAAAGATGGGGTTTTGGTCGGACGCTTGCATTCTCGTGAAACCGCAGGCAAATTAGACGAAACGCCTACGGGTAATGCCCGCTGTCTCAACTATCACTTTACCCCCATTGTGCGGATGACAAACACGTGGATTGAACGGGGTAAAACACCAGTCAAAGACTTATTTACTGATATTAAAGAAGGAGTTTATGCCCGCAATTGGTTGGGTGGAATGACAAACGGCGAAATGTTCACTTTCAGCGCCGGAGAAGCGTGGATGATTAGAAACGGCAAAATTGCTGAACCTGTGCGCGATGTGACACTTTCGGGAAATGTATTCCAAACTTTAGCCGATATTGAAGCAATTGGTGATGACTTTTATTGGGATGAATCTGGTGGTTGTGGAAAGGGAGGGCAAAACGGCTTATCAGTAGGTTGTGGCGGCCCAAGTCTACGAATTAGGGATGTAGTCGTTGGTGGAGAAATATAGCAAGGGACTGGGGACTGGGGACTGGGTGAAAAGTCTTTTTTTATCTAAGTTTTATCATCTGTTGATGCCCTAACAGTCTTGTCTATTTTTAAGTCACAAACAAAGTTTCTTGAAAAACCGCATCCTTAGCTTTTCAGGATTTCCAGACTATCAAACCTGTAAGGTGTGTTATGTCGTAGGCTAACGCACCTTTAACTTATTAATCAAACAACTTGCTTGAGTAAAGCTATCCACATATCAGACGGATAGGAGTAGTAATCAATTTCCTCGATTTGATATTGATAAGATTCGCTGCCTTGTTGTAAGATGATGCGATCGCTAGCTTTAACACCGTTGCCTACTCCAGTCATGTAGCCTATTGTTCCTTCATTGACTCGCTCAAATATGTAGTCACTGCCACAGAGTTGTTGGCTATAATCATGTGTTTTATTGTGGTATTTTAATTCTTTTACTGGAGAGGTTAGGAGGGCTAACTTATTGAAAAAACTAAAACTTAAATTCATATACTTCGTATTAAAAAAAAATCAATTAAAAATCTTGATTTAAAAATAATTTAATAATTAATGGCTAAGCCTTATTCAATCTTTAACTTTTCACAAACTCTATCTTATGTTTAAAAGTCATTCTCTGTCACTACTAATGAGGATATATTTAGCAAAGAAGATTTTTTGAATATCGTATTGATTTATTACTTTATTTTGTTCGAGCTTGAGCATCTAGTACAACATCAGGGATCATAGCGGCTAACTGTTGACTAACAATTTAAATCTACATTACTATTAACCACAGCCTCAACTGTAAAATCACCGAATTATTCATTAAGATTGGCTAAATTTGCAGATTTTTCACTGAATTTGTTAAGATTTATTCACTAAAATTTTATGTCTGCGAAATTTAGTATATATGTCTTTTTTAAGATAAATATATTTTTAGTTTACACTTTGAGTTTGAGTGCTATATCTACCTGTTTTAATAATACTTCTAGGCTAAAAGAGTTATCTAAAACGACATTTGCACGGGCGAGTTTTTCTGCAATAGATAGTTGACTATTAATCCGTGCTTGTGCTTGTTCTCGATTCAAATGGTTTCGTTGCATCAATCTCTGTAGTTGTTGTTCTTCAGGACAATGTACTACCCAAATTTCTGTAACCAAATCAGTCATCCCAGCTTCAAATAACAGAGGCACTACTAACACCAGTATTTGCGAAGAAGATTGGGTAATAGCTTCAAGAAAGCGATCGCGCACATAAGGATGAATCAAACTCTCTATCCAGTTGCGTTCGTCTTGCCGATTAAAAATAATTTCGCCTAGCTTTTGGCGGTTGAGGTTGTCATCGCCTAGTAAAATTTGTTGGCCGTACCGTTCGGCGATCGCACTAAGAATAGGCGAACCCACTGACACAGCTTCCCTAGCATAAATATCTGCATCCAAAATCGGCAGATTATAACTGCTAGCTAAATAATTGGTGACAGTGGTTTTGCCTGTGGCAATACCTCCAGTTAAGCCGATTATGCGTTTTGTCATTAGTCATTTGTCATTTGTCATTTGTCAAAACCCTTCAAGTAGGGAAAAGGGAAAAGGTTAAAGGGAAAAAGGGGGGATCTTACCTTTGCCCCTTGCCCTTTGCCCTTTTCCCCCAGTCCCTACTCCCCAGTCCCCAGTCCCCAGTCACCAGTCCCTACTCCCCATTCCCCACCCGATCAACGCTTCGGTTAAACCATCTAAAGTGTATTCTTGGGCTTCGACATCTACACGTCCGAATAAGGAATGGCAGGTTTGGGAAGTTTGAGGGCCGATGGAGGCAATACAAACACCATCTAACAATTGACTAGTATGAGAGTTATTCGGAAATATGTTGTTAGTAAGTTGGCAGAAAAATTGTACAGTTTTAGAACTAGCAAAGGTAATTACATCTACCTTGTGGTTTTGCAAAGCTAATTGTGCCGCAGGTGGGATACTGCTGGGACAACAAGATTGATATGCTGCAACTTCTATTACTTCTGCACCTTTAGCAGTTAATTCTTTAACCAAAATTTCTCTGCCGCCGCTTTCAACTCTGGGAAATAAAACCTTTTTACCAGATAATTGTTCTGGAAAATTTTCTACTAAAGAATCAGCGACGAAGCTGGAAGGAATAAAATCTGGTTGCAGAGAATATTGCTTGAGACTTTGGGCTGTTTTTTCGCCAACAACGGCAATTTTGACGCCAGCCAAAGCACGGCTATCTTTACCTTGGGCAATTAATCTGGCAAAAAAGTAGTCTACGCCATTGGTAGAAGTGAGAATTAACCAGTCGAAGTTAGATAAATTAGCGATCGCATTATCTAAACTTTCCCAACTCGAAGGCGGGCAAATTTCTAAGGTAGGCATTTCGATGACGGTTGCGCCTAAAGCCATGAGACGATTGCTAAATTGGTTTGATTGTCCGACTGAACGTGTCACCAGAATTGTTTTGCCAGCAAGGGGAGATGAGGAAGATGAGGGGGATGAAGGAAAAGGAGGGAGGTTCGTTGACATAGTTTGAGCTGTGGGAATACTGGCGTGCCTTTCACTATATATATTCTCAGGTTGCAAGTACTTCCGTAGCCCAACAACTTCGCCAATCACAATTACGGCTGGGGAAAGAGATAATCCGGTGATTTGTTCGTAAATATTGCCCAGTTGTGCCGTCCAAATTTGTTGCTCTGGAGTTCCTGCCCAGCGGATGATGGCTATGGGTGTCAAATGCGATCGCCCATATCGCAACAGCTGATTTACAATTTCCTGTATCTGTTGCCCTCCCATCAAAATTACTAGGGTTTCTATCCGCGATAGCGCTTCCCAGTCTAAAGCCTCTGGTTCGTGGGCTGTAAATACTGCAAAAGTGCGACTTAAAACCGGATCTGTGAGGGGAATTCCTGCCAATAAAGGCGCTGCAAGGGCTGAGGAAATTCCTGGTACTAGTTCAAAGTCACAACCAGAAGCTTTTAAAGCTTCAATTTCGGAAGTGCAACGCCCAAAAATCAAAGGATCGCCTGATTTGAGCCGTATAACTTGTTTCCCTTCTTGGCAGTAATTTACGAGTAACTTATTAATTTCTGCTTGACTGGTACTAGGTTTACCACCCCGTTTGCCCACATCTATTTTTAAGCAATCAGGTGGTACGCACTGCAATAATTGAGCATCTACCAAAGCATCGTAGACTAACACCTCAGCAGCAGCCAAGAGATTGTAAGCTTTTACCGTCAGGTACGCCACATCTCCAGGCCCAGCACCTACTAAGTAGACTTTGCCTTTGTCATTGGTCATTTGTCAAAACCCTTCGGGTAGGGGAAAGGGGAAAGGTTAAAGGGAAAAGGGGGGATCTTACCTTTGCCCCTTGCCCTTTGCCCTTTTCCCCTAGTCCACATTCCCCAGTCACTACTCCCCACTCCCCTTTAATTTTTCAATTAATCGATCAATTTGCTCAACCATCTGGTTGTTTTCTTCAGCTTGGAATAATTCTCTAGCTTTTTTGAAGTTGACGATCGCTTCTTCTCGTTGTTGTTCTCTTCCGAGAGTAATCCCCAGATTATAGTAAGCGTAGGCATAATCGGGTACAAGGCTAATGGCTTTTTTATAATGTGCGATCGCTTCTTGGGGTTTACCTCGATCGTCCATAGCGTTTGCTAAACCGGTGTAAGCTTGTGCGTGTTTGGGATCGAGGCGAATTGCTCTTTTGTAGTTGCCTATTGCTTCGTCTAGTTTGCCTTGAGCGTATAAAGCACTTGCTAAATTATAGTGAGCGTCTGCATCTTGGGAATCGACGCTAATAGCTTTTTGGTACTGGGCGATGGCTTCTTCTAGTTTGCCTTCGGCGTACAATACATTTCCCAAGGCATTATAACTTGGGGCATTTTTGGGTTGCAGGCGAATGGCTGTTGTATACTCTGCCACTGCTTCTGCTGGCTTTCCTTGAGCATAAAAAGCATTTCCTAAATAATAGTGAGCGGCTGCATCTTTGGAGTCAAAGTTAATAGCTTGTTTGTATTCGGTAATTGCTTCTGTGAATTTGCCTTGAACGTAGAAAGAATTTCCTAAGAAAAAGTGAGCTTTGGCAAATTTTGGATCGATGCTGATGGCTTTTTGATATTGTGCGATCGCTTCTTGTGGTTTACCTCCATCATCGAGAGTATTTCCCAAAGCCACATAAGCTTCCACAAATTTTGGTTCTAATTGAATTGCTTTGCGAAAAGCTGCCTCTGCTCCTTTTAAATCCCCTTGTTTGTAGAGATTGGCTCCTTGTTCAAAGTTAGTCAGTGCATTTTTATTCTGAGTAACCGCAGCTTGAAGAGAGTTTTTAACTGTTGCTATGCCAATCTGTTTACCAAAAGCAGTATTAGCACTGCTCAAACACCAACAAACAATAGCTGTAGCCAGAAGATTATTTATTTTCACCATTTTTATTAGTCTACTTAATTTTAATATGATTATTCATTCCCCATTACCTACTATCTATTCCCCATTCTTAATTTTGGCATTCATTTTATCCAACAATTTAGCGATTTTTGCAGCTTTTTCCGGTTGACGTTGTTTTTGTAATAACTCTTTAGCTTGCTGCAAATTATTTTTAGCTTCTTCTCGTTTATCTTGTTGCATTAAAACATTTGCTAAACGCAAGTAAGCGTCGGGATTTTTCGGGCTGCGGCTAATCACTTCGCAAAATAATTCTTTTGCTTCTTCGACTCGGTTTTGGCGATTTAAAACATCTCCGAGAAATAAGCGCACGACATCATTAGTAGAATTGAGAGAAATAACTTTGCGAAAAGCTGCTTCTGCACCTTCATAATCTTCTGCTTGAGCGAGATTGATGCCTTTTTGAAATAAATCTGAGGTAATCAAAGTTTTCCAAGCGAAATACCCAAGGATTACCAGACTGAAAGTAACTATGGTTCCAGCGATAATAGAATTAATTGGCAAGGTTTCTAACATTGTCTAAGCCAAAAGACAGGCGATAGGAAAAATCAGATATTCGATAAAAAAGAGTTTCCAGATAAATTGATAAAACTCGGCGATCGCAGTTTTATCTTCTAAGTCTACCTGCAAACTCCGCAACCACATCCACACGAGCAATCCTAAATGCGTAATCACCACAAATATCGGGTTAACCGAGGCGACGCGTAGCACCGCAACTAAAATTATGCCCAAATAGCAGACAGTTATCGTCCAAAGAGCGAGATTAAACACAGCTTTGGCGCCGAGTTGGATAGTGAAAGTAGAGATATTGTAGAGGCGATCGCCTTCCATATCTGGGATATCTTTAAAGATGGCGATCGCAAATGTAAACACCAAAATAAATAACGTCAACGCCCACACCGCAGGTACAATTGCTTGGCTTTGGTGGAATGCCCAACTGTAATGCAAATACAATCCCAAATTCACAATCGTACCGCGCACCGAAAAAATACACAGCGCCGCCCACAAGGGAAACTGCTTCAAACGAATCGGCGGTAAAGAATAAGCAGTACCAATTGCTAAACTAATTGCCACCATGCCAAACAAAAACGGCCCGGTTAGCCATGCTATAACTAGCGCCAAAATTCCAGTAATTCCTACAATTAACTGCCCAGTTTTCCGAGAAAATTCTCCAGAAGCTAAGGGTAAATGAGGCTTATTAATCTTGTCAATTTCCACATCTTCTAATTGATTCAGCCCCACAATGTAGACATTGCCACACAAACAAGAAATCCATGCCCCCAACAAAGGTAGCAGATAACTTGTAGAGACGCGATTCATCGCGTCTGCATAATTCACCACGTCTCCACTAACCGCAACGGCAATTAAAAACAAACCCAACACACTAAGACTCGTCCCGATAATCGTGTGCGGGCGAGAGAATTTCCAGAAAGCGTACAACCAATCAAAAGAAAATGGAACGGGTTTGCTTGACAAAGGACTGTTTTGAGAATGGCTCATGAGTAGCTTGGATACTGTATTCCGGCTTACTTTAAACCATTGTCACAGAAATTGGTCATTAGTCATTGGTCAAAACCCTTCGGGTAGGGAAAAGGGAAAAGGTTAAAGGGAAAAGGGGAGATCTTACCTTTGCCCCTTACCCTTTGCCCTTTTCCCCTAGTCACCAGTCCCCCCATCTCCCCACCTCCCCATCTCCCCATCTCCCCATGCCAACCCTGTGCGATCGCCTTTCTCAGTGGGCATCATAACAAAAATTACCACGGTAAAGATCCGATGGCATATCAAAACATTACCGGCTCCCTTTCGGCAGCAGATATCCAAGAAATTAGAGCAGCTTTAGCGACTATTCAAGCAAAGTTGCCTTTTCTCGTGACTTTGAGTGTCGAAGAACGACGCAAGTTATTTAAGATGGGCGATAAAAGCCTAGCTTTTGTCAACAATAGCTTGACTGCTGCCCAGACTAACCGAGAAATTCTCCCAGCCAGCTTTGATGTAGAGGAATTTGTGCGGGATTATCAATTAGCTGTCACACTCACCGAACTTTTGATTGGGCTGCGACAACTCACAGAACAAGTAGATGATACCTTAATGGCAGTGGGAAGTGAAGCAATGGGTAGTAGTTTGACAGTATATGATTATGTCAAGACTGCTGCAAAGAAAACTCCAGGATTAAAAAGTATTGCTCAACAATTGGGCGATCGTTTTAAAGCTATGAAGAGTAAACCTGCTAAAGCTGCTTCTAGTTCATAGGCTGTAAACCTTGCTAGAGATAGAAGAAAGATCAAAGGGGAAAAGTTATCTTTTCCCCTTTGTGTTTGGTTCACTTCTGCAAGAGTCTTTGATACTCGTGCGAGAGTCTTTAATACTCGTCGGCGAGTCTTTGATACTCGTGAACGAGTCTTTGATACTCGTGGACGAGTCTTTGATACTCGTGAACGAGTCTTTGATACTCGTCGGCGAGTCTTTGATACTCGCGCGAGAGTCTTTAATACTCGTGGACGAGTCTTTAATACTCGTGGACGAGTCTTTGATACTCGCGAACGAGTCTTTGATACTCGTCGGCGAGTCTTTGATACTCGCGCGAGAGTCTTTAATACTCGTCGGCGAGTCTTTGATACTCGTCAATCACAATTAAGGCGTTTCCAACTACAAAAATATTTAACTATTCTTGTGGGATGGGCGTCTCGCCCGTCCTATGAAATTCGCTGGCTAGAGACTTATCTCACAACATCCAGCTTTCTGAATCAGGAATTACCAATTGCAAGCTTGGTATTATACCCATAACCGCGTGTAATCTGCCACCTTGCCCCATATTATGCTCACCACACCCCGCAAGAATAGCAAGCTATCCCTCTTTTTCCTTTTCTGTTTCACCTTACTGCTAACTCTCTTCCTCTCTCTACCTTGGGTAAACGCCAAAGAAACCCCCAAACCCCAAGATTGGCAGATTAACGGTATATCAGCCGCCCTTGATGATGGACACGACAAAGTTAAGGAATATGCTCTGGATAAATTAGTTGAATATAATCTCAAAGATTTAAAATCCGTGGTCAAGAAACCAGAGGATATTGCCGAGAAAGCTGCCAAAATCCTTAAGGATGAAAAGGTTCCTGCCAACGTTCGTTCAGGTGCGGCATCGGCATTGGGCAACTTGGGAGACGCCGCAGCCAAGTATGTCCCTGACATCGCCAAAATCCTCAAGGATGAAAAGGTGGACGCCACCGTTCGTTCAGGTGCGGCATCGGCATTGGGCGACTTGGGAGACGCCGCAGCCAAGTATGTCCCTGACATCGCCAAAATCCTCAAGGATGAAAAGGTGGACGCCACCGTTCGTTCAGGTGCGGCATCGGCATTGGGCAACTTGGGAGACGCCGCAGCCAAGTATGTCCCTGACATCCTCAAAATCCTCAAGGATGAAAAGGTGGACGCCACCGTTCGTAGAAGTGCGGCATCGGCATTGGGCAACTTGGGAGACGCCGCAGCCAAGTATGTCCCTGACATCCTCAATTTCCTCAAGGATGAAAAGGTGGACGCCAACGTTCGTTATGGTGCGGCATCAGCATTGGGCAACTTGGGAGACGCCGCAGCCAAGTATGTCCCTGACATCCTCAAAATCCTCAAGGATGAAAAGGTGGACGCCAACGTTCGTTCAGGTGCGGCATCGGCATTGGGCAACTTGGGAGACGCCGCAGCCAAGTATGTCCCTGACATCGCCAATATCCTTAAGGATGAAAAGGTTCCCGCCAACGTTCGTTCAGGTGCGGCATCGGCATTGGGCAACTTGGGAGACGCCGCAGCCAAGTATGTCCCTGACATCGCCAATATCCTTAAGGATGAAAAGGTTCCCGCCTACGTTCGTTCAGATGCGGCATCGGCATTGGGCAACTTGGGAGACGCCGCAGCCAAGTATGTCCCTGACATCCTCAATTTCCTCAAGGATGAAAAGGTTCCCGGCTACGTTCGTTCAGATGCGGCATCGGCATTGGGCAACTTGGGAGACGCCGCAGCCAAGTATGTCCCTGACATCCTCAATTTCCTCAAGGATGAAAAGGTTCCCGGCTACGTTCGTTCAGGTGCGGCATCGGCATTGGGCAACTTGGGAGACGCCGCAGCCAAGTATGTCCCTGACATCGCCAATATCCTTAAGGATGAAAAGGTTCCCGCCAACGTTCGTTCAGGTGCGGCATCGGCATTGGGCAACTTGGGAGACGCCGCAGCCAAGTATGTCCCTGACATCGCCAATATCCTTAAGGATGAAAAGGTGGACGCCTACGTTCGTTATGGTGCGGCATCGGCATTGGGGAAGATAAAACAACTGAAACTGGAAGAGGTTGTTATAGTTTTAAATTATGCCTATGAGCCAAACCAGGGAATATTTGGGCCAGATGCAGGAAACTTTGAACGTTGGCGGTTTTGGTCTTACTTCCTGAGTGGCGGCACAGATGAAGTAAAAACGCTACTAACATGGCTGGGCAGACCTGAGATAAAAGCAATTCCTAAGCAACTTACCCACGATGAAGGCAAGAAAACCCTGGAGGTTTTTCTCAAAGCCTGGGAACCTAGTAAAGACCTGGATAGATTAAGAGAAGATTTAGCAGAACAGATTTCAAGAGTTGCCGAGAACAAAAAAGTTAACTGGAAATGGGATGATATCGGTTTGCTACAATCCCACTACAACAACCTCAAAACTTTCTACCCTCCTAAAGCTTATGCAGTGCAGTCACAGATAAATAAGCTTGAGGGTTGGCAGTGGTTTTTCAAAGCCAGAAACACCATCATCATTCACATTGTCTTTTGGCTTGCCCTGATCTTCGCCTACCCCAAATTTCCCCAAGTCCAAGCCATCTTCTTCTGGAACCCTTGGGTACGCCGAATCTTAGGCGTCGGCTACGTCGGCTTTCTCCTCACCTGGTTTCCCCCCTTCCGCCGCAAATTATTTGAACCCTTCAAACCTTCCCTCTTAGCCGATGCCGGGTTAGATAATTTTCATGACCAGTCATACTTCCCAGAATCTAAAGTCAAAATTCCCGCCTCAGGAGACATCCTCCCCATAACCGCAACCCTCCCCAGCATTCAAGGACAAATAATCTTACAAGGAGATTCCGGCTTAGGCAAGTCGATGTTTCTCCGCCATTTATTGCAAAACTCCCAGCGCATAGTCGTTTATCTCCCCGCCCAAAAATGTCAAAAAGGCGTAATAGAAGCCATCCAAGACAAGCTACACGGCCAAGCCCAAGACGCCGGCTTCCTGAAAAACCTGATTTACAGCGGTGCAATTGACATCTGCATCGACGGACTCAACGAAGTCACCGCCGAAACCCGCGCCAAAATCTGCCAGTTTGTCGAAAGCTATTTTCGGGGCAACATTATCATGACAACCCAGCCCCTAGAGTGGACGCCCCCCTCAACAGCCAAAACATATTACTTGCAGCCCCTCGAACAACAACAAATTCAAGAATTTTTGAGATCTCGTCAGCCACGACTCCCCAAAGATGCCCAAATTCAAGGTACTGATTACGAAAAAGCCTGCATCAACTACCTAACAGAAGCCCTCAACAACCAGCAACCCAAAGAAGAGTTAGACGCCGCCCGCCGCATTCTTTCCAACCCAATGGATTTAACAGTCGTCGCGCTGATGCTATCACAAGGCAAACAGCCAAACTTATTTCGCCTGCAAGAACAGCAATACAACTTAATGGCAGCAGAATACCTCAAAGAATGGAATCAAGAATTTCCCTTAAAGAAATTCTCCGCCGCCGTCTACGAAATGCGACTCCAAGACAAACAAGCCTTACCCGCCGATGAATTTCAGCAGGTCGTCATGTCCTTGTCAGACGAGAAATACAAAATGGTAGTCACCCGTCAGTGGCAAGATGAAAAAGGTGAAGCCAAGAAAGAATGGTACTTCCGCCACGATAAAATCATGGATTTCTTCCTCGTGCAAAACTTCCTCGGCGACAGCGATGCAGCCGAAGCACTATTAGTTGATAGAATGGGCGACCCCCGATTTCGCGGCGTTTACTTCCTGCTAGCAACCTTACTTGAGATAGATGCAGCCAAAGAACTGCGGGAAGAATTGATTCAATACGCCGCCGACACCAAAGACAATACGGTGAGTAACACCTTCGTGCAGTTGTTAAGAACAAGATAATTAGGCAATAGCTAATAATCCCAAAAGCCTTTTCCCCCTGCTCCCCTGCTCCCCTGCCCCCCTGCCCCCCTGCCCTCTAAATGATAAATCTTTAAACCGACATAATATTAGTGGCGATCGCGGGTCTTGTTATCTTGCCAACTATTATCCTTGGTGTTAATGTGACCACTGTTACTACTTTTAGTCTCAAGAATGTCGTCACTAACTATTACACCCATAATACCAAAACCGATGCACATATCTGCGTGCAATCTGGCACAAGTGCGATCGCTACAGATATCCAAGCGTTCATTTAATGCCTCAAATCTCTTTAAAGTTGATTTTATATAACTTTGGTCTGATGTCCGCCGAGCAACTTTACAAGAATAAGTGCTGATTTTTTAACAAAAAATTACTCTAAAAACAGTTTGCATACTTTGAAATTCATCTCGAATATAGATAATATGTCCCCAATTTTATTTTTTAATCGATCGCAGATGAAACAAGTCAATGTTTTTAGTTAATTTTAAATTCTGCTGGCAATCCTGAATTAGTGGTAAACTGGACAGCATCAACTAGAATTCTATCTAAAGGTTAATTATGTATAAGTAAATTCTTTACTATTTAATTAAATAATTTAATCAGAAGTTAGAGGCAAAAAGGTTCATTTTGTATTCAATAAACTTGAGGATATACAAAAGGCACATATTGAGGAGTGTGACGGCTTGAAAATATATGCTAAATAATACTTTTGATAATTGATTTGTCAGTATTGAAGATGGTAACATTAGGACGCAGTTGATTTTAGGTTGATTATTTTCAATAATTAACTTTTAATGTATCAAAGACGGAAATTCATTAGTCTTGTCAATAAAGAGATTAGCGGTGTAAAAGGGCTATGGGTCTGGGTATCTAGACTTGATACCAATAAATTCATAAGGTTACATAGGAGTGAATAAACATGAGCAACTTAACATCTCCACAAACCGAAGTTCAAAAAACGCAGAAAAAAAGTTTAGTTGCAGATAAAAAAGCTCGAACTACAGATGATATTGTGCGTATTTATCTGCAAGAGATCGGGCGTGTAGATTTGTTGACTCGTGAGCAAGAGATTATTTTTGCCGAGCAAGTGCAGCAGATGATGAATTTATTAACAGCTAAAGAAGAATTGGCTGAAAAACTAAAGCATCAACCTACACTGCAAGAATGGGCAGAGCAAACTAACTTGAGTATTGAGGAGTTGCAGCAACAGCTAAATCAAGGACAGCAAGCCAAGCAGAAAATGATTCAAGCTAACCTGAGGTTAGTGGTAGCTGTGGCGAAAAAATATCAGCACCGTAACTTAGAATTTATGGATTTAATCCAAGAAGGAACTTTGGGTTTAGAACGAGGTGTAGATAAATTCGATCCGGCTCTTGGTTATAAGTTTTCAACCTATGCATACTGGTGGATTCGTCAAGGAATCACGCGAGCGATCGCTCAACAAGGACGTACAATTAGACTACCAATTCACATATTTGAAAAACTGAATAAAATTAAGCGGGTACAGCGAGAATTATCTCAACAATTAGGTCGCGTTCCCAGTACTGCCGAAATTGCCGAAGCCTTGTCTTTGACACCTAGCCAAATTCGTGAGTGTTTATTTTTAGCGCGTCAGCCATTTTCTTTAGAAGCGCGAGTTGGCGAACAACAGGATACGGAATTGCAAGACATACTGCAAGATGACGGACTTTCTCCCGAAGACTACGCCGCTGAAGAGTCCTTGCACCAAGACTTACAAAACTTATTGTCAAAGCTGTCTCCCCAGCAACGAGAAATATTAACCTTGCGTTTTGGCCTGACAGATGGGCATGAACTTTCTTTAGCACAAATTGGCGATCGCATGGGCATTAGCCGAGAACGAGTGCGCCAAATAGAACAAAAAGCTCTAAGTCTTCTAAGACGCCAAAAAGAACAAGTACGCAGTTATCTAGCTAGCTAATATTGTTTTTGCGCCACAATTCAGAACACAGAATTCAGAATTCAGAATTCAGAGTTGAAAAATTAACAAGATCCCCGACTTCTTAAAGGATGCAGCTGGCGAATAGGGGGTCAGATCCCTGGTTTACCTACAAATTGGTTTGTAGAGACGTAGCAATGCTACGTCTCTACATCTGGTGGGATGACTCAATTCTTAACCTCAAAAAATTTGATATGACCAGTTCGCAAACAGTACAACAATTGCAGGCGCAATCGATAACGCCAGAAAACTTTTCGCCCTATGGCCAGGTTATTTTTGCGAGTCAAGATGGCAAAGCTTACGATCCTGAAGACGCTCAATTAAACTTGCAAAATGGAACTCCGCGATTTTATATTATGCGGTTGAATAAAAGGGGGCGAAAGTTTCATAAAATTACTCGCCACGTGCAATGTACTCAATGTTTGGGTTCTTTGGAAGGAAAAGATTGGTTAATTGCAGTTTGTCCGCCAAATAATGATGTTAATGAACCAGCGTTAGAAAAAATTGCTGCTTTCCGCATTCCGGGAAATTGTTTTATTAAATTACATGAAGGAACTTGGCACGCTGGGCCATATTTTGAGCATGAAACTGTAGATTTTTATAATTTAGAACTAGCTGATACAAATGTGGTAGATCATTTCACCCATGATTTTCTCAAGAGTCATCAGTTAGAGTTTGAAATGGTCTAACAGGTTGTTTGAAAAGTAGTTTGTTGTGATTTTAGGCACTTTATCGATCCCCCCTAACCCACGCCAGTCGCTCATGGGGGAAACCCCCAAGACCGCGCTGGCTCCCCTTAAAAAGGGGGGAACCAAAATCAAAGTCCCTCTTTTGAAGAGGGATTTAGGGAGATCTAGAACGTTTTGCTACCGACGAACTTTTCAAACATCCTCTAAGAGTCTGACGTATTGTGTCACAATCTTAAGGTAAGTTGTAAGACTGGAAACCTAGCCACTAAAAATTGCAGGGCAGATAAAGTGGTAACTTCCATCGCTCTCAAAGCAAGATTGTCGCCATGAGCAACTCAACCCCAATAGATGATAATAAAACTCTCCCCAAAAAGAAAGGGCGATCGCTTCCTCCAAAGCTGATAATTTGGCTGGGAATGTTTGTCTGGACGACGCTTTGGCGGATAATGATGTCAAAGTTGGCTCCTAGCAATAAATCGGGAGCATATATTCGTCCGAGTAGCCAGTTTCGCAACTTCATCGGTACTGAAGAGGGGAATCCTTACCAACCAGCAGCGGGACGCTATAGACTTTATGTTGGGTTGGGTTGTCCTTGGGCGCATCGAACTTTAGTAGTGCGATCGCTCAAAAAACTCGAAGCTGTAATATCAGTATGTATTGTCTCTCCTTCTCGTATCGAAGGCGGTTGGATATTCAACGAACAAGAACAAGGTTGTCGTACACTAGCTGAATTTTATCAACGGGCAAAACCGGGTTACACTGGGCGCGTTACAGTTCCAATCCTCTGGGATAATCAAACAAAAACCATCGTCAACAATGAGAGTTCAGAAATTATTGTCATGCTCAACTCTCAATTTAATGAGTTCGCCAACAATGTAACATTGGATCTTTATCCAGAAGAACTCAAAGAAAAAATTGACTCTTGGAATGAAAAAACTTACCACGCAGTAAATAACGGCGTCTATCGCTGTGGTTTTGCCCAAAGCCAAGAGGCCTATAATCAAGCCTGTAATGAAGTGTTCGCAACACTCGATGAGATTGAAATTGCATTGCAAACCAATCGATATCTGTGCGGCGACAATCTCACACTTGCAGATGTGCGTTTATTCACCACATTATTTCGCTTTGATAGCGTCTATTACAGCTTGTTTAAGTGTAATCGGCGACGCATTCGAGACTATCAAAACCTTGGAGCTTACTTAAGAGATTTATATCAGCTTCCGGGTGTTGCTGACACTTGTGACGTAGAAACTGTCAAACGCGACTACTACGGTAACTTGTTCCCACTTAACCCAGGCGGAATTATTCCCGATGGCCCTGATATGTCCTATCTAAATCAACTACATGATCGCGATCGCATCAGCAAAGTGAATGCTTTATAAGTTATAGCAGTTAGTAGCTAGGTTAGGACATAAATTGCTCGTAAAACCCTATAGCAAGAGACTTTCAAAGTTATTTTCTGTTGTCTATTGCCCATAACACAATACAGTTCAGTTAAGACTCGATCCTCCCTAACCCTCCTTAAAAAGGAGGGAACTAATCCCCCTTTTTAAGGGGGTTGGGGGGATCTTCCGGAGCGAAATACCGTTAACTGAACCGTATTGGCCTATAACAAAGTTGATGCGATGGTGAACCAAATTAATCGAGTTGCAATTGTTGGTGGAACTCATGGTAATGAGTTTACAGGGGCTTATTTAATCCAAAAATTTGCCGACTTTCCCGACTTGATTACGAGGCAAAGTTTTGAGACAGTTACCCTGTTAGCAAATCCTCGTGCTTTTGCAGCAACAAGGCGATATGTAGATAAAGATTTAAACCGCTGTTTTCTCAGACAAGATTTACAAAATCCTACACTTAAAAATTACGAAGAACTACAAGCTAAATCAATTCAAAATAGCCTAGCAGCAAATGGCGATAAAGCAGATTTCATTTTAGATTTGCATAGCACAACATCTAATATGGGTCTGACAATTATTTTAGTAAACACTCATCCCTTTAATTTGAAGCTAGCTGCTTATCTGAGCGAAAGAAACCCTTTGGTTAAAGTTTATTGCTGCTCTTTTAAATCAGTTGAAGAAAATCCATTTGTGAATTCTTTGTGTGAATTAGGATTTGCGATCGAGGTTGGCCCCATTCCCCAAGGAGTTTTAAAAGCACAATTGTTCCAACAAACTGAGAAACTGATTCATGGGATTCTAGATTATATCGAACGATTTAACCACGGTGATATTTTAGCAACGAAGGAAACATTAACTCTCTATCACCACTTATCTGTTGTAGACTACCCAAAAAAACAGGATGGTACAATCTTTGGCATGATTCATCCAGAGCTTCAAGACAAAGATTATCAAGCCTTGAACCCAGGAGATCCAATGTTTCTCACTTTTGATAACCAAACAATTGTCTATCAAGGAGAATCTACAGTTTGGCCTATTTTTATTAATGAGGCAGCTTACTACGAAAAAGGAATTGCAATGGCTTTTACTAAGAAAGAGCAATTAAAAATTTACAGCAGTTTTCATGTATTTGAACCACATCTGTCGTAGGGGCACAGCATTCCTCACTGGTGTCAACTTAACGTGAAACCCTAATAGAAAGGTGATGAGCGAGTTCTACTCATTTACCATCAAGATCCGCGTTACCCCACCCCGGTTTTGTCTAAAGCCAAAACTTCCCCTCCCCTTGCCAAGGGGAGGGGTTGGGGGTGGGGTAAAATGCCTGTGGGAATAAGCTTTTGAGCTTAAGTTGACACCAATGAGCAATGCTGTGCCCCTACCGTGTAGTCTATTTACCTGAAAATAGCTGTAATTGTTCTCTAGCTATTTTTTCCAGTTCCATAGCAAATAAATTTTTCTATACTACTGCAATATCAAATGACAAATAAACCCCCAAAAAGGGGGCTTAATTATACTCAAAATATTACTACCGAACTCCAACGAAACCAGCTTGTTCAATCGCTTTTTGCCCCTCTTCAGTTAATAAAAGTTTGGCGTAGGCATCCCCTATTTGCTGTTCTCGCCCTTTATTCTGCTTAATAATTACAAACATCTCAGCAGTCATTGGATAGCTACCATTTCTAATAGCCTCAGTATTTACTTGATTGCGCTGACGTAGGCAGTTTTCAGGTGACACCAAAGATTCGCGGTAGGGGGGAATTAACTCACTAGAAGTGCGACCCAATGGCAAAGCCTTCACGGTACACTGAGGAATCACTGAACGAGCAGAAGCGTAATACAAACCGCCAGGAGTTTTGCTGAGTTGGCGTACTGCGTCTGTAGTCGAGTAGACATACTGTACATTGGAGCCAAATGCTTGCCCTTTCGAGTTGTTATTGCTAGAAAATATTACTGTATCTGCGTTTTCTGGTCGCTGAGATAAAGGTATGATGGGTAGTTTTGGTCCACCTACTTGTTCCCAGTTAGTAATTTGTCCGGAATAAATCTGCTGCAATTGGTCAACAGTTAAACCCGGTACTTTCAATGATGGGTTAACTACCACTGCTATTCCATCAATGCCTACCTGACGTTGTTCAAGGGTGAAGCCTCGCTGTGTCGCAATTGCTTGTTCTTCATCTGTCAAGGGGCGGGAGGACTGAGCAAAGTCCAATTGTCCATCAAGCAACATGCGAATACCTGAACTAGAGCCAGGACTATTCTTTGTAGGGTCTACGTAACGTAATTTTAGTTCAGGGCGATCGCTTTGAATCTGAGAATCTACCAATTGCCGGATAGATGCCCAAGCTGTACTACCACCATAGTTAAATGAGCCGCTAGGAACATCCGCAATTGTCTGAAAATTCGATTTTTCACTAGAAGAGACGTTTACATTCTGATTAGAAGAGTACGAGTTACTACTGCTACGCGATAATAAGCTTGGCTTGAGCAACCACCAAAGTAATCCGCCAATGACTATCAGTGTCAAGACTTTACCAATAATTAAACCTCTAAGAAAAAGGGCAATTTCACCGCTAATTAAAGCTTTTCTTTGGTTTGTATTGTCCATATTTTTAAATTTTATTTATTGCTTGTATTTATACTACAGTAATTTCTCAGTATTTACACTCTAAAAATCTATTGATATTTAAGTTTTAAGTGAAGCTGTCATCAACCATTCACTATCTAGTTTTTTCATTGCTATATATCCCCAACCAAGCCTTTCCAAAGGAAGACAGGACTTACACAAAAGATAACGAAAGTAGCGGTAATTCATGAATTACCGCAACGCTTGAATAAGGTCACATATTGCGTAAGTCCTAGAAGAGTAATCTAATTAAATTCCTCTTTTTGAAGGTTGAGAAGGCAGAGGGTTTACACTGAATCTCGACTTCTCTACGAGACGCTACGCGTAGCTAGCTTGCTTCCCCTCAAGGTACGCTCGATTTCCGCGTAGCCGAAGTGCAGAAGGTTTTATTAATACCAATTTGAAAAAAGAATGCAACAGATGGGTAGGGGCACAACATTGTTGTGCCCCTACGTATAATTGATGTGTCGCAAACATTATTTGATTTGGCTAGTTAAGGTATTTATATTAGTTAAATGTGACTGATGAATAAATTTTTCTATGATATTTTTTAATTGAGTAGGTTGCTGTGGAAGCGATGTACTTGCATTCAAAAATGTATAGATTAAAATAATTACTATCAAACTAGTGCTAGCACCGAGTCCGATACCTAGCAACAAAATAAAATTTCTGTAAGCTAGAAAATAGTTATCAACAATATTTTGTTTTAGTCCACCAGATTGTGACGACTGTAATCCTATCGAATCGCAATTAATCGCTTCGAGGGCTTCTGCGGCAGATTGATAACGTTGGCTATGGCGATCGCAAACCATTCTGTCTAAAATATCTGCAAAAGCGTCGCTTACTTGTGCGCGATGTCGCCAGATAACTTCCCCAGTATTGGGATCTTCTTGTAGCTGGCTAGGTACTAACCCTGTGAGGGCTTGAATCCCAATCATACCTACTGCATAGATATCGCTGGAAAGTTTTGGCTTTCCTTTGGCTTGTTCGCTTGGCATATAACCAGGAGTGCCAACCACAACAGTTAAAGCAGCTCCTAAAGCACCAATTTTTTTAATACTTCCAAAGTCAATTAACACAATCTTGCCATCGGAGTGTCGTCGCATTAAATTTTGCGGTTTAATATCTCGATGAATAATGTTGTGTTCGTGCACGAAGGCTAGCACTTCCAAGATGTCTTTTAATAGATTCAAGACTGCATTTTCTCTCAAGCGTTGGCCTGGGATAACTTCTTGAGTCAAGGAATGACCATCAATATATTCTTGGACTAGATAGAAATCCCCACCTTCATCAAAATGAGCAAACAGCCTCGGAATTTGCTCGTGGTCGTTACCTAGCTGATATAAAACTTCTGCTTCTCTGGCAAATAATTTTTTAGCGATCGCCCCAACACTAGGATTAGGATCTTTTGGGTGGAAATGCTTGACAACACAATGCGGTCTTCCTGGTAGATCTAGGTCTATAGCTAAGTACGTATCCCCAGATCCCCCACTGCCCAACTGTTTGATAATTTCAAAACGATTCCTAAGTGTTTTTTTCACAAAATCCTGGTGATATCTATTACGTATTACACTTCCTAACGAATAGTTTTTACCGGATTCTGGGCTTTCTAACACTTTAACAGTCTCAAAGCTACTCCTGAATGTTTTTCTGATGAGAGGGTTCTGGCTCATGTCGCGTATACTATCTGCTAATTGCTGACCATTCAGAGGTTGTCATAGCTTGGGTAAGAGAATAGATACTCGCCCCTTGATTTTTCAATTTTTAGGCAATCATCTTCTCTGACTTCATAATGCTCGATGGCAGTTTTATATTTTGGCTTGAAATTGAAGTTTTAACCTACAAATTAAGTATAAATAATACAAGCTTCGATCGATAAAGTAAATGCAATACTGTAAGTAATTAAAACTCTATGTCTTTCCACTGGTATACCAGGCAATAGGCTTGAAAATCTCTTTTATCAGGCTTTTACGAGCGATTTACGTCCTAAATGCTTCAATTGCAATAATCCAGAAACAGAAAAATACACCACTCACTATTGCAGTACAGAGGCTAGTAATCGCTTGTGTATTTATTCTCTGTCTTAATTGTAGTCTACAGCAGCTGCCAAGGTAAGCACATCAACTGTCTGTATCAATCTTAAGGTAACGGTATCGCGCCTTGGGGAGTATTGGCTTAGCGTTCGCCCAGCGTCTCGTAGAGAAGCGAAGTTCATTGCAAATTGCCAATTGGAATAAGGCCTCACTGAATACTAAAAATAAAAAAGCCCCCAAAGGAGGCTGAGCGAGTTGTTCGCGTGGAGTGAACAACTAATAATTAATACTCACAGCAAATACAGTAATCCGAACAAAATAATCCAAATCACATCAACAAAGTGCCAGTAAATTTCCGCAGCTTCAATGCCGAAGTGTTTTTCACTACTGTAATGGCCCTTAACGCGCGATCGCCACAATACGGCAAGAATCGCTAAAACGCCGATGGTAACGTGCAGTCCGTGGAAACCAGTCAAAACATAAAATGCACTGGCAAATAAATTGGTAGTTAAACCAAATTCTAGATGAGTATATTCATATACCTGTCCTACTAGAAAAACAGCACCCATCGCAGCGGTAATTGCTAACCAAATCCGCGCACCCCGCGCATCATTCTTTTTGATAGCAGTGTCAGCATTGTGCATAACAAAACTACTAGCAATCAGATTGACAGTGTTAACACCGGGTAGCAATAGTTCTAACTCTGGGGTACCTTCTGGAGGCCAAGCAGGTAGGGTAGCGCGGAAAGCCAGATAGGCTCCGAACAGCCCCATAAAAATCATCCCTTCAGCAATCAGGAAGACAATTAGCCCAAACAAGCGATGGTCTGGATGTTCTTCATGATGGCCGACAGCTGCTTCTGCTGCATGATGATGATTCAGTTCAGTTTTAGCTGGGTCAATCGTCTGACTTTGCATGAATCTTGATAAATGTAGATTGGGGATTGGGGATTGGGGATTGGGGATTGGGGATTGGTTTGAGAATTAGAAAATAGTATTTTTAATCTTATTCCCTAGTCCCCAGTCCCCAGCCCCCAGTCACTTTACTGTCGATCTTCGGGATTAGCAGCAACCGCTGGGTCGGGTTTTGCTCTTAATACCGAGTTGGGGCCGGCAGATAAGACCGGATTGGGGTCGGATAAGGGTACACCTTCTTTCGCCTTTTCCAAGCCGTAGTCGTAGGGCCCTGTAACTAGTACTGGGGTGACTTCAAAATTTTCGATCGCTGGCGGTGAGGTAGTCATCCACTCTAAGGTTAGTGCCCTCCAGGGATTATTACCAGCTTTCTCTCCGTATAACCAACTCCAAATCGCATTGATAATGAAGGGAAATGTAGAGACTGCCAGGATATAAGCACCATAGGTGCAGATTTCATTGAGTAAAGTAAATTTGGGATCGTATTGGGCAACACGGCGGTTCATACCCATCATCCCTAATTTGTGCATCGGTAAGAAGGTCATGTTTAAGCCGACAATTGTCAAGGCAAAGTGAACCTTACCCCAAAATTCATTTAGCATCCGTCCCGTCATTTTCGGGAACCAGTGGTAAATCGCTGCATAAATACCGAGAACGCTACCACCAAACAAAACGTAGTGTAAATGTGCCACGACAAAATAGGTGTCGTGGACGTGAATATCAAAAGGCACTGCTGCTAACATCACGCCGCTGATACCGCCAATCACAAAGGTACCAACAAAGCCCATTGCAAAGAGCATGGCGGAGTTGAGTTGAATTTTTCCGCCCCACATGGTTGCCAACCAGCTGAATATTTTAATACCAGTAGGTACGGCGATGATCATGGTGGTGATCATGAAGAACATCCGCAGCCAACCGGGGATACCGCTGGTAAACATGTGGTGCGCCCAAACAATTAGCCCTAAAAAGCTGATAGCCAAGGATGAATAGGCGATCGCTTTATACCCAAAAATCGGCTTGCGGGAATGCACGGGGATAACTTCTGAAATTGCCCCAAAAAACGGCAAAATCATAATGTAAACTGCTGGGTGCGAGTAAAACCAGAACATATGTTGGTATACAACCGGATCGCCGCCACCAGTGGGATTAAAAAATGTCGTCCCAGCAATTAAGTCAAAAGCTAACAGAATCAGACCTGCTGCTAACACTGGTGTAGATACCAGAGTCAATGCCGAAGTGGCAAACATCGCCCAGCAGAACAAAGGCAATTGATTGAATCCCAAACCTGGGATACGCATCCTCAGCAATGTTACGAGGAAATTGATTGCCCCCAAAATCGATGAAGTACCGAGTAGAAGGACACTCATAATCCAAATTCCCTCACCTACCTGACCTGTTACCAAGCTCAGGGGAGGGTAGGAAGTCCAACCTGCATCGGGCGCATCGCCGACTAATAAACTAGCGATTAGCAACAAACCAGAAGGGGGAATCATCCAAAAGGCAACAGCATTCAAGCGTGGAAATGCCATATCCTTTGCCCCAATCATCAAGGGGATCAGGAAGTTAGCAAAACCCGCACCAGCTGGCACAATCCACAAAAAAATCATGATTGTAGCGTGCAGCGTAAACAAGCTGTTGTAGACTTCTGGGGTCACAAAATCTGATTCTGGCGTTCGCAATTCTGTACGAACTAAGTCAGCTAACACGCCGCCTATACAGTAGAAAATGAATGTCGTGACTAGGTATTGAATCGCAATTACCTTATGGTCGGTGTTAAAGGTAAAGTAATCTTGCCATTTTCTCACCGGTGGTTCTTGACCATGACCAGGGATATTGGCAGTTTCTTGCAACTGAGCTTGTGTCATAGGAATGAGTCATTAGACTTCTTACAGAAGTGGGGTAAAGGGTAAGGGGCAAAGGGGAAAGGGAACCTTCCTTTTCGCTTTAACTTTTCCCTTTTTCTGAATTAGTGGTGAACATGATGGAGCATTTCTGGCTGAATTCCCATGCCCTTGGTGTAGGGGGCGAGAAATTCGTGTGGGGATAAATCCGCAGGGTTAACGGCAATGGCTTGATTTAGAGTTTCTTTACTCGCAGTTAACTGCTCTTGTTGCCATTTCTCAAATCCTTCTTGTGACTCAACAACCACTGTTGTTCTCATCGCACCGTGGTATGGGCCGCAAAGTTCAGCACAGATTAAAGGATAATCGCCTAGTTTGTTGGGTGTGAAGCGAATCTCACTTTGTCTGCCGGGAATTGCATCTTGCTTGAGGCGGAACTCTGGCACCCAGAAGGCATGGATCACATCGTTGGCTGTCATATTAATTTCCACTTCTTTCCCGATAGGAACGTGGAGTTCGCCTGTGGTGATGCCAGTGTCGGGATAGGTGAAAATCCAGGCATATTGTAGACCGGTGACATTGACTTGCAGTGATGCTGGTTGACCTGCTTTATCGGGAGTGCCGCCAATTGTGGGAGCAACACTACCGACACCTGGAGCATCCCGCTTTTGGGGAATTTGGTCGGCATTGCGGACTGCTGCTGTGGCTGGGTCTTGCATCGCCTCATCAGATTTTTCTTGATTGAGGTTGGGTTCGGTGCTAGGAGGTGTATCGCTCAGTGTTGCAGCTATAGCACTTCCATGCCCAGGCATTGTCATCGACTGTTCTTGAGTAATCGGCGCCTCATGGATGGCATGGGGATCGAAGCCACCGATTTCGTTATACACATCAAAACTGTAAACAGAAATACCGATAACGATAATTGCTGGGATCGCCGTCCAGAGTATTTCTAAAGGTATATTGCCTTCCACTGGTGGCCCATCTTCATTGTCACCTGCACGCCGACGGTATCTAAATGCAGAGTAAATTAAAACACCTTCGACTATCAGAAATATACCTGTAGAAACGATCATCATCGCATTGAACAAACCATCGACTAAGACGGCTTCATCAGTAGCTGCTACTGGCAACAGACCATGATTTTGACCGTACCAAATACTGGTTAGGGTTAGCACGATGCCAATGAGTAATGTCCATATTGAACTTGGAATCTTCACGGCTTACTTGATTGAATTTACTACGTTATCTTAAAGCTGCTCACTTACTAAGGTAGTCTAGGCTATAAGACATAGAGTCTAAATATGTGAAATTTTTATTAATTTTTTTGAAAATCTTACTAATTTTGAGTACAAGGTGACTAACAGATATTCCCAAAAATAGATGCAAATCAGTAGAAAAATTTAAGGAAAAATTTAGGATGGTTAAATTAACTGCCACCAATAGATTTTTCACATCTTGAAAAATACCTAAAGCTTCAGGCAAAACATAGCGAGAGTGATTCAAAGTATAAGTGAGTGCCAATCTATAAATCCCTAGAGTATACGCTAGGGTGGAGATGGGGAGGACACTTGCTTGCCGGGGTTCCCCCGCTCTTGCAAAGTGTCTGTTCAGTATTGAAAATTAAGAATCTATTAGTAGAGATCCACCAAGAGCGGGCAGAAGGTACTGTTCATGAATGAAATTGTCCTACAACAACAAAATCAAGCGGCTCTTCAGCAACAAAAGCCCAAGGAAATGATTCGTCGCTTGGTGTGGAGAATGTGCATAGCCACTTTGATTTTGATGGCGATAGGTTCTGCCACCCGCGTGATGAATGCTGGGCTTGCTTGCCCAGATTGGCCATTGTGCTATGGCGAATTGGTGCCAGCTAAGCAAATGAATTTCCAGGTATTCTTAGAGTGGTTTCACAGATTAGATGCTGCCTTAATTGGTGTCAGCGCGATCGCACTTTTTGGTTTATCCTGGTGGCACCGTCGCTCGCTACCCAGTTGGCTGCCTTGGGCATCTACATTTGCCCTGTTTCTCATCGTCTTCCAAGGTGTCTTAGGAGGACTCACCGTCACCGAATTGTTGCGGTTTGATATCGTTACTGCCCATTTGGGAACGGCGCTATTGTTTTTTACCACGCTGTTGATTATCGGCACCACACTCACACCCTATCAAGGGACTGGAACGGTTGGTAAGTTGCCTTGGGTCGGTTTAACTGCTGCTGTTTTGGTTTACCTGCAAAGTCTCTTAGGTGCTTTAGTAGGATCTCGTTGGGCGCTACACCAATGCTTCGGCGATTCTCAACTTTGTACCGTAATGTACAGCCATATTGCTGGTTTGGTGCCGCCAACTGTGGCAACCTTGGCAATGGTATTTTTTAGTTGGCGTACACCGGCGCTACATCCAGCCTTGCGGCGACTAGCAAACATGGCTGGTGGATTGTTGAGCTTACAAATTTTGTTGGGAGTCGCCACTTTCAAATTACACCTCCAAGTCGAACCCCTCACCGTGTCTCACCAAGCTGTAGGAGCTGCTTTGCTCGGTACTTTAGTGGCTTTCACAGTTCTGTCATTGCGTGATTCAGTTAGTGCTGAGTAGGGTATGGGGCATGGGGGAGCCACTGCGGTCTTGGGGTCTCCCCAAGTGGAGCAAGTGGCGTCATTGGGCATTGGTATTATCCCTCACTCACCACTCCAAGGGCATAATGCGACCCACGAAGGTGTGAAAAAGTATTTTCGTTCGGCCGAAAGAGCCAGCTTGAGCGGGGGCTGCATATAAGTTATTGAAAAATAAGGAACCAGAGTCAACATGATTGAGACTAATGTCTCTCGCCACCACCAAACTTTTCTCCAAGTAATTCAAAGCTACTACCAGCTAACTAAGCCTCGGATTATTCCGTTGCTTTTGATTACCACAGCTGGCAGTATGTGGATTGCTGCTAAGGGACAGGTAGACCCATTGCTGTTACTAGTAACTCTGACTGGTGGCACTCTGGCTGCTGCAAGCGCCCAAACAATTAATTGTATCTACGACCGGGATATTGATTATGACATGGAGCGGACTCGCCATCGTCCCATGCCTTCCGGTAAGGTGCAGCCGCGCGATGCTCTAATTTTTGCGATCGCTCTAGCAACACTTTCGTTTACCCTACTGGCAGTTTTCGCCAATTTGTTAGCCGCAGTGCTAGCCTTCTCTGGCATCGTCTTTTATGTTTTGGTCTACACTCACTGGCTAAAACGCCACAGCACCCAAAATATCGTCATTGGTGGTGCTGCTGGGGCAATTCCAGCTTTGGTGGGTTGGGCTGCTGTGACCGGCACTTTAAGCTGGGCAGCATGGTTAATTTTTGCGATCGTCTTTTTGTGGACGCCGCCCCATTTCTGGGCATTAGCTCTGATGATTCGGGACGACTACGCAAAAGTCGGGATACCGATGCTACCAGTAGTTAAGGGAGATACGGCAACAGTACGGCAAATTTGGTATTATACCTTGATTACTGTAGTTGCAACAGTGTTATTAGTTTATCCCTTAGGTGCGAGTGGAGTGCTTTATGCTGCGATCGCTCTGAGTCTAGGAGGATTATTTATCCACAAATCTTGGCGGTTGTTGCAAAATCCAGAAGATCGTACTGTTGCTAGAGAGTTGTTTCTCTATTCCATTTCCTACATGATGCTGTTGTGTTTGGGAATGGTAATTGATAGTTTGCCTATTACTCATCATCTAATTAGTGCAGTAATTAATAGACTGCATTTTATTAGTTAGGGGCATAAAAGTTAATGCGATCGCGTTTGGTAAATTGGCGCGATCGCGTTTTAATAAATTAGAAATTATACATAATTAGAGTTTGGCGGATTTTCAAATAAAAGTAAAATTTTCTATCACAAAATTGATTAAAAAGCTAAATTAACTTATAAAAAATAATATACATGTTGACAAATTACATTCGTACAGCGATGCACAAAGCAACTTATGAGTTGCTTGAAGATGGAACTTTCCATGGGGAAATTCCAGAATGTCAAGGAGTCTGGGCAAACGCTACAACACTAGAAGCTTGCCGCGAGGATTTGCAAGATAGTCTAGAAGGATGGATTTTACTAGGATTGCGTTTAGGTCATATTCTACCGATACTTGATGGCGAAGTTACCTAATTCTAGAAACTCGATCAAATATTATTGCAATTACTCTCTGAGCAAAAATCAATTCAAGTCTAACAACTAAAAATGTTCAAATAACTTGTCTTCAGGGCTGCCCTCATAGTCTATATGATTACTCATATCATCATTGTAAAAATCCCCTGAAGGTGATATTGTTCCCCTAATGTCCGCCTTTGGCTGTATCACACCATACTGGTCTAGACCATAAATTTCAGCCCCAGTAAGGTCTGCATCAGTTAAGTCAGCATCTTTAAGATCTGTATCATCGAATTTGGCGTAACTAAGGTTCGTACCTTTTAGAGAGGCATTACTGAAATTAGCACCTCTCAAATTAGCCCGACTTAAATTAATACTATTAAAATTAAAGCCACTCAAGTTTGTATGGCTCAAATTAGCACCAGTCAAAATGATATTACTTACATCAGTGTCTTTTAAGTTGGCTTGAGTTAGGTTAGCTCCACTGAGATTAGCTCCACTGAGATTAGCTCCACTGAAATTTACTTTAGTTAGATTGGCATTAGTAAGGTCAGCATTATTGAGGTTGGCTCTACTAAGATCAGCGTGATTAAGATCGGCTCTACTAAGATTGACTCTACTAAGATCAGTATCAGTTAGGCTGCTGGCTTCTAGCGTCGCATCACTAAGATCAGCATCGATAAGCTTGACTTCACGTAAGTCTACCCAACTCAGATCAGCCTTCCTGAGTTTGGCATTCGTCAAGTCTGCTTGTCTTAAATTAGCTCTGACTATATTTGTATTATCTAATTTTGCTCCTTTTAAGATTGCACTACTGAGGTTTGCCCATTTCATATCTGCTTTTTCTAGGTAAGTCTCGCTGAGATCAGCCTCAGTCAGTTCGGCATACATCAGTTTTGCAGAAACTAGTCTAGCTGAACTAAGCTTTGCTGTTCTGAGGCTCGCAGCATTTAGGTTTACTCCTTCCATATCTGCTTGTCCCAAGTCTGCTTGATCCAAATTTGCCTTGCTCAAATCAGCATTTTGCAGGATAGCTCTAGCAAGAATAGCTCCAGTCAAGTTTACCCCGGTCAAGTTTTGCCCACTGAGATTTGCCTCTCTCAGGTCTACTCCAGAAAAATTTCTCTCTCCAGCTTGATATTTTTGTAGAATTTCATCCTCTTTCATTCTTGCTGAGGAGTCAGCCACAAGTGGAAATAGCTCACATAAGTCACAGTGGAAGTACTCGCACAAAACCGCAGCCGTGTGACAATCAATCCGGTCAAACTCCTCCTTGTAAAGCCTGCCAATAGCATTAACACTAATACCAGTTTCTTTCGCTAGTTGGTACTGGGATAAATGCCGTTTTTCCATAAAATCTTTTAACCTACAGCAAATTTTTCTCATAAATTCTCTCTTCACTACTTAAAACTTAATCAAGAAGTTTATAACACTAGTAGCGCTAGCGTTAATAATCCCGTTACCGCAATAATAACACTAAAGGAATTAGCAACGTTAGTGTTGACAAAGTAACATCGGCAAAGTAATCTGTATATATTCGGCTGCAAAATGTCAAAAAAAATGCCCCCAAGCTTTCAACTTGGTAGGCATGTTTTCAATTATTTATTTCTAGTTCTATTATGACGCAAAATTCCTTCGTTTCATCCAATGCTGATTTCCCTACACCCGATCAGGTTCTAATCCTTGATACAGAAACCACAGACTTAGACGTTAAGACAGGGCAGGTTATAGAGCTAGGAGCTATTCTGTATTCTGTGAAACATCAAACCATTATCAAACAATATTCAGCTCTTCTCCCAGCACAGAATAATCCGGCAGAGCATATAAACCGGATTAAGCCAGCACCGTTAATGGAAATAACAGAAGAACAAGTGGCTGAAAGTGTGTGGATGATAACTGAGATGGCTAAGAAAGCGCAAGTAATTGTGGCACACAACGCTGAGTTTGATCAAAAGTGGTTTGGTTCTTCAAATAATGGAAAAAGTCTATTACCTGTTTTGTCGAACTCTAACAATGAACCACTCCCTTGGGTTTGTACCTGTACTGACTTCAAATGGCCTCGTCAAACCCGATTTGGTCAATCTCTTATTGAATTAGCAGCAGCGCATGATATTGGTATTTTTGGAAATCATAGAGCATTAACAGACTGCCAATTGATCGCATATCTTTTTGATCGGATGGAGAACCTGAACGCCATGTTTCAAAAGGCGTTAAGACCCAAAGCTTGGTTTAAAGCTCTTGTAACCTATGACAAAAGGGAACTTGCAAAAAAGGCAGGTTTTAAATGGATTCCTGAACTTAAAAGTTGGGTGAGGAAAATGGCTGTGGATGATACCAAAGAACTTCCTTTTATGGTAAGCCAAATTGAATTTTGCCAGTAATCTAGGCGAAGTTTATGTATTTCGTCAAATAAAATGATTGTGCCGATGTTATTCCATTCCTTGGCTAGAGGTGCGATCCTTTAACCCTAAGTGTAGATAGGCTGTCTTGCTTAAGATAGCCTATATTTAACCTTTAGGAGTCTACAGTCTCAAGTCAATTCAATTTTGCTAGCGTAGTGATATAGGATTTGTCACTTACCAGCACGAGGTTTTAATATGGCTCATTTAAATCAGCGCCGCAGCCAAAATGTTAACGGCGATTTTTATGTAGATACTACTTGTATTGATTGTGATACCTGTCGCTGGATGACTCCTGAAGTTTTTTCTCGTGTTGATGAGCAGTCAGCAGTTTATCATCAACCAACAAATGAAACGGAAAGATTAGCAGCATTAGAAGCACTTTTAGCTTGTCCTACTAGTTCTATTGGCACAGTTGAAAAACCAAAAGATATCAAAGTTGCTCAGGAAAAGTTTCCAATTTTGGTAGAAGAAAATATTTACCATTGTGGCTATCATTCCGAAAAATCCTATGGTGCTGCTAGCTATTTAATTCAACTTCCTGAAGGTAATATTTTGGTCGATTCTCCTCGATTTACGCCACCTTTAGTCAAGCGTTTAGAAGAGATGGGTGGAATTCGTTATATGTATTTAACTCACAGGGATGATGTAGCAGACCATCAAAAGTTTGCGGAGCATTTTCACTGTCAGCGCATCCTTCACGCAGATGAAATTTCTGCGGGTACTCGCAATGTGGAAATACAGTTAACTGGTTTTGAACCGTTTACCTTGACTGAGGATTTATTAATTATTTCAGTTCCAGGCCACACCAAAGGACACACTGTTTTACTTTATAAAAATAAGTTTCTCTTTACTGGTGACCATCTCGCTTGGTCAGAAAGGTTGCAGCAACTCGTTGCATTCCACGATGTCTGCTGGTATTCTTGGCCGGAACAAACTAAATCAATGCGTAACTTAGCTAATTACTCTTTTGAATGGGTGCTACCTGGTCATGGACGGAGGTTTCATGCTGATAGAGAAACCGTGCGCCAACAGATGCAAAAGTGTATTGAATTCATGGAATCTTTGAAGTAGATTTGCTGCTGAGAGTAGTTGATTTTGGTGTAATACCAATTCTCTATGAAGATGCGCCTAATTATTTTGGGATATAGCGAATTATCTTTATCAAGCCTCGTCTTGAAAAGCTTTGCTCGCTGGAAGCCACCGCTCAAACTTTTCGCTGCGTACCTTTGCGTTGAAAAAAACCTAATATTTGGCGCACTCTCATAAAGAAATGGTATAAGCCTTATTAATTCTGAATTCTGAATTCTGACTCCTGAATTCTTACACTTATTTCTTAAAATACCTCAAGCCATAACGGTCTTGATATTTACTGATATAGTCTACATTCTGTTGCTCTAACTTTGATAGTAATTTAGGTGAAAATTCTTTTGGTGAATATATGGGACGATACCAAGGTTGGTTATTAAAATAATCTTGTAATTCAGGTGTGTCAAAACGGCGACCGTGGCTAGCAAATATTGAATTTCGCATAATATCTAATTCAAAACCGCTTTTACCATCCAAATCTGCATCAGTGACGCGTCTTTGAGTAAGCCAAAAAAAAGTATTAACAGTTGTGTTATCAGGTGTTATTAATGGAGTTGGAGAAGGTGTAAATTCAGTAGTAATAGATGGAGTTGGTGTAAATTTAGGAGTTTCGATTACTGGGCTGGGAACAGTTGATGGTGTTGGTGAAGGCGATACTGTTTTATCTGTTATTTGTTGAGGAGATTTTGTCAGCATTTGACCAATAATTACAGACGCACCGATTAATCCACCTGCAATTAAAATACCTATAAAAATATTATTCTGACTATTATTTTGAGAAGTTGGCTGTGGCTTTTCAGGTACTATCTGAGGTGGTGGCGCAGATACTAAAGTTGCTTGAGTTAAGACGGGTTGCGTCGGTGGAATTGGATTTGCTATGCTCTGTAAAGCATCTAGCATTGCTCTAGCCGTAGGATAGCGATCGCGTGGATGATAAGCGATCGCTCGGTCAATTATTCCTGCCATCATTGGGCTAATATGGCTAGCATACTGTCGCCAAACAATCTCACCAGTCTGGGAATCTGTCTCTAATTGTTGCGCTACTCTCCCAGTCAATAAATATATTACCGTCATTCCCAAACTATATAAATCACTCGAATAAACTGGTCTACCTGCGGCTTGTTCGCTAGGCATATATCCAGGCGTACCAATGACAATAGAACTGGTAGGATTTCCTTGGGAATTAACCACTGTTCCCATTGATTCCCGCACAGCACCAAAATCAATTAGCACTGGTTTACCGTCCCGATAACGCACGATGATGTTGTCGGGTTTGATATCGCGGTGAACGATATTTTTCGAGTGGACGTAATCTAAAACAGGTAAGATATTCATGAATAATTCAAAAGCACCGGCTTCACTATATAGCCCCTGCTGTTGGATTTTTGCAGTTAGGGTATCGCCTTCAACCCACTCCTGAACTAAATAAAATTCCCCACCAGAAGAAAAGTAAGCATACAAAGCTGGAATCTGGTCATTTGCACCACCGAGTTCTTCTAAAATCGCTGCTTCCCGTTGAAACCTCTCTTGAACTATTTGGTAAATCTGAGGATTATTATGAATTGGTCTTAGTTGTTTCACCACACAACGGCGCTTTGAAGGCATATAGGTGTCTTCTGCGAGATAGGTTTGACCAAACCCACCAGCGCCCAATGTTTGGATAACTTGATAGCGATCGTTCAGCAGCTGTATTGTCATGACAGATTACCAGCGATATTCATAAGATAGTTTTCCCAAAACTACCTTCATTTCAAATCCAGTAACCCTTGTTCTTTCAATTTAGGATTAAACCGAAGTTCTAATTGCAAACCTCGCGCTTCTAATTCTTTTAAAATTTCGGCTTCTACTCGCCGTGCTACATTTTTAATAACTTTTATTTGCGCCAATTCATCATTAGCTGGATTTTGATAATTTCCTTGTTCTTCAGGTGTCATTACCTTTTTCACATCAATGGCATTAGTCCATTTTTCCTTGTCATCTCCATTTCCTGCTGGCACATTGCCATTTTCAGCAATCCAAGCATTCTCAATATTTTCTAAAGCCGTGCGGCTAGGGCGTTCAATAGTTTGAACTTTCACCCAATAACACTGCTGTGGTTGACGTACCAAATGCTGCTTCAGACTGAGATAAACATCACGAGAATATCCTACAAATTGCAGTGTTTTTTCTCGCCCGAAGATAGCATACACGCCGATTTTACCTTGAAATTGTTCGGGGAGTTCGCCGCGATCGCCAATATAAGGAATGTATTCCAAGCTTGCCAAAGCATGAGTATTTGTTTCAGTAGTCATAAATCAAAAATTTGCTATTGCCTTTCTATTTCCGAATTTTTAGAATAATCCTAAATTATTCAATTAAAATTTCTCTCTGCGTTCTCTGCGTCTCTGCGTGAAATTATTCTTCAAAATTTACGGTAAATAGCACAAAGACGACTGGGTTTAAAAATCTTAGCAGTAAACATAAAATTTGGTGGTACATTGATGATGGCATATTCATCAGATTCATGATACTTTTCAAACTCTGTCGGCATTCCCTTAGTAGTAGTTAAACTATAAGGAACTGGCTGGAAAATTAATTCTGTAAATTCAACTTTTTCACACTGTAATTGCTGGCATATTTGCTTTAAAAAAGCTTCATTAGTTAATAATTTGAATAGGCTTTCTTGAGCTTGTGGTTCGAGAGTGAAACTCGCATCAAAGTTTTGAACGATTTTTAGGGACATTTTCTCTATAGATACTAATTAGCAACTCAGTGATGATAGAGGTTGGGCAATATTTCGCACATGATTATAGAAAAGTACCGATCGATGAACCCTACTCTTTTCAAGAGTTGAGCTTTGTGAAAAATCACCACTTTAACATTAGCCTATTAGATTGTGGGACTTCTGTCAGCTTGATTTTGTCGCTGACAGCATTAAGAATCGTGAACTGTAGCAAATTTTTTTATATAGTAAGAATTCAAAACCCAGAAAGTAAAATTTGATAATGTGTTTCTTAAACAAAGTAAAAAGGCAAAAGAAGATTTTCTTTTGCCTTTTTATGTTTTAGATTTGAATTTTATTCGTCGTCGAAATCGTCATCGTCGTCGTCATCGTCTTCGTAATCTTCTTCATCGGCTACTTCATCGGCGATTAAGTCATCATCGTCATCTAAGATTGACCTCTCTGCACGTCTGTTCCCATAACTAGGCTCTCCCAGAGTTGGAGAATCTAAATTATAGTTGCGAGCTGTGCGGTCATCTAAGACCATATCGAGGGGGTCATCAACTTCATCTAAGACACTACTACTAATATCAGTAGCATAGTCATCGATCGCACTGGTTTCTTCATAAGTATTGTAACCAGTACCAGCTGGAATCAACCGCCCGATAATTACGTTTTCCTTTAATCCCCGCAGCCAGTCAGATTTCCCTTCAATAGCTGCTTCGGTAAGTACCCGTGTTGTTTCTTGGAAGGATGCAGCAGAAATAAAGCTGTCGGTGTTCAAAGATGCCTTAGTTATCCCCAATAATACTGGAGTATACTGTGCCTTTGCACCACCTGTAATTGACATTGCTTCGTTCACCTGCTCAACTTGGCGCAGTTCCACCAATTCGCCAGGAAGCATTGTGGTGTCACCACCATCATCAATCCTGACTTTGTTGGTCATCTGGCGAACAATTACTTCAATGTGTTTATCGGAAATATCAATCCCTTGAGACTGATACACCATTTGCACTTCGTTCACCAAGAATGTCTGTACTTTTTGCAAAGCGTGGCTAGCACAAGCATAAACTCCGTCTTCGGAACCCAAGCTAAAGAAGATTTCCAAAATTTCATGCGGGTTAGATGGGCCATCGGTCAACGGTTGTCCGGCTGACACATGAGAGCCATCTGGCACAATTAAATTTTGTCCTGGGCCCAGAGGATAATCTGTGACTACGCCATTTGATTCTACGACCTTAATGGCGATCGCTTCATCACCATCACCATAAACTACCTTGACTTCTCCCGCCCGCCGTGTTAAGATACACGCCTCCTTAGGTTTACGAGCTTCGAGCAACTCTTCAATCCGGGGCAAACCTTGAATAATGTCTCCAGTTTTGGCGCGTTCAAATACCAACAGCACCAAATTATCACCCCGTTGTACCAGATCGCCGTCTTCTATTTGCAAGACAGCCCCAGGGCTGACTCGGTAAGGACGACCGACACGGATAGTAATGGCGTAATTCTGAGTGCTGAGTGCTGAGTCCTGAGAATTTTCTCCACTCAGCGCTTTAGATTCAGCACTAGTTAATTTTTTGACATCGATTACCTGTCCAGATTCGTCAGCAAAAACTCCAGTGGCAACTTCTGTGCCTGCTACAAGCAAGTCACCCGCCTTCACTTTCGGCTGAGTACTAGTATTTACGGTAATCATGTCAGTTTCCCGCAATACCAAGCAGCGACGCACATTCTCGGTTCCCTTTTGCACGCCTCGGACTATCCCGCCTTCTTTAGACAAGATTTGGGTACGCGCGACGACGGAACCAGGGGCGATAGTTAGCCCATCTTGAACTTCCAGCGTTGTCTGGGTGCTACCTTGGGTTGCATCAGCGGTAATGTCTCGACGAATTACCAAAGATTCCAAAATCACCAGCTGCAAGCGTTGAACTTCCTCGTCTTCGGTATCCTGCACCAATTCAATATCTGCTGCTAGGGGGGAAGCGTTGTGGTCTTGTTCGCCTTCTTGCTCAATTTCCAGCACTAGCTGGGTTCGCAGCAATTCCACACCTTCTACAGATTTCACTCTTTCGGAATCCTTGTAAGGCAGTCGTTGTACTGCACGTAACTGAATGGAACGCCCAGTTTGTTGACTTACCGATGTGGTTGATGGCACGTCCGGATTGTTCGGTACGGCGAACTCGACTACTGGACGACTTAACAGGGCTGGGCCTTCTGGTGTCTCCACATACTGGATATAGCGTAATTCCGTGGCGACACTGCCTTGAAATTCCTCGCCTGGTTGGACGAAGGTGTTATCTCGTCCCATAACTGCTTCGGGATCGTCCACCATTAGCAGTTCCCCTGGCTTCACGACCACTTCTCGGAGGATGTCGTTTTTCTGAGTAACTTCAATCACACCGCTGTTTTGGCAGAAGATATCCTTCACAACTTCGGTGCCAGCTTCCACAAACTGACCGTCTTCTACCAAAAGCAAAGAGATATCTTTATTAACTTCGTGGGTTTCTTCGGGAATCCACAACAGCGTACCGCCTTGGACAACTTCATAACCCAGTTTGGCTTTGCCTTTTTTCTGGACTTCCACGCCCGCGAATTTCAGGAAGCCACCAGTGGTTGTGCGATAGCGGTCATCAATTAACTCAGCTACCACTTGACCATTTTGCACTTTTGTGCCTGGTGTGGCGCGGAGGTTAAATACTTGGTTGTTGCCAGTGGAAACTAGGTAGTTATTGCGACCTTGGGAACTTTGGACTGTTACCGTTGCCTGGTCTAAGACTACAGAAGCGGTAATAATTTCAATTTCCCTGGTACTCTTACCTGGGGTAGCTTCGGGCAAGCGCACCACACCACCGTGGAGAGTAGTTAATTTGGTTTCTGCTAATACTCCATTAGAAGCGATCGCGTCACCATTTTTCACCACCAATTCGGCACCAGGCGGCAAGTTGTAAACTTCCCCAGACAAAATCCAAATCAAACCACCGCGTGCGGCTGTGGTTGTGGTGTTGCCTTGACGGTCGGTTTTTTGTTCAGGAACGACTTCGGCAAATTGCACTTCCCCTGCCAAGTCAGAAGCCACATCTTTAACGGCTTTTTCTGTATTAGTCCGAGTTGTGCGTCCACCAAGGGCGACTTCTGCCAACAACTGGCCTTGTTTTACCTGATTGCCGTCAAATACATATAATGTAGAACCTTGAGTTAGCTGCACCTCTTGGTTACCTGGTGTGGCATCGCCTTCTTTTTTAGGTTCCAAAATGATGACGCCATTAGCCTCAACATATAAGGCATCTTCCCCGTGGCGGGTACGATATTGTCTTGTCCGTAATTTGCGGGGAATTTTCACAGTCCCATCAATTTTAGAACGGACTTGTTGTGCCACTTCCCCGGTAAACACACCACCTGTGTGGAATGTCCGCATGGTTAGCTGAGTACCTGGTTCGCCGATACTTTGGGCAGCAATGATCCCCACAGCTTCGCCCAAGTCCACCATCTTGGCATGGGCTAAACTCCAGCCATAACAATGTTGACAGACAGAACGTGCAGCTTCACAAGTTAGGGGACTCCGCACTACAACTTCTCCCACCCCAGACCTACCAATTTCCTTCGCCAAGTCGTCAGAAATTGGGGTATTGCGTGGTGCAATCACTTCTTTTGTGACTGGATGCACTACGTCTTCGCCAATTACCCGCCCCATCAAGCGGTTTGCTAGAGGAATCAAAGTTTTGGCACCTTCTGTCATTGGCCGAATAGGAATGCCTCTAGTGGTGCCGCAGTCGAATTCCCGAATAATCACATCCTGGGATACGTCCACCAAACGTCGGGTGAGATAACCAGAGTCAGCCGTCCGCAAGGCGGTATCCACCAATCCTTTTCTGGCGCCGTAAGACGAAATAATGTATTCCGTCACCGTCAAGCCTTCGCGGAAGTTGGTTTTGATGGGCAAGTCGATAATTTCCCCTTGAGGATCTGCCATCAGCCCCCGCATTCCCACCAATTGGCGGACTTGGGAGATGTTACCCCGCGCCCCAGAGAATGCCATCATGTACACGGAGTTGAGGGGATTAGTCTTTTTGAAGTGGACAACTACCTCATCTTTTAGCGCTTCACTAGTACCGTTCCAGGTATCAATTACCTTTTGGAAGCGTTCTACTTCAGTGATTTCACCCCGTTGGTAACGAGCTTCAGTGGCGCGAATTTCTTCTTCGGCTGCTTCCAGGAGCGATCGCTTAGTAGGAGGCACCATCAAGTCATCTACACTAATGGAAACCCCTGCTTTGGTGGCGTAGCGAAAACCCAAATCCTTGAGTTTGTCCGCCATGACTGCGGTTCGCGCCGTACCATAATGCGTAAAGGCCCAAGAAATCAAATTTCTCAGTTGACCCTTATCCACCACCCGATTGCGAAAAATCATTTTTTCAGTCATTAGTCATTAGTCCTAAGTCATTGGGGATTGGGTATTGGGTATTGGGTATTGGGTACTGGGTATTTTTCCCAGTCCCCAGTCCCCAGTCACCAGTCCCTAACTTGCTAGTGCTTCCTGAATCGCTTTATTGTAAATAACTCGACCAGGCGTTGTACGTATATACTGTGAAAGGAGATTTCCTTGAGCGTCTTCTCTGACTCTGCGGAACTTATACTTTAATGTCCGGCTACCATCTTCGTTTTCTTGCACCTCAAGAGGTTCTGTATCCGGTTGGTCTGATTCGAGTTCGCCATCAAACCGCACAAAGATATAGGCGTGCAAGTCGATTTCCTCTTGCTGGAAAGCCATAATTACGTCATCTAAGGAAGCAAAATACTTGCCTGCGCCTTTGGTAGCACCAGGATTTTCTGCTGTTAAGTAATATGCTCCCAATACCATGTCTTGGCTAGGCGTGATAATTGGTTTACCTGTGGCTGGTGACAAAATATTGTTAGAAGCCAACATCAACAACCGCGCCTCAGCCTGACTTTCTAACGACAGCGGTACGTGTACCGCCATTTGGTCGCCATCAAAGTCGGCGTTAAATGCCGGACACACCAAAGGATGCAGCTGAATTGCTCTTCCTTCCACCAAAATTGGTTCAAAAGACTGAATACCCAAACGGTGCAACGTTGGCGCCCGGTTAAGTAGCACTGGGTGTCCTTCAATTACTTCTTCGAGTACATCCCAAACACTAGGGTCATTACGCGATATCAGCTTTTTCGCAGCCTTAATGTTATTCACCATGCCACTGCGAATCAGGCGATTAATCACAAATGGTTGAAATAGCTCAATTGCCATTTCTCTAGGCAAACCGCACTGGTGAATTTTCAGCTTTGGCCCGACCACAATTACCGAACGTCCAGAGTAGTCAACTCGTTTACCTAACAAGTTTTGTCTAAAACGTCCTTGCTTACCTTCAATAATGTCGGACAAAGATTTCAGCGGTCGGTTATTTGCCCCCACCACAGTCCGTCCGCGACGACCATTGTCAATCAAAGCATCTACCGCTTCTTGCAGCATCCGCTTTTCGTTCCGCACAATAATCTCTGGCGCCAAAATTTCTTGCAGCCGTGCCAAACGATTATTCCGGTTAATTACCCGCCTATACAAATCGTTCAAATCACTAGTGGCAAAGCGTCCGCCATCTAGCTGCACCATTGGGCGCAAGTCCGGGGGAATCACCGGAATAACTGCCATAACCATCCACTCTGGTTTGGAACCAGTAGCGATGAAGTTGTCAATTACCCGCAGGCGTTTAATTAACTTGGCTCGCTTCTGTCCTTTTGCGTTGCCAATTTCTTCCCGCAGGCTTTCAGCTTCTTGCTCTAAATTGATATCCGCAAGCAAGCGCAGCAGTGCTTCGGCACCAATGCCTACTTCTACGCCTTGTAGCTGAGAATCTTCACTATAAATTTGGTCTTCAATTTCCAGCCACTGGTCTTCACTTAGTAGCTGTTTGTAAGTTAAAGTTTCGGCATTGCCTGGACTTAAGACAACATAAGAGTTGAAATAGACAATTTGCTCTACATCCCGCAAGGGCATATCCAGCAGAATGGAAATATAGCTAGGAATGCCTTTGAGATACCAAACGTGAGCCACTGGTGCGGCAAGTTTAATATAGCCCATCCGGTGACGACGCACCCGTGACTCAGTGACTTCTACCCCACAGCGCTCGCAGACAATACCTCTGTGACGAACTCTTTTATACTTGCCACAATGACATTCCCAATCTTTCGCCGGCCCAAAGATGCGCTCGCAGAATAAGCCATCCATCTCTGGCTTGAGAGTCCGATAATTAATTGTTTCTGGCTTGGTAACTTCACCGACTACCTGACCATTGGGCAAAGTTCTCTCGCCCCACTGGCGAATACGTTCTGGTGATGCTAAGCCGATTTTTACGTAGTCAAACTGATTAGTTTGGGCAGGTCTCATACTTTAAGTGCTGAGTTTTGAGTTATGAGTATATTTAGTTTTAAGTTAAGAGTGAGGAATTAGGAGTTATGAGTTAGGAGTTATGAGTTATGAGTAAAACTTTTAATTAGTCTTTACTCCTCACTCCTCACTCCTCACTCCTAACTTTTAACCCCTCACTCCTCACTTTCTATTCGTCGTCTTCTAGCGATTCGCGGGAAAGAGATTCGTAGGTGGGTCTGGGAGGTGTACGGCGGGCTGATTGGTCTGCCATCAAATCGACTTCCACATCTAAGGAACTACCGTCTGCTTGGGTTTCTACCTTGTGTACCGCAATATCTAACCCCAAGGATTGTAGTTCGCGCATTAACACCTTAAAGGACTCTGGTGTTCCAGGTCGAGGAATTGCCTTACCTTTAACGATCGCATTTAACGCTTCATTCCGTCCTTGCATATCGTCGGATTTCACTGTCAGCAATTCCTGTAAGGTGTAAGCTGCACCAAAGGCTTCCAATGCCCACACTTCCATTTCCCCAAACCGCTGACCGCCTTGTTGTGCTTTACCACCCAAGGGTTGCTGGGTCACCAGTGAGTACGGGCCTGTGGAACGGGCGTGGATCTTATCGTCTACCAAATGCACCAGTTTCAGCATGTAAGCCACGCCAATGGTGATTGGTCGGTCAAAGGGTTCGCCAGTACGCCCATCAAACACCATGATTTTACCTGGATCATCTGGGTTATATACCCAGTCCTTGCTGGTTTCATCCCGTGCTTCTTGTAATTTGCCATGCACGATTCTTCGGGATGACTCTTCACCATACATTTCGTCAAAGGGAGTAATCTTAAATCGCACTCCCAAAGTATGACCAGCCCAACCCAAGAGGCACTCAAATACTTGTCCGACGTTCATCCGGCTGGGTACGCCCAAGGGATTGAGTACGATGTCCACTGGCGAACCATCGGGCAAATAAGGCATATCTTCTGCTGGCAATATCCGAGAAATAATCCCTTTATTGCCGTGGCGTCCTGCCATTTTGTCGCCGACTTGGATTTTGCGTTTTTGGGCAACATACACCCGGACTACCATGTTGGCTCCCGGTGGCAATTCATCGCCTTGTTCGCGGGTAAATAAGCGCACGTCAACTACGCGCCCTTTTTCACCGTTGGGTACTCGCAGGGAATTGTCGCGCACATCCCGCGCTTTTTCACCGAAAATCGCCCGCAAGAGTTTTTCTTCTGGTGGTTGGTCAGATTCACCTTTGGGTGTGACTTTACCTACCAAGATATCCCCAGCTTCTACCCATGCCCCAATGCGAATGATCCCTTGTTCGTCTAACTGGCGCAAAGCATCTTCCCCGACGTTGGGAATTTCTCTGGTGATTTCTTCTGGCCCCAGTTTCGTCTGTCTAGCCTCAATTTCATATTTTTCAATGTGAATTGAGGTGTAGATATCATCCTGCACCAGCCGCTCAGAAATTAAAATTGCGTCTTCGTAGTTGTAGCCTTCCCAAGGCATATAAGCAACGACGATATTTTGTCCGAGCGCCAATTCACCGCCTTCAGTAGAGGAGCCATCAGCTAGCACTTGACCTGCCACAACTTTTTCGCCAATGCGGACGAGGGGCTTTTGGTTCAAACAAGTATCTTGGTTTGAGCGTTGGTACTTAGAAAGTGGATATCTAATTTCTGGAGTGTTGGGTTTGGGACGCACCCGAATTTCTGTGGCATCTACGTAGGTGACATCGCCATCGGTGCGCGATACGATTACCATCCCGGAGTCTCTTGCACCTTGGGCTTCCAAACCTGTGCCCACCAATGGACGCTCTGGCTTCAGCAGAGGTACTGCTTGCCGTTGCATGTTCGACCCCATCAGCGCTCGGTTAGCGTCATCATGCTCCAGGAAGGGAATCATGCTGGTAGCTACTGATACAATTTGTACGGGAGATACCGCTACGTAGTCCACTTGCTCTGGTGTGGTGGTGGAGAATTCCTGACGATAGCGTACCGGTACTTGAGGCCCGATAATGTGCCCATTCTCATCTACTGGAATATCTCCAGGTGCAACCCGCAGGTCGTCTTCTTCGTCGGCTGTCATGTAAAGTGGCGGCAAATCAAATCTGACTCGCCCATTTTCCACAGGTCTAAATGGCGTTTCCAAAAAGCCGTATTGGTTCACCCGTGCATGAGTCGCCAAGGAGCCAATCAACCCCGCATTCGGGCCTTCTGGTGTTTCAATGGGGCAAATACGTCCGTAGTGACTAGGATGAATATCCCGCACTGCAAACCCCGCACGTTCGCGGGTTAAACCACCAGGGCCAAGGGCACTCAAGCGGCGTTTGTGAGTCAGTTCTGCTAAGGGATTAGTTTGATCCATGAACTGACTTAATTGGCTGGAACCAAAGAATTCTTTAATTGCTGCTACCAGTGGTTTGGGGTTAACCAAGGAAGCAGGAGTTAAAACTTCGGCATCAGATACTGTCATCCGTTCCCGAATAATTCTTTCTAGACGGTTTAAGCCTACCCGCACCTGGTTTTGCAGCAATTCGCCGACGCTTCTCACGCGACGGTTACCTAAGTGGTCGATGTCATCGATATTGCCGATGTCATACTCTAGGTTGATCAGATAATCCACTGCTGCCAAAATATCGCTTGAGGTCAGCACGCGCATCGTGTCGGGCACAGAAAGGCGCAATTTTTTGTTGAGCTTGTACCGACCAACGCGACCCAAGTCATAACGTTTCGGATCGAAGAAACGAGAGTCTAGGAGTTGTTGTCCGCCTAAGACTGTGGGTGGTTCGCCAGGACGCAGTTTGCGATATAACTCCATGAGGGCTTCTTCTTCAGAAAATTGCCCTTCTTTTTCGATGGTTTTTTGGAAATATTCTGGGTGGCGTAAGGCGTCAAAGATTTCGTTGTCTGATAAGCCTAAAGCTTTTAATAGTACCTGGGCTGAGAGTTTGCGGGTTTTGTCGATACGTACCCACACCAGATCGTTACGGTCTGTTTCAAATTTCAGCCATGCCCCCCGGTTGGGAATTAAGCTAGCAGAATAAGTACGCCGCCCGTTTTTATCGATTTCGGATTTGTAATAAACTCCTGGCGATCGCACTATTTGATTCACAATCACCCGCTCGGCTCCGTTGATAATAAAGGTGCCGCGGTCGGTCATCAAAGGCAAATCTCCAATGAATACCTCTTGCTCTTTGATTTCCCCGGTTTCTTTATTAATCAAGCGTGTGGGAACATACATTTGGACGGCATAGGTACTATCCCGCCGTTTGGCTTCTTCAACGCTGTACTTTGGTTCTTTAAGTTTGTAGTTCTGACCCAAAAAGTGCAGTTCTAGTTTGCCCGTATAATCTGTGATCGGACTAAAGGAGTTCAGTTCCTCTATCAACCCTTCTTCCAAAAACCAGCGAAAGCTTGAACGCTGGATTTCAATCAAGTCGGGTAATAGAAAGGCGGGTTCCATATATGTTTCTTTAGTCATGCCTCTACCTTTGTCAACCTGGTTAAATTTTCCCTTGGACACTGCTGTTTAATGCTTCCCACTGCTAGCCAGTGTCCGAACTGTTTGGGAATTCTTTATACACTTAACTATTTTCAAATGTGGACAAACGCAGCGATGAAAGCGGGAATGAGCGATTTTACCAAGGGGTAATCGCCTGTAATGGAGAGTGGGGAGTGGAAATGCGGATTGGGAAAACTCTTCCCTTGTCCCCAGTCTCTAGTCCCCAATGCCCAATTAAAATATTCCTGAATTCGATTTACTTTCCTCACTTCCCCTCCAAAAAGCGCGTTAAGCGAGCTTACGCGGCTCTACACGGTCTGGTTGAAATCCGCCCCGCTATACCCTCGGTGATATCCTAGATATCCTAAGTTTGAGGAAAATATCCGCATTTTGTCGGCTTGGAATCAGAATCACTTTACTTTGCTGGATTGTAATCACAAGGCAATTTCATTTAACGATTTTCTATAGGTAAATACACAGCAAGCCGATGTTGTGCATAATTATGGCTCAACCTGAGTTTGTACGGTCAGTCATGTGTCGAGAGCATCCGCTTGTAGAGATTTGGAGGATGGCCAAGCCGAATAACAGCACGGTATATTAGACTTAGAAGTTTTAACTTCCTTTATCATTATGACGCAAGCAAAATGTTTTGGAGGGAATGATCTTAGCATATTTTTGTCCTCCGAGAGTTTTATTTCTTTGTAAGCAATTGAATAAAATAGACTAAAAAACACTTTATATCGACAAACGGAATAATTTACACGCATTGTCGGTAGTAGCTTGCGCGATCGCTTCCACAGTTTCCTGACGCAGTTTCGCCACTTGCTCTGCTACATAACGAACGTAAGCAGGTTCGTTCCGCTTCTCGCCACGTTTGGGCACTGGCGCTAAAAAAGGACAATCTGTTTCAATCAATAGCCGATCGCTACTTACCATCGCTGCTGAGGATTGGATATCTTTAGCGTTTTTGAAAGTTACTGTGCCGCTAAAGCTGATGTAAAACCCCAAGTCTAGAAACCATTGGGTTTCTTCTGGGGTTCCTCCCCAACAATGCATGACGCCGCGCACTGTTTCTCCTTTTAGCGATCGCCATTTTTGCAATACTTCTCTGGTTTCGACAGCAGCATTGCGGCAGTGGATAATCGCTGGTAAATCCAGTTCAGATGCGATCGCTAACTGCGATTCAAACACCATGTACTGTTGCTGATAGTTATCAGCTTTGTAAAAATCCAGTCCCATTTCCCCAATTGCCACCACATTTGAGTCCGAACTCGCCAAAGATTTGATTTCATCGGCTGTATCGCTATTCCATCTTTCAGCATCTAAAGGATGCAATCCCACAGCAAAGCTGATTTCCGGAAACTCACGCGCTATGGACTGAATGCTGGAAAACTCCTCCGGGTGAACGCAGGAATGAACTAAACGTACTACACCTGCTTCCTGCCACCGCGATCGCACTGCTGCTAAATCTGGCTGGAAATTTTCAAAGTTGAGATGGACGTGGGTGTCTATCAGTTGCATCGTTTGTCCTTCGTCATTTGTTGGTTGTCATTTGTCAGTTGTCCCCTCTTACAAAGTTCCGTTCGCGCTTCGCGTTGCCGAAGGCATCGCCGGAAGCCGACGCTCAGACTTTGCGCTTTGTCCTTTGCTAATGACAAATGACCAATGACAAATGACCAATGACTACTCAGCTGTTTGTGTAAGAGGTTTTAGTCTGCCCGCCAATTTGGACTTTTTCCTTGCCCCATTATTTGGGTGAAGCACGCCCCGTTTTACTGCTTTATCGATTTTGCTGTAAGCCTCAGATAACTTAGACTGTACTTCTTGCTTTAATTCTGGGGTAGGATTAGCTGCATAGACAGTTACAGCATTAAAATACTTCTTCATCAGTGTCTTCACAGATGATTTGTAAGCTTTGTTACGCAGTCGGTTGCGTTCTGCGATTTCGGCACGCTTGAGAGCAGACTTTGTATTCGCCACAGTCAATTCCAGAAACTAATACTAATATGTACACACACTACTAGATTTACTAATATAGCATTCAAATTACCAATGTTAGAATTTCCTAAAAAAATTATGCGATTGGCTGCTAGAGACAGGGAAGTCCAGGTGCACAAGCATAGAGAAGCGAATAACAAACTCGTCAGCCAACATCTAACGCCCCCAACAATCAATGACTAATTAAGTGTGCCGCCAATTAAGTAAATACGTTAAAATAAACTCTATGAGTAAAATAGTCACCCTAACTCACCACCCGATGGAGCAGTGTGATTGCCAATGCCATCTGTCCTTAAAGCAGACGGACGATCCAAGGTGAAGAACTGTAATATAGCTAAATTTCAGGGACTTTCCAGTATAGAACCGATATTTCGTGTCTGTACGCATGTTAACTACTAAAAGTTAGGAAAATAAGTAAAACTTAGTTATAGTCAGACCCTACCCTTTATAAATACAGGGGATTGGATGTGGAACCACACAACCTTTAGGTTTTTTAAGAGATAGGGTAAGGGTATAAGGATAGTGGGAAATGGCACGTCCCCTTCCTACCGATGGCCAATTCAGGCAGATTCGGATCGGCAATCAAGTTGCCTTTTCAAGTAAACCATGTGCTGGCAACCTTAGGAGTATCAAAAAAATCCAGGTTAAGCTAGAGAAGAGAATTAGAGCGAGCTTCCACACCTAGTGGGTGAAAAGCTTTTACTAAATCTCAGGTGGCAATATTATAATTTTGGCATTGTCCTTACTCCATGCTGCGAATTATTACTCAGCAGGCAGACGTTAGAGCAGAACTACAACGGATCTGCGAACGCACCCATGACGAACAGGTGCCCAACAAAGAAGCAACAGTGCGGGAAGTTTTGCAAGCAGTCAAGCGCCAAGGCGACAAAGCTGTACTGCATTACACCGCCGAATTTGACAAACAAACCCTCAAGCCAGAAGAACTCCGTGTTACAGGCTCCGAAATGGATGCAGCCTATCAACAGGTGTCAAAGGAGTTGATGGGGGCGATTCGGCTAGCTTGCCGCCAAATTGAAGCATTTCATCGTCAGCGAGTCCCGAAAAGCTGGGTACACTTTGGCGATGATGAAGTAGTACTAGGCAAACGCTACACCCCAGTAGATCGAGCGGGGTTGTATGTACCTGGCGGCCGCGCTGCCTATCCCAGTACAGTGCTGATGAATGCAATTCCGGCTCATGTTGCTGCTGTACCTCGCATAGTGATGGTAACGCCACCAGGCCCAGGAGGTGCAATAAACCCAGCAGTTTTGGTAGCTGCTCAAGAAGCTGGGGTACAAGAAATTTATCGCGTTGGCGGGGCGCAAGCGATCGCCGCTTTAGCCTATGGTACAGAAACAATTCCCAAAGTGAATGTGATTACCGGGCCTGGTAACATTTATGTCACCCTAGCGAAAAAACTTGTTTACGGCACGGTTGGTATTGATTCTTTGGCAGGCCCTAGCGAAGTGCTGGTGATTGCCGATGAAACTGCCAATCCAGTGCATGTAGCTGCTGATTTATTGGCCCAAGCCGAACACGATCCGATGGCGGCAGCGATTTTGCTGACGACGGATGCTGCTTTGGCAAAAAACGTGCAGGTAGCTTTGGAAAGACAGCTAGTGGATCATCCACGGCGAATAGACACAGAAAAAGCGATCGCTCACTACGGCTTGATTATCGTTGTGGAATCTTTGACAGCAGCAGCGGAACTCTCTAACGAATTTGCCCCCGAACACCTAGAATTAGAAGTCAAAGATCCTTGGGCACTCCTACCACAGATTCGCCATGCTGGAGCAATCTTTTTAGGTTACTCGACACCAGAAGCAGTAGGGGACTATTTGGCAGGCCCTAACCATACCTTGCCCACTTCTGGTGCTGCTCGGTATGCTTCAGCATTAGGGGTTGAAACTTTCCTCAAACACTCTAGTATTATTCAATACTCCCAAACCGCACTGGAAAATATGGCTAGTGCCATTGATGTGCTAGCAACAGCAGAGGGCTTACCTTCCCATGCTGATTCAGTGCGACGCCGAATTAAGTTAGAAGAGTGATTGGGAATGCTTAATTTTTTCTGAGCTTCCAACTAAAAGTTTGGGCAGCGATACTTACGGTGACCTACGCTAAGGCACAACATTAGCTACCCTGCCTTTCATTGGTGATGGCAGTTGCCGCAAAAGTTGGGCTTTAGCGATCGCCAGTTCCTGAGGAAAGGTTGTCAGTGAAACTAAATTGTTAGATAAAACTAGACAACTATCGATGTTTTGTCTTGGACAAAACTTGTTAAACTTGTGATAACGCAAAAACCAAGCGAAAAAATTAAGGTTTGAGAAGCTGTACAAAACTTTTCAGAGTAGTCCTGCCTGTTACATGGTAATCGAGAAAACCAGAGATTTTAATAGGACTGAAAATAACGGATTAAAGTAGCAAAGTTTCTCAATCCAAACATACAACCTGAAATGGCATAAGTTCTATCCAATTTTAAGCCTGGGGACTTGTGAGTGACAACACTGCTAACATCAAGCAGGATGCAATCAGGAGGAAGTTAGACAGAGTTCATACACTGCTTAACTCCGCCTAAGTGTTGTATAACGATTTACTCTTTAGGAGACGAAAGGGGTGCTAAATACTGTTTTGGTGGCTCTGGACGGTTCGGAAATTGCAGAACGAGTAATCCAGACTTTAGATGATTTGGCTTTTTCCGAAGACGCCAGGGTTATTCTTTGCCATGTATTTCCCACGCCAGAGTCAGAGATCGAACTCCCTGCCGATCGCCCTCAGTCAGAGTCCCCAACATTTTCTTATTTTCATATTGAAAAACAACTTCAATCTTATCAGGAAAAATTATCAGTTAAAAGCGATTTAGAACTAGTAACAGGCGATCCTGCTGAAGAGATTATTCGCCTTGCCAACATATATAAAACTGAATTGATCGTAATTGGCAGTCGTGGATTGATAGGAATGAAGCGAATAGTTCAGGGTTCTGTTAGCAGTCAAGTTGTGGAAGAAGCGAATTGTTCGGTATTAGTCATAAAACCAAGGTAAAAGTTGGCAACGGCCAGCAATGACTATAGCTATCCCAAAACTAACCGTTTTGCTATTACGAGGATGGCGTTTATAAAGAAGCTGAGTATAGAGGATCTGAGCAAATAATTTCTCGCTTATTCCCATTGAAGTTAACCGTTGAACAGGTGCTTCAGGTTTAAATAATGCTATGACCACAACTCCAGAAGTTACCAAACGACTTACCTTTGAAGAGTATCTGGCTTATGATGATGGCACTGATACCCGCTACGAATTAGTCAATGGAGAACTAATTCCCATGAGCCTGGGAAGTGGACAACATGGTGCAGTAACTGAATTTATCAATGTTAACTTTCGAGCAGAAATTCTGCGGCAAAATTTGGATTTGACTTCTAAACAAATGGTTATCGGTATTCGTTCTCCTCGTGCTGGTAGATGGGAGACATCAAGAATTCCAGATGTGGTTGTAATTCCATTGTCTCAGTGGCGAGAGTTACGAAATCGAGAGGCAATTATTGAACTCAACGAACCACCTCCATTATTAGTGGTGGAAGTTGTCAGTGAATCAACAAAGACCGTAGATTATCGAGCCAAGCGAGTTGAGTATAACGTTCTAAATATTCCAGAATATTGGATTGTCGATCCATTAACAAACAAAGTGACTGTCTTGACATTAATTGAAGAATTATACGAACCAGTAGAGTTTGTTGATAGTCAACGTATTGAGTCTAAAATTTTTTCAGAGTTAAAATTAACAGCCCAACAGGTGCTATATGCTGAAGATTAAGTGCGATCGCTAATCATTGCCCACAAATTAAGATTGTGGACTGGGGACTCGGTAAGGAAGAATTAATACCCAATCCCCAATCCCTAATTCAACGTCTTTGAGTTGCTAAAAACTGACGCAAACTCAACAAACTTAAGGTTTGACCCAAATTCAAGGGCAAAACTGAAACTCCTTCCAAGCGGGACTGCACCCAACCTTCTCCCCAGTACCATTCGTGAAAGCCGTCAATGCCTCCAGATAGCAGCAAACGGAGGCAGTTGGATTTGACAACATCCACATGATGATGAATAGGAACAGGCCCAGTCCAGGTAGTAAATTCAAATCCAGGAAGCAATTCTTCTGGCATTCCTGGCGCAAAGCGTTGCCCCAGAAGCCATTTTGCAAGTTGCGCTGGATGTACTAGACTGTCATGAATTGCATCTGTTGGTGCTTCGATTTCGATTCGCAGTTGGCTTTGTTGAAAATTACCCAGCATTTTTCCAGGATTACCTAAAGTTGAGACATCGCTATTTCTAATTTAGTCATTAGTCATTGGTCATTGGTCATTGGTCAAACAGGACATGGGGAAAGGGAAAGGGGTATGGTTCGACAAGCTCACCAACCGGGGAAAAGGGGAAAGATTAAATTTATTCCTTTTCCCTTTAACCTTTAACCTTTTCCCCTGCTTCTTCCCCATGCCCCACTAAGTTACTTTTGTACCAACACAGAACTTAGAATAGAAAAGTGGACTTGTTAAGAAATGTAAGGTTATTCATGGCGGATCAGTTAATTCGTGCAACAGCAGCCGAAGGTGGGATTCGTGCGGTAGGCGTAATCACCACACGTTTAACAGAAGAAGCACGGGGGCGGCATAAACTTTCCTATGTAGCAACGGCAGCATTAGGACGGACTATGGCGGCAGGTTTGTTGATGGCTTCTAGCATGAAGCGAACTGGGTCGAGGATCAATGTCAGAATCAAAGGCGATGGGCCTTTGGGTGGCATATTGGTAGATGCAGGTCTGGATGGTACGGTACGCGGATATGTGGCGAATCCATCTGTGGAATTACCTCCCAATGCCAAAGGTAAGCTAGATGTTGGCGGTGCAGTGGGTAACGGCTTCCTCTATGTTGTCCGGGATGTCGGTTATGGTTACCCTTACTCTAGTACTGTGGAATTAGTTTCTGGGGAAATTGGCGATGATGTCGCTCATTATCTGGTGAATTCCGAGCAAACTCCTTCTGCTTTAGTTTTGGGTGTGTTTGTGGGAGCAGCTGGAGTAACGGCTGCTGGAGGATTATTGGTACAAGTGTTACCCAAAGCAGCAAGAGATGAAGCCCTAGTAGAAAAGCTAGAATCACGGGTGGCTGCTTTAGCAGGTTTTACGCCATTGTTGCAAGCTGGGAAAACGTTACCTGAAATATTTAACGACTTACTAGGAGATATGGGGCTAGTAATCTTTCCCGAAAGGCAGATGCTCCGCTTCCACTGCGGTTGTTCTTTCGATCGCGTTTTGGGGGCACTCAAAATTTTGGGAGAAGCGGAACTGCAAGATATGATTATTAAAGATGATGGTGCCGAAGCAACTTGCGATTTTTGCGGCAACGTTTATCAGGCAAGTAGCGACCATTTAGCTCAGCTAATTGCTGATTTGCAGGCTGAATCTACTATTTCAGGATAAAGTATAAAACACCACTGAAGTTTGAGAGTTTTAATGGTATCTGTGGAGAGAGATAATCGAAAAAGTAGCTTTTTAATTATGAGAAAGTTACTATGGCAACAATGGAATTATCGATTTAAAACAGAAAGCTATTCAATTATTTTGGTGTGAGAGATGACAGAGCGGGATATTCCAGACAGTTGGTCAGGAGCCAGAGCAAGAGAGCCAGATCAAAATACCAGATTATCCCGAACAGAGCAATTCGGTGAAAAACCACTTGATGTCCCAGGTACTGGTTCTAGCTCTAAGTCAGTGAAGCGGCGAAAAAAAAACAATTCCGTTGGCAAAGATAGTCATTCACAAGAAACTACCCAAGCCAGTAAAAGTTCTCGGAAATTGCCACGCTGGATGAGAAGTTGGATATTCTGGTCGTTACTGCTAACTTTGATTCCTGGTAGCGTGGCATTCTTAGCAACGGCAATGCTGCTGAAGTTACCAGCTGCCCCTAATTGCCCATCGATTTTCTGGCCTCTAGCTAGTGCCTCGGTGCGGTTGCACTGCGCTCAATTGGCGGCTTCTAAAAATACGGTGAATGACCTGCTGCAAGCGATCGCTCTGGTGAATGAATTACCAGAAAATCACCCGTTACATGCAGAAATTGATCGTTTTACAGAAGAATGGTCGCGGGATATTTTACAGTTAGCCGATGCGAGTTTTCAATCAGGGAATTTAGAAGAAGCGATCGCTACTGCTCGTAAGATACCGGAAGATCTCGCGGCTTATAAATTAGTAGACGAGCAAATTGACAAATGGCAAACAACTTGGTCGAAGGCAGAAAGCATTTACAACAATGCCATCGCTGAAGTCCGGGAACGCCGCTGGCAATCGGCGTTCATGCTCAGTGCCAGAATGTTACGCATAGACAATCAATACTGGACGAGTACTAAATACGACCAATTGAATAAACTCATCGCCACTGCCCGTGAAGATGGCGATAGGTTAGGAAAAGCCGAAATTTTAGCAAGAAGCCAAGTTGTTGATAATTTACTAGAAGCTATCAAGCTAGCCGAGTCCATCGGTCAGGAAAGTTACCTATACCAAAAAGCTCAGGAGGCGATTCCGGCATTTGGACGTAAAATGTTGGAGTTGGCACAGGCGAAGTTAGAGAAGCGAGATGCTGATGAAGCACTGGATATTGCTAGACAAATTCCCGAAAGTGCCAAGCTACAAGCCGAAACAGATGACTTTATCGCCATAGCTGACGCTAAAAGAAGTGCTTGGTTAGGTAATATTTCTGGTTTAGAAGCTGCGATTGCCCAAGCACAACAAATCGATCCTTCAAGACCAGTATATGAGGAAGCACAGCAGTTAATTGCTCGTTGGCAGTTGGAAATTGAAGATGTTGCCCATCTGGAAAAAGCCAGAGTATTGGCTAGCCAAGGAACAGTCAATAATTTAACAGCAGCGATCGCTCAAGTGCAACTCATCCCTGCTAGTAACCCCAGAGGCACAGAAGCTAGGGAAGAAATAAGTCGTTGGCGTGCCCAAGTAGAGACAATCGAAGACCAACCTTACTTGGAACGCGCCGAACAGATAGCAATATTTGACGATATTAACTCATTGCAAGCCGCGATCGACCAAGCTAGCCAAATCCGTAGAGGTCGTGCGTTATACCCAGAAGCACGCAGAAAAATTGGCGCTTGGGTAGCAAAAATCCAGCGAATCGAAGACCAACCTTACTTAGATAGAGCACGGGAACTGGCTTTGAGTGGAAATTTACCCGCCGCTATTAGCGCAGCTGGGCAAATTGCATCGTCAGGAAGGGCACTTGCTAGCGAAGCCCAAGCTTCTATTGATGATTGGCAAGGGCAAATTCGCACCAAAGAAACCTGGAGACAAGCCCAGGAAACTGCGGCGGCTGCTACGCCAGAAGCCTTGGTTGAGGCAATACGGTTAGCAGATCGGGTTTCAAATAATAGCATCTTACGTATGGATGCCAATCTCGCCATTGACCAATGGAGTCAGCAATTATTAGACATAGCACGTACTCAAGGTCAGTCTGATATTCCCAGAGGCATTCAGATTGCCAAGTCCATTCCTCGCGGTAGTGCGGCTTACAATGCTGCACAAGACCAAATTAGAACTTGGCAGGAATTTCTCAATCCTCCTCGACCAGAACCTTCGCCGCCACCAGAGTCCCCAGAATCGTCGCCATCAACGACTACTATTGGTCAATGATTGTCTATACCAGGGAACAGGCAATAGGTGTGAAAGCCTCTTAAGTTCAGAAACACTTTTTCAAGGAATATTAGGGAGCAGGGAGCAGGGCAAAAGGTTAAAGGGAAAAGGGAAAAGGAATAAATTTAATCTTTCCCCTTTTCCCCGGTTAGTGAGCTTGCCTGTCCTGAGCTTTGTCGTTGGCGAAGCCTCTCGTAGAGAAGGGTCGAACCATAGCCCTTTCCGTTTCCCCATACCCTGCTTGCTCCATGACCAATGCTCAATTCTTAATGCTCAATCACCGATCGCTTCTCCCCATTCTTTAATCACAGCAAATAATGATGAATAATCATCATCAGCAAATGACATTTTCGCAGCCGTTTGCAAGATTTGTCGCACTCCTTTAATGCTGCTGAGATCTAAACTCAAAGATTTTGCTTCTGAGATAAACAATTCTGTATCTTTGAGTAAGTGTTTTGTGGGGAAATTAGGATTGGCAAAATTGCCATCCAACATCCGTTGTAGCTTTTTGTCAAAAGTAGGCGCATAAAGCGAACTGTCGCGTAAGATTTGCATAAACACATCTACATCGACGCCTTGACGTTGGACAAAAGCCAGACTCAGAGCAAAGCTAGTTGTTAGGGAAGCTATTAGTTGATTGAGTGCCAATTTCAGCCCCGCCGCAGTTCCCACAGGGCCGACAAGTAAAGGTTCTGTCCCAAAATTTTCCAGTAATTTCAAGTGACGTTGATATTGTTCTGGCTCTGCGCCTACCATAACAATTAACTTGCCAGCTTTTGCTTCGGGGATGCTTCCTAACACAGGCGCTTCTATATACTCACCGCCACCTCCAACTACTGCATCTCTAATTTCTCGGCTTTCAGTGGAAGTAATTGTTCCCATTTGAATAATGGTGCGCCCTTTCAGAGTTTGCCAAGCTGTATCTGAAAGCAACACATTATAGATGGCTGGCGCATTAGTAAGCATGAGGATTACGCACTCAGCAGCATGAATGGCGTGGCGGGGATGTGTGGCAATTTCAGCCCCAGCTGCTTGTAGTGGTGCTAATTTTTCCGGGGTGCGATTATAGGCAACTAGCTGTATATCTGCGGCTAATAACCTTTGAGCCATTGGTAGTCCCATCAGTCCAGTTCCCAGAAATGCCACCTTCATTTTTACGTTCCTTTTGGTACAGCGTAGGCCTAATCCTTCGTCAAATTTGCGTGTCTATTGTGACATCTTGCAGTAGTTAAGCGATCGCAATTTTATTTGGATGGACATTGCCTGATTTTGTATTGGCAATGCCTACCCAGTTATCGATAATAGTGCAAAATAACAGTATTATCAGTTATCAGTAAACAGCGATCGCTTCACCCACCAGCGGCAAAAGTCACCATAATCAAAACTGAAAGCAAAATACCTGGGGTAAGTAGTGTTACTAACATTAATAGGTCATGGGCTGACATAATTGTTACTTTCCAATTGTGTTTAACTTTACACTAATCACTGCTATGCTAGTCCAAATAAAACTAATACTGCATTCTTAAATAGAGTTTTAACTTTTCAAATTCAGATTTACTCTGGCAGAGTCAATCCTTTTAGTGGTTGAGAAATTTCTGTTTTTTGGAGATTTTTGCTCTGAATTAAGACTCCAAAACCACCCAACCCAGTGGGATCTAAAAGCTGATGTAGTGCTTCCCGTCGCTGTAGTAATTGTGAGAGGGGTTGCTTTTGATAGGAAATACCAGCAATTCGTTCCCCTAATCCCAGCGCCATCAAAAATAATCCTTGCTGGATAAAACCAACGTTTTTTAAACCGCAGCGATCGCCCCAACGTTCCAAAGCTGTAAAGTCAACATGGGCAGTGATATCTTGTTGTCCGATATTGATATAAGGGTTGTCATGGAAACGGTGTTGGTAATAGCACTGTAGCGTTCCTTGCGATCGCCTGGGATTATAGTAACGAGTAGCAGGGTAACCATAATCAATTGTTAGCACATAGCCGCGCTGCAAGCGGTCTGCTACTATACTCAACCAGGAAAGAGCAGCTAAATTAATTTCACTGCGGTAACCATCTGGGTATGCACCTGAGGTTAAATCGATTCCCACTAAGTCGAAATAATCAGCTAGTTGAGGCGTAGAAAGTTCTCCTGTGACTTCGATAAATGTTGGGCATGGGGCATTGGTTTCTTTCTCATCCCTATGTGTTGTCACATAAATTTCTCGCAGTTCCCCGTTTTCGAGGGTGAATTGATGGACTGGGAAGGCATCGATTAACTCATTAGAAAAAAAACAGCCAGCGATCGCATTTGATGGGATATCCTCTAGATTGCACCAACGCACGGGCAAATCTTGTAAGCGTTGTTGCTGTTCTTGCCTTAATGTTGGCGACTTTTCAACAATTACATACTCCAAAGCAGTAAAAAAATCCGGGTATTGTAGCTGGTAATACTTGAGGATATGCAATGCCAAGAGTCCTTGACCTGCTCCCATTTCTACAAGAGAAAACGGCACAGGCCGCCCTAAAATTTCCCACATTTGCAAAAATTGTTCTGCAAGTAATTCGCCAAAGTCAGGGCTGAGGGTGGGAGAGGTAAAAAAATCACCACCTTGGAAGCCAATTTTCACAGCATCGCTGGAATAGTAACCGTGTTCGGGGTGATATAGCGCCATATCCATGAATTCGGCGAAAGTAATTCGCTGTTGCGGACTGGTGGTGATATGATGAGCGATCGCTGCACACAGCAAAGGATTAGAATTCATAGAATTTGAGGTTTGAGATTGCGAACTAGAGATAATAAATGCTTGGCAAGAGCACAATCAATTTAATCGAAGTGTAAAAATTGCAACCTGTCCTTTAGTTATGGAAAGGTTCAATCTGATAGTGCAGATAAAGTAACCCAAAGGTATTAAGAACCATTAAGCCTCTTTGCAGTTACTGGCATATTTTCTCACCAAATCTACAACCGAGTGTTGACACCCACCGGATAAGTTTGTATCTTCAAAGTATATACATTAGGCAAAAACTGTTAAGAGCCTTTTGCTGCCAATTTTTGAACTTTAGGCGTGTGGATCTCTAACATAATATTTGGAGATAGCTATGACAGCATTTATTGGTAAATGGGGAAACAGTTTAGCTATTCGGATTCCCAGATCGGTAGCTGAACAAGCAGACATAACTGAAGGGACAGCTATAAATTTTAGTGTGGAAGGTAACAGTATTGTAATTACACCACAAAGAAGAAAAAAATATACGCTTGATGAGTTGCTTGAAGGTATGACTTCCGATCAATTTCATCCTGAATTTGATATCGGTAATGCTGTGGGGAAAGAAGATTGGTAGTTAATCAGTACTTTCCTGACAGAGGAGATATTGTCAAATTAGAATTTGGAAATGCACAGCAGTTTACGGCTGATTCGATTCGGCGTGCATTTACCCTTCAAGCCTCAGGAATGTCATTCGATGAAATTGCTAGGACACTAAACAATGAACTACAACAACAAGGGCGGGAGCAAATTGGCTACCGCCCCGTTCTTGTTATATCTCCAATTAAATACAATCGAATGGCATCTTTGGTTTTAGTTTGCCCTATAACTAGCAATCCAAAAGGGCTTAGTTTTGAAGTTCCTCTTCTTGAGGGAATGCAAACAAAAGGAGTTGTGTTGTCTGACCAAATTAAAACACTAGATTGGAGAGCTAGAAAGGTAAAATTTGTTGAAACTGTTGCACAAGATTTAATAGAAGAAGTACAGGCAAAGCTCGAAACATTAATCTTGTAAAACAATTTTAATAGCGATCGCTACTATCCACTCGCCAAGGAAACCAGCACGCCATTGAGGTCGCGGACGCGGGCTATTGTTTGTCCCCAAGGTTGGGTTTTCGGGGGATCTAGTGGTTTTGCTCCTGCTCCTATGGCTTTCATGTAAGCGCCGCCAACATCAGGAGTGATGAAGGAGATTTGAATTAATGCCGGCGGTTTTGTCGCTTCGTTGGGATGAAAGCCGCCGGGAAATAATTTCTGTGCTTCGGTGGTGGAGGAGAAAGCTAATGTGGTGTTTCCGGTTTCGATTTCAGCCCAGACAAAGTGTCCCTGGTCGTGAAGGGTGCGACGAACCAGACCAAATGCTTTTTCGTAAAACTCAACGGTCTTAACTACATCGTCTACCCAGATTACCGTGTAACCAAATTTCACAGTTTTTTCTCCTTATTTAGAGAATCAGTGCTGGTGAATATATTTGCTACTTAAACTGTATGCCATTTGAATGCACAGTAGCTTAACTTTCGAGAATATTATGGTCTGCTGCTAGAGCTTGCGCTGCTGTTTGCATCATTTCCATATTTAATTGTGACCAATGATGAGGCCCTTGGCAGTGATGCGCTACTAACAATCCCCATAATCCTCTAGGTATCAAAATTGGTACAACTAGGTTGGCGCGAACTTGCATACTGCGGAGAAAATCTCGGTGACAAGACTCCATTGGCTCTAATTCAATATCAGCGATCGCTTTTATCCGTCCTGCCAAATATAAACCAGCATACTCGTCGTTAAAACAATTATCTGGCCCCGTGGAACCAAGTATTGAAAATTCTGGAGAACTCAAAGATTCAAAAGTTACCTGCCCTTGCCACTGCCCGTAAAAATAATACAAAACAACGCGATCGACCTCAAGTAATTCTCTGAGTTGATTGGTTGTTTGCCGCACTAACTCATCGCGCTGTATCCTGATGACAAGGCGATTGAGCAATTTTTCTAAACCCTGTTCGCGGCGATCGCGCCGATGGTGAGATTCTGAGTTACGATGAATTTGCACGGCTTTAAAATTACGACTAAGTAAATACTGTCGAATTTATATAGTAATTTATTAGACCTTATTTAAATACCTTGTTGCATTTATAGCAGCAATTCAATTTTACCAGAACCCAATACTACTAAACCTCTTCTGTGAATTTGAAAGAAATTCTTAAGAAGTTGCAATTTCGCAGATTAGATCCCCTCTTTAGATCCCCGACTTCTTTGAGAAGTCGGGGATCTAGACACCATTAATCGAATAATAAGTCAGTTTGTATTCCTAGTTACAGAAAATTATCAATTTAGTTAAAAACCTTCATGTTCCATCGATTTATAACCGCCAGCGATGTCAATAGAGTTCAGATAAAACCAAAACACTTGTAGAGACGGCGATTTATCGCGTCTCAAAAACCCAAAATTTTTTACCAGTAGTCATTAACCCAAGCGTATTGCCAGCTATCTTTGCTTTAATGAGTTAATGCAACTGTTTGTAATTCTCCAAACATTGGGGCAAAGTTACGGTAAGCTTCTAATGCTGCTTCTTTAACGCTTGCATTCACAATAGGAAATGTTGTAAGGATGTAGCTAAATTCATCTTCGGTTAAACCGTAAAGGTGTGCTACCATTCCATCGAGTTCGGCGCGGAGTTTGGCGCGTTCTGTTTCGTCGGTAACGCCTTGTTGATGGGAAACTAAACCGACTTCTTGCGCGAGTTCGTCAAATTCTGGTGTAGTGCAGATGAGTTTGGCGGCGCGTTGTACAATGTCGTTGAAATAGCGATCGTTTTTTGTTAAACGTGGGACGGGTAACTGGTAGATGTAAAACATATTAATGTTTGCAGATACCTGTTGACGTAATGCAAAATCGACACAAAAGCTATTCAATACAGCACTAATAAATACTGTAGATTTATTATTTTGAGTTGGTGACGCAATATTAAGAGAATTACCAGAAAAAACATTTTGGGGTAGGACTGTTCCAATCAAAGTTCTAGCATCCGTACTCCTTCCTATTGCACGGTATGAAAGCCGATAGGATTGATAGTCTAATAATTGACCATTGTCGTTTTTCTTCTTTCCTAATAAAGCTTTTCTCGCGTCCTGTTCATCCACCCAAAATCTCGGTTCGGCATATAGGTGAGTAAATTGATGAATCATTTTACCTTCATAGAGTGGTAATCTACTCTTTGAATATGACTTAAATAAATTCTTATCATCAGTCATGTGGAATTCACGGCCTAACGAAAGATTCCACTTATCTTTAATTTGCTCACCTAGTAACGGAAACTTGGTCATTTTCTCAGAAATACGGAAGTCTATTTCATTTTTAAACTCTACTACAGAAAGCGAGTCAGGTGATAGGCGGCGTATAAGCTCAAGGCTTATTGAGATACTGTCGTCACTTGGAAATCTTTGTAATTCCTGAACATCATGGCGCATAAAAGCAGCAGGAAAATTTTTAGTGCTACCGCCTTTTTCAAAAGTAAGAACAACAAATTTAAAGCTACGGTGAACACTATCAAAAATTGTTTTACGATTTTCAAAGCAAAATAGCCCAGTGACTTTACTTTGACTAAACAACATTTCACGTAATTGTTTAGCTCCTAAGTCATTATAAAAACTACTAGGAATAACAATACCGCATTCACTATCAGTTTTTAATAAATTAAAACATTGTTCTAAAAAAAGCTTATACAAATTAATATCTGTTGTCTTTGACTTCTTACCATTAACAATAGAAATTTGGTTTTGATATTGCCTAGATGAACGATAATAAAGATTTACATGAGGAAACTTGCTTTTGTATTTCAACCATGCATTTGCAATCTCTTTATCTTGCAATAGCTTGTCTTTGGTTTCTTCAAAAGAATGTATATCCATCTTCTTCTTTGTCACCAAATCATTATGCTGTGCAAAGAATTCTTTAGCATCTGGCTTAAAAGCTTCCCACGGTGGATTAGTAATAATCGCATCAAAACCGCCGCGTTCTAAAACCTTATCAAAATGATAACCCCAGTGAAACGGCTTTAAAGCTGCAATATCCTCAACCTTCAAAACACGCTTTTGTGATTTTCCAGTTAACTGAACTTCCTCATACTTGATACCCAAACGCTTACTAAACTCATCCAACAGCAAAAGATTTAACTTTTCTTGCGATTTTTTGTTTAGTTGTTCAATATTTTTGCGGATGTGTATCAATCGAGTATCTTGAGGTGTATCTGTATCGGGTAATGCTTTAGGTAAAAAAGCGTGTTTTTTGTACAAATCAACAGACTTATTCTTTTCTTCGAGAATTTTCTTATAATTATCTGCGGCTAAAGATTGTAATAGATTTCCTTGTAGTGAATTTCCCACTGCATCAAAAGCTGTTTCATCTACCCGAATTAAACCAATTAACGAATTCCCCGCCATAATATTAAAATCAATATTAGGCAATGGTTCTAACTCTTCAACATAACCAGCAGAAGAAACCAAAGCTAAAAAAAGGCGCAGTTTCGCAATTTCCGTTGCTTCCTCCATGATGTCTATACCATAGAGATTATCAGAAACAATCCGCTTTTTGATAAAATAAGGTAGTGATGGATGGGAACTTTCTATATTTTCAAGTTTCTCCTTGAGAGTAGCATCTCCCATTAACTTAATTGTCCCAAAAACCGCACTATAAACTTGAATTAGCGTCTTCATCACCGCCACAAGAAAAGCACCAGAACCGCAAGCTGGGTCAAGAATTGATAAATTAGGAAGAATATCTTCCATTAATAGACGACAAACATTTGTATCCAGTTTAATCAGAAGTTCATTGATATCCTCAAATCGCTTATACTTATCAGATAGCGCATCATTTACGCGGTCTACAATTAATTTGTGGATAGTTCGATCGCAGAGATATTCTGTAATTTGCGGTCTAGTATAATAGGCTCCAAAAGCTTTTTGATTAATGTATTTCTCAAAAATATAACCCAACACATCAGGGTTTATCTCGTCATCTTTACCTTCCGGCGTATCATCCAGATTCCAAGAATAACGCGCAAATAAATCTAGAACTTGCTCAAACGCTTCATCAACTATAAAAATATCATATTTATCTTCAATATGATGCTTGAGAAATAGTCCACCATTCAGGTATTTAACCTTTCCTACCAATTCTTGTACAGATAAATCGCGTTCAATCTCAGGTTTAGCAAAGCTTTCAAAAAACAAAGCCTTGAGAAATTCGTCATAAAAATGATTTTCAGCTTTTTGTTTGCTTTGTTCTAGCTTATTTTGCAGATAATTTAAATCTTTATTATCAATAAAACCCTTACGCTGGAGAAAATAAACAAACATCAGGCGATTCAGAATTACCGATGTGTACCAACGTCTATCTGTCTCGTTATCAATTCCTTTAACAAACAGCAAAAACTTCTGGTGTTGTTCCTGAAATTCCTTGTAAAATTTCTTAGTTACTGGTTCAACATCAAAACCACGTTGTAATTTATAGGCAATTTCGACAACCGTCGGTTCACCATGTTCTAATTCAGTAATATCAATAACTAAAGAACCAAGTTTGCTTAAAAATAAGTCTCCTGGTTGACCTTTCACATATAAATGGTCACGAATGTAGCTTTTACTTCCTTCTCGTTTCACCCAATACCAAAGACTACGTGTGCGTTCTTCAGTAATAAAAATTAGGAGATTTTCATTAATGAGTTTAGTAACTTCTTGATGAATAGCATTTCTAACTTTCGCCTCTGGTATATTCCCATCTGCTGCGCTGACTTCAAAGATTGCAACGCCTGAAAGTTCAGCAATTTTTTGGTATCGATACGTGTTATTCTCAAGTTTTAAACTTACAGGTTTTTGTCTGGAAGGTTTAGACCAACCTAATTCTTCTATAAATAGATCGCTAAATTGAAAGTTATTGAGTAAATCGCGGGTTCTTTGAAAATTCAGAGACATAATTTACCATGCTTAGAAAATAAAAACAAGACATGGTAATTTTGCCATTCAGAAAATAAATCTGTGGCTCTAAAAATTAAGTCTGCGCTGGCGGACTTGAAGAAACTCTTTTTATAGAAGTTAAATTTTAACCATGCTTTTGATACTTTATAAATCCTTTACCCTTACTTACGGTTCAGAGATATTACTGAAAAGTTTTCGATATCTCTGAGCCTTACCTTTGTTTGTATAGGCGTGATTTTTTAATCGTCAGATATATTTACCGATTACTTTATAAAAATGCCTAATTGCTTTATAAAAATGCCCGATTATTTTATAAAAATACTGAAATGCTTAATTAAAATAAGCTTTTACTGACTCAAAAGGAGCTTTTACTTACTCATTTTGGTGTTTTCCACAAGCAAAAGCAGCTTTTACTTACTTAAAAGAAGCTTTTACTTACTCATTTTGGTGTTTTCCGCAAGCAAAAGCAGCTTTCACTGACTTAAAAGGAGCTTCTACTTATTCATTTTGGTGTTTTCCGCAAGCAAAAGGAGGAGCCGCCAGTAGTAGTGTGTCAAGGCTAAAATGCAATACGGTTCAGATAAGATTAAAACCTTTATCCTGCGAACAATGTAGAGACGTTGCATTGCAACGTCTCTACAGGCCTATGGTTATCCCAAAAATCCTTAACTGAACCGTATTGGGCTAAAATGTTGCAATAAATTTTATTGTGGGATGGGTGTCCTCACCCGTCCGGGCGGGCAAGATGTCTCTACAAAGGGGTAATTATTGTATAAACGGCGATTTATCGCGTCTATTGCCTTAATGAGAAATTACGAATTACAAAATAACCCCAGCGAACAAATAATTTGAGGTTCTCGCTTCTCCAATTCTTCTGTGACAATACACAAACGGTCATCCATTCTTAGCGCCACTACTAACTCAGCTAACTGCTGATTATTAATACCGCTTCTTAGTTGACGGTTGAGAGTATCAATAGCTGACTGTCGCAAAGGATAACGGTAAATTTCATCAATTGCTTTTAAAAGTTCTTCACTAACAAATAGCGTTCCTTTCATTTCTTGAACATAACTTTTCAATCGTTCATAACTGCGGAACCTAGCACCTGATGGTCGTCCTAATTGACCACCTGCATTTTTCTCTTCTTCAGCAATCAATTCGGCACCCTTTTTTACTAACTCGTGATGCTGTTTGTCTCTAGGTATCGCTGGGGTAGATTCTTCACACGCCGCTACCCGAAGAACTGCTAATTGTGATTGAGTAACGCTATTTCCATCGCGGTCAACATAAATCAAAGAATCATTTCCCTCGGTAGTTTTCATATAAAGTAATACACCCTCTGGTTGCACGGGTTGGGGAGTATGGGCGCGGGTAGAATAAACTACATTTTGCATTTCTTCAATAATTTTTTTCAAACCTGGATTAGCATCAGTGGCTTTTTTCCAAATTTGAAATGCTTCTGAAGTCAAATCAACTTCTGTATCTTCTTCGCCATCTAAAATTCCAGATTTCTCGTTATATAAATCAAGAATTACTCGTGCATCATCATCTTCAAAAAAAGCTTCATCGGTTCCCACCACTTCAGCATTTTCTTGCAGTCGTTTGCGGAGTCGTCCGCGCAAATTAATAATGCGTTCTACTCCCTCGGCTGGTAAAAAAGAATAACAGAGAATTTTATCAGCATTTTGTCCAATGCGGTCTACCCGTCCGGCGCGTTGAATTAAGCGAATAATTGCCCAAGGTAAATCCCAATTGACGATAATTGCACAGTCTTGCAAATTATGACCTTCACTCAAAACATCAGTAGCTATTAAAATTCGCAACTCTTCTGATGATGAAATTTGCTCTTGTTTTCCATTACTCACAGGGCTAAATCTTCCCGTGATTACTGTCGGGTCTTTAGCTTGTCCTGTGACTCCTGCAACATTAGTAATATGACTCAACTGTAAATTTTCTACAAGATAGCGGACTGAATCAGCAAACTGGGTGAAAATTAGTACTTTATCTTGGGCATGAGTTTCTGTTAACAGTTTAATTAAGGCTGCAAACTTTTCATCTTTTTGAGGGTTCCACTCGCCACACTCTTGAAGTACATTAATCAGTGCTTTGGCATCTTCTAGCAAATCACGTTTGAGCTTTTTTATATCAAAAAGTGTAGAACGTAGCCACTTAAATCTTCGTTGATATCGGGTTGTATATTCTTGATAAATTGATTCTGCCCTTTGACGAAAAACATAATCTGAAAAACCTCTCTCCAAACCTCTATCCTGCAAGGAGAGAGGCTTTGAATTCTTCCCATTCCCTCGTAGGGAAGGGGGTTGGGGGGTTAGGTCAAAATCATCATCTTCCGTTTCTGTATCAAACAAAGCTGCTGCTACAGAATCGGCATCTTCATCATTATTTCTCGTGTCTAATAACTCAGCCTCTTGAGTTCCAATCGGAATATCAAGCCCTTGTTCTAAGGCATATAAATAAATGAAGTTCCGTAAAATATGGCGTTCAATTGATTGGATAAAAGCAATACCGCTACTTTCTAAACGTTTAAATAAATTAGTGCGCGAAAACCCCATTAACCTCCTACCGCTACGAAATAAGCTATTAATAAAACGTTGTTCGGTGTCTGTAGGCGGCTGTTTGGGTTTAGCAATAATATAATTCCCTAGCCCATAACGCGGTAAATTTAGTTGATTAATGACTTCTACTACTAACTCAGAGTAAAGACGAGCATAAAAGTCTGTGCTAGAACCTTCTAAAGGAAACTTGAGACTACGAGGTAAACGCTGGGGAAAATAAGAACGTCTCCCATCAGAAAATTCTAAATATTTCCGCCCTGTTTCATCTGTGTGGGCATAATTTTCTTTAATAAATGAACGAGTTCGTCTCACCATGTAACGCTTCATCAATTCTCGCCAATCATCAGGGTGTTCGCTTTTCTCAAAGGCTGCTAAAGAACGGACGGAACATTGATGCTTTCTAATAAACTCTAATTCTCCTACAGAACTGCCACCCAGTTCATTAATTAAAGCTTCTGGTCTTAATCCTAAATCTTGGTCTTCTGGTACAAATAACCGCAGTTGGGCGGAAAGGTCAAGATAACTTTTATTGTAAGGAGTTGCAGATAATAAAATACATTTGCTTTCGTTAGCTGCAATATATTCTATTATTGTTCGATAACGTTTACCTTCGCGGTTACGTAAATTATGACTTTCATCTATTAATACAACTCGGTAACGCCGCAGTGTTGGTAATTTATTTTGTACTTGACTAATTGGCATAATTTCGGCAAGTAATCGATAGTTATCTTTATATTCTTGCCACATTGAAACTAGGTTTTTTGGGCAAATAATCAGTGTTTCTAAATAACAATCTTCTTGTAATATCTTGGCAAGGGCGGTTCCAACTAGAGTTTTGCCCAAACCGACCACATCACCGACTAATACGCCACCACGCCTAGTTACATGACGTGCTGCTAGCTGTACGGCGGCTTTTTGGAAGTCAAATAAGTTGTTAAATTCGCGGGGGATACGAAATTCAGAAAGTCCGGCGATCGCTTCATGGGATAAGTGGTAAGCTATCTTCAGGTAAATGTAGTAAGGCGAAACTAACTCGTCTCTAGCCCAACTGCGATCGATAATTTCTGCTAATTCTTGGGAAATATCTACACAACCGTAATCTTGCCAGCGATCGCTAAACCACTTTTGCAGTTTATTACAAGCATCGTGGTCTAAAATATCAACATTCAACTCCCCTTGTTTTGCCAATCCGGGAAGGGTTAAATTACTACTACCCAAAAATCCTACAGTTGGAGTATTAGGGTCATTGCGATGCACAAGATATAACTTGGCGTGGAGAGAATGGCGCAAAAACAGTTTAATAATTACCTTCTGACTTTTTAACTGATGACTTAACCGCCGCAACCCCGCTTCATCTTGATTAGTCGGCGCACCGATAGTTAACTGCTGACGAAATTCCGCCGCCATACGTTTTTTAAACCGCACGATGGCACTATTGTCAATCCTTCCATCACCACTAACAAGGCTAAACGCTGCATGAACTTCATCGCTGGGTAAGCTTTGCATCCCAATTAGCAAACGACAACAAGCATTTTCACCACCAACATACTGTTCGATTAAATCATCAATTCTTCGCCAACCTCTGAGGTTAAAGTAGCCAACGCAAAAGTCTGCGCGATAAGATACTTTGAGAGTTTCTCGTAAAATCGGCAGCAGTTGTAAATCAATGTTGTCAAAAATGCGGGGCATTATTTGAAACTCATAAATATTTCGTACCTATGTTATATGAGTAAAAAATTTTTCCAGCCAGATTACTGAACGTCGTTTAAATGCAAGATAATCTAACCTCTCTCCTTTTAGGCTACGGTGTACACACATCTCTGTAGGAAACCAAAATCCTCGTAGATCCTCCTAAATCCTCCTTAAAAAGGAGGACTTTGAGAAGTTTTTGCCCCCCTTAAAAAGGCAGGGCTGTTTCATTCCCTAAAAGTCCATAATTTACAAGCGTATCAATCAAAAAAATCAGCTAGTTCAACAACTTAATTTTCTCAAGAACCAGGCGATCGCACTTAAATTTCCTGCTTAAAACAGTAATTTTTCGATTGCCGACTCACTAAAATTTCTGGCTGATACTCTTGACAAAATACTAATCTGAGCGAATGAAACAGCCCTGCCTTAAAAAGGGGGGTTGGGGGGATCAAAAGTCTGGGAGGCAAATCTAGAAGACTTGTGTGTACACCGTAGCCTAAAAGGAGAGAGGCTTTGCATCTTGCTCCCCTTCCCTTGTAGGGAAGGGGCTGGGGGTTAGGTCTTTCTTCCATCCATGCCATAAAAAAAAGAGCAGTTGCACCATGATACAACTGCTCTAAAAAGTACTTAGATAGATATTTTTTACCTATCTACAGAACCCATAATCACGTCAATACTGCCGAGAATCACAACGATATCGGCAACTTTCATCCCCCGCAGTAAATGTGGGAGAATCTGGAGGTTGTTGAAGTCAGCAGCGCGAATTTTCCAGCGTGCAGGGAAGACGTTATCATCGCCTACCAAATAAATCCCAAGTTCACCTTTGCCGCTTTCTACACGGGCGTAGATTTCACCCTTGGGAATTTTGAAGGTGGGGGAAACTTTTTTACCGATGTACTGATAATCAAAAGCGTCCCACTCAGATTTTTTACCTGCGGCTAGGCGCTTGGCTTCGAGATTTTCGTAAGGGCCGCCAGGAAGTCCTTTGATTGCTTGGCGAATAATCTTCACAGATTCGCGCATTTCCCGCATCCGCACCACGTAACGGGCAAAGCAATCACCGGCAGTTTCCCACTGCACATCCCAGTCGAAATCGTCGTAGCATTCGTAATGGTCTACTTTCCGCAAATCCCATTTCACGCCGGATGCGCGTAACATGGGGCCAGAAAGTCCCCAGTTAATAGCTTCTTCACGGGTGATAGTGCCGATACCTTCAACACGCCGCCGGAAGATGGGGTTATCAGTTACCAAGCGTTCGTATTCATCAATTTTGGGTATTAAATAATCGCAGAATTCTACACACTTATCTACCCAGCCATAAGGCAAATCTACTGCCACGCCACCAACGCGGAAGTAGTTATTATTCACCATCCGGTAACCTGTGGCAGCTTCCCACAAATCATAAATCATCTCCCGTTCCCGGAATTGGTAAAAGAAGGGAGTTTGAGCGCCAACGTCAGCGAGGAAGGGGCCAAACCACAGCAAGTGATTGGCGATGCGGTTCAACTCCAGCATGATGACGCGGATGTAACTAGCGCGTTTGGGGACAGCTACGCCTGCTAGCTTTTCTGGCGCGTTGACGGTGACGGCTTCGTTGAACATTCCCGCAGCGTAGTCCCAGCGACTAACGTATGGAACGTACATAACGTTAGTGCGGTTCTCAGCAATTTTTTCCATTCCCCGGTGCAGGTAGCCAATAACCGGTTCGCAGTCAACGACATCCTCGCCATCCAAGGTGACAATTAGCCGCAGAACCCCGTGCATTGAAGGGTGGTGTGGCCCCATATTTAGCACCATCGGTTCAGTGCGGGTTTCTATTCTGGTCATAGATTTAGTGTTCTCCCGTTGTGACAATTTTGAATCGAACCGCTAAGATGCCAACTAGACCCAATTTATCTTGTCTGTCATACCAAGTTAAGGTCTGTCAGGGATTGAAGCGGGGTTGGGGAAACGCAAGGACGCGGAGAATAAAATTTTCCCATATCCTGACATCAGCCCGAACCTGTCAATTTCTATTTGACAGCCTTTTAGGGGCAATACTTTTAGAGAAACTCCTCTACATGTATTGCCCATACAGGGGTAAGTTTGAGAGGGGGGTGACAGAGGAGGGATTTTACTTGATGTTTCATTTTGTTGCACTTCTTCAACTATTATATGGAAGCTAGATATGCACTTAATTAAGGCACCAGAATTTTTTATCTCATAGCGCTGGGATAAGCGGACATGGAGAATAATGCGATCGCTAATTACTCAATAAGATACGCAAAGTGGCGATGTAGTAAAAGAATATGCGTCTTTTAAAGAATGGCGATGGACTTGTGATTTTTTACATCAGCTAATTCAATGATCGATAAAAGCAGATGTAAAAAATAGCACTAAATATTGTTTAAGCCAGAGGATGTTTAAAAAGTTATTCGTAATATATCAAAAATAAGTTTACCTAAATTCCCTTTTTAAACAGGATTTTGAGCTATTTTCACTTTGTGTATGTATTGAACGTTCAAAAGCTCTTTTTTAATAGGAACATACAAAGACACAAGCAAAAGAATACATAATTAAAGTTCATCTGTGGTTTTTTGCCCTAAGTCTCATGAATGGTCAGCTAGCTATTGAAGAACCGATATTTTCCCATCTCCCAGTGTTACCGCAAGAGGTTATCGCAGGTCTAGCGGTATCTCCAGGAGGTCATTATCTCGATACGACGGTAGGCGGTGGGGGTCACAGTCGCCTAATCTTAGAAGCTGCTGCGGATGTGCGAGTAACAGCAATTGACCAAGATGAGGATGCTTTAGCAGCAGCGCAGAAGAACTTAGCTGAGTTTAACGCTCGCGTACAATTCATTCATAGCAATTTTGCTGCCTACAAGTTTCCCCCTAACACTTTCGATGGTATCCTTGCGGATTTGGGGGTGAGTTCTTACCATTTAGACCAGCCAGAGAGGGGTTTTAGTTTTCGCCAAGCTGGGAATTTGGATATGCGAATGGATCGGGGGCGATCGCTAACCGCTGCTGATGTAATTAATAATTGGGATGAAGCCGAATTAGCAGACATTTTCTTTCACTACGGTGAAGAGAGATTATCGCGGCGCATTGCTAGACGCATCATCGAACGGCGTCCGTTTCACACGACTGTTGAGTTAGCCGAAGCGATCGCTGGTTGTGTTCCCCCCAAATACCGTTATGGTAGAATTCATCCGGCTACTCGTGTTTTTCAAGCTCTGCGAATTGCCGTCAACGATGAGCTAAAATCCTTAGAAACTTTTTTAGATAAAGCACCAAACGCCCTTGTACCTGGCGGCAAAATTGTGATTATCAGTTTTCACAGTTTAGAAGACCGTTTGGTGAAACATAGTTTGAGAAATTCACCTTTATTAAAAGTCTTGACGAAAAAGCCAATTACTGCGACTGAAGAGGAAATTAGTCAGAATCCGCGATCGCGATCGGCCAAGTTGAGGATAGCAGAAAGAAAGCAAGAGTAGGTATATATAGTAACAGCCAAGTTGGTTAAGACATTAACAGACGATAAAACTTAGACATCAAAAGACTTTTCACCCAGTCACCAGTCCCCAGTCACCAGTCCCTTGCTATACTAAGCCGTGTAGTTTAGCAAAATTAGAGTACTTGAATTTATCTGGAATCGCCGAGTATGGTGATGGAGTTTTGTTTGTAGTTCAACTCAAGTACTCTAATGATTACGACGGGTTTTGATAAGGGCGATCGCGTGGTTCTGACTGAAAAAGCAGAATTCCCCAATGAGCATGGCAAAGTAATTGCTCGTGTAACTGGTAATTTTGATACTCAAAAACAATACGAAGTACAGTTAGATAATGGTCGTAACGTAAAAATTTCAGGTGGATTTTTAATAGATGAAAGCTCAGTCATAGATGAAAATGTCGAGATAAAAAATTTTATAGAACTGATAAAATCGCGACTACCAAAAAATAAGGTAGAAGAATTAGAGATTAATTTGAAACATTTAAGAGAATGTCTCAATTCTAAAAATAAATCAAGATTCGACCAACAATACAATTACATCTTAGAAGAATTGAAAATTGCAATTGAAAATAAATTTATAACAGAAGAATCGAGAAAATCTATAACTATCAGCTTGGAAAAATTAAAATATTGGTTAAAAAATCATTAAATATTAATTATGCAAAGCAAGGTAACTAGATAAATATTTAAACTTAGTAAATATTCATCATCAACAAATAACCCTGCTGTAAGATGTTTGTGTACAGATAATCTCAATACCAAAATTTATCTATTATATTTGGGGCAAGTATGGCTACATTTAAGGTCATGACTTGGAATGTAGAGAATTTATTCTCTTTAGGTGATAATTTTAGCCCTAAAACAGAAGCAGAATATACAGAAAAATTGAATAGTTTAGCTAGTATAATTCTGACTCTCAATCCTGATGTGTTAGCTGTTCAAGAAGTTGGAGATCTGAAAGCATTTACAGAATTGTTAGCACTGTTAGAAGGGCGCTATCCTCATACATGTTTATCTGCATTTCCAGACCCTCGCGGAATTCGGGTTGGGTTTTTTTCAAAAATAGCGATCGCTGAACAGGAAGATATCATAAATTTTCCTGAAGGTGGCTTTTCTAAAGTGACTAGTCAAGACACAGAAGGAAACTTAACTGAAGTTAACCGCATGGGTCGGGGGGCTTTGCGAATTCTTGTCAAACCTCAAGAAAATATTTCTATTCATATCATCAATGCACACTTTAAGTCTAAACTGCTAACTTTTCCTTCAACAAACGATAATCCCCGTTTTGCTCCCAAAGATGAAAATGAGCGTAGTCTAGTTGCTGGATTAGCACTTATAAAACGAACAGCAGAAGCAGTTGCATTGCGTGTCAAAGCTAATGATTTACTAGAAAATAATGCCAACCAAGGTCTGATTGTTCTAGGAGATTTAAATGATGTACCATCTGCTGCGACTACTCAGATTCTTCAAGGGCCGGGCGGTAGCGAGATTGGTACGCGCGGTTTTAAATTGTTAGACAAGGGAGATGATACCAGACTATTTAATCTAGCTCCTTTGATTGATGAAAAAAGACGGTACTCGCGTATTTTTCAGAACAACAAAGAGTTAATAGATCATATTTTTGTTAGTCAAGAATTGTTTCCTGGTCAACCGCGCAAATTACCACAAGTGGACAGTTATATCGATGCTATGGATGGTTTACCTTCTGTTAGTGATGACCCAAACTTAAGGCGAGGGAAACCTGGGTCAGACCACGCACCAATAATTGCAGTTTTTGATTTATAAATATGCAAATAAAATGCATATTTATGCTTAAACGCTTCATTTATCATTGTTCATTTATACAAATGAACAACGATAAGGGACAAATAAATCAAATAATTATCCAATTGTAGATGTGTTCTAAGAATTCAGGAGAGTCTTTAGTTCCACTTTTCAGTGCTGAATTCTTAACGATATTAGGACTTACGCACTGTACAAATGAATCATGGTGTGCGTTTCTATGCATAGGTTCTTTCAGGCTTTTATTAATCATTCTTTGATGGTAAATAGACCTGGGTGTAAGGGCACAGCAGTGCTCATTGGTGTCAACTTAAGCTCAAACGCTTATTCCATAGGCATTTTACCCCACCCCCAACCCCTCCCCTTAGCAAGGGGAGGGGAGGTTTTGCGCCAGCAAAACCGGGGTGAGGTAACGCGGATCTTGATGGTAAGTGAGTAGAACTCGCTCATCACGTTTTCACTAGGGTTTCACGTTAAGTTGACACGTATGAGCAGTGCTGTGCCCCTACGACAGATGTGGTTTTTAAATCATCTATATTTGGTATTTTCTGTCAATGCGTAAGTCCTAGATATGTTTTAGCTAAATTCAACTCTGTTGAGCGGAATGAAAGCTTTAGCTAAGTTTTTACTGTCAACAAACAAGAAATTAGGAGTAGTAATAAGATGGCTGCCGATCCAACTATTTACGATAAAATCTGGGAAGCTGATACTAACCGCTTTTCGGTAAGTGTACGGGATGTTGAGGGAAATTGGGTTGACCCCAATGCCGATATCTTACTCGACCATCAAGTGAAAGCAGCAGGAGATAAATGGACTGATTTGGCAGTTCGCCCTCTGTTCAATAAGGTTAAAGATGAACGTTTTGCAGAAGGCACTTATGCAACATTAATTCAATTATTTGATAATTATTTGGTGAATTACCGCGACCCGGAAGAGTTTACAGAACAGGAAAATGATGAAATTAATAAATTTCTTGACCTGTTACTAGATACTCAACCGATGAAAATTGCTTATGATTATATCATTAATGGTCTTAGAAAACCGATCTCAAAAGATGAGTTTCGCAGAGATATAAATCAAATCTGGTTTGACCCATTCACCAATTATTTTGGGAATGATATTGTCAAGTACTGCTCTGGATTTGAACATGTATTTGTTGGCGAGGGTCAATTTAATCCACGGGGTGGCCCAAGTTGGGGAGAGATTAGTGGTTATCACAACTGGGTGAAGTTTTATCTCGATGAAGCCAAGGGACGAGTCAATTTTCTCGGTACTCAGTATAAGTTACCTGGGATTTCTGAGGTGCAGAATCCCCACGTAATAACGCTACAAATGACCTGGATATTGAGTAATATGGCTGGTGACCCTGTTGCCCAGATTTTTAAGGAGCGGGGAGGCTTTTTTGTCGGTACTAGCCCAGAATGTGACTTCGCTTTGGGGACTGTAGCCTACTACGAGTCAGTTCAAAATTTGACTACAAATGAACGGCGGGCTGTGACTATTCAAGGTGGAAATTACAACTTAGTAATTTACCGCGAGACAACTAAGGAAAAAGAGCGGGGCAAACACATACGCTCATTTTATCCAGAATTCCGGGGTGGCGGAGACTTTGAGCCTTTGCCGCGTCCTGGTAGCGGGCCTATCTCGCGTCCGCTTGAAGATGTACAAATGCAAAGCGGGCCAGTAGTTGTGGCCGCAGCACTCCCAAATCCAGAAAGATCGGAATCGGGGGAATGGGTGGAGTTAAAAAATATATCCTCAACACCAGTTGCGTTAGATGGCTGGTTCCTCACAGATAAAGCCAGTCGGCGGCGGATATTGGAGGGAACATTAGCACCTGATGAGCAAAAACAATTTATCGTGCGGACAAATAGCCCTCTGTCTATGCAACTCGGTAATTCTGGCGGTCAGATTGGACTTTATCAACCAGATGGCGAAATGATTGCTTCAGTATTTTATAAAAAAGCTGCGGAGGGGAAAGTTATCAAGTTTATATAAGAAAGAACTGAGAATTTAGAATTCAGAATTCAGATGTAGCGTGTGTTATGGCGTAGCCTAACGCACCCAACTATTAGGCGGTGCAATAGCTTTGGCGTAACTAAAGAATTCAGAATTCGGTATGAATTGGAGTTTGAGTGTCGTTTTTTAAAGCTTATAGCACAGTAAATGTGTACCCTAAGCTGTATTTTTCACCAGTAAAAACTGCTGCATTTGCAAGAATTTTTTCAAAATAAATTATAGTAATTCTCTAAAATTAGGCAACAGATTCAAACTTCAAACCGATATACAAAGTGAATTTAAAAAATTGCGTAGCTTGCTTATACCAATTCAAATAATGTTTGCGACACATCAATTATCCGTAAGGGCACAACATTGTTGTGCCCCTACCCATCTGTCGCATTCTTTTTTCAAATTGGTATTACTACTTTGCGGATATTGCGAATTGGTATTAACCAATTAAAAAAACCGCCACTATATTAACTAGGACGGTTTGGTTAAGCAATCGGAGGGTAATTACAGATTACTTTGCTAATAAATGAAATTGCTGTAACCAAGTTTGCAATTTTATATTGGGCATAGGGTATGGGGCAAAGGGGAAAAGAAAGATCCCTGCTTTTACCTTTTCCCTTTTACCTTTTCCCTTTTACCTTTCCCAAGGCGTTGCCACCCCCCAGTCCCTAGTTTCTGGCGTAAACACTCATTGGTTCCTTGATAAACCGGGTGTAAAGATGCTTAAACGTAGATTTAATGACGCGGGGCATACCAAAATCGATGGGCATTAATTTGTCTGGTAGCCGCCAATCTTCTATTTTTAATAAGTCGGGATTTAAATGTGGAAATTCTATTGCAGCAAGTTCTGGGCAAACTCCTAATCTTTGGGAAGCGGCAACTGTCGGTACTTGTTCGGGAGGAACGTTGAGGATTTCTACCATTGCTCGATCTAGGGCAAATATATCCGATGCCGCTGCTAAAATACCCAGTTGGCGAGGTTCACCGTTACTAGGGCCGTTGCCTTCATGACCGATGATCCCATCTAATATGGTTAAGTTAGGGTTAATTGCCCTAGCAGTTTCTACTAACATTTCAGCAAATCTGTTGGCATCTTTTCCGGCTTCCATGTGCCACCAAGCTTTCATTTTGCCGGGGACGCAACCAAACAAGTTTTTTACACCCAAGGTTAATGTCAACTGGGCGTGGGATTTGACTTTTGGTAGGTTAATCACCACATCTGCTTCCATCGCTTCTTTGGACAGACGCAGGTGGTTAAAATTATCGCTGACGGTTTGGTAACGCTGTCCGTGAAAATCGACGATCGCAATATTGAGTTCTTCTAAAATAGGCAGATAGCCATTTGCCACCGCTACTCCCTTGGCGCTGCCAAAAGCTGGACTATCACCCAAAAATGGCTTACCACCAACTTCGATCGCCATTTGGGCAACTGCGTAAACTAGTTCTGCACGAGTGATACACTCTTTACCAGGACGCGCACCCGTGAGCAGATTGGGTTTGAGTAAAACGCGATCGCCTTTTTTCACAAATGCTGCCATTCCTCCAAAAGGTTCCAGCAGTGTCACTAAAGATTCTCGTAAAGCCTCTTGTTCGTAAGAACTAGCCCGAATCAAGCTGACAGATGGTTTTTGAGTCTGCATAGGTAATAAATTACGAGTATTGAATAATGTCATCAGTCAACAGTCAACAGTCATCAGCCACCTACTAACTTAACCTCTGCCGTAACCACAAAGCTAATTAAGGTAATGCCAGTTGATAACCTTGTTCAACACTTTAGTTGATCCGCAAAATTGAATACAGATAAGAACGAACCGCAGAGGACGCGGAGGACGCAGAGGAATAAGAGGTTTTTTGCTCAGTTAATCGTTCCTTCTTATTTTTCTCTCTGTGTACTCTGCGCCTCTGTGGTTCGTTAAAAAAATTGATATTATATCGATCTGTTTTTATCCTAGACTCAGAGGCAGGATAGCACTCATTTGTTCTAGATTTAACACTGTGGCTAATTCTGCTTCAGTCATTAATCCTCGTTCTAAGACAATTTCGCGTAGGGATTTACCAGTTTCTAAAGATTCTTTGGCCACAGCTGCGGCATTTAAATAACCTATGTGAGTGTTGAGTGCAGTTACTAAAGCTAAACTACCTTCGGCATAAGCTAAACAACGTTCTTTGTTAGCTGTAATTCCTTTGATGCAACGTTCTGTAAGTGCAGCAATAGTATTACCCAGAATTTCGATGCTGTGAATTAGGTTATAGGCAATCAGTGGCATCATCACATTTAGTTCTAATTGTCCTGCTTGGGCAGCAAGAGCGATCGCATTGTCATAACCCATCACTTGAAAACATACCATTGATGTCATCTCTGCCATCACTGGGTTGTATTTCCCTGGCATAATTGAGGAACCTGGTTGCACTGGAGGTAGTTGAATTTCTTTTAAACCAGTTTTTGGCCCCGAATCCATTAACCGCAAGTCATGAGATATTTTTGCTAAATCCTGGGCTAGGTTCCGCAAAGCACCGGAAACATTGACAAATGGTGCCATGCTTTGCATAGCTGCCATGAGGTGCGGTGCAGGTTCTAATGGAGTATCAATTAATTCCGCGAGAACTTCCACTACACGGGCGCGATAAAGAGGATGAGTATTTAATCCTGTTCCCGCTGCACTACCTCCCAAACCCAGCACCATCAAATCTCCGGAGGCGGTGTAAATTCGGTTTTGATGTTCTGTGAGGATTTGTGCCCAAGCTTGAAAATTCTCACCCAAGCGCACTGGTACTGCGTCTTGTAAGTGAGTTCTGCCAGATTTGACGATATCTTGAAATTCTACAGCTTTGCTTTCTAAGGCAGCGATCGCTTGTTCTAAAGCTGGATGTAATGTGTGAGAAAGTGCCAATAATCCGCCAATCCTAATTGCTGTCGGAATCACATCATTAGTAGACTGCCCATAGTTAACGTGGTCATTAGGACTAACACGTTTATAGTTGCCTTTTTCGTCGCCAAGAATTTCTAAGGCCCGATTTGCCAGAACTTCATTGACATTCATGTGGTGAGAAGTTCCTGCACCAGCTTGATAAACATCCACAACGAATTGTTCGCGCAACTTACCGCCTAAGATTTCATCAGTTGCTTGCACAATTGCCTGACTAATATCTTGGGGAATGCAATTTAGTTCTCCGTTGACAATTGCCGTAGCTTTTTTAATTAACAAACAAGCATCTACGTAAGTAGATAGAGGCTTGATGCTGCTGATAGGGAAGTTTTCTATTGCCCGTAGCGTTTGAATGCCGTAATAAACGTTACTAGCAATTTGGCGATCGCCCATCGAATCCCGTTCGATGCGAAAATCTATATTGTCAGTCATAGTATTGTTTCGATGATCTTGAAATACAGATCATGCCATGCAAATGATACTCACGCCATTTTTACAACAAAACATGCTCAAACCCTGTCACCTCCAAATCTTTTCAAGAATCAAATATTAGTCTCAATTTTTAGAAAAACCAATCCGAAATCTCAAATTTGCACAATCGACAACTAACAACTAACTAAGCTCTGTCAAATCATTTGATTTAAGCTAAACTTACGTTTAAATACGTGCAGGAAAACATTATGATTAAAACACCAACTCGTCGTATATCTTTAGAGGAATTTTTACAATTACCAGAAACTAAACCAGCCAGTGAATATATAGATGGTGAAATCATTCAAAAACCTATGCCCCAAGGTAAACATAGCAGATTACAAGGTGAATTAGTTACTGCAATTAATCGTGTAGCAGAACCCACAAAAATCGCCCTGGCTTTTCCAGAATTACGCTGTACCTTTGGGGGACGTTCCACTGTTCCAGATGTTGCAGTATTCGCTTGGGAACGAATTCCTGTAGATGAAAAAGGTAATATCGCCAATACGTTTAATACATATCCAGATTGGACAATTGAAATTCTCTCGCCCGAACAAAGTACCACCAAAGTTACCAAAAATATTTTACATTGTTTAAATCATGGTACTAGCTTAGGTTGGTTAATTGACCCAGAAGAATATGGTGTTTTAGCGTATCCACCTCAGCAACAACCAATTTATTTAGAGAACGAAGAAGATATCTTGCCAGTACCCAATTTAGTCAGTGATTTACATTTGACATTAGGGCAATTATTTGGTTGGTTAAAGTTATAGATAATTCCTCAACCCAAATTATGACTTTACCTAACTGGATTACTTTTTCTCGTTTGCTGGGTGTACCATTTTTGCTATACGGTTTGTACAACCCATCCTCTCAGGCTAGGTGGTTATGTTTGGCGATTTTTTTAGTGGCGGCGTTGACAGATTGGTTGGATGGTTATTTAGCAAGAAAACTCAATCAAATTAGCGATTTAGGTAAATTTCTTGACCCTTTGGTAGATAAATTTTTGGTACTTGCGCCATTGCTGGTGTTGATTGAACTGGGAAAAGTGCCAGCGTGGGGAGTATTTTTGATTTTAGCGCGGGAATTAGCGATCGCTGGTTGGCGAGTAAATCAAACAACGATTACCGGGGCGAACATTTGGGGTAAACTCAAAACTGTAAGTCAAATAGTAGCGATCGCACTTTTAATTGCGCCATTACCTGAAATCTGGCAAATCTCATCTTTAATTGCCTTTTGGATTTCTGTGGCTTTGACATTAATATCTGGCGGTATTTATCTTTTGCCGCAAAAAGCTAGTACTAATGAAACGACAATATAGCCTTGTAATTCAGCCATCAAGACAAAAGACTGATTATTGTAGAGACGGCGATTCATCGCGTGTTTATTGCTCAAAACCATAGCTAGATAATCCAGTCACATCAGTTTCCACAGCAAATAAATCACCTGAGTGGAAACTTTTGTCAATCTCGGCTTGGCTGAGTCCAACTGAGGCAGTGGTGATGTAAAGTGTTTGCAAATCCTCGCCGCCAAAAGTGCAACTCGTTACGAGGGGAACGGGTAGTTTTATCCGCAATATTTCTTCACCCTGTGGATTGAAACGAATCACGCACCATCCATTCCACATCGCTGACCAAATATTTCCTTGACTATCTATAGTTAACCCATCTGGGTGGAAAGATTCATGAGTTAAATCAACAAAAATCCGGCGATTAGTAATATTGCCTGTTACTGAATTAAAGTCATAAGCATATATTTTTTGTTGAGGAGAATCAGTTAAGTAAAATATCTTTTTATCGGGACTCCAACCCAAGCCATTAGAGATAGTTAATCCTGTTTCCATTACATGTAATGAACCATCAGTATCGTAACGATAAAGTCTCGCTTCGGGCTTTTCTATAGTAGACATTGAGCCGAACCAAAAGCGACCTTGGGGGTCACATTTGCCATCGTTGAGACGATTATTTGGCATATTTGCTTCAACTTCCAAAATGGGTGTAACTTCACCAGTTTGGGTGTTGAGCAAGACCAGATGATGACGCAGTGTAATAATTAATATATCTGTACCTGCTGGTGCGATCGTACCTACCACATCTCCCACATCAAAAAAGCGATCTTTCCCCGTTGCAGGGTCAAATTGATGCACTCGATGGTTAAAAATATCTATCCAGTAAAGTAGCTTTTTAGTAGAGTCCCAAATCGGCCCTTCACCTAAACGGGCGCGTGCTTCCAAAACATTGTGGAGTGGATATTGTAAGACCTGGCTCATTTAATTAACCAATAATAATATTTACACAAATTAATTTCACCAACTTTGAGGGAATTATCAAACAAGTTTGCCTGACTTACAGAAAAAATTTTCATTCATGTTCTAGTAAAAACTAAAAACATACTTTTTCGCGTCTTTCTCAGGTAGAATAAAATATTTTTATTTTGACCAATGATTTTTTGATGGTACAAAGCAAGCTGATTTATCTGTAGAATCAATCCAAAATCTAAAATTTAAAATCCAAAATGGTATTACTCGCTGAGGATTCCCCTTATGTATCAAACAGACCCGCCTCTTTCCCCCAAAGAAACCCTACCCACAATGTACGATCTTCCCAGCGAATACCCTGAGGAACCTGGTTTGCCTGACGAATTTCACCGTTTTCAACCCCAACTTTTAAGTGATACCTTCTTGCCTCCCACCTATTCAGCAGATGAAGTATTTGTTGCCAGTGATTTAAACCTTTACTATGACCTGCGGCATACACTGTGGTACAAACGCCCGGACTGGTTTGCTGTTGTGGGAGTTTCGCGCCTCTACGAACACCGAAACTTGCGCCTAAGTTATGTCATCTGGCAAGAAGGGGTTGCTCCTTTTGTAATGGTAGAATTGCTTTCTCCTGGCACTGAAAAAGAAGACTTAGGACAAACTCTGCGGGAAGTTAACCAACCCCCAACTAAATGGCAAGTTTACGAGCAGATTTTGCGAGTTCCTTACTACATCGTATTTGACCGCTACACAGATAAACTCCAAGCATTTCAATTAGTTGCAGATAGTTACCAAGAAATAGATGTCACTAGTTCTAGAGTCTGGATGCCAGGAATACAATTAGGTTTGGGGCTTTGGCAAGGCGCTTATGAAGGTATCGATCGCTTGTGGTTACGTTGGTACGATGAAACAGGAAATTGGATTTCTACGCAACTAGAACAAGAAAGACGAAGAGCCGAACAAGAAAGACAACGTGCTGATAAGTTAGCGGCGAAATTACGACAATTGGGCATTAACCCTGATGAGGAGTAATGTGTTGACTGTTGACTGTTGACTGTCAGCAGCCAACAAACCTTGCAATTAAACAGCTTTTAAAATCTCCTCATCCACCGAGAAATCAACCTCAGCTTTATCTCGTCCAGAAGCTAGATAATCATTTTCCAAAGAATCTTGTAATCCAGAAATCAAATCATATTCCGGATGCCAGTTTAATTCTGTTTGCGCTTTATTCACCGAAGCAAAGAAATGTTGCACCCGCATGGGAAAAGCTTTGCGCTTGCCAAAATCAAACTTCTTCGGGTCGTAATGAACAATTTTGATCGCATCGGGTGATTTACCAGCCGCTACGGCGCTAGCACGAGCTAAACCATCAAAAGTGACAAAGCGATCGCCAGAAATGTTATAAATCTGTCCTACTGCTTGTTGATTGCCCAAAACTTGAGTCATTGCTTTTGCTAAATCTTTGACATGACCTAATTGGGTGATATGCAACCCATTTGTGGGGATAGGAATCGGGCGATCGCGCACAATTCTGTCAAAAAACCAACTTTCTAAGTCATTATAATTACGCGGCCCGTAAATATAAGTAGGACGAATTGAAGTAAAGGGCAATCCCGATTTACTCAGGTAAGCTTCAGTTTCATGCTTACCCAGGTGGCGGCTTTTTGGGTCTACCGCATCGCCTTCGACGTGGGGAAGTTGGTCAGATTTGAGATACACTCCCGCCGAACTCATATATACAAAATGTTGCACCCGGTCTTGAAAAATCTCTGCAAGTGGTTGAGTATCACTGAGTTCCCGTCCATTATTGTCAAAAATGGCATCAAAATTTTCTTGTGACAATTTTGCTTTTAATTGGGCAGCATCGGTGCGATCGCCTATAATTTGTCCTACTCCCTGTAAAGAAGGTGCTGGCCGATTTCCACGGTTAAACAGCACCACCTCATGTCCTTGTTCCACCAATAGTTGAGTCAAGTAGACACCAATGAACCGAGTACCACCCATAATTAGAATTCGCATACCTTTCCCATTCCTATCTTCAGGGACTAGGTACTGGGGACTGGGGACTAGGGACTGGCTACTAGGGACTGGTAATTAGGGAAGAGTTTTCCCAGTATCCAATCCCCAATACCCAGTACCCAATCCCCAATCACCAGTCCCCAATTTGAGGTTATCAGGTTGCAGCATCCATCTGGAACCTATGAGGGAAAGATCGCGTCTTTGGCTTTAATCTGGGGCGCTTCCCATTAGTTGATCGCAAAGGGAAACTTTTCAGTTAACCTCATAAGTTGCCTAACGATTTTCCATCCATTACAAGTTAGCTGTGCCCTTGAAATATGCTCTGGTTCATGAGTGGTTGACACCCAAAGCCACAGGTGGTTCAGAACTCGTTGTACGGGAAATTTTGAATCACATTGATGCTGATTTGTATGCCCTCATCGATTTTGAATCCATCAACCCTGAAAGTTATTTATACAAACGTCAAATTGGCAAGACGTTTCTTCAGCACTTTCCCTATGCCCAGAACGGTATACAAAAGTATTTGCCTTTGTGGCCTTTGGCGATTGAACAACTGGATTTGCGGCACTATGACGTAATTCTGTCTTCATCCCACGCTGTTGCCAAGGGAATCCTTACCACTCCAGATCAGTTGCATATTTGCTACTGTCACAGCCCTATGCGCTACGCTTGGGACTTGACCTTTGATTATCTGCGCCAAAGCAAGGTCGGTAATGGTTTACCCGGATGGGTGACTCGATATTTATTACATCGTTTGCGCCAGTGGGATGTATTGAGTGCCAATCGTGTTGATTACTTCATCGCTAACTCGCAGCACACAGCCAAGCGCATTTGGCGTTGCTATCGGCGAGAAGCAACAGTGATTTACCCACCGGTCAATATTGACGAATTTCCATTTTTTCAGGAAAAAGACGATTTTTACCTAACAGTTTCTCGGTTAGTGAGTTACAAGCAAGTATCGTTGATTGTCAAAGCTTTTAATCAACTAAAACGACCATTAGTAGTAATAGGTACAGGAGATGAAATGAAAAAGATTCGCGAGATGGCAAACTCAAATATACAAATACTGGGATGGCAACCCGATAATGTGGTAAAAAAATATATGGCTAGCGCTAAGGCGTTTGTGTACGCAGCTTGTGAAGATTTTGGTATTGCCCTAGTGGAGGCACAAGCCTGTGGTACGCCAGTAATTGCCTACGGTGCTGGGGGTGCTCTAGAAACAGTGCGAGATATTCGCTCTGGTGTGGATACAGGGACAGGTATATTCTTCAAGACACAAACAGAGGCAGCTTTAGTGGAGGCAGTAGAAAAATTTGAAGCATATCAGGGTTCGTTCAATTGTGAGTATATGCGATTGCACGCCGCGCAGTTTTCGCCGCAAGTCTTTGCAGATCGTTATCTAGATTTTGTAAACAAGTGCAACGAAAAAAGACCTTTTGGGAATAATGGTCTTGGTTAACTGGACTTATTTTTTTAGGCTTTTGGCAATTTATCCCCAGAAGCATCTCATTTTGGCTTTAAGATTGGGACTATGTGTGGTGTGGATTATTAAGGAGTATGATGACTGCCCAGAGCTCACTCCTCTCCGGCAAGCGAGGTATACGGCAAGACACTAGAGCATCTTGGCGTACTCTCCTAAAACGCGGTCAAAAAACAAAGACGCCTAAAGTAAAACCTAAAGGTTTATCTTTTCAGGGTTTAAACGGAGAGTTTGCCAAGCGATTATTCGATATAGTGTTTTCGCTGTCAGTGTTAATTTTATTCTTTCCTGTCTACTTAATCTTGGCCTTGTTGATTGCTCTAAGTTCAGAAGGCCCGATTTTTTATGTTCAGGAACGGGTGGGGAAAAATTACAAAGCTTTTAACTGTATTAAATTCCGAACAATGGTGAGCAACGCGGACGAAATCCTCGTGCAAATGATGGAAACATCGCCCCAGTTGCGACAAGAATTTGAGAGCAGTTTTAAGCTCAAGCAAGACCCACGGATTACTAAAATTGGTCGATTTTTGCGAATTACTAGCTTAGATGAATTTCCCCAATTTTGGAATGTTTTAAAAGGGGATATGAGTGTAGTCGGCCCTCGCCCATTAGTAGCAGAAGAACTCCCAAAATACGGTTGTTACATTGATGAGATTTTAACGATCCGTCCAGGAATTACTGGTTTGTGGCAGGTGTCTGGGCGTAATGACATTCCCTACCCCCGGCGAGTCCAAATCGACCTGCATTACGTAAAATTCAGGAATTTCTGGCTTGATTTATGGATCATCTTAAAAACTGTTGATGTGGTCATTTTGCCTAAAAATAACGGGGCATACTGAGTAATTGCTTAGGGCTGATTCTGGGGGCAGCCATGCCCCTAAGTACTAATTTTTAGTCTAAAATAAACGCCTACACAAAACTGGCTAAATAATCCTGCAAAAATCTTTGCAACAAATGAATTAGCTGTAGCTGCATATACTTGTAAGCCATACCTATACATCTGTCGCATTCTTGTTACAAATTAGTAGTAAAAGTTTTCTCCGCCTTTTATAAATTAAAGAATCTTGTATAAAGGTTTACTATATAATATTCCGTTATCGTATTTTCCAAGCATCAGAAGGCTAGCAAGCAAAAGCTCATCGAACTCAAGTAACTTTATTAACTCTTCACAAAAATCAGCTAATTTATAAAATTTTTACAAATCAAAGATGGTAACATAGCTACGAATAATTATTAAAAAATTTTGAACTTAGGAAGTTAAGTATTTATTCTTAAGTCATCTGTTCTTAAGTAAATTTATTTACTTAAAAGTTACACTATCCGTTAGAACTAGTAGGTTCACTATTAGGCAATTCAGCAATTACCTGCTAGGTTGTATCAGATCGGCTGTAACATTTTAATCAAACAGAATAAGGGATAGTTGAGCATGACGCAAAACAAACGAGCGTTAATTACTGGTATTACCGGTCAAGATGGTTCATATCTGAGCGAATACTTGCTAGAACAAGGCTATGAAGTTCATGGGATAATTCGCCGGACATCCACCTTCAACACAGATCGCATCGATCACATCTACGAAGACCCACATAAAGAAGGAGTGCAGTTATTTCTTCACTACGGAGATTTGACCGATGGAACAACGCTGCGACGCATCTTAGAAGAAGTACAGCCAGTAGAAATTTACAACCTCGGCGCTCAATCCCATGTTAGAGTAAGCTTTGACTCACCAGAATACACTGTAGATTCAGTGGGAATGGGGACACTGCGTTTATTAGAAGCAATTCGAGATTACCAGCACCGTACCGGAATCCAAGTGCGATTTTACCAAGCGGGTTCCTCAGAAATGTACGGATTAGTACAAGCAATCCCCCAAAGCGAAACCACGCCATTTTATCCTCGCAGCCCTTATGCTTGCGCCAAAGTATACGCTCACTGGCAAACAGTGAACTATCGCGAATCTTACAACTTGTTTGCTTGTAACGGCATACTTTTTAACCACGAATCGCCCCGTCGTGGTGAAACCTTCGTCACCCGTAAAATCACGATGGCAGTAGCCAACATCGTAGCCAAAAAGCAGAAAAAGCTTTACATGGGAAATCTCGACGCCAAGCGAGATTGGGGTTATGCCAAAGATTACGTTAAAGCAATGTGGTTGATGTTGCAGAAAGACCAACCAGATGACTATGTGATTTCCACTGGTGAAACTCACTCAGTGCGCGAATTTCTGGAATTGGCATTTAATTACGTCAATCTCAATTGGCAAGATTATGTCGAATTTGACGAACGCTATCTGCGTCCTGCGGAGGTAGAATTGTTGATTGGTGATTCGAGCAAAGCACGGCAGAAATTAGGCTGGACACCATCAGTAACCTTTGAACAACTAGTTTCCTTAATGGTAGAAGCAGACCTGCAAGCGTTGGGTTACACTTCACCCAACGGCAATGGTTCGCAATTTCCCCATGACGTTGCTACTCTTCGCCAAGAACTTGGCGCTTTGCACTTCTGATTGAGTCCACAGAGGATAAAAATATGACCGCCTTAGAACTCAAAAATAAACACATTCTTGTCACTGGTGGGTCAGGGTTTCTCGGTCGTCAGGTGATAGATCAACTGTCTCAAGCAGGTGCTGATAGTGAGAAGATTACAGTAGTGCGATCGCGTGATTGCGATTTGCGAGTTTGGGAAAATTGCCAGCGTGCAGTTGACCAACAAGACATCGTTATCCATTTAGCAGCTCATGTTGGTGGTATCGGTCTTAACCAGCAAAAACCCGCAGAGTTATTCTACGATAACTTGATTATGGGCAGCCAGTTAATTCACGCTGCATATCAAGCGGGAGTAGAAAAATTCGTTTGTGTTGGTACTATCTGCGCCTATCCAAAATTTACTCCGGTGCCATTCAAAGAAGATGACTTGTGGAATGGCTACCCAGAGGAAACCAACGCACCTTACGGAATTGCCAAAAAAGCACTTTTAGTACAATTACAGGCTTACCGCCAGCAGTATGGCTTTAATGGTATTTACCTACTACCCGTGAATTTGTATGGCCCGGAAGATAATTTCGATCCTGGAAGTTCTCATGTGATTCCGGCCTTAATTCGCAAGGTTCACGAAGCCCAAATTCAAGGAGACAAGCAACTGTTTGTTTGGGGTGATGGTAGTCCGACTCGCGAGTTTCTCTATTCTGTGGATGCGGCGCGGGGAATTGTTATGGGCACTCAATTCTACAACGAATCAGAACCAGTTAATCTGGGAACGGGTGATGAAATTTCGATTCTTGATTTAGTGACTCTGATTTCTCAATTAATGGAGTTTAAGGGTGAGATTGTTTGGCAAACTGATAAGCCCAATGGTCAGCCGAGACGCCGTTTAGATACTGAACGCGCCAAGGTTGCTTTTAATTTCACTGCTGGTGTTAGCTTTGAGCAAGGGCTAAAAAATACCATTGAGTGGTATCGTCAACACGCTGCATAATTTTACATTAGGGTGGGCAGTGCCCACCTGAGATTTTTTGAGCAAAAATTAATATGGCAGGGAACAGGCAATAGGCTCAAAGTTTTTGAACGTGGACACAGTTAATCATCAACTAAATAAAGCCCAATTACGCCGTACTTTACTCAAAAAACGTCAATCAATGTCCGTTCGGGAGTGGAGAGAAAAAAGCGATCGCATTTGCTTTCATTTACAAAACTCTACTTTGTTTAACCAAGCAAAAACAATACTCGCTTATTTTAGCTTTCGTCAAGAACCTGACCTCAGTCCATTATTTACAAACACCAAATACCGTTGGGGATTTCCTCGCTGCGTTAATCAATCCCTCTCTTGGCATATTTGGCAGACTGATGATTCTGTACAAAGTGGCGCTTATGGCATTGCCGAACCCCATCCCGATGCACCAACTTTAGACCCGACACAAGTGGATTTGATCCTCACCCCCAGTGTAGCTTGCGATTATCAAGGATATCGCCTGGGTTATGGTGGAGGATATTACGATCGCCTACTCAGTTCGCCACAGTGGTTAACGAAGCCCACTATCGGAATTGTATTTGATTTTGCATATTTACCCCAGCTACCTATCGAACCTTGGGATAAACCGTTAAAAAATATCTTAACTGAAACTGGGTTGACTGCCCAAGACTAAAGGTTGAGGATGATGAGGAAACATCATCAAATATTTTTCATGAGTAATCCAGTATCATCTACCACTGACCAATCAGCCACCATCGACGAGATTGTAGCAACTAGCCTGCAAGCTCAACAACAAACAGGCCCAGATCTGCGCCAAATTCACAGCAAAAGTCACGGACTGCTTTGGGGAGAGTTTATTATTGAACCCAATCTTCCTGAAGAACTGAGAGTAGGTTTGTTCAAAACACCCCAAACCTATCCTGCTTGGATTCGTTTCTCTAATGGTGGTGCGCCCGAAAAACGCGGGAAATTTCGCTCCGACACCCAACCTGATGTTCGCGGTATCGCCATCAAGGTGATGAATGTAGAGGGGCAAAAAATACTGGATGATGAGGAAAAAACTCAAGATTTTATCCTCAACAGTTATCCTACTTTCTTTACCAAAGACGTTCGCGATTACGCTGATATCTTTAAAGCAGGTAGCGGACAACTTACTCCAGAACGGTTAGAGGAACTTGGTTACGCCTTTGCTTTGTTACAAAAAATTACTAGTAAGAACGTAGGCAACCCACTTTTGATTCAGTATTGGAGTATGGCACCGTTTAAGTTTGGTGAGCGTATCGTCAAATTATCTGTAAAATCTCAACAAATCGAACAACCTCCACAAACACTTCCCGAATCTGAAAACTACCTGCGGGAAGCAATAGTCAATCATTTGACTGTCGGAGAAGCATATTTTGACTTTCTGATTCAGTTTTATGTCGATGATGAAAAAACGCCAATTGAAGACCACGTTAAAGAATGGCAAGAAGCAGATTCACCATTTATTAAAGTTGCAACTGTCCGCATTCCCAGTCAGAAATTTGACTTTGAGGAACGCAAACGTTTAGATGAGGGTATAATGTTTAGCCCTTGGCATACGCTCCTAGAACATGAGCCTGTTGGCAGTGTGAATCTTTCTCGCAAAAAGCTTTATAGCGAACTTGCAAAGTATCGGCGAGAACAAATTGCCAAACGCTTACGGGAACCACAACCTTATGCAGAGGTTGGAGATTCACCACTATAATTTTGATTTCAAACTTTAGAATGATATAGCAGAATTCAGAATTGTAGATTGGCGTAGCAAGGCTACAATCTTGCATTAGTGTAGAAACCCAACATCCTTCGGAGTATTGGGTTTCACTTCGTACTCTGCGGGTTGCTACAACCCAACCTACGTTTATTACATCATTTTAGCTTTGCCACGTCATTGACTACATTTACTGAATTCTATATTTTTATTCATCCAGATTCTTGATGAGAAATTACGATAAAATTAATCAAAATCATCATTAAAGCCATGTCTGACTCAATTCAATATGTGACTAATTCACAGGGAGAAAAAGTTGGTGTAGTGTTAAATTTAGAAACTTATCAAAAGCTAGCAAACTTATCTATAGATCCTGAATTATTGATTGGTTTAAGCGTAGATGAGTTGCAAGCTTTAGCGGAAAGTTCTTTATTTACTAAAACTCAGATACAGTTACAAGAGTTATTAAATAAAAATTTTGAAAATCATTTATCAAATGAAGAGAGTGAGATTTTAAATAGATTATTGGCACAAGTTGACCAATTAAATATTCTGAAAAATAGAGCTAGATATACGTTAAATATTTTTCAAAATAAATAGTAACTATTGTGAGTGTTTGCATTCCTGTTGAACTAAAAAGTTGGGAGAGCAACAATTTCTGCTTTAAAAATGAATCGTCTGCAATTAACTCGTGTGCGTAAACTGTGGGTGAAAATGGGCGAATATCCACCAAATATTTGAGCAAGTGCAAAATATTTAAAATTCAAAAAGTTACGAATCAAATGCTGAACTCTAATAAATCACGATCGCAAATTCTGTTAATGTATGTGCTATTGGGAGCGATCGCACTGGTGATGCTCTTTCCTTTGCTCTGGCTAATCAGTACAGCCTTAAAATCACCTACAGAAAATATTTTACAGTCGCCGCCACAGCTGTTGCCTGCGTCGCCTACACTAGATAACTTTTCTCGTGTTTGGCAATCTTTACCCTTCGGTCAATATTTATATAACAGCACCTTGGTGTCAGTTCTGACTGTTGGCTTGAATCTACTATTTTGCGCTTTAGCTGCCTATCCCTTGGCAAGGTTGTCATTTGTGGGGCGAGACTGGATTTTTGTCGCCGTCGTCTCTACGATTATGATTCCCTTCCAAATCGTAATGATTCCTCTTTATATTTTGACAGTCCAGTTGGGTTTGAGAAATACTTATTTAGGGATGATTTTTCCGAGCTTAGCTTCTGCATTTGGGATTTTTTTGTTGCGCCAAGCTTTTATGAGCGTTCCCAAAGAAATAGAAGAAGCCGCCCGTATGGATGGCAGCTCGGAGTTGGGTTTGTGGTGGTATGTGATGTTACCAGCAATTCGCCCAGCATTAGTAACTTTAGCAATTTTTGTATTTATTGGTGCTTGGAGTGACTTTTTATGGCCTTTAATTGTCATCCAAGATGAAAATTTATACACCCTTCCCTTAGGAGTCGCCAAGCTAGCAGGTACATTTTCCCTTGATTGGCGCTTGGTAGCGGCTGGTTCTGTAATTGCGATCGCCCCAGTATTATTACTATTTTTATTTGTACAACGTTACATTGTCCCCACGGAAACTGGTAGCGGGGTTAAGGGATGAGGGAGATGTGGAGATGAGGAGATGGGGAGATGGGGAGAAAAACCAATGACTAATGACAAATTTAATAAGCACCACTCTTTTTCAAAACTACCCAGATTGTTTTCATAATTAGACTCAAGTCGTAAGTTACAGACCACTTACGTTGATAATCGATATCCATCTTGACGATGGTTTCAAAATCTGTAATACTCGAACGACCATTAGCTTGCCATTCTCCAGTAATGCCTGGTTTGACTCGCAACCTATCCCAATGATGTGGGTCGTAATTCTTGACTTCATCAAGGGTGGGTGGACGAGTGCCAACTAAACTCATGTCGCCTAGCAAAACATTCCAAAACTGTGGGAATTCGTCTAAGCTAGTACGCCGCAAAAATTTGCCCACAGGAGTAATTCGAGGATCGTCAACAGATTTAAAAATGTGACCTTTGGCTTGGTTATCAACTAAATGCTTGAGTTTATCGGCATCCATAACCATAGAACGGAATTTCCATATTCGGAAGGGTTTTCCATTCAAACCGCAGCGAATTTGAGAATAAAATATTGGATTTGGATCGTAAATCAAAGTAACAATTGCTACAGGAATCGCGACCAAAAATGTAACAATCAGCCCGATAATGGCTCCAATAATATCAATTAATCTTTTTGCAAAGCTTACAGTTGAGGGATGTGAAGGCTGTTGCGAGCAATCAAGGGAATAAGAATAAATCACAATAGCTAAATTATCTACAACAGGAATTTTTGCATTAATAGCGTAGGCATAGACATAATTTTTATGGGAGTTTTAATGTTTTTGTCTTCGCTACTGAGTAGTAATATACACAAAAGCACAAGTAGAAAAAAACTGAAGACCTAAAGTTTACAAAATCTTTCTATTAACTACCCAGATTGTAAATTTATAGTATCGTCCTGTAAAGCCCCAAAAAAATTTGTATAATTACTAGGTATAGTTTTTGCCATTAAACGATAGTTTTACTCGCATTAACGCAAAAGACTAGTGTGATAAGCATTTCAAAATTTTTCAATCCACTAACTAAGTAAGTGGACACAATTATTTAGAAGACGCATTTCGACTGCGCTCAATGCTCGACCTTTGAGAAGACGAGGGTTGAGCGACTTGCCCTGAGCGGAGTCGTTGGCGCAGCCTCTCGTAGAGAAGGAAGTCGAAACCCGGTAATCTCAAGTTAGGTTTAATTTAGTCCTTCTACTTAGATTTTCTATCCCCCCTAACCCCCCTTAAAAAGGGGGGAACTAGAGTCTTTTGCCCCTTTAAAAAGGGGGGTTGGGGGATCTAAAACCACAGTAAATTGAGTGTTTGAGCTTAAGTTGACACGTCTGCACTTGGGGAGACCGCTACGTACCCGTCACTGTCTCCTCTATACCTAATAACTACGAAGCTCTAAGGCAAAATTTACTATATATGGTTCCTCCAGTGATTGCTGATTGCTAGCCTTGATAGCATTGAGATAGCGGCGCAAAGCCGAAAGTTGTTGGGAATTGGGGCGATAGGTGAGACTGCCTTGTTTTTCAAAAAGTGGTGCAGTGGCGATCGCTTGATAGTCAGGATTTTCTTGAGAACTGTGGGTGAGCCAAGTTGAGTCTGTAACTGAAGGTATCAGACCGGAAGGTAATTCACCCTCCAAAAAAGCTAACAGGCGTTGCTGACAAGTACGGGTGTTGATACCGCGACCTTCAAATAACTGGATAACTTCACCAAAAGATAAGGATCGGTCTGGTAGCAGGCGCAGCAATTCTGTAAATAGGAAATAATCAGTGTATTGTTGTCTTGGTGTATCTAATACCTGGGGATGCAAAGGTAGCATCGCCAAACCATAGGCGACTCGACTGCAATTAGGAGCGCCGTTTTCGCCGAGATATAAATCTTGGATAATTTTCGCGCTGGGGAGTTTTTGTCGTAGCCAACGATTTACCGTCCCTACACAAGCTACGCCACCAGTCAAGATAGCTTGATTAATAGCTTCTGTGGGAATACCACGAGCTACCAATAATTTGTTGAGTTCGCGGTTCAAGCGGCGGACAAAGGGGATAAATACTTGGCTTTCTAAGTCTCGTCGGCGTAAAATCCACTGCCGATCGGCTAATTCCAAAGTAAAAGAGTCTTGGTGTTGTAAAATCAGCTTCAGAGCGAGTGCTGCATCTAATATCGCCTGTCCGAGCAAGGAACTTTCTAGACGCTGCTGGAGACGAATCCGAGCATTGATATCTGGTTCGCCGACTCTAGGTAGTTGTAATTCTTCTAACCGTAAACTCTGCCAATGCATTTGGTCTAAACCGGGAATCGATGGTTGCCATTGCCAGGGATTAGTGGTAGGTGTTTTACTCTCGCTTTGGGTTTCTAAACGCGATCGCTGAGATTTGGGCGGCAAAAGCAGCTGACAAATAATGTCTTGTTCAATTCCCTTGCCAGCATAAGCAAAACTGTGGAGCATGAAATCATTGTATGTCAATTGGGCCAGGGTTTCTGGCACATCGACTAGTAACATTTCTGTGGCAGCTGCCCCAATATTAATAACAAGGGTGTTGCCTACAAGGGAATTTTCGCTGGTTTTTGCAGGATGAGAATCTCGATCTTCGTTTAATCTTAATTTTATTTGCTCGCCGTTAGCAGCATCGAGTTCTGGAAGTAAACTAGCGATCGCTTCTTCGACAAAAAAGACCTGCTGGGGATGTTGGACAAGTTTGCTAGTGAGTACAGCTTCTCTAACATTGAAGCGATATTGTTCTGACCAACTAGATGGACAAGTGCAAATTACACCAGCAATATTATTAATAATTTGAGAAAAGTTTTGTTCGCTGATTCCAACAGCGGCAGCAATTAAACTAGGGGTGGTACTACCTCGATCGCATTTGAGAGTTAACAGTAGTTTAGAGAGCGATCGTACAACCCAAATTAATGGCCCTGCCGAAAATTCATTTAATTGCAAAACAGGTTCCCATTTTTGCCGTTCGCTTTTGTAGGGAATAGCTACTTGTAAATAAGGCTTGAGTTGCGCTGAGTAAAGATTGTTTGTTGCATCCGATCTCGCTGGCGTAGGATTATTATCTTGGGCGACAGCCGCAGGTGCTGTCTGTTCCTGTGCTTCAATACTATCATTTTCACTCTGGGGTACAGAAGCTGCGGGCAGATAAACCTCTGTTGGTAAACGAAACGATTGCTGAAAAGAAGTTGTTCCGGGTGGATTTTCTGCTGACCAATAGATAGGATGTACAACCAAAGAGGAACTATTTAATAAAGCCGCAGAAATTCCTGTTGTACCCAAATCAATTCCTAAATACCAGACTGATTGGAGAACGTTGGGTGAAACTTCTGTATTGTTTATCGAGTTGGAGTTTGCAGGTAAAGAGCTTTCTGGAATGGAAGTTGTTTCTTGCTTTTTTTTTTCAGTTTTTGTGTCTAAATCTAAGTTAGTTTCTACTTCGGGAAATGCAAAATCGTTTGTTGCTATTTGGAAATATTGGAAATCTTCTGGTTGTTGCTCAGGCACAACTGTGGGGATTATCTCTTGAATTTTAGCAACAGATTCTTGAGAAATTTCGAGATTTGTAGCTGGTTCAAAATCAGAATTTAGCTGGCGATCGAAATTAGCCAAATCCAAGTCTAATTGTTGCAACTGTTCTTCATCTAAAGAAATATCGGGGATCGCTGGAGCCTGATTTGACTCTAGAGAAAGTAGGTTTTCTTGTGGCGAAGCTGGAATATAGTTATCTAAAGAAAGTTCTTGGCGATCGCTTGTAGTCTCTGTGGGGGTATCTTCGCTGGGTGCTAACTCAATTTCTGGTATTTCTGGAGTGGCTGGCGCTGTAGTTGTAGCTTGAATCACAGGTGATGGCAGTTCCAGAACTTCCTCCTCAGTACTTACCTCAGGTAATAAATCAGTTAAAGTGCTAATTGTATCGGCAACTTCTGGCTGAGTGCTGAGTTCTAGAAACAAACTGTCTTCTGGCGAAATTTCTGGTGGCGAGGCGAGGTTAGTATCCTCTGCAAAAAATAGTTCTTCCACTGAATCTGTGGTTTCTACAGTCGCCTGAGCATTGCTCACATAGAAAAAATCTGTGTCTGGTGCAAATGATGTATCGGTTGCCACAATCTCAGAATCCCCAGTTGGAGGAACAACAGGTGTTTCCTCAGGGGTATTCAAAGTTGATGGGGAAGCTGTAACAGAAGTTGGTGAATCATTAACGGTATCAAACAAACTTGCATAAAGTTGGTCTACTTCATCAGCAATTAACGTAGAAATCTGTTCTGGTAATTCATTTGGACTTTCAGAAGATTGAGACGAGTCTAAGCCAAGCTGCAAAAGTACTGCATCTAAATCTTCTGTGAGGGTAGTAGGCTGTGGCTCAAAATTAATTGGCGAAGTTTCTGGCTGTATTAGCTCTAAAAGCGGAAGTGCAAATTCAGCATTGATATCATTTTGCTGAGTCGGTGATACAGGTGGTGTCTCAGTTTCTACCTCTAGAAAAGATGAGTTGGTACTAGGGGATTGTTGCTGCAAATACTCCGTCAAATTGTTGAGAAAGCTGGCTATCAACTGTTCGCCTTGGATTCCCTTGCTATGCATTCTTGCTAGTGCTTGGGATAAAGACTCGTAATAAGTATTAATGTTACGTTGTAGTGCTTCAAAGACAACATTCACAGTCCCATCTAGCGATAACAGGCGCTGGTCTAACTCCTGAGCCAGTCGTGTTAACTGCTCTACACGTTCTGGGGATTCTAACAAAGGTTGAGTTGCCAAGGCTACTGGTTCTGAATTTGGGCGATCGATTCCTGCTGAAGAAATGGAGGAATTGACCAAACTTTGTGCTAGCAATGGCGTTAAATTTGGCACAAGCCGACTAACGAGTACCTGTAAAAACTCGGTAATCATCTGTTCTTGGTTTGTCAACTGCTGCGCCAGGGAGTAGTTTTGCAATCGCTTTTGTTCTAGCTGCCGAATTTCTTGGACGAGAGTGGCTCTTTCTTGCAATAGCCCTTCTAATTCCGCCCGTAACGGCTGGATCAATCTGGAAAATTCAGTTTTTAATTCTCCTGCTTCACCAGCACTGTATTCTTGAGTGGGTTGGGACGGTGGCAGTAAAAGCTGACGATCGCCGCGATCGCTAAATTTTGTTAACAAAGGCGAACCCGGTTCTGTCAGAAATTGATTTTGAACGCTACTCTCTAATGCTTCTTTTTCTCGTAGCCTCACCAAAAATTCCCGAATTGTTTCTAAAACCTCTTTAGGTTCTTGCCCCTGACTAGGTAAAAATCGAGACAGGCGCTTGCCACCACTGGCAAGTAAGTTGTCAATGTCTGCAATCAGCTTTTGAATTTCATCTGCACTGGAAGTCACTTTCACTTACCTTAGCTACAACAATATGTCAATTAATATGACAATTACTTTACAGTCATTGAAGTTTTGAGTGACAACAGCTGCCACTTTGACTTGTGACTGTCATTATGTTATGGATTACTGGGAGGAGTGGCAATCTTCAGTCAGCGTTTGTTTAACAAGCTTAGCTTGATTGTTCAAAACCGCTAAAATATCTGAGCAATAATTAACCTTTAACAGCAACAAGGCTCACAGTATACCAGCGACGAGACGAACAAATCTCTAGAAGGATTTATATGGTTTGATATAATACACATGGTCGTTGACCTACCCGACTGTATGGAACACAAAGGCTAACTTCAAACTAGTCAGACTTGCCGCAGACACATGGCTAGCTCCGGTTTAGTCAGGTAATAGCGAATGAGACCGGAAGCTTAGACTGTACCGTAAGGTCAGTGCAGGTACTTCACTAGCTTGAGTATGATGAATGTTGTTTGCCTATATTTTTAAGTAATCAAGAGAAATCAAGTTTCACTAGATTTAACCTTAAGCAATACTTCAGCAAGCTATAAACTAGTTTTTGGAAAATTTTTGCCATATTTAAACCTATAGGTAAAAATTACTTAGAAAACCCCTCTTCTCACTTTCTTGCGTAGTATGGGTTATTTTTATTGTTAAAGAGTGGCTGCGCTTTGATAGCTAGGCTTAAAAAATGCTCTTGTATGTCGTGTGTATATAGCAGCTTAAATAAAAATGTCCTAATGGAAGACCGATATGTGCCCTTATTTTTTCAGGGTTTGCCAGATGCTGTTGTGGAAACAGCCCTTACCCATCTTGTAACCCGCACTCATCCAGCTAATCAAGTTATCGTACTAGAAAATGACTGGGGTGGTGCTGTGTATTTTATCAGAGAAGGATGGGTAAAAATTCGTACTTATAATTTAGAAGGGAAAGAGGTAACACTCAACATTCTTGGCAAAGAGGAATTGTTTGGTGAAATGGCGGTTCTAAGTGAAAAACGCCGAACTACTGATGTGATTACCCTGACCCCAACGGTAATTGGCAGTATGCCTGCTTCAGATTTTAGCAATTTACTGAAAATAGAACCCTTGGCAGGGCTGAGATTAGCAAAACTGATGGCAGAGCGTTTACAGCAAGTGAATCGGCGATTACGCTTGCGGGAATCTCATAGTCAGTCACGGGTAGCAGATACATTGCTGTTTTTGGCAGAAGGACAGGGAAAAAAAGGGCAAACAGGAACCGAAATCCCAAATTTACCTCATCGCGAATTGAGTAGTTTGAGCGGATTGGCACGGGAAACGGTGACACGAGTGTTGACAAGGCTGGAAAGAAGAGGCTTGATTAAACGGGATCAAGACATTATCTGTATTCCTGATATGTCAGCCTTGGAAAGAATGATAGTTTAATAACTCGTCAAAATATGAGCATTTTAGATTCTCTGCCAGATGAGCCAGAGGAAGATCCATCGCCGGAATCTCACACTCCTGTCGATCGTTGGGTAGACAAACAAGAGTTAACCCGTCCTCAACTTAAAGCTGATACGCCCTTGAAGATGGTGGAAACAGCCTTTTTAGCCAGTACTGCTAGCCTAATTTGGTTTATTAATTTTTACTTTCCTTTAGGGCCAGTTTTGCGGATATTTTTTCCAGTGCCGATCGCTCTAGTTTATCTCCGTTGGGACAAACGAGCAGCATGGATGGCAGCACTCACTTCTGGGTTATTGCTGACGGTACTGATGGGGCCTGCCCGCAGTTTGCTATTTGTCATGCCCTACGGCTTTATGGGCGTGCTTTTGGGTGCGGCGTGGTATCGTCGTCGGGTTCCCTGGATGGTTTCCATCACCTTGGGTACCCTGTTGGGTACTTTAGGAGTCTTTTTTCGGTTATGGTTATTGTCTGTGTTATCAGGTGAAGACCTTTGGATTTATGTGATTACCCAGGTGACTGAGTTTATCGAGTGGGTATTCCTGAAGCTGAGTTTATTGGCGACTCCCAGCGTGTTTTTGATTCAAATAGGCGCGATCGCCTTAATCGTACTCAACAATTTTATCTACCTTTTTGTTGTACACCTAGCAGCATGGCTGCTTTTCGATCGCCTGGGCAACCCCATCCCCCGCCCACCACATTGGGTGCAAGTCCTTATGGATTATGAAGGGTAGTTATTAATCATTAGTTATTGGTCTGTGGGCATTGGGCAAACAGGGCATACGGAAAGGGAAAAGGGTAAAGGGAAAAGGGGAAAGATTAAATTTATTCCTTTTCCCTTTAACCTTTAACCTTTTCCCCTGCTCCCCCTGCTCCCCTGCCCTCCACTTCCTCATCTCCCCATGCCCAATTCCCAAATTCGCATTTATACCAAAAAAGAACAGGGCGAAGAATGGCTGCGACAGTATCGTGGTTGTCTACCTGTATTTGCCTGTGTTTTAGGATTTACTGAAACTGGTTTGCTCCCAGGAATTTCAGCAGCCGGTCGCACTCCAGAGGATCGGAAATATACTGCTTGTGCCGATGCCGAATTTTTGTACTACGGCGCGGAACATAAACCCCAATATCCCTTACCACCATTGGCGGCTGGGGCTTCGCCTGTGTTAATTTCTCGTGCTGTCTGTGAGTCGCTAAAAATACCAGTGCATTTGTTTAATGCTGGCTTACCCCAAGCTCCTGCTGTACCAGTAATTGATTTGGGCGGCACTCCTGCCAGATGTTTAAGTGGGGGGAATGCTATGGAAATCACAACAGTACGCCACTTGCTCGAACAAGGACTACTTTGGGGAGAACGCCTTGCTGCTAATATCCAACAAGGATATTTGATTATCGGTGAGTGCGTCGTTGGAGGCACCACAACTGCTCAGGCAATTTTAACTGGTTTAGGCATAGAAGCTGCCGGAAAAGTCAACAGTAGTCATCCTGTTTGTAACCACGCCCAAAAGTCGGCACTAGTGCAAGCTGGACTGGAGAAGATGAGAGGGGGCAGGGAGCAGGGGGCAGGGGGCAGGGAGAGGGAGCAAGGGGAGATAAACTTCCAATTTCCAATCGAAAATTCTCTAGATCCGCTACAACTTGTGGCCGCGGTGGGCGATCCGATGCAAGTGGTGGTGGCTGGAATGGCGATCGCTGCTAGTCGTAGTTGTGGTATTCTGCTGGCTGGAGGGACACAAATGCTAGCGGTTTATGCGCTAATGAGTGCGATCGCTCAAGCTTACGCTTTATCATGGCAACCAGCAGAAGTAGTTGTGGGTACAACGCGTTGGGTGGCAGAAGATTCTACTGGCGCTACTGTTGACTTAGCCCTCAGCTTAAGTAAAGGCAGTTCAACTGAGATTGCAGCAACTCCTTCCCTATTAGCAACAGCTCTCAACTTTAATGATTCTCGTTATCCTCAATTGAGAGCTTACGAGCAAGGCTTTGTCAAAGAAGGTATGGGTGCTGGAGCAGCTTGTATAGCCGCTCATCTAAGTCAAGATTGGCAGCAACACCAACTTTTAACAGCCATTGAAGTCCAACTTGAACGGCTGAGCTTGGTCAATTACTAATAACAAAACCGGAAACTTTTGAAAAATAATTCAGAATCAAGACTTAGATAAAGCTCCGGTTAATATTTGGAATTTATAAATATTCACTAAATTAACAAGAAAGAATTCAGAAGTCATTGAGTCAGAAAAAGAAATTGAATTGAAGTACGACTGGTGAATGTAGCCTGCTTTGTTCTATAAGAATAAACGGTGAAACACCAAATTTTAAATTTTTCCGTGCTTGTAACTGGTGGGTCTAAACCCTCCACTCATTGAATTCTAAATTCTGACTTCTGAATTCTGAATTCTGAATTCTCTTCTAATGAATTCTTTCTCTAAGTAATTGCTCTTCCAAGGCAGCAATGCGATTGTATGCTGCTGTTAATTGCGCTGTTAGTCGTTGTATTTGAATTTCTGGTGTTAAGTTATTATCTCCACCCTGACGATGCATATCTATATAAATACCATCTGTTAATACATCCTTGTGTTCCATTTCTGAATTTGAACTGATACGTCCTTTGAACTGGTTCCCTCCAGTACCGCTATTTTCCTGATAATTGTCCCTTGCTTGTGTATTCGCTAAGGAACACTCTGAAAAAGTTTGAGCTACTTTAATGTCAAGCTGCTCAATTACTTGGCAGAGGGCATCCAGTTTTTGGCTCAGAATCAGGATTTGCTTTTGTAATGGCTCCATTCAATACCCTCATCGGCACATTAATTTCTATGTTATTCAATTTACTGATAATCTTAACTATACTTATGAATTATTTAAGTATTCATATTTTTTGTGGCAATGTGACATTTAAATCATTACTTCTAAACATTAAGTAAAGATTTAGCATAAGTACAACTCAGGAAAATTATTGAGCAAGATTAATCTTGACGTAGTGATTTGCATAAAAGCTAGGCAATTTGAGTCAAATGTTCAAATTTATCGATATTACCAACAAAAAATGCTAAAAATTTTATAACTCTACTTTTGAGACAGTCAGTCTCTGTAAATCTCTGCTAAATATAGGTATAATCAGAAATCTCAAATCCAAAATCAATGGATCGACGGTCTTTTTTGCTAGGCACAAGTACGCTGACGATTTCACAACTGCTTTTTGGCTGTAGTGGAAACAAGCAGACTCAATTAAAAGTACAGTTATTAAAAGGTTCCATACCAGGCCAGGTAGTTAATGAATTTCACAAAGGTTTGCAGCAGCAGGTAGAACTCAAGTTTGCTCCTGTGGAGCAGATACAGGATTTATTTAAGCAATTACAAAATTGGCAGCAGAAACCAATAGCCAATGATGAGCAGGGATGGAGACGATTCATACCCTTTAGGCAAGCTGAAAGAACTCCTCCATCTGATTTAGTAACATTGGGAGATTATTGGCTAAAAGCAGCTATTGAGCAGAGATTGATTCAACCACTGCAACAGTTACAAGGAAATCAATTAAAACAATGGTCTGCTTTAGATGAAAAGTGGAAAAAACTCGTAACGCGCAACGATGGAGGTAACCTGGATGCTCAAGGAAAAGTGTGGGGTGCGCCTTATCGCTGGGGTAGTACAGCCATAGTTTATAACCGTGACAAGTTCCAAGAATTAGGATGGACGCCCACAGATTGGAGTGATTTGTGGCGCGATGAGTTGAAGGGGCGTATTTCCCTACTCAATCAACCACGAGAAGTTATTGGTTTGACTTTAAAGAAACTAGGAAAATCTTACAACACAGAAAATCTTGACCAAGTGCCAGACTTGGAAAAAGAATTACAGATATTAAACCAACAGGTGAAGTTCTACAGTTCTGTTAATTACTTAGAACCTCTAATTATGGGTGATACTTGGCTGGCAGTTGGTTGGTCAACCGATATACTACCAATTCTGGGACGTTACCCGCAACTTGTGGCGGTTATTCCTCAGTCAGGAACCGCTATTTGGGCAGATTTGTGGGTACGCCCGGTAGGTATTACTACAACTACATTATCGGATCGATGGATTGATTTTTGTTGGCAACCAAGCACTGCTAAGCAAATTTCTCTACTAACCAAAACCAATTCGCCAATTTCTACAAATATTATGGCTTCTGATATTCAGAAACCTTTAAGGAGTTTATTACAAAGCGATGCCTACGGCGGGCTACGCCTACGCTCAGTTTTAGATAAAAGCGAATTTCTACTTCCTTTATCTCCCTCAGCAACCAAACAATACGAATCTTTGTTTACCAAAATTAAGGTTTAATTGGGCATGGGGCATGGGTAAGTGAATTTTGAAGATAATTATTTTATTCTGACAAATCCAGCCTTTTCAATCACTTCTTGACCTTGAGATGTCAGCAACCAGTTTGCATAACTTTCTCCGGCTTGTCGATCTGTTTGATTAGAGATCATTTATAAAATAAATCTTAAGTAGGGTGTGTTACGGCTTTAGCCTAACGCACCGTCTGATATAGCGGTGCGTTAGGCGCTTATCTCATATTTTTCGTGACAAATAATCTCAAAATACGCGCCTAACACACCCTACTAGCGTGACAAGACTAAAATGTTGCAATAGATTAGCAGTAAAAACATCGAATTGATAAAGTTCAAAGCCCATTCCCTAATGCACTATTTTAGCCTTGTCACGCTACTACAATAATTTTATTTTTACTTTATAAATAGCCTCTTATTCTGTTTTCTGAGACATAAGTTAGGGCTTAGCACCAAGAGTTTTTTAAAGTATGAGAGATAGTAATTTATAAATAAGTCGAAATACAGCTGTTAGTGAAATGGCGACTAAACTAGCTGCAACTGCTAAAAGAACTACTGACTGAATATCAAGACCGCCTTGTAAAAAGGGTAGAAAAAAAATAATAGCAAAAGTAATTGCCGGAATAATTAATAAATCAAACTTTTCAATCCAGCGTCTGGTTTGGGCAAATATCAGCATCCCCAAAATAACCGATGCAACAATTAAAGTGATGATTGGTGATTTTACTAAACTGAAGAGGGCGATCGCTATTAATGCACCCTCAAATCCACTAAAAGCTGCCCCACCTAATAATTCCAATGTTGAAAACATCGGTTGAGTTACTGGAGTACGGGGAACGGGAGGGCTAGGGCTTTGAGGTGATTGGGGCGTTACAGAGGGTGAATTAATCTGTGTTGAGGCTAAAGATCGCGATTTAAGCGCGTCTAGGACTTCTTGAGCTGATTGAAAGCGTTGATTGGCAGCAGGTAGAAGCATCTTGTCTAAAACATTACTAAGGCGAGGGTTGAGATTCACTTGCCCTCGCCATTTCCATTGGTTGCTATAGGCATCAAAAAGTTGAGTTGCTTCTTTATCTGTCAACAACGTAATCACAGTGACAGCCAAGGCGTATAAATCCGTAGATGGGAATACTTGACCCCCAGTCATTTGTTCTGGTGGTGCAAATCCCATAGAATAAATTCCTGTGGAAGACGCTGCGCCTGATGCCACATTTGCTACTTGCTTGACTGCACCAAAATCTAGCAAGAAGAGTTTTCCATCACGACGACGCATGATGTTAGATGGTTTGATGTCTCTGTGGATAATGCCTCTCTCGTGAACAAACTTAAGTATCTTCAGAATTTCTTGCAATACTTCTAAGACTTTTTGTTCAGAAAATTGCCCCTGTTGAGTTAATTCTTCTTCTAAGTTTTGTCCATCAATATATTCTTGTACTAAGTAAAAAAATTGGTCTTGCTGTCCTGATTGCAAGCTATTAACTATCACTGGAAAAAAGGCAAATAGATCGGGAATTTGCTCGTGTTCGTTGCCTATTTGCGCTAAAACTTCTGCTTCTCTCTCAAACATCAGCTGTGCTTGTTGCAGCTGAGTTGAAGTTAAATTTCCCGCTGGTTGAAATTGCTTCACAACGCATTGACGCATTCCGGGAATTCGGCGATCGCGTGCCAAAAATGCTGCTCCAAATCCACCTCTTCCCAATAACTTCACGGTCACATATCGACCATCAAGCAACAACGGCATACCACAACTAATACAGTACTTCTGCTGCGTTGTTTTCAGCGTTGTAATATCATCTAAATCAGCAAAATAGTTTTGTGGACGCGGGCAACGTGGGCGAGTACAGTAAACTTCCATTTTCGTGATTAGTCATTAGTCAAAATAATTCGTAATTGATAATGGGCTACGCTAACGTAATTCCTAACTAGTTCGGGTTACAGAGAAACTAAATTTCTTTATCAAGAACAGGAAAATTTTTCTTTATGTCAAATCCCTAGCTTGTCTACAGCACTTGGGGTAACGATCGCGAATTACGTAGCTTGCTTCTCGCCAAAGGCGAGTATTACGAATTACTTGGTCATTGACAAAAAACAAATGACGTGGACGCTGGAAGGGCGGCTTTTCGTACTCCTGGGTCGAAGCAAGCTACGCCTTCGCACAGCGTTTCGCAAATAAGCGTCCTATAGGTCAAGGTAAGGACTAATGACCAGATTTTAGTCTTCGCCAAGGGAGGTGGGCGTTGCTATATCCAATGTAGTTAGAACTATGTTTTTTTGTGCCAATGTTAACACATCTTGGTTCCATCCAGGGTTAGCGAACTGGGGCAGAATTTCTTGGCTAAAGGCTTCTGCCGCTTTGGATCTATAGCGGTTGGGATTAAAAATCAGCCATAAGGTTCGTTTGACAACGACGTTTTCAATGTTGCCGCAGTGAAGAACGCCCATTTGCAGTTCCTTAGCGATGGCGCTAGTGGAGACAAATGCAGCTCCTAAACCAGATTGCACAGCATTTTTAATGGCTTCAATGGAATTGAGTTCCATTTCAACTTTAAAACGCCTGGTATCAATTTCACAACGTGCTAACACTTGGTCAATTACTTTGCGGATTGTTGATTGGGAATCTAAAGCAATGAATTGTAATTTATATAGGTCTTCTTTTTGGATTTTTTCAAGTTTGGCTAGGGGATGAAAGACGGGTAAAATCAGCGCTAGTTCATCTTCAGCGTAAGGAATAACTTCCAAAGATTCTGCTAGTTCGCCGGGAATCTCACCACCAATGATGGCGAGATCGACTTGTCCGTTAGCGACACTCCAAGCAGTCCGTCGAGTAGAGTGGACGTGCAATTGCACTGCTACATCTGGATATCTTTGGCGGAACATACCGATCATTCTGGGCAAAAGATAAGTGCCGGTGGTTTGAGAAGCACCGACAATTAAAGTGCCGCCTTGGAGATTTTGCAAATCCTCAATGGCGCGGCAGGTTTCCTGACACAGACTGAGGATTTTTTCGCCGTAGCTTAAAAGTAAATGCCCAGCTTCGGTTAACTGTGCGCGTCGTCCTCCACGGTCGAATAAAGGGACATCGAGCTGCCGTTCGAGGTTTTGCACTTGCAAACTAACGGCAGGTTGGGAGACATAGAGACTATCAGCAGCGCGCTTGAAGCTCCCTTCTACAGCGATCGCTTTGAGAATACGTAACTGATCTAAAGTGAAAGGAAGGTCAGACATAAGGCTCAACCCACAAACTTTGAAAGGAGCGGATATACACAACTTTTCACCTTTGCCAACAATTGGCTGTGCGTGATTTGTTGCATCTTAAACTTGACGGCTTGACTCGAAAAAGACAGTAGCACAACATGTTGACTAAAGTCCCCTTTTGAATACTTTGTGGTATTGGTTGTACTGAATTCAGTTTTCTTTAAATTACTTCACCCGTGTATTATGATGCCGATTTCTTGGTTGACACCCAGTCATTTTGTCATACTGGGGTTAGAAATAGTTTTTGCGATCGCTCACAGTGGAGGCGCTGCTTTGCGCCCTTGGGCAGAAAAATACATTGGGCCGAGGCTTTATCGTATTCTTTTTGCATTAGTCAGCCTACCATTGGCTGCGATCTTAATTATTTACTTTTTTCGGCATCGCTATGATGGTTTGCAACTTTGGCAGGTACAGGGTGTGCCTCTAGTGCGAGAAGTTGTTTGGCTGCTGTCAGCAATCTCATTTTTGTTTTTGTATCCCGCTACCTTCAATCTACTAGAAATTGCAGCGATTCAAAAGCCTGAAGTTCATCTCTACGAAACAGGAATTATTCGGGTTACTCGTCACCCCCAGATGGTAGGACAAATAATTTGGTGTATTGCCCACACTCTCTGGCTGGGTACTACTTTTACCCTTGTGACCTCCATTGGCTTGGTATTGCATCACTTGTTTGGGGTTTGGCATGGCGATCGCCGTTTGAGCTTGCGCTATGGGTCAGCTTTTGAAATGGCCAAACAGCGGACTTCAATTATTCCCTTTAAAGCAATTCTCGACGGCCGTCAATCTATCAAATGGCAGGAATTTCTCCGCCCTGCTTATTTAGGAGTTGCGATTTTTGTGGCTTTGCTTTGGTGGTCGCACCCTCTATTGCTGGAAGCAACTGGTACGATAAAATGGGAATTTTAATCGATCCCCAGTGTCAACATAAAATTCCAAGTCGATGAAAATTTCAGCTTATCAATTGCCCCCGAATCAATGTACGATAAATTCAAACATTTATTCAGTGGGGGTACATTCAGTCAACTCGAAATTTGATATCGGTAGGTGTCCGTCGGTTGCCAATCTGGGGAGTAAATGACCGATTAGTCTCAATTCCCAAACAGCAAAGGCAGTGGATAATTGAACATCCAAAAAAGCCACCTTAAAAGTTGTGCCAACTTTTCAATCGCAGACACATAAACCTACTAAGTTATATCTAGATCGCTCTTTAGTCTTGGAATTTGTGTCCTTACAGCAGCGATGCCTACGGCGGCCTTTTCCAACGCAATCTATCGGTTTGATAATCCTTCACTGAACCTGCGCCAAGCAATGAATATTAAATACTGTGTCAAAAAAATCACAATATTATTCATTGCTTGGCAAGTAGTCCCCAGCCCCCACTTGAGTCGTAAACAAAAACAATTTAGTATGGAATTCCACTCAGCAACGCCACTGGCTCCACATTTGGAGACCAAATGACCGCAGTGGCTCCTCAGGACTCGAAATCCAGCACTACTGAATTCATTGCAAATAGCTAGTTTGATATAAAAACCCTATAATCCAAGAGGCGTCATGGTGTTGTCGGTTAGTGAGCGGACATTTACTCAAGAAGTTTTAGAATCTCCAATTCCTGTTTTAGTTAATTTTGAAGCCCCTTGGTGTGGGTTGTGTCGGATTATCCACCCACTTTTATTGCAATTTCAAGCCCAATGCGGTGAGGAAATTAAATTGGTGGTGGTTAACGCCGATCAAAATTTTAAATTGTCTACAACTTATAGGCTCAAGTCACTGCCGACTTTACTTTTGATTCAAAATGGCAGTATTCGACACCGTTTAGAAGGTTTTCGCAGCCGAGAAGATTTACGTCTGGCGTTAGAAGACATCAAAGTCAGCTACACTAGTTGCCCTAAAATCTACAAGGGTTCTAAAACCGCTGACTTAGAGTACTGGTCAGCTTGATGAGTATAGGGCATGGGGCAAAGGGTAAGGGGTAAGGGGTAAGGGGGAAAGGGGAAAGGGCAAAGGCAAGATCCCTCCTTTTCCCTTTCCCCTTTCCCCTTTTCCCTACCCAAAGGGTTTTGTCCAATACCCAATGCCCTATGCCCTATGCCCCATGCCCTATGTCCAAATCTAAAACCATGCTTAATACCCCACCCAATAAGCCTTGGGTGGGTTATTTTATCCTAAAGGGTGTGTGTCACAATTGTTAACAGTTCCGACACGCTAGTCAAGAATTCTAAAAGTAGGCGTCAGTGATGGAAGTAATCTATCAGTATGCCTGGCTGATTCCGGTATTACCTCTTTTCGGGGCAATGCTGGTCGGTCTAGGGTTAATATCGTTGAATCAGGTAACAAACGGCCTGCGGCAGTTGAATGCTGTAGTAATTATCTCCCTAATGGGAGCAGCTATGGCGCTGTCGTTTGCCTTGTTGTGGAGTCAAGTTCAAGGACATCCGGCTTATACCCATACCCTGGAATGGGCTGCGGCAGGCAATTTTCACCTGAGCATGGGCTACACTGTTGACCACCTGACAGCCCTAATGCTGACGATCGTGACAACAGTAGCCTTGTTAGTCATGGTTTACACCGATGGCTACATGGCTCACGATCCCGGTTACGTGCGGTTTTATGCTTATCTCAGTTTGTTTGGCTCTTCAATGTTAGGTTTGGTGCTTAGCCCCAACCTAGTACAGATTTATATATTCTGGGAACTTGTCGGGATGTGTTCCTACTTGCTGGTCGGCTTTTGGTACGATCGCAAGTCAGCCGCAGATGCCGCACAAAAAGCATTTGTAACCAACCGCGTGGGCGACTTTGGTCTTTTGTTGGGGATTTTAGGGCTGTTCTGGGCAACGGGAAGCTTTGATTTTAATATTATGGGCGATCGCCTCGCCCAACTCGTAGAAACAGGTTCTATCAGCAATTTTCTCGCTGTCCTGTTTGCGATTTTAGTTTTCCTGGGCCCAGTGGCGAAATCTGCCCAATTCCCTCTGCACGTCTGGCTACCAGATGCAATGGAAGGCCCCACCCCCATTTCTGCCTTGATTCACGCGGCAACAATGGTGGCGGCGGGTGTTTTCCTCGTAGCCCGGATGTACCCAGTATTTGAACATGTCCCAGCAGCAATGACGGTTATTGCCTTTACTGGGGCATTTACGGCGTTTTTGGGGGCAACTATCGCCATTACCCAAAACGACATCAAAAAAGGCTTGGCTTATTCCACCATTTCCCAACTCGGTTACATGGTGATGGCAATGGGAATAGGTTCTTACAGTGCTGGACTATTCCACCTGATGACCCATGCCTATTTCAAAGCGATGCTGTTCTTGGGTTCAGGTTCAGTAATTCACGGTATGGAAGGTGTCGTCGGCCACGACCCAGCTTTAGCCCAAGATATGCGGATGATGGGCGGATTGCGGAAGTATATGCCAGTTACAGCAACTACCTTTTTGATTGGTTGCTTGGCAATTTCTGGTATTCCCCCCTTTGCTGGGTTCTGGTCAAAAGACGAAATTCTAGGACAAGCTTTTCAGGCTAACCCATTCCTCTGGTTGATTGGCTGGCTAACCGCCGGCATTACTGCTTTCTATATGTTCAGAATGTATTTCATGACATTTGAAGGCAAATTCCGGGGGACTGACGACAAAATCAAGGAAAAGCTCAAGAAGGCGGCGACAATCGTTCTAGAGTTAGAGTCAGAAGAACCAGTTCCGAATTATGGCCCTGGGGCAATGAAAAAAGGAGAATTGGCGGCAACTGGCGACCACCATCACTCCCATGATTCCCACGGACATCACAGCGATTCTCCCCACGAGTCGCCGTGGACAATGACTCTGCCATTAGCAGTTTTGGCAGTGCCTTCGATTTTGATTGGTTTGCTAGGAACTCCCTTTGCCAATTACTTCGAGGAGTTTATCTTTCCACCAAGCGAAACCCTCTCGGAAGTTCTAGAAAAAACCGCCGAGTTCGACCCGACAGAGTTTTATATTATGGCGGGTGCTTCAGTGGCAATTTCCGTGGTGGGCATTACCTTGGCTGTGTTAATGTACTTGCGAGGTAAAATTGACCCGGCGGCGATCGCTGCTAAAATCAAACCACTTTACGAGCTATCCCTCAATAAGTGGTACTTTGATGACATTTACCATCGCGTTTTTGTCCTCGGCTTGCGTCGCGTAGCCAGACAAGTTATGGAAGTTGACTTCCGCGTTGTCGATGGTGCAGTTAACCTCACAGGCTTCTTCACTCTTGTCAGCGGCGAAGGTCTGAAATATCTAGAAAACGGCCGCGCTCAATTCTATGCCTTGATTGTCTTTGGGGCTGTTTTGGGTTTAGCGATCGTTTTTGGTGTTACTTGATTTAAATAGGGGTGGACGCCTGTCCGCCCCTTTGCCTCTGTATTATTTTTTGAATTTTGTAATCCAACTAATTTCAGGTAAGTGAAGTACATCTTATTTGTTTCACGCAGAGGCGCAGAGTCGCACAGAGGAATTGAGATTTGATCTGAAAAGATGACAAAATTTTTTAATACAAGCCGTAAAAGTTTAGCCTTCTAGTTCAGCCCTGATTTTTTTCAAAATGTTTAATGATGTTCAAAAAATAAAGTTCTTCAGAACATTCAGTGTTACTTGAATAATCCTTTTTCGGAGCAATTCGCTGTAATATATTATTATCAATTGTCCAATATATTATTTATCAGTCTTTCATACTCCGTAAGTAAAAAAGAAATGTAAGAACGAATAATAAGTAGGTCAACCTAAAAAAACGTAAGATAAATAGAGTCCAGTAATTAAGTAAGCAGCGATGCCAAAAGTATTAAAAATAATACTTAATAGCGAAGAAGACCGTACACTCAAAGAACTAAGTTGCGCTGATGGGGTAGCACGTCGAACCAAGGAAAGAGCGACTGCATTACGTCTCAATGCTCATGGATGGAATGTAACTCAGATTGCAGAGTATCTAGATTGGGCACAACAGACGGTAAGACAAACAATTCGACGCTGGGAACTTCAAGGCTTAGGGGGTTTGTGGGAAAAACCTGGAAGGGGAAAAAAACGAAGTTGGCATGAAGTTGATTGGCAAGTAGTCGAAAAATGCTTGGAACAAAATCGCCGATACAGTGCTCGCCAACTAAGTCAAAAGCTTTTAGAGGAACGACAAATCGAGTTAGGTGCCGAACAAATACGGCGACTACTCAAAAAAAGGGGTGGCATTGGAAACGTATCCGCTACTGTCCGGCTCTAAATCTCAAGAAAGAATATTTACAAGCTAAAAGGCTTGATTGGGAATTACTTAAGCTCTGGTCACAATTAGGGTTAGTTTGTTTAAAGTACTTAGATGAATCTGGTTGCTACTGCACTAGCCCCACTGATTACGCTTATGGACGCAGGGGTGAGCAAAAACGTATTCGACAAAATAGACGACGTGGTAGGCGTATCAATATCTTCGGTATTTGGGAACCAAAAATTCGTTTTGATTATGCTTTGATGGTGGGAACTCTCAAAACCCCAACCTATGTCCAGCTGATGGAGTGTCTTGCTCAAACTGCTGCTACTCGCTTACTTGAAACTGGACAAGTCACCGTGATCGTTCATGATAATGCCTCTGTCCATAAAAGCTCTTTGGCTCGCCAGCAGCACCAACGTTGGCAGCAACAAGGTTTGTACATCTTTTTTCTTCCTCCCTATAGTCCCCAAATGAATCGGATTGAAGATGAATGGTTGCATCTCAAGCGTGACGAGCTTGCTGGTCAAGTTTTTGAGGATGAATATGAATTAGCGATCGCTATTATTGATGGTATAAATCACCGAGCTAACCACGGATATTATCAAGTTGAGCGTTTTACGTTTAATTAGGTTGACCTACTTATTACAGAAGAAACGACCTTCAGAAAGCGTCATTGGTTCACCCTCTTTTAGATCGAGTCCATGCCGAGTACCACCACCAGTTGGTGACGAATGATAACCATGTAGATTTTCTAAGAATTTCAATATATAGTTAAATCTTGTCCCTTCATTTGCATTGCGAAGTGCGTTCACAATTGTGTTAAAGTATTTCTCTTTTATTGTCCCAGATACTAATTGCTCACCTTTAAAAGCAGTTGTAATTGATTCGAGAATCCAAAACAGTTCTTGAACTGCTTCTCTAGGCCGATTTTCATTGAGTAGTTGTTCAGAACGTCCTAGAGAGTCTCTAATCAATTGCTTTGCAGACTCACTAAAGTTTGGTGGCGATTCGGACACAGGGATAGCTTCTTCGCCTTCGCATAACTTCACAAGTTTGGGTGGATAGATTTGATAAGCAATCTTGTGTTCAAGACAAATAGCGTTAATACGTTCAATGTCAGGGATTGCATATCGATCGCGAAGATTTTCACACGCGTCGTAGAATGCCTCCAGAAACAGCGGTGGGTTTTTAGCGGCCTCTTCCAAATATAACCGTAAATCTGTCCTTGCCCAACTCTCTGAAGTACTCCAAACACTCGTAGAACCAACTGAATGGGCAAAAGACTCTTTAAAAGACTCTAGTAACTCCCAGCGATTTCCCTTAGCTACTATAATGCCAATAAGTTTCTCAAATTCGTCAATCACGGCATTAGGAATAACTGAATCTGGTGAAGATTTAAAACGCCATAAATCAGGAAATTGAAGTGGCATTTAAATACATATTAGACAACAGTACTTTGTATAACTTATTTGAGGTTAATATTGCAAATTTTCCAGATACTCTTGGAGTAGAAGTAAGACACATTCACGTCAGACAACTTGATAAATTACTCGATATCGACTACTTTTGCCCGCTTTAAAAATAGTTAAGTCTATCCCAAAGATTCGATCGTTGATAAAATTTCTAGCCTATAACTGAATCGATGACGAGTTGAAGCATCATGTATTTTTAGCGATCGCCACCTTGAACTACGCGATCGCTACCACGTAAAAATTCCAGGAGTGGCTGATATTTACTGCCCTCCTTCATATCACCTCTTCTTGCGACCAGATGAATACAGGTACTAGTTGTGGGTTGACGAATATAGAAAAATTAACCTCGTTCTTGGTAATAACGCTCTAGAAAACTTTGGATGAGGTTAGAAGACGCACGAAAGGTGGTTAATTGCAATCTAGAAATGGCGTCAGGAAAATCAATTATATCTTGGGTTCCTGCACGATAAAGAACACCGAGTAAGCCTGTTATGTTGAGGCCGTGAGCGATCGCCGCCTGTCGAGCATCCATATCATCTAAGATAATCAGGGCTGCGTTGAGTTGGACAGCCAGAGAAATGGCTTCTTGCTCGCCTATGCCAAGTTTGCTGGATAGGTTGGGTAACACAGGCGTGGTAGTTTGAATCTCTAACCAGCTTGGGGGGCGGGCAATCCAGTTTTGAACTTGGGTGTAGGAGCCTTCGGCAAGGAGTTCTGTGCAGACAGCATTGGGGATGGTGACGCGACTGAAAAGCTGAGGCAGAACTTCAACACAATCAATCAAGATTAGATAGCACAGGGGTGAAGTATCGCAAACAACGTTCATTGCTGAGTAATGGCTTGGTCAATAGCTGCCAAGTCTTGCTCTAAGTCACCTGCGGTATAGGGTAGGTAAGCTTCATAGGCTTTGAGAAAAGCATCGGTAGCTAGTCGAGAAGAGAGATTTAAGAGACGCTGAACTTGGGCAGTAGAAAGTTGCCGATGGCGATAAGCTTCGACCACTAAAGATTCTAGGGCGCGGCGGGAAAGTTGGTCAGGGGTATTAGCGAGTTGATGGGCAATCTCGTCAGGGATTTCGATGGTAATTTGCATTTGCAGTGTCGGCTAATATTTGTGCTATTGGCTCTTTTTCATCAACCCAAGCTAAAAGGCTGAGGTTATCAGAATTTATCGAACTGATAAGCTGTTGCCAAAGTTCTATAGGAACGAGTACGTCTGTTGTTTGTCCATTTGCGTTGGTAACATAACGAATCTGATTTTCAATTTGTGCCATTATCATAGGGTTGTTTCTCGTGTCATACTTTTCTGCACCAAATTGCTTTTTCGACAACCACCAAACAGCATATTGTATTTTTAGCGATCGCCGCCTTGAACTACGCGATCGCATCTCTAAAACCCTAGTTTAGCGGCTTTTTTTGGGTAAATTTTTGACTTGACTCGGAGTATTCTACCTACATTCCGCACTTCCAAGTGTCAAAAAAGACTCCCAAGATAAAAATCGGGGATAGGCAATTTAATTAAATCAACCTAACGAGGAAGACCAAATCCCCAAAAAGCTGTTAGTTAATAACTAGTGACTTTTTGCCAAACATGATTTTGATAGCAGACGAATTGCGATGAATACAGCTAATTTCCCGTGGCTGACGACGATTATTCTGTTTCCGATAGCGGCGTCACTACTGATTCCCATCATCCCAGATAAAGACGGCAAAACAGTGCGCTGGTACTCCCTAATTGTGGGGCTGATAGATTTTGCACTGATTGTTTACGCTTTTTATACTGGCTACGATTTCTCTAACCCAGATTTGCAATTGGCGGAAAGTTACGCCTGGGTACCACAACTCGATTTGAAATGGTCGGTAGGGGCTGATGGCTTGTCCATGCCTCTGATTATTTTGACTGGATTCATTACCACCCTAGCGACTCTAGCAGCTTGGCCTGTGACCTTCAAGCCCAAGCTATTTTACTTTTTGCTGTTGGCGATGTATGGCGGTCAAATTGCCGTCTTCGCCGTCCAAGATATGCTGCTGTTTTTCCTAGTGTGGGAATTGGAGTTGATTCCGGTTTACCTGCTGCTGGCAATTTGGGGAGGCAAAAAGCGACAATATGCAGCGACCAAGTTTATTTTGTATACTGCTGGCGGTTCGCTGTTTATTTTGGTCGGTGCTTTGACAATGGCCTTTTATGGCGATACAGTCACTTTTGACATGCGATCGCTTGGTCTCAAAGACTACGCCCTCAATTTCCAACTTCTAATTTACGGTGGCTTCCTAATTGCCTACGCCGTCAAATTGCCGATTATTCCCTTCCACACCTGGCTACCTGATGCCCACGGTGAAGCTACAGCCCCCGTACACATGCTATTGGCAGGTATTCTGCTGAAAATGGGCGGTTACGCTCTGATTCGGATGAATGCCCAAATGCTGCCCGATGCCCATGCTTATTTTGCGCCAGTGTTGGTGGTTTTGGGGGTAGTAAATATCATCTACGCCGCCCTGACATCCTTTGCCCAGCGCAACCTGAAGCGAAAAATTGCCTACTCCTCAATTTCTCACATGGGTTTTGTAACCATTGGGATTGCTTCCTTTACCGATTTGGGATTAAGTGGAGCAGTATTGCAAATGGTTTCCCACGGGTTAATTGGGGCGAGTTTGTTCTTTCTCGTAGGCGCAACTTATGACCGGACACACACCCTGATGTTGGATGAAATGGGTGGTGTCGGTAAGAGAATGCAGAAAATTTTCGCTATGTTCACCACCTGTTCGATGGCATCTTTGGCATTGCCAGGAATGAGCGGTTTTGTAGCAGAATTAATGATATTTGTGGGCTTTGCTACTAGCGATGCTTATAGCTCTACCTTCAAAGTTATTGTAGTTTTCTTGATGGCAGTTGGGGTGATTTTAACTCCAATTTATCTGCTGTCGATGTTGCGAGAAATTTTCTACGGTCAAGAAAACGAAGAATTAGTTTCTCACCAAGCTTTGATAGATGCTGAACCCCGTGAAGTATTTATCATTGCTTGTTTGTTAGTGCCAATTATTGGTATTGGTTTTTATCCGAAATTGCTCACTCAAATGTACGACTCTACAACTGTACAATTGACAGCAAGATTGCGTAATTCAGTGCCGACATTAGCACAACAAAAACCAGAAGCACCACAAGTTTCTTTGAGTGCGCCAGAAATTGCTAATTAGATAGCGATCGCTAATTTCAATTAATATTACCTTGAGGGCGGGTTTTGTACCTGCCCTTTTTTACTGATTTACATCAGGTATAGCAGTTGAAGCAAATTTTAGGACATCAGCTAGCGGGACTTATGACACCATTTCTCAGTTTCATGTACTATAGACCTCTTGCAAAAGTGCTTTTTGCACTTTTGTGGGGAAAGGAAAAAGGTTAAAGGGGAAAGGGAAAATACCAAACCTTTCCCCCTTTCGCCTTCCCCTTTTCCCGACTTCTGCAAGAAGTCTTATGTAGCCGATTCATCATTTAACTTTTTAAACCTTTCCTTTAAATTTAATAATTCTTTGTCTAAATCCGATCCATCACGATCGATGAGATCTAGCTCAGCTATTAAGCCTTCAACTTGCTTCTGAATAATTCTATATTTCTCTTCTCTTGTTTTAAATTTAAAGGTTTCTCCAATTCCTTGAACAGCAAGAATCAAAGAGCCAGTAATACCTGCCCATACTTTTTTATTTGGAATATTAAGCTCTGTTAAGCCTAGTATTGAAGAAACAAACCCGAATAAAATTATTGCTACGCTTACACCATAAGCCCCTATTCGATTAAGGTCTTTATTCTTTTTCCATTCTTGAGATTTTTTACTAAATACTCCTTTGTATTTTTCAATTTCTTCTAATGACATGAATTTCTCTCCTTTCTTACACTGACTTATAAAAATCTATTATTTTACGATTTTGATTTGGATACTGTAATTTCTTTACCAGTCACAGTAAATTTCAAAGCTAAAAATATATGCCTTGTAGATCTAGTTAAAATGTCAGGTGACCTAAAGGTATATATAAAATTAGTATTTGATTTTTGAAAAAACTCAGTACATATTGACCCGTCTTTTTTACTATTGCCTATTGCTTGCATGCAGGAGTGATTTCTCCGAATCAAATCAAATTCCTATATTATTTGAATCTATTTCAGGCAATTAAGACACATCATCTTCTAGTTCGTCGATTTGCTGTAATGTTTGCCAGCCCGCTTGCCATTGCGAGTTATCTTGTAATAATTTGGCATTTATCCAGAAACGAACTTTAGGATCGCAAGCAGCAACCATTTCAGCGTATACCCACTTACCCTGATTTTTACGGTTGACAACTTGGAAGTGTCTCCATCCATCAACTTTTTGCTGTGCTGTCCACTTAGAACCGAGTAAATAAGGAAATTTTTGTTTTTTAGTCATTGTTTATTCAAACTTTATGGCTTGCGTCGAGTAACTAAGTTCTCTGATTAAATTACAGGAATAGCATAACCAATAAAAATACTCCTTTTGATTCAAACACAAAGTGGAGTTTCGGCGGATGGGGGTAGGGAAAAAGGAGTTTCTTTGATTTATTTATAGGGTGTGTCCCTTGCTTTGGTGTCGAGAAAAATGTTTCCACTTCAAGCAACGGAAGGTAAAAAAGCATCAAAGGCGGTAATACTACTACTCTAGGAAGACGTGAAGACCGATCCAACTAGGTGCTTACCTATTTTTACAATGTTTTTATCAGAGAATACTGCTCTGTATGCCCTGTGCCCCTAAAGTGGTTTATTGTATAGCCTATGCAACCTACTAATCCAAACCAATTTACAGAAAAAGCCTGGGAAGCGATCGCCCACACGCCAGATATTGTTAAACAATATCAACAACAGCAGATTGAAAGCGAACATTTGATGAAAGCACTGCTAGAACAAGATGGGCTAACCAGCAGTGTTTTGACGAAAGCCAGTGTTAACTTGCAAAAACTCCGCGATCGCACTGAACAATTTATTCAACGTCAGCCGAAAGTCTCTGGTAGTAGCACCTCCGTGTACTTAGGACGCAGCTTAGATACACTCCTAGACCGCGCAGACGGATATCGCCAAGAATTTCAAGACGAATATATTTCAATTGAACATTTATTACTGGCTTATGCCAAAGATGACCGCTTTGGCAAAGGTTTATTTCAAGAATTCGCTTTAGATGAAAAGAAACTAAAAGATATTATTAAACAAATTCGTGGGAGCCAAAAAGTGACTGACCAAAATCCAGAAGGCAAATACGAAGCACTGGAAAAATATGGGCGTGACCTTACAGAAGCAGCCCGAAAAGGTCAGCTCGATCCAGTGATTGGACGGGATGATGAAATTCGCCGAACTATACAAATTCTCTCTCGCCGGACTAAAAATAACCCTGTATTAATTGGGGAACCGGGTGTTGGTAAAACTGCGATCGCCGAAGGATTAGCACAGCGCATTGTTGCTGGTGATGTCCCCCAATCTCTCAAAGACCGCAAGTTAATTGCCTTAGATATGGGCGCTTTAATTGCGGGGGCAAAATTCCGGGGTGAATTTGAAGAACGTCTGAAAGCAGTATTAAAAGAAGTTACCGAATCTGGCGGTAATATTGTTTTATTTATTGATGAAATTCATACCGTTGTCGGCGCTGGTGCTACCCAAGGCGCGATGGATGCTGGTAACTTATTAAAACCAATGTTGGCGCGGGGCGAATTGCGCTGTATTGGGGCGACAACTTTGGATGAATATCGCAAATATATCGAAAAAGATGCGGCGCTGGAAAGACGTTTCCAACAAGTTTATGTCGATCAGCCGAGTGTCGAAGATGCGATTTCGATTTTGCGGGGCTTGAGAGAACGCTATGAAAACCATCACGGGGTGAAGATTTCCGATAGTGCTTTAGTTGCAGCCGCCATATTATCGAGTCGTTATATTAGCGATCGCTTCTTACCAGATAAAGCCATTGACTTAGTAGATGAAGCCGCCGCTAGGTTAAAAATGGAGATTACCTCCAAGCCTGAAGAACTCGACGAAATTGACCGCAAGATTTTGCAATTAGAAATGGAGAAGTTATCACTCCAAAAAGAAAGTGATGCTGCTTCTCGCGAACGCCTCGGAAGGCTAGAAAAAGAAATTGCCGACTTCAAAGAAGAACAAAGTACTCTCAACGCTCAATGGCAATCTGAAAAAGATATCATTAACAAAATTCAGTCCGTTAAAAAAGAAATTGAACGGGTGAATTTGGAGATTCAGCAAGCAGAACGCGATTACGACCTCAACCGGGCTGCTGAATTGAAGTATGGTAAATTAACAGATTTGCATCGCAAATTAGAAGCAGCAGAAAGCGAATTAGCAAACGCCCAAAAAACTGGAAAATCTCTGTTGCGCGAAGAAGTAACCGAAGGTGATATTGCCGAAGTTATTTCTAAATGGACAGGAATTCCTATTAGCAAGTTGGTGGAATCAGAAAAAGAAAAACTGTTGCATTTAGAAGATGAATTGCACCGCCGCGTGATTGGACAAGAAGAAGCAGTCACAGCTGTAGCCGATGCAATTCAGCGATCGCGTGCTGGATTGGCCGATCCTAATCGTCCCATCGCTAGTTTTATTTTCCTGGGCCCCACGGGTGTCGGTAAAACTGAATTAGCAAAAGCGTTAGCGGCGTATATGTTCGACACCGAAGAAGCCCTAGTCCGAATCGATATGTCGGAATATATGGAGAAACACGCCGTCTCCAGACTTATTGGTGCGCCTCCAGGATACGTAGGTTATGAAGAAGGCGGACAATTAACTGAAGCGATTCGTCGTCGTCCTTATGCGGTGATTCTCTTCGACGAAATCGAGAAAGCACACCCCGATGTATTCAATATCTTCTTGCAAATTCTCGATGATGGTCGCGTCACTGATGCCCAAGGTCATACTGTGGACTTCAAGAACGCTATTATCATCATGACCAGCAACATTGGTTCTCAGTATATTCTCGATATTGCTGGCGATAACGCACACTATGACGAAATGCGCCGTCGGGTGATGGAGGCGATGCGAAATAGCTTCCGCCCAGAATTCTTGAACCGAATTGATGAAATCATCATCTTCCACGGTTTGAACAAGCAGGAGTTACGCCAAATTGTGCAATTGCAGGTGGAAAGACTGCGGCAAAGACTGGGCGATCGCAAGATTTCTCTCAAACTCTCCGATGCTGCTCTTGACTTTTTAGCAGAAGTAGGATATGACCCCGTATTTGGAGCGCGTCCGCTAAAACGGGCAATTCAGCGGGAGTTAGAAACGCAAATTGCCAAAGCCATCTTGCGCGGCGAATTTAACGACGGTGACACCATATTTGTAGATGTACAAAATGAGCGTCTGGCCTTTGCCCGTTTGCCTGTTGAGATTTTTAGCAGTTGATCGGATTTTGGATTTTAGGAGTAAAGATGTAGAGACGTTGCAATGCAACGTCTCTTTGCCTATTGCGTATTACTTACTGACCTTTACAAATTACTTGCCGCATTTTACGCATATTCGCGGGCAATTCAAAGTTCATTGCTTGTTGAATGAAAACTGATGGAATTGGGATATTAGGTGTAGCTTGGACAGTATAAGCGAGTAAAGTACCATTACCGCAATCTTTGAGTTCTAAATGAGCGTTAAAATCCTCAAAAGTTCCTTTTTCCATGCGGAATTGGATTTGTTGCCCCAGTACTTCTACAACATTGAGGTAAATTTCTACTTGAGCCGTGAAAAACAAGAAAGCTTTTTGTGCTGCTTGATACAGGCGCTTGGCTTCACCTTTATGTATTACTTCGCTCTTGGTGATATCAGGAAAATACTGCACCCAGCGTGGGTAATCAGTTAACTGCTGCCAAACTTGCGATCTCACCATCGGCAAATACATCCAAGCTGTGACAGCGCCACCCCAGGCCTTGTGCGATCGGGTTTCGACTAAAATTTCGCCCTGTACCAGTAACCTTTGCTTGTCTTGACTCCAAGCCATATCTGAACCTGCAATAATTGAGCTTAAAATATGAGACGCAGACATAATGATTTCATTAACTCCTCAACTTATCCACCTAAAAATATTGAAATTACAAGCCATCAAAACTTGATTCAACTCTAACCCACTCAATTTTAATTCCAGTTTAATACTTGTTCTTTCCGGAAACTGTCATTTTTGGTAATTATTTCAGTTAGTTTACTGGGAAAACTGTATTTCTGAACACAATTAACACAATCAACACTTAAGTAAAAATTTATCAAAGTAATACTCATAAATAAAAAATCAACTTTTTAACAGCTAAAATGGCACAAACACCAACTAATATCAAAGGTCAAGACTAATTCTAGAAGTTTTCACGGTAGAAACTTCCGTCCATCTTTACCAACTTTTACTAATTAGCGTCTGCGAAATTTTACGTGTTATTTCTGATTAAACTGAAACTTCACCGTATCTTTATAGTTGAATGTCAATACTAAATTTATTGTCTGTCGATCTGAGAGGAAAACTTAAGTGAGTCAATCATCTTTAAATCGTAGATTAATTCAGATTTTCGGAATCCTGCTTGGTATCAGTTTCGCGGTTTGGATACTCCGAGGCTTTGGTATTCTGACTTTTATTCCGGGCGGAATTATTTGGCTGCTGTTACTGGGGGCGATCGCGATCGGAATTATTAGTTATGCTCAAAGAACTTGGTGGCGGTTTTGATCTTGGGCATTGGGCATTGAAAGTTAGGAGTGAGGAGTTAGGAGTTAAGAATATTCTCTTGTCTCCTTGTCCCCTTGTCCCCTTGTCTCCCCTGCCCCCCACCTCCCCACCTCCCCATCTCCCCATCCCCCCATCCCCCATGCCCCTTTAATTAACTTAGTACCTGCTCATGGAAGCTGCCGAGCTGTTAGAAACAATTACACTCCTGATTCATCAAGCCCAGCAGGGGGAGATTGACCCTTGGGATGTCCAAGTGATTGAGGTGATTGACCGATACTTGGAACTGATGGCACCAGAGGCAATAAGGAAAGGCTATGAAACAGACTTGTCTCAATCTGGACAAGCCTTTTTATCAGCATCAATGCTGGTATTGTTCAAAGCTAATACCTTAATGCAGTTGTCAACAGTAGAAGATGTACAGGATGGTGTATTAGATGATGCTCTATTAACAGATGAAGACGGTACATTCCATCACGGCCCTCGGCTACCATTAGAACGGCAATTGCGTCGTCGTCCAGCAGCAATGCCACCGCCAAAACGTCGGGTAACTCTGCAAGAGTTAATTGAGCAATTACAGATTATGGCGAACCAGCTCAAACTCGTAGAGAAAACCAGCAAACCTGTACGTCCCAAGCGTCAGCCTAGCATCCAAAGTATGCGGCAGGCTCTAGAGTTGGCTCACCAGGAAAATCTGACAGAGGTGGCAAAAGAACTAGAGCAGGTTTTGAAATTATCAGCAAAAGAACTATGTTTAGAGCAAAATTGGTTGAATTTAGAAGAACTTGTCGAGTTGTGGACTCAGAGTAAGCAATCATCTCAAAATGGGTCTGGGCACGAGTCCGAACACGCTCATCTAGTTAGCGTTTTCTGGGCGCTATTACTACTCTCGGCTCAATCGAAAGTAGAGCTATCTCAAGAGGAATTTTACGATGAGATTAAAGTTCGCTTACTCACAGATTCAGCTAACAATTCCCCAGCCTGCGAACAGCCAATTAACTCAGCAAGCCAAAACTAGCTTTACAGATAGTTGAGACAGTTTTGCGTCAGCTTCCAAATCCGAGTAAATTGAAAAGATAAGCGATCGCTTGTCATCTAAGTGTACCTATGGTTGCAATAACCACTAATTTATTGTTATCCCTGTTTGGAGGGATAACTTAGAGCAGAAATAAAAACTGATGATTAAGTATCACTCTAATGAAAGTAAACTGGCTTGTGGTTGAGGAATAAACTTTTATGAAAGCGATGATTCTCGCGGCTGGCAAGGGTACTCGCGTGCGTCCAATTACGTACACTATGCCCAAACCGATGATGCCCATCCTGCAAAAGCCAGTGATGGAGTTTTTGCTGGAACTGTTACGCCAACATGGATTTGACCAGATTTTGGTCAATGTGAGTCATTTGGCTGAGGAAATAGAAAACTATTTCCGTGACGGTCAGCGGTTTGGCGTACAAATTGCCTATTCTTTTGAAGGGAAAATAGACGACGACGGTAAACTAGTAGGCGAAGCCATTGGGTCGGCTGGAGGAATGCGGCGTATTCAAGACTTTTCACCGTTTTTTGATGACACTTTCATCGTGTTGTGCGGTGATGCTTTGATTGACCTGGATTTAACTGCCGCAGTTAAATGGCATAGAGCTAAAGGATCGATCGCTACTATTATTACGAAATCTGTCCCCGAAGAAGAAGTTTCTAGCTACGGTGTAGTTGTTACCGACGAAGATGGTCGGGTTAAAGCTTTCCAAGAAAAACCTTCAACTGAAGAAGCCCTCAGCACCAATATCAATACTGGTATTTATATCTTTGAACCAGAGGTATTTAACTATATCCCCTCTGGCGTCGAATACGACATTGGTAGCCAATTGTTCCCCAAACTCGTGGAAATCAAAGCTCCTTTTTATGCCATTCCTATGGACTTTGAATGGGTAGATATTGGTAAAGTACCAGACTATTGGCGGGCGATTCGCGGTGTGCTGTTGGGTGAAATCAAAAATGTGCAAATTCCCGGTCATGAAGTCGCCCCTGGTATCTACACTGGCTTAAATGTTGCCGTCAATTGGGACAAAGTGGATATCACAGGCCCAGTTTACATTGGTGGGATGACAAGAATAGAAGACGGAGCGAAAATCGTCGGTCCGGCAATGATTGGCCCTAATTGTTGGATATGTAGTGGCGCAACTGTAGAAAACAGCGTGATTTTTGAATGGTCGCGCCTTGGCCCCGGCGTCCGCTTGGTGGATAAGCTGGTGTTTGGACGTTATTGCGTTGATAAAACCGGCGCTTCAATAGATGTTCAAGCCGCAGCTTTAGACTGGCTGATTACCGATGCTCGTCAGACAATACCATCCCATACTCCTCTTGAACGCCAAGCAATAGAAGAATTACTAGGGACAAGCGCGAATTAGGGATTGGGGGAAAGGGGAAAGGGGAAAGGTGCAAAGGGGAAAGGGGAAAGGGAAAAGGGGAAAGAGAAAAGGAAATAAACTCTACATACATCCCTTTTACCTTTCATCTGCATCCCGTAGTCTTTACCCCTTTTCCCTTTTCCCTACCCGAAGGGTTTTGCCCTACTCCCTAACTATTTAGGTACGTATACCTTCTGAGACTCTGTTCGTAGGTTTGGAGGAGTCGCTGAGATTCTGCTAGAGTAATGCGCTTTTCCTCTAAAGCTTTCTCGCAACGCTGGCGGATGTTTTCTACCATATCTTCCGAGTCGTATTGAACGTAGCTCACCACTTCACTCATGGTATCGCCTTTGACTACGTGTTCGATTTGGTAGCCTTTGGGGGTTAATTGAATGTGAACGGCGTTGGTATCGCCAAATAAGTTGTGCAAGTTACCCATGATTTCCTGGTAAGCTCCATTGAGGAACATGCCCAAGTAATAGGGTTCTCCTGTTTTGTAGGGGTGGAGTTCTAAAACCGATTTGACATCGCGCAAGTCAATAAAACGGTCTATTTTACCATCACTATCGCAGGTCAGGTCTGCTAAAATCCCCCGCCGCGTTGGTTCTTCATCCAAACGATGGATTGGCATGATGGGGAATAACTGGTCAATCGCCCAACAATCTGGTGCTGATTGAAACACAGACATATTGACGTAATAGATGGAAGCCATGATTTTTTCTAGGTCTTCCAGTTCGTCTGGTACGTATTCTTGCTGTCTGGTAATGTCCAAAATCTTTTGACAACAAGCCCAGTACAAGCGTTCGGCTTTAGCTCGTTCCCTGAGGCGTAAAATTCCCAAGTTAAAGCGGCTGATGGCTTCTTCTTTGAATTGTGCCGCGTCGTGGTACAGTTCTTGGTAATTTTCTTTGTTGATGGATTGGTAGCTTTCCCAGAGGTAATTAATGATTGGGGATTCTCCCTCTTGGGGCGGTTCTGGTGAATCGAGGGGGACATCGCTGGTACTGAGAACGTCGAAAATCAGCACCGACTGATGGGAAGCGATCGCTCTTCCGCTTTCGCTAATCAGTGTTGGTACGGCAATTTGCCGCTCTGCACAGGTATCTTTTAACTCTGCCACAATATCGTTGGCATAGTTCTGCATGTTGTAATTTTTCGATGCGTAGAAGTTGGTTTGGGAACCATCGTAATCTACACCCAAGCCACCACCGACATCGAGGTATTTCATGTCTGCACCCAGCATTGCCAATTCTACGTAAATGCGGCTGGCTTCTTGGATGGCATCTTTAATTACATTAATGGCAGAAATTTGCGAACCGATATGGAAGTGCATGAGCTGTAAAGAATCCAGCAGATTAGCTTCCCGTAGCTTGTCAACTGCCTCGATGACCTCAGGCATAGTCAAACCAAATTTAGCGCGATCGCCACTGGAGGTTCCCCAACGCCCCATACCTTGAGTGCTGAGTTTCGCTCGAACGCCCAAAATCGGCTTAATACCTAACTGGCGATTGGCTGCAATCACCAAATCCACTTCTTCAATCTGTTCTAAGACGATGATTGGTGTTTGCCCTAGTCTTTGGGCTAACATTGCCGTTTCAATGTATTCCTGGTCTTTGTAGCCATTGCAAACTAACAATGCTCCTGGTGTATCCAGAATAGCCAGAGCAATCATTAATTCTGGCTTAGAACCGGCTTCTAAACCAAATTGATGGGGCTTGCCGAATTTAACTAAATCCTCAATTAAATGGCGTTCTTGGTTGCACTTGACAGGAAACACGCCACGGTAGACGCCAGGGTAGTTATAACGGGCGATCGCTTTAGCAAAACAAGCGTTCAACCGCTCAATCCGATCTTCTAAAATATCGGAAAAGCGAATCAGCATGGGGAGTCCCAAATTGCGCTGCTTCAAGGCGTTGACTAATTCAAACAAATCTAGAGAACCCCCGCGATCGCCTTTTGGCGCAACGGTAACATGACCAGCAGCATTAATGGAAAAATAAGGTTGTCCCCAACCTTCGATGCGATATAGTGTTTCGCTATCCTCAATTTTCCAGGAGCGAGGTAAATCTCCTGTGGTAGTACTTGGTGGTAACAGCTTTTTCTGTTGATTCTTTTTCACTTCAGATTTGTGTCCATTGGACGGTAGTAGTACCACCTCGTCAGATGTAGCAGTTGACTCAACACCCATTTCTTCCTAACCTCTGTGTTTCACCCACGAATTAACAATTTAGCGCATTCGTTTCATAACCGATATGCACCCAAGGTTAATTTCTGAGATAAACTCTGATTGGTCAAGAGTCATTAGTCATTTGTCATTAGTCATTGGTCATTAGTCATTAGTGCAAAAGCCTTGAACAAACGACAAATGACAGAGGACAATTGACTAGATAAAAACTTTATTAAGTTTTGGGAGATAGCTTTGGAGCGCACATTCTTAGCAATTAAGCCAGACGGCGTACAGCGCAAATTAGTGGGTGAAATTATCCGTCGCTTTGAAACTAAAGGTTTTACCCTAGTTGGCTTGAAGTTTCTGCAAGTCAGTCGGGAACTAGCCGAACAACATTATGATGTCCACCGGGAACGCCCGTTCTTTGGTAGCTTAGTCGAATTTATCACTTCTGGCCCCGTCGTTGCGATGGTGTGGGAAGGAGATGGCGTCATTGCATCTGCCAGAAAAATCATTGGTGCGACGAATCCCTTATCAGCCGAACCGGGAACAATTCGTGGCGATTTTGGCGTTAATATTGGTCGCAACTTAATCCACGGTTCCGATGCTCCAGAAACCGCCCAAAAAGAAGTAGCCCTCTGGTTTAAAGATGAAGAATTAGTCAATTGGCAACCGCATTTAACACCTTGGTTGCGCGAATAGGAAAGTAGGGAGGTGGGGAGGTGGGGAGGTAGGGAGTTGGGGAGATGGGGAGGTGGGGACTAGGAGAAGATGGCGAAGTTTCTTTATAATTACTCTCCTTCATCCCCCTCATCTCCTTATCTCCCCATCTCCCTATCCCCCCATCCCCTCTTCTCACTTCGGTACTTCTGTCTTTTCCGGTTCTACTTGGGGTAATTCGGTGTCAACGCGTTTGGAAAATCCCCAGCCTAAAATCAGGAAGATAGCTGTAATCATTATCCATTCTGGTGGGACTAAACTATCGTTCACTACTTTTAATAACAGTCGCAAGCCTACAAAAGCTACAGTTACATAGCCTGCATCTTCTAGATTTTCATATTCGTCTAGCCAACGGATAAACAATCCCGCCATAAATCGCAGCGTGATAATACCGATTGTGGCACCCGTCAGTACCAGCCACCTTTCTTGAGAAACTGCGATCGCAGTTGTGACACTATCCAAGGAAAATGCCAAATCTGTAAATGCAATCACGGGGATAGCTTGCAATAACGATTTAAAACGCGGCCCGTGATGATGATCGTCTTTGCCTTCTTCTGAGGTAAAGTGTTGGAATACCAGCCACAGCAAGTAGGCAGCGCCCAATAATTCAAATTGCCAGAATTGTTGCACCCAAGTAGCGGTAAGAATTAGGGTGATTCGCAATACGTAGGCAACAACTAAACCAAAGTTTAAAGCTTTACGCTCAAGTTCTTTGTCTTCTAACCCTTGGGCGATAGCAGCGAGGGCGATCGCATTGTCAGCAGACAGCACCGCCTCTAAAAATATTAGTATCAGCAGGACTATCGGGGCTTCAACGCTGAAATGAAAGTGCAGGTAATCAAAAATTCGGTCTAGCATTCCGGGTTTCTCAAGCAGGAAAAATTAAAATTTTACACAAACAGAGATTTTTTATTCAAGAGCGCAGCAAATTGCCACTTTGATCCAGCTTAACGTGGTTGTGGTGCATTCTGAAGAGGGTTGGATTGGTGCGATGACCCTACTACTGGGGCATTTGGCGTATAAGTCAATACACCAAAAGTTTTAATATTTTCCTCGATGTCATGTCAATGGACTGCTGTCAGTTCGCATCTAAAATTAAAATATGAGAACAAAAATATGGTAATAGTTTATGAATATTTCCTTAACCACCGAGCTTGAGCAGTTCATTCAAAGTCAGGTTGCAAGCGGGAAGTACACCTCATCAGAAGAAGTTATTCTTGCAGGTATTCGGCTGTTGGAAGAACGGGAATGTATTTACAAGGGTCGGTTTGAGGAATTGCAAAGGGAAATTATGATTGGGGTCGAGCAACTCGATCGCGGAGAAAGACTCGACGGTAGAGAAATAATCGAGCAACTGCGTCAAAAAAACCAAGCTTTGAGAAAGACTCAGGCACAATAATGAGTTTATATTTTCTATCACCTCAAGCTACGCAAGACTTACAAGAAATTAACGATTACCTGTTTGCTGGAAATCCGGATGCCGCAGATCGATTGCTCACACTCATTACTCAAAAGTTGGATACTTTGGCACAGTTTCCTAGTATGGGACGCAGACGTGATGAGCTTTTACCTGCGTTGCGTAGCTTTCCAGTTGATGATTATTTGATATTTTATCGCCCAATTAGAGAGGGGATTGAAGTTGTGCGGCTAGTGAGTGGCTACCGCGATTTAGAGGTGCTGTTTTCAGATGATGATTCAAGCGAATAATTTTCAGTCTATTAAAAAACAAATTTTGTTACAGTAGGCTTTAGCTTCCCGTTCTAGACGTTCAATCTCTCTTTGCCACGGTTCAAGCTTGTGTTCTCGCTCTCGTAATTTATCTGCTGTAGGGTTTCTGGAAGGTTGCGTATTTGAATTGGGCAGAATTCCATGATTTTTAAGCCAAGTGGGGGAAAATTCCTGCCACAGATAAACATGATCGTGTTTATCGCCACCTAAACAACGAATCCGCTTGACTGAAAGAGTGGACTCACTAAAAAGTATTTGCTCATTTCTAGAATTTTTTGGAAACAGGCGCGTCTCGCTACCTCCTCCACGAAAGAATTCGACTACAAACCACTCACCAAAATCAAATATACAGACCTCTGTTGGGTCGCTACCATCATCCTCTAATAAATCAAAATCACCTTGGATTTCATACCCGATGGCAATTTGTGATGTTTTTGGTAACAAAATGCGAAGCCGTTCAAAGCGGTTACTGTAATTAGCCCAAAAATCCCTGCGGCTAAGTAGCCGATTTGACTCGTAGTTTTCTAAATCGAGGTTGTTCAATATGAAATTTACTAACTTTTGGAAATCACCATAATTGATACCTCCAATCCACTCTCGAAGTTTTTGCCTTGCTGGATCTGAAAGTTTATACCAGTTATTCCCATTTCTATAGTTATTTTGCAACCAATCAACCAGTAAAGAATGATTGGTTGCTATATTATTGGAAATATTAGTGAGTAAATAATTAACAGCTTTGATTTGCTGACTATCTGGCATTTCATCTAAACATATTAATAGCCATTGTACTTGCTGATAACTTGGATAATTAATTGTAGTAAAATACGGGGTTATATCTTCTATAAATTGGTTAAACAATGGAATATAAGCAGGTAAAATATCTCGTATGTTGTCTAGCAATCCAGTTCGATTAACACGTTTTTCGCAAGCAATTTTCGCCAATTCTCGACCTGCTTGTGTACTGCGAAGCGCCTGAATAATCCTAACTGGTAGTAGGTGCCTGACTAAGCCAGAATTAGCAAAAATATCAAAAGATTTAGCTATAGACTGTGCTAACATCTGTTCTTGGCGATCGCCATAATAAAGAGCTAAACGCCACAATAGCTGATGCTGCAACCATAAATTAGAAATTGCTACGTTCCAGATAGCTGCTGATGTTTTCCCACATCGGTCAAGATTTTGCTGATCCCACTCTGCTTTAGCATGGATGCAGTAAATCCAGTCTAGCTTGGTTACTTGATCGGCTTTACCCTGTTCAATAGCTTCCAATACTTTATCAACAGTTGGGATTGATATTGTTACATCTGGTAAATTACTTGCAAGCTGAATAAGTTGATTAGGACTACATTGGTGAGTTTCAGGTAGGGAAGGAATGAAAAACTGATAATTCAAGATTATTTCTCCTTTAAAGAGATGTTTTGGCGATATCTTTTTTTAACTCATCACTACGAAACTGAAAGCGGAAAACTACCTTGCGATCGCCTGGATTATCACGTTTCTTATCAGATTCGATTTCGCCACGACCAGCAGCTAATATTTTTTTGCTTAAAGGTGCTTTTGTCGGAAAATTAATATCATAAAAAATGTATTGATAAACTGATGCCGATCGCAACAAACTGAGTTGTAGATTTTTTTTTTCGTCTCCATCTGAGCTAGTATGACCTTCTATAACTACGCGGCTAATTTCCTGCTCAAATTCTGGTTTTGAGAAAATAACCCCACTGTAAACGGGAATAAAGCGGTGTAGAAAGGCTTTACCTTCTGGTTTAAGTTCAGTACTTCCCTTGGCAAAAAGAATTGATTCTTGGATACTTACATCCCCAGTTTCAGGGTTAACTTTAACATTGATATTGTTGCTTTTCATCTGCCCAACAACATTACCAATTACTACCCTTTTTGGTGCATCTTTTTGTGCAAGTTGGAGTAGTGTAGTGATAAATAGCAACGCAAAAAACATTAGTAAACTAGACATCATATCGGCAATAGACAGATAGATACTAGAGTCATCATCCTCTATAATCTCTGCATCAATTTCACCTCTGAGGAAATCATCCATGATTGCTTTTAGCATTACTAAATTGGCGGTTATCAAGGTTATCAAGTGCAGCGCGCAGTACTTCTGCTGTCTGTAGTAAACGTCCGCAAACTCTAGACATAGAAGTATCTGCTTCTTGGAAAAAGCTTAACTGTGAATCAACACTCCTTTGCATAGAAACTTCAAGATGACTCTGCCAAGACTGAAGACTATGGTCAAATTTTTGATTCAAATTTATGTATGAACTGTCTACTATTTGGACTTGCTGTCCAATCCCGCTAGCAAGTTTTTCTAGTTGTATTAGTCGTTGTGCATCGTTTAATCCAGCCGCAATAACTAATTTGTTAATTTGTTCTACAGATACCTGAATTTTACTCATACTTTTGTCTACTTCTTCAGTCAATTCACTACGCCTTTGAGATTCCTCTCGGAAGACTTTATCAAGATTGTTAACAACCTCAGATAATCCATTTCGTTGGTTGCCTAACGTCCCCTCAAGTAAGCTGTTTTGTTCTTCAAAGAACATTTGTAAATTTGCTTGATATTCTTGTCGGAATCTGGTTAGGTCATCTTCTACTGTTTGACGAGTTGCTGTAAGTTTTGCATCGATATTTCCTAAAGTAGCTAAAAGATTATCCTTCGCATCATTCATCAATCCAGAAGCTCGATCGCCCACTGTTTTTAGAGTATTAGTTTGCTCATGAAAGGTTCTATTTGCTTGGGTGAGAATGTGGATAATTCCAGTTCGAGTAGCTTGAAGCATCTCCTGTTCTACTATTGCGCGTTCTTGCAGTGCTGTTTGTAGTTCCTCTCGAATTCCTTTGAAGGTAGCAGCCGCTTTTTCTGCACTGGCTTCAAAAGCACTTCGTTGGGCTGTCATTCCTTCAATACTCTGAACTACACCTCGATTAATTTCGTGGGCTGTTTGTTGTATAACTCCCGTAGTCTCAGTTTGGAATTGACTCAAAGTTTGCCCCATATTGTTAGCAAATCCTTGAAGCATCTTGTGTTCTACTACTGCGCGTTCTTGTAGCGCTGTTTGCAGTTCTTCTCGAATTCCTCGGAAGGTAGCAGCAGCTTTTTCTGCACTGGCTTCAAAAGCACTTCGCTGGGCTGTCATTCCTTGGATACTCTGATCTACAGCTCGATTAATTTCCTGTGCTGTTTGTTCTAAAACACCTTTTGTATCTGTTTGAAATTGATTGAGAGTATATCCCAGATGGTTAGCGAATACTTTAAGTTCTACCAAAGTTTCTTTTTGAAACTTCTCAATTGTCAAGATGGAACTTGCCAAACTTTGAGATATACCACCCAATTCTCTATGCAGTGTTAGCACTGCGGTGGAAGCTTGCTGTGTTAACTCCGCACTTTTATCGAGTCTATCTGCAATGGGTTCGAGTACCTGAATTCGCATATCCTTGATGAGTTCTTCTAAAACTCTCTGTCCCTGATTTTCTTGGAGTTCTCGGAGTTGTTTCTGCTCTTTGAAAATTGCTTCTAAAGCTGGAAATATCTGCTGACGCACGGCTAGGCCAATAGCTTGGGCTGACAACTGGTTTAAACCTGCAAATTGTTCTGCAATACTCCTACCTACAGCTTGACCAATGGCCTCTGCATTTAGCTGCTTTAGTCCAGTTAAATTTTTTGATACGAGACTAAGTGCTTCAGCTACTTCGCGGTTGGTATTTTGTTCTGCAATACTCCTACCTACAGCTTGACCAATGGCTTCAGCACTCGGTTGATTTAACCCTGACAATTTATTTCCTACACGGATAAATGCCTCAACTAGATCGCCATTGCTATTATCTGTTGTTTTTAAAGTAGCGATCGCATTGAGTTTATAGCGTAAACTATCACGCCGTTTCTGCCGTAGCGAATCACATACAAATAAAACTAAGGTGAATATACTACCAGAACCAAGACCCATCATGGAAGTGGAGAAAGCTGTTTTCATTCCCACCAGTAGCTCTTTACTGGCAGTTATCAGTTCGTTGGTATCTTTTGTAGATAAATTGATTCCTTGGAGTCCTTGTTGTATACCATAAAAGGTTCCTAAAAGACCAATTGCAGTACACAAGGTTATCACGAAACGCAGGGTGCTTCGAGGTATTGGGCGGGCTAAAACAGATGGATACTTTATAAGTACAAACTTGCTATCCTTTTGCGCTTGGTGATTAATTCTAATTCTGCTTAGATCATCGGTTCCTAAATGGTCTATTAACCAGGAGCGAACTTTATCTAAAAGCTTTACATTTTTATCCTTTTTGAAATTACTCAAAAATTTAATTGCAGCTTCAGTTGTGCTACACTCTGAGCGCCAATACTGCCCTAATGTGTAAAATTCTATAATACTTGCGACTATTAACACAAAAGCAATTGCCCAATGAAAAGGTTCGTTATGCCAAATAATGTCCCAAACTTTTGCCATTTCGACGCTGCACCCCTCTTGTTTATCTTGGTTATATCTTTTTAAATTGCTGTAATTCTTTATCTGCAAGAACCTCTTGAGCTACCCGCATTGGGAGATGTTCTGCATCCAGGCGATCTCCTATAGGTTTTCGGAGACGTAAGCTGTAAAGTGGTTCACCTTGTGATTTTTTATCCTCAATTAAATAAACCAGTTCTGGTGCATAGCTTCGCAACAAACGCACCTGCAAAGAGGTTTTTAAATCCCGTGAAGAAATAGATAGCGGGGAATCTTGTCCAAATAATTCACGAGCGACTTTCCAAGCGTGGTTAACCGCCACAATTTCGTTAACCAATTTTTCCACCGAGGGGTAGAATAGTTTTGCAGTTTCACTAATCAATGCTTTTGACCTACCTGCCTGAGCTTCAATAGGTCTATAATTCCCAAAATGGAAATTTATTTAACTTTTCTTTGTAAAACTATATTGAGATTATGTTTCTCAAATCGAGTTTCTAGCGATCTGTGCCATTAGTTATGAAGCGAGAACAAGTTCATAGTCAAAACTTTAGTTCTGGATTTTCAAGCACTGAAGTGCTTACTACCAACTCATCAAAATTAATGACATAGACTACTAGAGATTTTGAATACATCAATTTAAGCTTGCTACGCCACTAAAGTTACAGAGGTTTTATTGCGCTCGCACTAGCTGTGATTGGTTCCAAAATATCCTACCTCATTTAGCAATATAATCCTTGATGGATACAATAGCAGCTGTTTTAATTCCATAAATTGGGGATGAGGGGGATATCAACCCGGTTATTACACAGACGCGATAAATCGCCGTCTCTACAAGCGGTTTCTCGCGTCTCGTTCTGTGATTCAATTTACAAAATGTCTGCCAACCTCACCAACAGACTATTTGCTAAATCTACTAAGCTGATGTCGTCTTTATCAAGATTATTTTCACTACCAGCTAATAGATTTTTCACAGCTTCTAACCTGTCATCTACTTCAGGATTTCTCCAATACTCTTCTAAACTTATTGCAAAATCAAAGAGCGATCGCTCTCCTAAATACTGCCTAACTTTCACAGCTACATTATCATCACTTACCAAAAATTCTTTGATAGCATCCAATCGAGAATTACCTAAGATTTCGTCATTTCCCCAGGTTTCTAACCAGTCTCCATTGACATCTTCAACATAAAAATTCACAAAATCAACGCCGTAAGTTAACCAGTTCTGCTGCATTTGTCTAGCTGTCGCTAAAGCTTCGGCAAAATTAACATTGTTGCAGGTGTGAGTTTCTCTTTTGTGAGCCATAAAAGCTGTAATGAGCAGGTAAGTATGTAGGCTAGAATACAAATCTTGTACATTAAAATCCAGAAATAATCAGGAAAATTTTAAATATTTCCCACCAGAGAGGTAATCACTGTTATACAGCGCCACGTTAACTAACTGGTTAACAAAATTAGCATCCTTGGGATTGTAACTTAGGAACAATCCTCTCTCTATTTCCCACGATCGCAGTGTATTTTGCCAAGCTTGGTACTTTTGTTGATTGAGTTCTTCACTGACACTAGTAACTTGAACGCAAAGTGGTTGATTGTGACGATTACTGACAATTAAATCTGTTGCCATTGATAGGTCGGCAATATAACGCTGCCAAAAACTACCTTCTCGCTGAACAACATCTTGGGCTATATTTCTAATAATATCATCATCACCGCGATCGAACTCACCTGCCATTAACTTTTGCTTCCAAATATAAAACTTGGAATCATTTGCATTAATCCATTTAGGAAAAAGGTAACCATACCAATATCTTTCAATTGGTGTCATTTGCTCAAATTTTGCTCTTTGTTCTTCTTGTGAAGGTGAGGATTTGATTATTAACCAAATTGTCGAATCGGTAATTACTTCTAAGAGAAAAGCAAGTACAAAAGGTTTAGCCGTCAGGGAACCCGGTTTGATATTTTTTACCCAACGGTTGATTTCATCTAATCTTCTCGCTAAATTAGGATCTATCGAGGAAGCTTGCTCGATGAGGGATTTTAATTTATCCTTAATCTCTTTTGCTTGCAAACGAGGCCCTACTTTTAGATACTAACGCTTTTTTGACAATAAAGAATTCAGGAGTCAGAATTTCATTCTGTATGCCTGGGGTATGAATAAATTGATTCTGAATTCTGAAGTCTCTATTCTTCTCCAATTTTACCTGTAAAGTGTCTATGTAAATTTGCTCATCTCATCAAATATTCTCAGGGTTAATCCCCTGTGTACGCAAAAGTTCGCGCAGTCTAACAATTTCTTGTTCTGCTTGTTGGGCGCGTTCTTCTGCTTGTTGGGCGCGTAAACTTTCTTGTTGGGCTAGTTCTTCAGATGATGGTATCAATTGATTTTCAGTAGTAAAGAATCTTAATTTACCTTCATAAACTCCCAAGTAAAGTTCTAACTGTTGACTCCATAAACGTCCATCAGTAGTGGGTTGAATTTCTTGATACTTCCCGTCTACTAAGTGAAATCCCTGTAATTCGATTGTTATGGGATTAAAAAGGAAATAATCAGGTGTGCGAAAAGTATCTTGGTAGATTTGTTTTTTAAAGCCTTTGTCAACTGCTGCTGTTGAATTCGACAAAATCTCTACAATGACATTTGGATATTTGCCGTCTTCATGCCAAACTACCCAACTTTTACGGTCTTTTTTCTCGGTTCCCAAAACTACAAAAAAGTCTGGCCCCCGGAAGTATTCTGATTTTTTCTGGTTGGGACTGTAATAAATTGTCAAATTTCCAGAAGCATAAAAATCCTGCCTTTCTCGCCACCACGATTTCAGTAGGCGAATCAGCAAATCGATTTGGTCTCGGTGTAGGTCACTTTCCAAGGGTGGTTCGTCACTCAGTATATCACCAGGAGGAAAAATAATTTCATCTTCTGAGGGATCATCAGAGATAAATTCTAAAGTAGCAGGTTCAGACATAAGCGATCGCCCCGCAATTCTACGTTTATTATTTCTGAAAACTTACTAACTTGCAGATGCTTTTAAGAACTTGTAATAACTCAATTGCCCTGGCGGATTCATTGAGATTTAATAATGGCATTAATTGATAAGTTGGTTGTTGTTCGCGTCTCAAATATACAAATTGATAAAGCTGTCCGTTAGTTACCAAACCCCAAACAGATGGTTGTTCACCTAAACTTTTAAAAGTATAAGTGAGCAATTGAGGTAAACCCTCACTCAAATTAATAGCACTATTTTTCGTTTCAATTACTAAAATCCAAAATGGCGGCGCAATATTACTTTGAGGATTATTGATTGCTAAAATATCCATCCGTCCGGTAATTCTTTTGTGTTCATCTTCAACGGCGATCGCCACGCTATCTTCCATTGTCAACCGAATCGGCACATCGTAGAATCCTGCTAACCGCATTAATGGCGCAATCGTTAAAAATTTGACTAATCCTTCAGAAATTTTACCTGCGCTTAAGTAGCGATCGAAGTCGTTTCTAATTCGCAATAAATCTTGCTGTTCAAACTCAGAGAGTGGTTCTAGACTTAAGAAGTCTGTGAATGAAGCATTTAAAAGCTTTTCGAGTTTGAGAAAGCGATGAACATCGTTGAGAGATAGGGTACTGGCTTCAACAATGAGAGGCATAGTTTCAGGCGTTGTTTGTTAAGACTACTTGTATCTTGCAACATTCGTCTTAGATAAGTTGTAATCTAACGTCTTTAAGTAAGTCGGCGAGAAAAATTCAATGTATATGAATAAATATAAATTTGATGTAGGGTGTGTTACGCCTTATAGCAACGCACCTGAAACTTTTTACGGTGCGGCGCTTGGCGACAACGCACCCTAAATTTAAGCTTCTTAATATAGCTTGAAATATTAGCGACGACTTACTTACATTTCTTGAACGCTTGCTTTGGGTAGATGAAAATCAATGTAAGCTAAATAACTCAACAATTTCCACCCAGCTTAATGAAAATCTAAACACTGTACAGCATAACTGGGCTAAGAATAGTTTTTAGTAACAATAGCGATCGCACTTATAACCATGTCTCAACCAACCATAGAATCAATCCTACAAGAGAATCGTCTCTTTCACCCTAGCTCCGAATTCTCAGAAAACGCCCATATCAAAAGCTTGCAAGACTATCAGCGCCTTTACGACAAAGCCAAAGCCGATCCGCAGCAATTTTGGGCAGATTTGGCAACAACAGAATTATCATGGTTCCAAAAATGGGATAGCGTACTAGATTGGGAACCGCCTTTTGCTAAGTGGTTTGTTGGCGGTAAGATGAATATTTCTTACAACTGTCTTGACAGACACCTGACTACTTGGCGCAAAAATAAAGCTGCACTGATTTGGGAAGGGGAACCGGGAGACTCGCGTACCCTCACCTACGCCCAGCTGCATCGGGAAGTCTGCCAGTTTGCTAATGTGTTGAAGCAACTAGGCGTACAAAAAGGCGATCGCGTTGGTATTTATATGCCGATGATTCCCGAAGCTGCCATCGCCATGTTAGCCTGTGCGAGAATTGGCGCACCTCACAGTGTAGTATTTGGTGGTTTTAGTGCTGAGGCTTTACGCGATCGCTTAATTGATGCCAAAGCTAAGTTGGTAATTACTGCTGATGGCGGTTGGCGCAAAGATGCGATCGTTCCCCTCAAGGAACAGGTAGATAAAGCCTTGGGTGATGGGGCTGTTCCCAGCGTAGAAAATGTCCTCGTTGTCAAGCGCACCGGACAAGAAACTTATATGCAGTCAGGCGGACGCGACCATTGGTGGCACGAGTTACAAAAAAATGCGTCTGCTGATTGTCCCGCCGAACCGATGGACAGCGAAGATATGCTGTTTGTCCTCTACACTTCCGGCAGTACGGGCAAACCAAAGGGTGTGGTGCATACAACTGCTGGCTATAATTTGTATACCCACATGACCACCAAGTGGATCTTCGATTTGCAAGACACGGATGTATATTGGTGTACCGCAGATGTGGGTTGGATTACTGGACACAGCTACATTGTCTACGGGCCGCTTTCCAACGGTGCAACAACGATTATGTATGAAGGTGCGCCCCGTGCTTCTAATCCAGGGTGTTTCTGGGATGTGATTGAAAAATACGGTGTCAACATTTTTTATACTGCACCTACGGCAATCCGGGCATTTATTAAGATGGGCGAACAACATCCCAATGCCCGAAACTTATCTTCGTTGCGATTGCTGGGAACCGTCGGCGAACCGATTAACCCCGAAGCTTGGATGTGGTATCACAAAGTAATTGGTGGCGGCCGCTGTCCAATTGTCGATACCTGGTGGCAAACCGAAACTGGCGGTATTATGATTACCCCGCTACCAGGGGCAATTCCCACGAAACCAGGTTCGGCAACTCTTCCCTTCCCTGGAATTATTGCAGACATTGTGGATTTAGAAGGAAATTCCGTACCCAACAACCAAGGCGGTTATCTAGCAGTACGCCATCCTTGGCCGGGAATGATGCGGACAGTGTACGGCGATCCGGAACGCTTCCGCCGCACCTATTGGGAACACATCCCTCCCAAAGATGGGGACTATACTTATTTTGCTGGTGATGGCGCTAGACGCGATGAAGATGGTTATTTTTGGGTAATGGGTCGGGTAGATGACGTATTGAATGTATCAGGACACAGACTCGGTACGATGGAAGTCGAATCAGCCTTAGTTTCCCATCCAGCAGTTGCAGAAGCAGCGGTAGTGGGTAAGCCGGATGAACTCAAAGGAGAAGAGGTAGTTGCTTTTGTGACATTAGAAGGCACTTATCAGGGAAGTGAGGAATTGAGTAAAGAACTCAAGCAACACGTTGTCAAAGAAATCGGTGCCATCGCCCGTCCTGGAGAAATTCGCTTTACCGACGCTTTACCAAAAACGCGATCGGGTAAGATTATGCGGCGATTATTGCGAAATCTGGCTGCGGGACAAGAAGTATCTGGAGATACTTCAACCCTAGAAGATAGAAGCGTGTTGGATAAGTTACGAGAAGGCGCGTAGCAATTTTAGATAAATCGTGGGGCGTTACACGGTAACGCGCCCGCAATTTATCATAAGTATTAGAACACTATTGAGGCATTCAGGGCGATGAAACCGAACAGCAAACTGAAATCAGCATTTGTTCAACCTTTTAGCTGCATAGCACTGACTACGATCGCTGCCATTGGTCTATCACCATCCGTGTTAGCAGTTTCTTTAGATTCGCCTCAACAGTATACTCAAAGACAAGTACAGAAACTAGCGCAATTTTCAGACCAAGGACCATCAGAGCGATCGCAGATTCTCCAACAAGCCAATGCTTTGTACAATCAGGGAGACATGAAAGGTGCTGAGGAAAATTTACGCAAATTAATTAAACAATTTCCTAAAGATGCCTTTGGACACTTTCAACTGGGAAACGTACTTTTTCGGCAAAAGAAATCAGATGAAGCAATTACCGCTTACCGTGAAGCCATCCGCCTCCAGTCAAAATATGCTCTAGCTTACAATGCGATCGGTATGGTCTATGCTAGCGAAAATCGCTGGCAAGAAGCTATTACTGAATATCAGAAAGCTTTAGAAATTAATCCGAATTATGCTGAAGCAATGACTAATTTTGCTCTAGCAATGTGGCAAACTAATAAACAAGACGAGGCAATATCGTATTTAGAAAAAGCTTTAAATATCTTCAAAGAACAGAATAGAAAAGAAAAAGTTAATCAAGTTCAAAAAATCTTGGAAGAAATCAAAAAATCAGACGATCCTAGTATTTCTTGAAAATCAGATTTTGCATTAGAGAAAATTTAACAAGATTTGATTTGAGGATGCTTTGCCAAAAATGCGATCGCTGAAAAAAATGATTCAGAGGTTGCTCCTTACTCTTGCACCTGTAAAAAATAGCAATCTACAATAATAGTCAGACAAATACAGAAAAATTGCGTAATCTTTCTGTTGAACAACTGAATGCTTTAGGAATCGATCCAGAAATATTGGATTAAAAATTATTATCCTCTAGTAATGTTACATCTTCATATATTGCTGCCATCGCACAACGAAAATCAACGCTAGCTAAATGTACTTCTTCTCCTTTTTCATAAGGATAAAGTACCCAATGCCCTTCTTCATTACGACGGAAGCATTCGACACTCATTCGGTCTAGTGAAATTAGCACGTATTCCTGTAGCGATTCTAAGTGTCTGTAACTAGCAAATTTTTTACCTCTATCATAGCCTTCTGTTGATTCAGAAGGCACTTCCACCACTAAGCAAGGATAGCACTTAAAATATTCAAATTCTTTATCTCGTGTATCGCAAGTCACCATTACATCAGGATAGAAATAACGATTTATGACATCAATTTGGGCTTTCATATCTAACATGTAGACACGGCAACCACTACCCCGGAGATGGTTTCGTAGCAAAATAAACAAGTTTCCTACTACAGTAACATGACTATCACTCGCCCCTGCCATTGCATAGACTTGCCCATCAATATACTCGTGTTTAATTTCGCTTACTTTCTCGCCTTCTAAATATTCTTCTGGGGAGATATAGTACTCATTTTGGCTAATGACCATGTTAGTACCTGAGTAGTTTTATCAAATATTTTAACTCATCCAATAACTTTAATGAGCGACAGCACTACCGCTTGCTTTTACCTTTTTAAAGAATAAAATGGCAATTCCACTTAGTAATAAAGCAATGCCAATAAAGTAGAAACAATCGTTAAAAGCCATCACAAATGCTTCCCGACGGACAATATTTGATATAGATGCGATCGCCTGATTTTGTGCAGTACTTAAATCGGCTCCTCGACTGATAAAATATTGTGTCATCTGGTCAATTCGCTGTTGAGTTGTTGGGTCATATAAAGATATTGCATCCCCCAATCTATTCGAGTGAAATTGTTCTCTATTAGTTAATAAAGTTGCTAAACAAGCAATTCCGATAGAACCGCCCATATTCCGCATCATATTAAATAAACCACTCGCTGAACCTGCTTCTTTCGGACTTAAGCCACCAGTGGCAATAGAACTAAGCGGTATCATAACTAAGGGTTGTCCCATTGCACGCACAAATTGTGACCATCGTAATTGATCTAATCCTGTTTGATTAGTCATTCCAGAGTTCATAAATGCACTGATAGCAAATAAAGTCACGCCAACAGCCACCATAAAGCGCACATCAAAACGTTGCATCAATCTGGGTATAAAAGGAATAATAAATAGTTGGGGAATTCCAGCCCACATCAATACTTCGCCAATTTGTAGCGCATTATATTTTTGAATTTGGGCAAGATATAACGGTAAAATGTAAATTGAGCCATATAATCCGACTCCCAAAGATACATTCACAATACTGGCTAAACCAAAGTTACGCCTAAACAACAGGCGCAAATTAATGAATGGTTGTTTACGAGTTAATTCTATAAATAAAAATACTGCTAAAAAAATTACTGCAATTACAGTTAAGCGTACAATTAACGCCGAACCAAACCAATCTTTGCGGCTACCTTCTTCTAAAACAACTTGCAGGGAACCTAATCCGATGGCCATTGCAATAATTCCCCACCAATCACCTTGTTTTAGTAAACTAATTTGGGATGCTTCTTGCTTAATTCCATACCAAACGCCAGCCAGCATTAATGCACCTGGAATTATATTGATATAAAAGTTGTATTCCCAACCAAAATTTTCAGTTAACCAACCTCCTAATGTCGGGCCAATTGATGGGGCGAAAACTGCACTAAAACCAAACGCAGCCAACCCTACTGATTGTTTGGAGGGTGGTAAAGTCGTTAAAACAATTGTCATGGCGGTGGGAATTAAAACTCCGCCGCTAAAACCTTGTAAGGCACGGAATACAATCATGGAATTCAAATTCCACGCCCAAGCACAGCATATAGAAAATAAAATAAATAGTGTAGTATTTACTAACAGATAGCGTCTGAGAGAAAAGACTCTTGATAACCATCCTGTTAAAGGAATTACTACAATTTCTGCAACGAGATAGGCCGTAGAAATCCAAGAACCTTCTTCTAAAGTTGCCCCTAAACTTGCTTGAATATCTTGTAGCGAAGCATTAGTTATTTGAATATCTAATACCGCCATGAATGCACCAAGCATACTTGCCAATATACCAATCCAAGTTCTTAGCGGTACGCGATCTGGTGGTACAGGGTTGTGCCCTAACTGACGAATTACACCTGTATTAGCCATAGTGTTGTTTCAACTCAAGGTTAAAGAGCAAAAATTTTTACAATCGGATTTTATACATTTATCCGCGTTTTTTATACTAAGTTTTATTAATTATTAAAAATACCCTTTTCCTCATAAATTGGACGCATTATTTGTCTTAAAGCGGGCAACTGCCTGCTAAAAATAATAGAGCAGATAATACAAGCTATCCCATCAAAAATTAAAGTGTTGGTAGCACCAATACGATTTGCTAATACACCTCCTAATAAATTACCCACGGGAATCATTCCCAAAAAGGACATTGTGTATAAGCTCATCAATCTTCCACGTTTATCTTCTTCAACAATTGTTTGTAAAAATGTATTGCTCGCAGCAATTTGGAGAATTGTTCCTAAGCCCACAAATAACATGCTAAATAAAGAAAGTGGTAAAAATCGGGACAAAGAAAAGCTAACTAAACCAATTCCTAGAATTGCTGGAGCTAAAGCAATCAATTTACCAATTCCTAAAATTGTTTGCCGTGTAGCAAGATAAATACCACCTGATAAAGCTCCAACTCCAGACGCCGCCATCAAAAAACCTAGAATTTCTGCGCCGCCTTTGAGAACTTCTTCTGCAATAACTGGAACAAGAATAGTGTTTTGTAATCCCAGAAGGCTAACTAAAGCTGATAGCAATAGAACCGCTCGAATGGGTGGAAAGCTAAAGGCATATACAAATCCCTCTTTAACTTTTTGTAAGGGATTACCATCAGTTACGGAATTTTTCCAAGGTTTAACTTTCATCGCCAATAAAGCAGCGATGACAGCAATATAGCTCAAACCATCTATTAGAAAACAATAGCCAGCGCCAACGGCAGCAATTAGTAAACCCCCGATCGCAGGGCCAATTAATCGCGCACCATTAACCATTGTCGAGTTAATGGCGATCGCATTGGCTAAATCTTCCCGGCGTTCGACCAATTCAGGCACAAATGCTTGCCGTGCTGGTGCATCTAAGGCGTTAATAAATCCTTGAAACAAACTCAAGGCAATGATTTGCCATACCTGAATTACACCAGTTAGCGCCAGCGCCGCTAATGCTAATGACTGAATCATCGCCAAGATTTGCGTGCCGATTAAGGTACGATATCGAGAAAAGCGATCTACAAATACTCCGCCAAAGGGAGCTAAAAAAAAGTTCGGGATTTGGCTAGAAAATCCAACGACTCCTAACATTAAAGGTGAGTTAGTTAAGTCATAAACTAGCCAAATCGTAGCAAGTTGCGTCATCCATGTTCCAATCAAGGAAATGCCTTGTCCGGCAAAAAACAGTTGGTAGTTTCTTGACCTTAATGCAGGTAGTAGCGGTTTTTTCATGTCAGTTGTTTTTATACCAATCTGCTTTCATAGATATCATCTCACCTCTTCTTTATACGCCTCTCCATAGATGTAAGAGAAGTGATAGGTAGAAAGAGGTTTTTCATCTATTTGCAGGTACTTTGGTATTACTTGACTTCCACCGTAACTTCCGCAGACATCCCTGGTGCAATCCGCGATTCGTATCCTTGAATACTCTTTTGGTCAAAAACTATTTTGACTGGAATGCGCTGTACGATTTTGGTAAAGTTGCCTGTAGCGTTATCTGGTGGCAATAAGGCAAATTGAGCGCCGGAAGCTGGTGAAATACTATCAACACGACCCACAAAGCTGTGATGAGGAAAAGCATCCAGTTTGATTTCTACTGGTTCTCCTGGTCGCATGTTTTCTAATTGGGTTTCTTTGAAGTTGGCAACTAGCCAATTTTGATTGTCCACGATCGCCATTAACGGCGTTCCCGCTGCAACTCGGTTACCAACTTCCACGTTTTTCCTGCCTATTCTTCCAGCACTAGGAGCAGTAATATTAACGTAGGATAGTTGCAATTGAGCGTCTTTGAGCGATGCTTCTGATTGAGCGATCGCTGCTTTTGCTGCTTCGTATTGACTGCGTTTTGCTGTGGTATCTTGTCCGCCAGCCGTCGCTTGTTGCAATCCTCCCTTGGATGCAGCCAATTTTGCTTGGGCGCTAACTACACTTTCTTGGGCTTGTGCTAGCTGAGATTGGGCTTTGGCGACGCCAACTTTAGCCGAGGCTAATCTAGCTTGGGCTTGTTCTACTCCCTGAACGGCAGCATTTTTTTGCGCTACAGCCACATCATTCGCCGCTTTGGCTGTGTCTAACTGCTGACGAGCGATCGCACCCGACCGATATAATTCGTTGTAACGATTATAATCTGCTTGGGCTTTTTCTAAGTTGGCATTTGCTTGGGCTACTTGGGCTTGGGCTGCGGGAATCCCAGCTTGGGCTAATTTCACTTCCGCTTGCGCCGCCGGTATCCCAGCCTGCGCTTCTTGGACTGCTGCTTGGGCGGTGGAAATTGCTGCCACAGCGTTGCTGACATCCCCTTGTGCCTGAGTTGTCTTACCAGTGGTGGTTTGTGAAGCTAAGGCGATGTTTGCTTGGGCCGCTTGCGCCTGACTGCGGGCATTTTCTAATGCTGCTTGTGCTTGTTGGACTTTACTGTCATAGTCCCTCGGATCTAACTTCACTAACAGCTGTCCCGGTTGCACCAGTTGATTATCATCCACCAGCACTTGAGTGACAGTTCCGGGAATGCGACTACTAATTTGGTGAATATTTCCCTCAACGATGGCGTTATCTGTTTCCTGGTGGGTAGAGGAATATTGCCAGTAGTTATAACCAAAAGCACCTGCGGCGATCGCACCTACACCCAATCCTGCCAAAATCAAACCAATGGGTTTTTTACGCTTCGCTGGAACTTCTTTCTCCGTCTCTGGAGTGACAACAGGTGCTTCTGCTGTCTCTGCGGTCATAGCTTCTAAAGTCTCTGAATCTTTAATCAATTCTGGTTCTAAAACAGGGGTTTTGTTATCCTTGCGTCCGTTTAAAGTATTAGCGCCCATAATTTCATCTCCTTGCAGAATGATTTAGTTAACTCTCGTTTATTTAGAATACGTAATATTGGTTTGCGAGCCTTTATTCAGCTTTTATTTAGTATGCGTAGTATTATCTCAAAATAAAACTTAATGTTGCCTCCCCCGCTTGGGTGATTGTGGGAGGATATTTAAGAGAGGTTAGCGATCGCCCGATTCAAAATCTGAGAAAAGAATTCTCTGTCAGCAAGGGAAATACCCTCCATTACTTCATCACGCATTGCTGCGGCGATTGGAGGTAGGACAGTTTGTAGTTCCTTACCTGCATCCGTTAGCCAGATTCGCCAGATGCGGCGATCTTGAGTATCGCGTTCTCGACGTACCAAGCCGCGTTCTTCCATACGGTCTAATACCCCTGTTAAAGTACCGCCCACTTGTTTGAGTTTGTCACCAATACTAGAAGTAGGTAAACCATCTTCTTGCCAAAGACAGCACAACACTAACCAGTGAAATGGCGTCAATCCAAAGGGTTCTAGTTTTTCAGTAAACTTGCGGCTAAGTAGTTGCGAGAGTAATTTGATTCTGTAGCCTAAATTGTACGGTGCCAGATTTTGCTGCCACGATTCTAAAGTTGGGGATTGATTGGATGTAGAAATCATTTGATAAAATACTTAGCATACGTAATATTCACATGCTAGCTAATTTTTATTATTTTTGCAATACCTCTTTGTTGGGGGCAGGGGAGAAGGAATCAATTTAATCTTTCCCCTTTCCCCTTCCCCATACCCCATGCCCCATGCCCAATGCCCATTAATTAAGTACTTGAATAAACTGGTACTCTTTGCTAGTACCGAGAATGCGGTGAGGTCTGGATAATTGAGGCGATCGATCTTTATAAATCCAAGCATAGCTAAAAGCTGGTACTTCAGAGATAGAGACTACTGGTTTTTCGTCAATAGAAATATAGAAATCGAGAAGTACTTGGACTTTATCATCTATTTGCACAAAGTATATCGGATTAGTTTTGAGAATTGAAGCGATCGCACTTTGTTGCAGAAAAACTCTTAAAGCTGGATTATAGTCACTTAACAGTCCTGTGGTACCCATTGCAGCTAAAGCTAACCAACAGGGAACTAACCAACCTGCAATCCAGTAACGAGTTGTGAGAAACTTTTTGCCAAAGCGATAACGACCAATCCACACTACAGGTAAAATTAACCAACCCAATCCCATAGCCAAGCCAATAATTGCATAGTCGCGGATATTAGGAATACCTAAAGCAAAAATCACAATACTCGCAACGATAAGTATAACGCCAAATCCGCCAAAGCCATAACTGAGGTTTCGAGGAAGATTCTGCTTGGCAAAAAAATTTAATATATTTTTTTTACCTTTTGGAAGACTGGATTGAGAGGGAATTCCTAACTGGTAAATTTTGCCTAGCCAGCTTAAACCCACAGAAGCAAACAAAGCAACGAAGGGATAAAGGAAAAGACTATAGTGAGAGAAACGAGTCGTAAAAAGACTAATTTCAATAAATAAGATAACTGGAAATCCAACTAATAACAATTGGTAGCGAAAGGGGCGACGGATAGCCAAAAATAGTCCTAAAATTCCGAAAAAAGCCCAAGGGAATGCTTTGAGAGCAATATTCCATATATAAAATAGAAAATTAGTATGATAATTGTCATTACCATTACTACTTTGATATATAAGAAATTTGTACAACTCTTCAAAAGTTTGATTTCCATAATGTAACCAACTAAACCATAGCCAAACAAAAGTAGGAATTAAACCGACGAAAAACCCTAAATATAAAATGGGATTACTCAAATGATGATGACGCTTACGATCCCAAATTAAATAAGGCAATAAAGCTATGATTGGTATAAAAATCATAAAGCTTCTCATCAAGAAGCCTAAACCTAAACTTAACCCAGCAATAAAACTCCAAAAGTAGCGTCTTGCAGGATTTAATTCTGCTTTGAGAAAAGACCAAATAGCTAAAAGCACTAATAAAACTAGAGGTACATCAGGCGTACTTAAACGACAATATTGCAGCCAGAGGAATTCCACACTTAAAATTGCAGCGGCTAGCCAAGCTAATTTTTTATCCAGGATAATTGTGCCGATTTCATATACAAGCCATATGCACAAAATTCCTGTAATCATACTAGGAAGACGCGCACTAATATCATTGATGCCAAACAGCTTATAGGAACTGGCAATTAACCAATAAGGGCCAGGAGTTTTGTGATGTGCCTTTTCCCAAGGAGATATCCAATTGCCGGAATCGAACATCAAACGTGCGCGTGAAGCATAAAGGGCTTCATCATGCGCTATCAGGCTGTTATAACCAGAAGTGAATATTAATAAAGGTAGTATCCAAGCTAATAAACTAAAATAGGGTGATGCTGCCAAAAGCAGGATTTTTCGCCAAATATATTGCAAGAAATGTAATTTGTACATTGAAATTTATAAAAAATAGATGCTGCAATCTGGATTTATTGATGATAGATTTAGGACATACGCACTGTACAAATTAATCATGATGTGCGTTTATGTGCATAGGTCGTTTCAGGCTTTTATTAATCATTCTTTGATGGTAAATAGACCCTGGGTGTAGGGAACAGTGCTGTACCCTACGACAGATGTGGTTTTTCAAACATCCATATTTGGTATTTTCTGTCAATGCGTAAGTCCTAAAATTTTCAAATTTGCTGGAAAAATTCAGAATTCATAAAGTTTAAATACTTAAACTCGATAATTTGATAAAAATCAAATAGGTATATAGTTATTGATTTCTCAACTATTCTAAACAGATGTTTTTTATAATATAAACCCTCAAAACAACACTACCTCCTACTAACTCCTAACTCCTGAATTCTTACCACAAACTAACCCTAAAAGCCAGACATAAAACTTGTTTGACTTCTGAGTTCTGTTAGCGCAGCGGGGCGTAGCCGAGTCTGAATTCTGAATTCTGAATTCTGCCGTATGCTTCTTACTATTATTAAAATATGTTACAGAGTGATTGTTTAAAAATACCTGAAATTGCGGCAATTTTGGAAAAAAGTTATCCACACGAGAGGCTTATGCAGTTAAGACCGAATCAACGCCTAAAATTAGACGACACAGACGATCGCTTATTCTATGCTTCTCCTCGCTTCGTCACCCATGTAGATGAAGGATTTATTCAGCAGTTAACGGACTTATATCGCGATCGCCTCAAACCCAACACCCGCATCTTTGATATGATGAGCAGCTGGGTCTCTCATCTGCCAGAAGAGATTCAATTTTCCCATATAGAGGGACACGGACTCAACGCCGAAGAACTAGCACGCAATCCCCGCTTCGATCGTTACTTTGTGCAAAATATCAACGAAAATCCCCAGCTTCCTTTGCCAAATGAAGATTTTGATGCGGTTCTCAATTGCGTATCTGTGCAATATATCCAATATCCAGAAGCAATATTTTCCGAAATTCACCGCATCCTCAAACCCGGTGGTGTCGCCATTATCAGCTTTTCTAACCGGATGTTCTTTCAAAAGGCGATTCAAGCTTGGCGGGACGCTTCAGAAGTACAACGAGTGGAATTAGTCAAGAGTTACTTCGCCGCAATACCGGGATTTACCACCCCAGAAGTTATCGTTCATAAATCAACATTACCGAATTTTTTACAGTGGCTGGGCGCACCCGGAGGAGATCCTTTTTATGCTGTTATTGCTCACCGCAGTTCTAGCAGTTGAAGTTGGGGACTGGAGACTGGCGATTGGGGCAGGGGAGGCAGGGGAAAAGGTTAAAGGTTAAAGGGAAAAGGAATAAATTTAGTGTTTCCCCTTTTCCCCGGTTGATGAGCTTGTCGAACCATACCCCTTTCCCTTTCCCCATGCCCTATTTGCCCCATACCCAGCAATCATTATCAAAAAGTAAATTTTCTGGCTAAAAATCACCAGCACCGCAGATAATTGCTCAAAGCTCAAGTATCAGGAGAATCCAAAAATGGTTTTACATGGTGGGCGTAGAGTTTTGGCTGCGTTATTGCTCTCAGTAATATTACTAACAACGTCCTGTACTGCAAAAACACCGGGGCGTTTTGACCAGGCACAACAAGATAGCAGTAAGCAAAAAAGCGGTCAAGCAGTGGTTAAAACTGCAACTCAAGGTAGCGAATTTAACAAATTTTTCCCAGATGCTAGTGATGGCTACCAGCGCGTATATACCCAAGAGAAAAAAGGTTTTGCTGAAGCGAAGTTAAAAAAAGGCGGTAAAGATATCGCCTTGCTGTCTGTTTCCGATACCAGTAGCGTACCAGCAACAGCAGCAAAATTCTCGAAAAGCACCAAAAAAATTGGGGGTTATCCCGCAGTAGAATTAGGTAACACGCAAACTGCAATTTTAGTGGGTAAATACCAAGTAAAAGTACTTTCCCGCGATCCGTCCTTTACAGCTAGCGATCGCGCAGATTGGATAGAAAAGTTTAATCTTAAAGGTCTAGCAAAACTCAATTGAGATGCATTGCCAGCATAAAAGTAATTCGTAATTCATAATACTGGGCAAGGCGTGAGAAGCAAGCTACGTAATTACGAATTATGAAATTATTCGGTTAACATGATAAACCTGAAATAAGGAGATTTTTGTGAGCAAATCGATTGTTCAGTTGGTTGATGAATTGCCAACTAGAGGCTTAACTGTTTCTCTGTTAAATTCGCTCGATTTTGTTGCTCCTGGTCAGTGGCAAAATACCGTCGGTTTTGTCAACACTATTAAAACAGTTACTCTCGAAACTGACGAAGATTTAATTCAGCAAATTGGCGAACGAGCCATTTATCTATTCAACGATAAATCCCAAGGATATCAAACAGCTTTGTGGCTATATCAAACCGTTGATAATACAGATAAAGCCCTTGGTGCAGCAGCTTTAGCTAACAAAGTCGGTGAGAAAATTCCTTTGTTGGGTTTTTTAAACTCTGTCACTCCTAAAGCTGACAAAGCCCAAACCATCGATTTGACATTAAAATTAGTCGCTGAATTGGTAGCTTTTTGCCAAATTAACGGCATTCCTGGAGATAGTATTGGGGATTTTGTCGCCTCTTTGGGAGAATATAGCGGTGAATCACTCATCCGCATGGTCGCCTTAGTTTGTGTTGATGGTTTGATACCTCTAGGGCCAGACTTCATCAGCAAAGCAATATCTGGGTTGAATCAAACAAGTCCGCAAGAGTTAGAGCAAAACTCAACTTTCCAAAACATCAAAGATGTGATTCCAGGTAACAACGATGGCAGTAAACTCAACTTTATTGGCGAAAGCTTTGATTCAGTTAAAGGCTGGATGAGTGGGTTAGTTAACGCCAATAATTTAACACCACAAAAAGTTGTCCACAACTTGCAAAATTTTGTGGATGTTGCCGATGACAAATTAGACTACCTAGCCGCGTTCTTGGATGTATCGACCAATTATTACGAACACACAGGTACGCAAACTTTGGCTCGTCGCTTAATTGAACGCGCTGTGGCTGAGATTTAATTTGATGGGGACTGGGGAGACAAAGGAGATGGAAAGGTAGGGGAAAAGGGGAAAGGTTAAAGGGGAAAGGAGGAATCTTTCGTTTACCCCTTGCCCTTTGCCCTTTGCCCCTTTCTCAATGCCCATTATGGTAAACGCAAATCTGCGGCGATCGCGTATAGATAAGGTTGAAAAATAGCTAAATTTTCCAGCTTCTCAAACTTACCTGTTTGCGTAGCTGAATCAAAGGCAGTTGTAATTACGTAAAGTCTAGCTCCGTCAAAGGCAACATGACCGATATGTTGCTCTTGTACTCCACCTTGTTGATTAAGTCCAGCGAATCCATAGCGGATTCCCTGAAGTTTACCAACTGGTACTGGTTGCGGTGGGTAGGTTGATAAAATAATCTCCCTTCCATATTGAGCTTGGCGGTCTTTGGCAAAAGTCGCATATTTGTCTGCAACCCAAGCTTTGAGTGCTGACAATACCTGAGTTTGGTATTTAGAACTTTGGTAGTCAACTTGAGAATTAGTTGGAACGCCAGCAGCTACAAGTTTCTTTTGAAAATCCGGAATCTTTTCTAGTGGGTAAATGTTAATCTCAACTGTACCCAAAACTTTTCCTTTGGAAGAGACACACAACAAAGGCGCATTTCCATTACATACAGCAACTTGCCAGTTAGTTGGAGCAGAAGTATTTCCGAGAATTTTCTGCCAGACATTTCCCTCACTAGGATTGACAAGTTTTGACACAGCAGGCGCATTTGGCGGTTTTTTTGGAGAAAGTCGCGGGAGAACAAATTTTGCTCCTACTGGTATTAATAGCACCAAAATCAAACCTAGTAATAAATGATAAAGTCTTAACATTTTCCTGAAAATCCATAGTCAAGGATTGCAAAGTAACGAAATAATCTGCAATTCGTCATTAATTTAGATTCATTTAGGTTCTATGATTCACAATCCATTGATGGACAAAAACAACTTCTATTATTGATTTAAAGCCCTAGTTTTACCAATAGCTTAAGAATTATGAGTTATGGCGATCGTATATACAATACTTTACAGGTATGTAAAAAATATATATAGCATTTACCGTTCTAGTGAGGTAATTGGTAGGGGCGCAAAGCTTTGTGCCCCTACCAATTTCTGTATCTCATGTAATTGTGAACCGTTATAGTTCAAATCTTGGCTTCACTCAAGACATTGTTAATAGAGCGCAATAATTCGTGGAAAGTGTAGGGCTTCCGCAAGAATACATTGATGCCAGCCTCAGTAACTTCTGCAAGCTGGCTGTTTGATGTCATACCACTAATACCAATAACCTTCACTTGTCTATTCATTTGTTGCAAGATGCGGATAGTAGTTAATCCATCCATTGATGGCATCATCATATCCATCAAAACTATACTAATTGTATTTTTGTGTTCTGCGTACAATGAAATCGCTTCAATGCCATTACTGGCTGTTAAACTTTTGTAATTATGGTCTTCTAAGGCAGTTTTAGTAATTTCAAGGATAGCAGCTTCATCATCCACAATCAGAATTAACTCTCCTTTGCCGTTGAGCAATTCCAATTTCTCTGCTTGCTGGGTTGTTTTTTCTTTGATAGCTGGTAAATAAACTTTAAATTGAGTACCTTTGCCCACTTCACTCTGGACATTTACAAAACCACCATGTTTTTCGACAATACCAATCACAGTCGGCAAGCCTAATCCCGTGCCTTTGCCTAATTCTTTAGTTGTAAAAAAAGGTTCAAAAATTCGATCTAAAATCAGCGGCGGAATCCCAAATCCTGTATCCTTGATAGTTATAACTACATATGGACCCACTTGAGCATCCAAATTCATTTTGACAAAGTTTTCATCAACGAAAAGATTTTCTGCACAAATATATAGCGTGCCACCTTTGGGCATTGCATCACGAGCGTTGACGCATAGGTTCATTAATACCTGATGTATTTGAGTAGGATCTGCCAAGATTGTCCAAAGGTTTTCCTTGGGTAAATCCTTGCTAATTTTGATGGATTTGGGAAAGGTACTATTAATTATTTGTTCAATTTCTAACAGCAGATATTCAATTTGCAAACAAACGCCTCTGCCTTCAAATCCTCCGCGTGCAAAGGTCAGAATTTGCTTGACCAAATCAGCCGCACGTTTAGAGTTATCTTCCAAAAGCTTCAGCAATTGCTGATTACGTGCATCAAGATTAGGAAGTTTGAGCGCCAACATTTGAGATGAGGACATAATTGGCGTCAATATATTGTTCAGGTCGTGGGCAATACCACTAGCCAGGGTGCCGAGGCTCTCTAAACGCTGGGCGCGGAGAAATTGAGCTTGAAGTTGTTTTTTCTCAGTAATATCAGTATCAACAGTGAGGATGGATTTTGGTTGCGCTGTTTCATCACGCATCAGTGTCCAGCGGCTTTCTGTGATAATTTCCCTACCAGATTTCGTAACTTTACATAGTTCACCCTGCCATGAACCAGATTCAATTACATTTTTCAGAGCTACTTTTAGCTGTGGCGACGTTTCTTTATATAAAAGTTTTTCAGTATTTTTGCCTTTAACTTCATCGGCTTGCCAACCATACAGACGTTCTGCGCCTTTATTCCAGAATAAAATTTGGAATTGGAAATCTTGAACTAAGATCGCGTCAGTAGCAATATCTAGTAAAGCTGCTTGTTCAGAGATTTTCTGTTCTGCTTGCTTGCGCTCAGTGACATCTCTTCCTACTCCTTGAGTTTCAATTACCTGTCCGCGATCGTCTGTAATTGCGGTAACATTCCATTGAAACCAGCGAATACCTTTAACTGTCAATGCGCGTTGCTCATAAACCTTTAAGCAATAAGGTGGAGATGCTAAACTTGCCATGTTTTCCAGCGATTGAGTTAAATCATCTGGATGGAAAAAATTAAATAACGACTGACTAGCCAACTTATCCAAATCGAAGCCGAATGTTTGGCAAGCAACTGCGTTAGCAAAAGTCAGTCTTCCTTGCAAATCTGTCCGCACAATCACATCAGTTTGACTCTCAACCAACTGACGATAAAGTTTCTCGCTTTGCTGCAATGCTTCTTCAGCACGTTGACGTTCGCGTAACGCGGCTTGCCGTTCACCGATTTCCTGTTGTAAAAGGGCATTCGCACGGGAAAGCTCAGCGGTGCGTTCTTCAACTCTTACTTCTAAATCTTCCTGAGCTTGACGTAGCAACTTATCTATCTGCTGACGTTGCATAACATCATGTTGTAATCGTTGGTTTTGCTTTATTGGGTCATCTGCTTTTCTACCCATTGCTGTAATTACACCAGACAACTGCAAATAGTTAGACAAGAGCAGAAAAGTTATCTAAGTCAAGATTAAAGCAGTTCTTTTTCCTCCCTCGCTACCACTAATCCTTGCTGTTGCAATTTTAATACCTGATAACGTTATTTTACTTAGATTATCGTACAGCAAAATCTTGATAGGTATGCTCATTGAACATGTGTTTCACTCATTGCAGCATAAACCATGTTTAGTTACAAGTTGAGAAAATTGCAAATATATCAAGTTAGTATTAGTAAAACCTCCTAAACATCCCTTATCTAAAGTTTTTTAGTCTCTTTTGCTTATTTAGTATCAAATTATTAGTATTTAGATGAATTGAATTACTATGTTTATGAGATCTTACCCACAACTTAAACTCATAGGTGAATTATTTAGACCAGTTATAAAAACGCCATAAAAAAACAGAAAATTAACTATATCTAAGTAAGGATAAATCTTATATTCTACACTCTACATCCTTTGACTGTAAGCTTTATGCTCCGGTCAGTCCTTCTTCAATATACTGGATTTTATGGCAAATTTTAGAGTATTTGGAGACTGAGTAAAATGTCATAACACAGAAGTTAATTGATAATTTTATACAAAATTAATAAACAGTTTTAAAAAATAAAGATTTGGTCAACAGATATTTTTATTCTTGCGTATAAAAAGATTAGATATTAATATCTGATTCAGGAAGAAAACCGAGCTTATACTGAAATTGCTATACTTAGAGGCGTAGCAAATTGCTCAGCAATATTAACAATACAGCTTAGCTAACCAAAATTTAGATTTTTGGGGAGTATAAATTTTGAGATTTACGCCAAAATTACGGTGGGATCATGTCAATTTTCATACTTGCTTGCCAAAAATCTAGAGACTCTAAGTTTTTTGATAGTTTGCAAATAAAGTCTAAAGCATAGTTAGAAAATATATGCATTTTTTGCTATGCAAACTGCGCGATTAATTATTCATGATTCGCGTAAAACTAGACAATTCAGCATCAAACAACAACCCACTGTTAAGTAAAAGAAATGACCACACTTCTTTCTTTAGATACTCAGATATCCAAGCAACTCCACCAAGTTTTATCAGAGATAACAACTGCACAGGATTTATCTCTACATCCCTTTGTGCAACGTTTTGCTAAAGGAGAATTTTCACAAGACGCAATACGCAAGTTTGCGATGAAAATGCTACCTGGCTCAAATAGATTCAATATGGCTTTCTTGAAAGTTGCATCAAAAATGGATAGCTACTACGCTAGAACGATTATGCTAGAAAATGCTTTTACAGAGCATGGACAACTCAAGCCAGACCTTGCTCATGTAGCACTTTTTATGCGGTTTATGGAAGGTATTGGTTGTCCTAAAATTGATGTGAATGCAGACGATGGAGCATTTCTGATTCCAGCGTTACGCTTTAAGAAATTCGAGTTTTGTGATGATGAACCTATAGTGCGTTCCTTAGGCAGATTTGCTGCAATTGAACAAGTTCTACCTGCAATCTTCACCAACTATATTCAAGGGCTTCGCAAAATATTTCAGGGGATTGATGACCATACAATTGAATATTTTCATATCCATTGCCACTTAGATCCAGAACATACAGATGAATTGATTCAAGTAACCCAACTCTACACCAAGTCAGAAAAAGATATTGAACTCTTTCGTGATGGAGTCCAAGATATGGTTAAATCAATTGCTGATATGTTTTCTTGGATGGATGAAAATCTTGAAAAAGAAGCGCTAGCTTTACAAAGCTAAAAAGGTATGCGGCATTGGGCATGGAAAGAGGATGGGGGGATAAGGGTATGGGGAGATGGGGGGAAAGAAGAATTACCTTCTCCCTCATCTGGCCATCTCCCCATCTCCCTAATTCTCGTTACGGGATCTGGTTTTTTGAGATTTCGACAGTATAATTGCTGATTGACAAACGCAATGGTATCTTAGCGTGTTACTGATGTAATAACCCTAGAACTTGATTTGCGTTTTTTACTAATGAAATTCAGCGAAATCCTACACAAATTCAGCGACGCAGCTACAGCTAATAGCCTGAGTGTGAATCCCAACCACGATCCAGATATTAGCGGAGTAGCCGCTATTGATGAAGCTAATAACGGTAATCTCAGCTACGTGGAGGGAGCAAAATTTGGATCTTCCATTGCTAAGACTAATGCCAGTGCTTTAATTTTGCCCCAGGATGAAAAGTTACAGGCCATCGCCCAAGAACGTCGTATCGTTTGGCTAACCACTCCAGAACCGCGACTGTTATTTGCTAAAGCGATCGCAATTTTTTACCAACCATATCGCCCAGCCCCAGAAATTCATCCCAGCGCTGTAATTCACCCTACGGCGAAAATTGGTAGTGATGTTTATATTGGCCCTCACGTTGTGATTGAACAAGGGGTGGAAGTTGGTAATAGTGTAATTATCCATCCCAATGTTGTAGTTTATCCAGATGTGAAAATAGGCGATCGCACTATCTTACACGCCAATTGCACCATCCACGAACGGACACACATCGGCGCAGATTGCGTAATTTTCAGTGGCGCTGTCATCGGTGCGGAAGGTTTTGGTTTTGTTCCTACCCGCACTGGTTGGTTAAAAATGGAACAATCCGGCTATACAGTGTTAGAAGATGGTGTGGTAGTTGGCTCCAACAGCGCCATTGACCGTCCAGCGGTGGGAGAAACACGAGTAGGTCGCAACACAGTAATTGACAACTTAGTGCAAATCGGTCATGGTTCTCAAATAGGTGCTGGTTGTGCGATCGCAGGCCAAGCCGGCATGGCTGGGGGTGTCAAACTGGGGAATCGCGTTATTTTAGCTGGACAAGTAGGAATCGCCAATCAAGTGAAAATAGGAGATGGGGCGATCGCATCTGCTAAAAGTGGTATTCACAGCGACGTTCCACCAGGAGAAATTGTCTCTGGAACTCCCGCAGTGCCCCACAAAGTATATCTCAAGGCTTCTGCCATTTATCATCGCTTGCCAGATATCTATCAATCGTTAAAACAATTGCAACGTAAATTCAACAAGTAGAACCGCGTAAATATTTGTAGTTGGGATGAGGCAGGAGGCAGGAGGCAGGGGGCAGGAGGCAGGGGGCAGGGGGCAGGGGGCAGGAGGCAGGAGGGAAGAGGGTTGTAGCTTCATTATTTTTCTTAAACAGTTGTGTTTTTCCCACCGACTTACTTAGTAGAAGTCATTAGTCATTAATTCTTAGTCTTTTGCTAATGACAAATGACTAATGACTAATGACAAATGACTAATGACTAATGACTAATGACAATTAAAAAAAGCCCAATTTCTCTAACACTGGCTTTGTAGAAACAATGTGACGTTCTAAACCCAGTTCTTTTGGACTGACTCCAACAGCCAAAGCAATCAACTGGGGTAAATGTAAGACTGGCAAGCCTAGCCTTTGTTCGATTACCTTTTCTACCTCTGGCTGGCGGGAATCTAAATTTAAATGGCACAGAGGACAAGGTGTAACCATACAGTCAGCACCTAAAGCTAAGGCTTCCTGAATATGCATCCCCGCCATTTTAAAAGATTGGGTAGTGGCATAACTAGACAGCGGCCAACCACAACATTGCGTGCGACCTCGGTAATAAATTGGTGTTGCACCCACCGCCCGAAAAACATTTTCCATCGCTTCTGGTTGGAAAGGATCGTCATAAGGCATCGACTTTTGAGCGCGGAGGAGATAACAGCCATAAAAAGCCGCGCATTTTAATCCAGTTAATTTCCGAGTCACACGTTTGGTAATTTCCTCTAAACCGTAATCTGTTACTAAGGCGTAGAGGAGATGTTTAACATCAGTGCTGCCGCGATAAGGCGAACAGCCTTCTTTGTGCAGCAAGCTATTAACCTGTTCAATATAGTTAGGGTTAGTAGTTTGGCATTCCTTTAGATGTTCGTTGACGTGACCGATAACACCTTGACAAGTGCTGCAATGGGTAAGCAACGGTAGATTTAATTCTTCTGCTAGGGCAATATTTCTGGCGTTGACTGTATCTTCCAGCAGTTGGGAATCTTCTTTAAAAGTACCGGAACCACAGCAAGCGGCTTTTTTAAGTTCGACTAGTTGAATGCCCAGTGCTTGAGTGAGGGCTTGAGTTGATTGATAAAGTTCCCGACATGCTCCTTGGGCAACACAACCAGGAAAGTAAGCGTATTTCAGTGTCTGAGATAGCATATAAGTATAGTTTGGGTTAGAGCGATCGCTCTAGACAATAATCAATCGGAAAACAAAAGCATTTACATAGTGTCGGCGATGGCGTACCGCGCCCTACTGTTCAACCGATCGAAGAAAACTCAGCGATTCTTTTGACTCTGGGCAAGAGTTTTCTAACAGAAAAATCGTTGGCAGTGTGCGGGCGATCGCGCTTGACGATAAGATGTATATGCTCAAAAAAATGTCTCCTATAATGAGCAGATTCTAGCAATTAGTTGAGGACTTGATATCTATGAGCCAAACGGAACTTTTTGACAAAGTTAAAAAAATCGTCGCCGAACAACTTAGCGTTGACGACGCTGCCACAATCAAACCAGAATCCACATTTATGGAAGATTTAGGCGCTGATTCCTTAGATACCGTTGAATTAGTAATGGCTTTGGAAGAAGAATTTGATATTGAAATTCCTGACGAAGCTGCCGAAGGAATTTTAACAGTTCAAGACGCTGTAAATTACATTAGCAACAAAGTTACCACATCAGCTTAATCGATCGGGGATTGGGGATTGGGGATTGGGAAGATTTTTCTCTCGCACCTAGTCACCAGTACCTAGTCGCTAATCTCAAATTTTTTGCCTGCTTCGTCTTAAAAAGTGACGTTACGCACAGTCGCTAACGCTACACTAACAATTCGCCCTTGGCGTTGCCGCAGGCAGACGCTCGCAAGCACGGCGAATCGCTACTCCATCGCCAAAAGCCGGCGCACCGACGCCAGGTGCTTCAAGTCGGGAAACCCGCAAGGGCGCACTGGCTAGACTTTTCGCTTTTTCGCCACCTTTAACTGAATCATGACAGATCTTACACGTAAACGCGTTGTTGTAACTGGTGTTGGCGCGATTACACCTATTGGTAACACAGCAACAGAATATTGGGATGGATTATTAAGTGGACGCAATGGCATTGACTACATCACATTTTTTGATGCGTCTCGCCATGATTGCCGCATTGCTGGTGAAGTGAAAAACTTCGATCCACATGATTACTTGGAGCGCAAAGAGGCCAAGCGGATGGATCGATTTGCCCAATTTGGGGTTGCAGGAGCAAAACAAGCTATATCTGACGCGCAGTTAGTTATCAATGACTTAAACGCGGAACAGGTGGGTGTCACGATCGGTTCTGGCGTCGGTGGCATCAAAGTATTAGAAGATCAGCAAACTGTCTACCTCAACCGCGGGCCGGATCGCTGTAGTCCATTCATGATACCGATGATGATTGCCAATATGGCAGCAGGACTAACAGCAATTCACACAGGTGCTAAAGGGCCAAACTCGTGTGCTGTCACAGCCTGCGCCGCTGGCTCGAATGCCATTGGAGATGCTTTCCGCTTAATCCAAGGGGGATACGCCCAAGCAATGATTTGTGGTGGCACAGAAGCGGCTGTCACACCATTGTCTGTGGCTGGATTTGCTGCCTGCAAGGCGCTTTCTTTTCGGAATGACGACCCAGCACATGCTTGCCGCCCCTTTGACCGCGATCGCGACGGATTTGTTTTGGGTGAAGGTGCAGGAATTTTAATTCTAGAAGAACTGCAACACGCCATCGCTCGCGGCGCTCGTATTTATGCCGAAATGATCGGTTATGGTATGACCTGCGACGCTTACCACATGACTTCCCCGGTACCTGGTGGGTTAGGCGCAGCTAGAGCCATAGAACTGGCTCTCAAGGATGCACGGTTAACTCCCGAACAAATCAGCTACATCAATGCTCACGGCACTAGCACCCCAGCTAACGATTCAACTGAAACCTCAGCCATCAAAAAAGCCTTGGGAGAACATGCCTATAAAGTGGCAATTAGTTCCACCAAATCGATGACAGGTCATCTATTGGGCGGTTCTGGAGGTATTGAAGCAGTAGCAACAGTACTGGCGATCGCTAACGACCAAATTCCCCCAACAATCAACCTCGAAAATCCCGATCCAGAATGTGACTTAGATTACGTGCCAAACTCTAGCCGCGCTCAAAAAGTTGAAGTGGCACTATCCAATTCTTTTGGGTTTGGCGGTCATAATGTCACATTAGCCTTTAAGAAATACCTTTAAAACAAGTCAAGGGTCAGGAGTCAGGAGTCAGAAGTCAGAATTCAGAATTCAGAAGTTATTTCTCTCCCTCATCTTTCCCTGTCCCCTGCCTCCTGCCCAGTGCAAAGTACCATAAATATCATTCTGATATAAGCTAAGGGTTCAACATGACCCAATTATCAGCTTGATTTATCACCAGAAACTCAGGACATCCCGCTTGTCCATCGACAATCGGGAATGGGATGATGAGGATACTGTGGGAATTTTGATCGGTGCCAGTTATCAATGAACAGTTACCACGCTTATATGGGAAACTCAAACCATAATCAATAAAACTGTTAACTGTTAACTGTTAACTGTTAACTCTTGAAAAATAACCCAGTAAGAGTGAGAAGCTCAAAGAGTGCTAACCCGTCGTTAAAAACAATCATATTATGGCTGTTGCAACCCAATCCCTCGAAGAACTTTGTATTAACTCGATCCGCTTCTTGGCTATTGACGCCGTAGAAAAGGCAAAATCGGGACACCCAGGGCTGCCGATGGGCGCGGCTCCCATGGCCTTTGTACTATGGGATCGCTTTTTGCGGTTAAACCCCAAAAATCCCAAGTGGTTTAACCGCGATCGCTTTGTCTTGTCCGCCGGACATGGCTCGATGTTGCAGTATGCCCTGCTCTACCTAGCAGGCTTCGACAGCGTATCGATTGAAGATATCAAGCAATTCCGTCAATGGGAATCGAAAACTCCCGGACACCCAGAAAACTTCATGACCGCAGGCGTGGAAGTCACCACTGGGCCACTAGGTCAAGGAATTGCCAACGGAGTCGGTTTGGCGATCGCAGAAGCACACCTCGCCGCTAAATACAACAAAGCCGATGCCAAAATTGTTGACCATTACACCTACGTAATTTTGGGTGACGGTTGCAACATGGAAGGCATTTCCGGTGAAGCTTGTTCTTTCGCAGGACACTTGGGATTAGGCAAACTCATCGCTCTGTACGACGATAACCACATTTCCATCGACGGTTCCACAGATGTAGCATTCACTGAAGATGTTTCCAAGCGGTTTGAAGCTTACGGTTGGCACGTCCAACACGTCAAAGAAGGTAACACTGACCTCGATGGAATTGCCGATGCCATTGAAGCAGCCAAAGCTGTCACCGATAAACCTTCTTTTATTAAGGTAACAACCACCATCGGTTACGGTTCCCCCAACAAAGCAAACACCGCTGGCGTTCACGGTGCTGCTTTGGGTGGAGACGAAGTAGCACTGACTCGTAAAAATTTGGGTTGGGAATACGAGCCATTTGTAATTCCCCAAGACGTTCTCGACCATACACGCAAAGCTGTAGAACGCGGTGCAGGCTACGAAGACCAGTGGAACAAAGCATTTGCTGACTACAAAGCTAAGTATCCCCAAGAAGCAGCTGAATTTGAACGCTACTTAAACCACACACTGCCTGATGGTTGGGATAAAGTACTACCTACCTACACAGCTGAAGACAAAGCAGCGCCTACCCGCAAACACTCGGAAACCTGCCTCAACAAGCTAGCAGCAGTTTTACCTGAATTGATCGGTGGTTCTGCTGACTTGACTCACTCCAACCTTACCGAAATCAAGGGTAAAGGCGACTTTCAAAAAGGGGAATACCAAAATCCCAACATCCACTTTGGCGTTCGGGAACACGGTATGGGTGCCATCTGTAATGGTATCGCGTTGCACGGTTCGGGATTAATTCCCTACGGCGCGACCTTCTTGATCTTCACAGATTACATGCGTGCTGCCATCCGCTTATCTGCCCTATCTCAAGCTGGGGTAATTTGGGTGATGACTCACGATTCCATCGGACAAGGTGAAGATGGCCCGACCCACCAACCCATTGAAACCCTAGCTTCCCTGCGGGCTATTCCTAACTTGACGGTGATTCGTCCCGCAGACGGAACAGAAACCTCTGGTGCTTATAAGGTGGCGATCGAAAGAGCAAAGCAAAATGCTCCTACTTTGTTAGCATTCACCCGTCAAAATGTCCCCAACTTGGCAGGTACATCGCTTGAACATGTGGCGAAGGGTGGATACACCGTTGTGGATTCCGACGGTACACCAGAGTTGATCCTAATTGGCACTGGTTCAGAATTGAGCCTCGCCGTTACCGCAGCTGAGAAACTCACAGCCGAAGGCAAAAAAGTCCGCGTTGTTTCCCTACCTGCGTGGGATTTGTTTGAAGCACAGGACGCAGCTTATAAAGAGTCTGTATTGCCGAAAGCTGTTACCAAGCGCTTGGCTGTAGAAGCTGGCTCTAGTTTCGGTTGGCACAAGTACGTAGGTACTGAAGGCGACATCGTTAGTATCGATCGCTTTGGTGCTTCCGCTCCTGGTGGTGTTTGTCTAGAGAAGTTTGGTTTTAGCGTTGATAATGTGTTAGCTAAAGCTAAGCAATTATTGGGTTAATAGCAACAGAATATTCTTTTAATCTTTTGTAGGGTGGGCCGAAAAGCCCGCCTTTTTTGTTTTTTCAACGCAGAGGAGCGCCAAGGCATACGCGGAGGTTCGCTGAGGGCAATTGTTTATAATTGAAGTAATTTAGTAAATCATTGGGAGGAAGTTATGCAGGAAATTTCAAGCCAAAGAAATGTCTTAATTGCTCGAATATTACCAATTGTAGAAAAATTGTTTCAAGATAATAACTTATATCAATTGAAATTAGACAAACAAGAAATGGTAGAAATGTTAGTAAATATGTTTGGGCAGTTTACACCAGAAGAAATGAAAGCTATTACTGAACATGAACTGACACGTAGAATTGATAAGATTCTTGTCGTAGAAGCTGTTTCTGGTACGTTAAATGATTTGACGCCAGAGCAAATCAAAATGTACGATGAAGCAGTAAAACGAAAATAGATCCAGTGACTTATTTATTAGATACAAATATTGTTAGTTACATTTTAAGGAGAAATGTAACTGTTGGTAGTAAACTACGAGATGCCAATCGTTCAGGGCAAGAAGTATTTATCAGTTGCATAACTTATTATGAAGTGAAAAGAGGACTTTTGTATGCAAATGCCGCGAAGCAGCTAGCGGAATTTAATGAGTTTTCTATAAAATATGAAGTTTTATTTTTGGATAATATAGAAATTATTGAAAAAGCTTGCAAGATTCATGTGGATTTACAACGCAGAGGTTTTACTATCCAAGAGCAAGATATATTGATTGCCGCTAGAGCAATTACACGTGGTCTAATTTTAGTTTCCAATGATTCTGATTTGCTGAGAGTGCAAGGGTTGAATTTAGAAAATTGGGCAAGAACAGAACCTTTATGAGGTGAAAAAAGCCAGTGTAGAGGTGTATCAATTGCTCAGAGGTGAATATGAGCTAGTACCTACAAGCGATCGCGGACATTATCCCATTGAACCGATGGGTGTAGAATTGCGTATCTGGCAAGGTCGCTATCAAAATCTAGAATTACCTTGGTTGCGCTGGTGGGACGATCGAGGTAACTTGCTACAAACAGGATGGGAGCGATCGCAACGCTTGGCTGCTAAGCTCAGATAATTGAATATTAACCCCGACGAGTTAGTTTAATTGGCATACCTTTAGATAGATACGGTAAACACTACGCGGTTTAGCATCATAAATCAAAGTTTTATATCCCAAAACCCCTGCTCTCGTTTAATTTATTTTGTCAATGTGTAATCCCCAGAATTACCTACAAAATAGCCAAGGCCTTCTCTAGACTGATTCTAACTTCATGCTTTGAGTAGAAGTAATTATGACTTTGTAAGTGTCATTATGTATATGTTCTCAAACAATAAATAGTTGCTGTCGTCCAAACTAAAAAATCAGATTTTGTCTGACTCAGTAACTTTGAACTTTATTCAATTGTTTGATGTTTTGAGAAGGTTAAGATAATGAATACAATCCTAAAGCGTACACTTTTACCCAGCCTCATGGCTGCAAGTTTAGCTGGTGTTACTTTAGTACCCGCTCAACAAGCTTCTGCCGACGATCGAGTTCTACGTGACATCGGTATTGGGGCTGCTACCAATGTGGTAACCGGAGCTATTAGGGGAAATGGTGATTTCTTAGGTAATGCTGTTAAGGGCGGTGCCACTGGTGCAGCCGTGAATGGTGCAAACGGACTCAGAAGCAATCCCCGTCACCGCAATGCCGCTCAAGATGTCGGTGTTGGTGCAGGTGCTAGCGCATTGACTGGTGTAATCACTGGCGATCGCAAAGATACCCTCGGCAATGCGATCGATGGTGCAGCTGTAGGTGGAGCAATCCATCTCCTTACCAAATAAACATTAGGAACTTATCCCTTCCCTAATTCCTCTCCTTTTAGGATGAGTAGAACCAACCCCCCTTTCCTAGTAGGAAAGGGGGGTTGGGCGTTAGATTTATATTAAGATATACAGCAGATTTCAAAGAAAGTGAAGTAGACAAACTCACTCTCAAACCCAGTTAAAAGACCTGTTTTAATTCTGGATTCTGAATTCTACTGTATGTCACCTTATACTTCAGATAACTTAATAAAAAAATCTAACCCTTTAATGCTTTTCTAAAGTTTCGCCGATAGGATTGATTAGTAATAAACAAAGCTGGCCATAGCAAAGATAAACCAACGCGATTGGTCAAAGTTGGATTAAAATTAGTCCGTCCAAATCCATTCCAAAATTTCCAGACGCCTCCTGCATAAACCACTGCTAAGACAAAAAGTATAAAGTTCATTCTCATCAACTCCGTTAGTCACTGACAGAATTTAAATTAAGTTTTACCACGCAAGGTAAGTACTTCATAACCAATACCGAGAAAGTATCACTAAACTTCTTAGTCTCTGAAATCTAAGTCAATTAACGACACATTCTCTTATTCCAGTGTAAAGTAGGCTCACCCTTCACAGCTAGCGATCGCAGCGATAAGCTAGTCAAAGGATGCAAAATTTTGAATTTCGGGTGTTTGGCGATACATTCTGCTTGTAGAACAATCAAGCCTTTTGTTTATAAAACAGAGCAACACTGTAAAACGCCCCTAAACAGAAGGATTAGTTACTTGCTGTAGCTTTAATGAAATATCTTTTGCTTTAGACTACCATAATCTGGCTCATAACTCCGAAATTATGCGGTTCATCATCTTTTCATCCTTATAGTTTATCTACCCAATAAAGATAATATCGTTCGCTATCGATCCAGTTTTTCTCAAAATCTTTAATCGGAACAATGTTTAAATCATTGCGGTTGACATTCAGTTTATTATTTAAAATTAACAAAATTTTCTTGCGATCGTCTTGATTTTTGAGTAAAGAATTAATTTGGTTTAATATATCAGCTTGTTCAACATCTTGACGAGCTTTGTTAAATAAGGTGAAGCTTCCCATTTGTTTAAGCTCTGGATAGTAAAGCTTTCGATTAAGATAACCGGATAAAGGAGCCATATTGGCATCTCGGCTAGCAACAATAAATTCACGATCTAATCCAGATTTTTGAAGGTATTGCGCTGTTTGACGGCTGGCAGAAAATGGTAAAACTAAATCTCTTGAAAAACTATAAATACCTCCCAACAATTGCACGTAAAGAATTAACATCAAAGCAATATGATGCCATTTATGAACAAATGTAATTGAATTTGGACGAACAGAAAATTTATTAAGTAAAACTAGAGATTCTTGATAATAATTTCCCAGCCATAAAGCCGCTATCAGAATTAGATAGAAATGTCCAAAATGCCTCGGCATACCTGTAAATCTCAAGTATGTAAAGGCAAGTATTACAAAATTTCCTGTAATGTATAAAAATAAAGGAACTGGCTTTTTAGATAATTTGATTGAGGTCAAAGTTGTAACGAATAAAGCAATTATTGTACAAATTATTAAATCCAGCCATTTTTTATGTTGAGGAATAATTAAGAAATAACTGCCAAATATTCTACCTATGCTTCTTAATAAATGTCGTAAATCTAGTTGTATTACCCAACCATTATTTAAACCACCATAAAGATAACTATCTGTTGGGGGAGTAATAATATAAATAGATGCAATAAAAGAAAATATTATAATTAAAACACTTAATAATAAATCGTATTTTTGACTTTGGCTAAAATACTGTTTGCGATGTTCGCTATCAAAACAAAATTCAGCTAGCAAAGTCAATGCTAAAGAAAATGATACCAATAAACCATAAGCACTACTATTTGCTAATAAGCCCAATAAAATTGCCAAATAAGCATAAGTTATTTTTCTCGATGAAAAAATTGTGCAAAAGGCAAAAACAAATAACATGCTAAAGGCATAGTTTCGAGAAATTAAAAGATATTCGTAAAAAGTAAAGTAACCAAACGAAAACAGAAATTTTTGTTGATAATTAAAAGGGCTATATAACCAAAAAATAGTAACTGAGGCGACAGTAATTCCCCAATGAAAAATTTGCATAATTAAAGGATTATCAACTATTCTTCTCAGAAGTGCCAGAGAAAAATACCATAGAACGGGATGGCCTTCATAATGAATATTTCCAATTAAATCTCCAAAAGATTCACTATCTCTGACAATAAGCCAGGGATTTAGTTCATCTCGCCACATCGAATGGTTGAGAATACCTATTAAACCAAGCCCAGAAAAAATAATTATAATAAACCAAGGAGAAGAAAAAGGTAATCTGGAAGTATATTTGATGATTTTATTGTTTAACATTGTTATTGAAAAATGAAATTTATTTCTTCTAGATTTTTGTATACAATTAATTTACCTTAGTGCATGAAGTTTTTTATTCTTATTTTTAAGAATATAGGCATAATTAAATGTATGGCAGCGAACAACAATAGGGTTGAAAAATTTTTATTGTCTCGATTTGAAGTTTAGCTTACGTCCTAAAGTTTGCTTCAAATTTTATAAAATGTTAACCAGTGAAACGATGTGACTGAGCAGCTTTTACCTTCTGCCCTCTGACTTTTAAACTCTTCATTTCTACTGATAATTTTCTGGCATACTTACTGGCGACAACCCAGCGATCGCTCGTAAATTTTGGCAACGAATCAATTCGCTAAAATTTAAACTGGGACGCCCTTCAATTTTGGCTACCGCTTCAATTGCAGATAACAGGTGTTGTGCTGCTTCAACTTCTGAATAACCGCGCCGTTGTGCTACCCGAATTGCTGCTGCATCTGCGTTTAACTCTGACTCTTGAGATTTGTTAGTCCGCCAGATGCGAACAGAAGCGATCGCACTTAATCCTCCAGCCACGGCTACGCCTACCACATCTGATTGTGCTGCTTCCAATAATCCACCCAACAGCCCTACCAGCACTACACCTTGATAAATATCGGGTTTAAACCACCTCACCCCCGTCAACCAGCTAACCACCTGCAACAACAGCAAGTCTCTTTGCGGCTTTGTTAGGCGACGCCACAAATCAAAATTAATGTATATCGGTCGCGCCTGATTCCAGGGTTGAGGAAACGAGGCGTCAATCACTTTTGCTTGCTCTGGCTTGCTAACAATTTTTGTCGTCATCCGGCCAGAAGCAGGCATCACATCTAATAAACGGCGAATCTCAGCATTTGGCTCCATAAATTTTATTATTAGCCATAATGTCCGCGCTGACTAGTTCTGAAAATATCAAGTTTCGCTAATTTGAGAGTAATGGGACGAAGGAGATGTCTATCCTACAAGAAATATCTAGATTTTTTCTGTGGTGGGCATCTCGCCCGCCCCCTTTGAAGCTCCTTGTCTGGTAAGATGTACCAATGGAAAATCTGAAAAAGAGAAACTTTTTGTGTTAGCCTTTGATTTGTAATATCTTTGAAAAAGTAAGTATTTTATTGGTATAAATTTCTATAAATTAAGACTTATCAATAGAATAGGTAAATTTTTAAGAATATTGATTTGCTAATTATGACAGTGTTTTTCAATTAATTGAACTACACTACTCGCCACTCTGTACCCCCTACTTCCTGTCCTAATCATGGACGCTTTTGCTCCCCTCCCACCCGAATGGACAAATAAGGCGATACATGCTTACGAGTTTTGTTGCCCTACCTGTTCCTCAAGTAGCCTCGAAGCTGAAAAAGTTTGGTTAAATCGCCGATCGCCCGTACTCACAGAAGACCGTCGTCGTAAATGGCAAGAATTCTATTCTTGTCAGTGTGGTTGTGTGTGGTGGGCTTGGAGTAGCGATCGCCGCCCAAAAGATCTATCAAATCAGCCAGACTATAATCCTACATAACCATTTTTCTTCCTAAACAAAACCCCACTTTAAGGTGGGGTTTTGTTTATCTAATTCACGATTTTAGAAGGTGAAAGTAGTACGCAGAGTACCTACATAAATGGTGTTGTTAGCATCGTTGTGTTCTGGATTGAAGATTACCAACAAGCCAGGGGTGATTTGCAAATTATCGGAGACCTTGAACTTATAAAGACCTTCTAAGTGATAAGAGGTATCGTCGTCTAAGTTAACATTAGCGGCAACATCTTTGATGCTACCACCAGTAATTCTGGGTGGTTGACCAAAGATAACACCTAAGACGTTACCTTCTCCACCAAAGTCTTTTAAAGCAAGGGAGCCAGCCCACCACCAAGAATCTGCGTCTGTGCCCGCATTTACACCAGTTTTCGCATCAGCTGTTGCATAACCACCCCAACCGCTAAGAGCCAATTTAGGACTAAATTGGAAGGTAGCTTGTACGCCGTAGTTGTTAGATTCAACACGACTTCCAGCTCCAAAGGGGTTGTTAGCAAAAGCGCTACCTGTACCTTGGAAAAGGTTGTTAGCAACAGTATCTGTTTGATAAGTACGGGCGTAGCTCAGACCAATATTAAAGGCTTTGCTAGGTTGGAAAGATAACTGACCAAAGATAACGCTATCACCATTAAACAGACCATTATTAATAGTGGGGTCGTTAGCAGTTCTAGCTAGATAAGCACCAGTTAAACTGACTGCCCCTTTAGGATTGAAAGTAACAGTCACACCTGCGCCGCCTTGACCTTGGCGATAGATGGGGCTGAAACGTCCATAACGAGAGAGCGCACCTCTACCGGAGCTAGCAAAGTCAGGGTTAAAGGTGTTGACGTTCTCATATAATTCACCACCAACGGCATCAACCTTCACCCGCACTGCATCGCCGAAGTTGAATGCATAGTTGACTTTATCGATGAAAACAGCGTTCGTGGTATTATTTACGTCATAGCCCAAGCGCGTCATGTTAGTACCAGTAACACCAGCGTTGGAAATGATGTTGCCAGCATTCAAACGAATTTGCAACTGGTCTGTACCGTAGAAACTGCTGTACAAGTTCAAACGAACGCGCTCATCAAAAACCGTATTGGCATCTAAATCTTGAGTTGGATCGCCAGTTGCAATTGCTCTTGTGTCGCCAAAAGGTTGAGATATGTTGAGAATTGCTTCCCCAACCAACTTGGTAGTAGTGGAGAATTGATTAGCTTCTAATTCAGCAGTGCGGGCTTCTAAGGCATCTACACGACCGCGCAGAGTTGCTAATTCCGCAGAAAATTCTTCTTGTAAGCGCTGTAGGGTAGCCAAGTCTTGCTTGCTTACCAAATCAGCGGTAGCTGTAGCAATTAGTTCGTTAACTCGGTCTAAACAAGCATTCAAACCTGCGGCAAATTCGTAACGGGTCAAAGCACGGTTACCGCGATAGGTGCTGTTGGGATAACCTGCAATACAACCGTAGCGCTCAACTAGAGATTGTAAAGCTTGGAATGCCCAATCTGTAGGCTGGACATCCGAAAACTGAGAAACTGATGTTACCTGATCGATACTGTTAGATTCTTGAGCTTCAGATAACTGAGCAACATTTGTTATTTCGTCGTTAACTTCATCAGCAAAGGCCGCATTTGCTGTGCAAAATGTAGCGGCGACAACAATTGGACTAAGCTTAATAAGATTCCAGAATTGTTTTGTCATGTTTTTAGTTTCACTCACACCTAACTATTCCAAGAATGGTAAAATGCTTAAAACATTTTACTTTTGGGTTCTTTCACACAAAATCACAGCACCGATTATACCTTATGTCCTTTAATTAATACAAGCAAATTAATACACTGCTGAATTAAAACTACTAATTAATATTTTTTCGTAGCTGCAAAATAATGCGGCGTTTGTGACGTAAAATTGTTCCTTCTTCCTCGAATTGCTGTAGTAGACGTGTAATTGTTACTCGCGTAGTATTTAAAACTTCTGCAATATCCTGATGGGTAATATTCAGATCTATCAGCTTGCCTTTGTCTGTGTCGCGTCCAAATTTTTCACTTAACCATAGTAAAAACTGCCATAAGCGTAAGGAAATCGGTTTACGGTGCACTATGCTCAGTAAATCTTCTGCCTGTTGGATGTGAGACAATAAAGCGTCAATATCTTGATGCCACAGATGAGGGGGGACAATACTAACTTCTACACCTGTCAGACATTCAATTTGATATGGTTTAATTCTGGATAAAGGATAGCCAATAAGATCTCCTAGTCCCCAATAACCGAGAGTAATGAATGTTCCATCTTCACCCCAGGTTAGGGTACGAACTGCGCCGTGTTCGATGCGCCAAAGTACATCTTGTCGAGGGGGAATTACTTCTCGACGGGTAAATATGTATTGCGATACCTGCCCTTCTACAGCAGAGTTTTTTGACAAACCATAAGGGTTTGGAGTGGAAATTGTGGAATACATCATGAACCCTAGCCACACAAATTATTAGGGGATATTGCTGCTTTTATTAAAAAAATCTAATATTTTTTTATATAGAGTATTTATTTATGCTTAAACTTCAACCACTAGCAGCTAAATCAAAACTTTCTCATCACAATAGCTTTTGGTTCAAACCGTCTATATAGTGAGAAAAAAGGAGTTGTTTAGCTGTTCACCCGTTACTTTAATTGTGCAAGTTTAAGAAAAGGTAAGCTTTTTGTAAAATATTTAGTTAACTTAATTTTCTGATATCTGATTCCAGCTTGTACCATTAGACTTCTTGCATAAGTCGGGAAAAGGGGAAAGGGGAAGGGGAAAAGGTTCTGTATTGTCCCTTTCCCCTTTAGCCTTTACCCTTTTCCCCAAGAGTGCAAAAAGCACTTTTGCAAGAGGTCTATTGAGTAAAATTTATGCAGGACGGCTTCGTTTTAGTTAACCTGCGCCTTTGTTGTTAACTAGGGTTCACCCTTTTCTATCATTCTGCGGAGAGAAAATAAATCTAGCTTGGGTTGAACAGAGTGAAACCAAACAATAACAAGCTATTTATGTATTGGGTTATACTATTTCCCCAATAGCTTGTTATAAATGATTAGTTTCTAATTCTCTCCCCCCTGCTCCGTGCCGTTTATTTGTATCAATTTTCAAGTGAAACGGTATTACTCTTGGGGATCTTGCATATTCCTCACATACCAACGGCGAGCCAGTACCGTCTTGGGCTTTTCCCACACGAACAGATGTGATGGTAATCACCGCTACACATTAGACTTCTTGCAGAAGTCGGGAAAAGGGAAAGGGGAAAGGGGGAAAGGTTTGGTATTTTCCCTTTCCCCTTTAACCTTTTCCTTTTCCCCACAAAAGTGCTTTTAGCACTTTTGCAAGAGGTCTATTAGCTCCTCAACCTCAGATTAAATTGCTAAAAGCCTTGATAAATAAGGTTTTAGATTTTTATTTAGTGATGACCAGTGACGATATATGCTACTGCCCCTCTGCCCCCCTGCGTAATTAGGAGCGTTGACCAGTGACGATATATGCTACCCTTTGACCGATATTAGTGGCGTGATCTGCCATACGTTCCAGACAACGAATCGCCAGCGCCAAGAGTACAATTGGCTCAACCACGCCTGGTACATCGCGTTGTTGGGCTAAAGTCTGATAAACGCGATCGTAGGCATCATCTACGGTATCATCTAAGTGTTTTAAACCCCGGCCGCCGGCTTCATCAAACTCTGCCAAAGCTACTAAGCTAGTTGCTAGCATTGCCTGAGCGTGACGGGACATGACTTCAATATCTGGTAAAGACGTATGAGGCGCATAGGGAAAGATTTTAATAGCAATCTCAGCTAAATCCTTAGCATAATCGCCAATGCGCTCTAGGTCTCGTACAAGCTGCATAAAAGCACTCAGGCAACGCAAATCTTGTGCCGTAGGTGATTGCAGCGTCATAATCGCTGTACAATCTGATTCGATTTGTCTATAAAAGCGATCGATTTTTTTATCTAATCGGGGAAGTTCCTCAGCTGCTGCTAGGTTACGAGCAAATAACGCTTGGTGGCTGAGGCGAAATGATTGTTCCACCAAAGCTCCCATGCGTAATACATCCCGTTCTAAACGCCTAATACCGCGTGCCAGTTGGGGTCTCTGAGAATTGGGACTGTAACGGACAGCTTTCACACTTGTAATCTCAAACGTGAAGATATTTTTAACTATAGTCTTGGCTTAGGGAGTTTGCCATCGCTTCTGGGAGTAGAATTTGCATCCATGCTCCACCAGTTTCTGGATGGTTCATCGCTTTGATCGAACCACCGTGAGCCAGAAGGATTTGTTGAACGATCGCTAAGCCTAAGCCATTGCCAACAATCGCCCCTATGGAATTATTATCCTGTGGGGAATGGGATCTAGCTTTATCTCCTCGATAAAATCGCTCAAAAATGTGGGGTAAATCTGCTTGGGAAAAGCCTACACCGGAATCAATAAGATTTATTTCAAGGTACGAGGAATCAGAATTGCCTCCATTATTATTCCCTGATAAGATTTTCGCTTGGATGCGAATGGAAGTAGAAGGAAGACTATATTTAATGCTGTTGTCGAGCAAGTTGAGAAAAACCTGGTAAATACGGGCTGGATCTACCTTAATCCAAAGATTTTCTGGCCCAGAATAACTTAGAGAAAGATGTTGTCGCTGTGCTAAAGGTTCTAGATTTTCCCAAACAGATGCAATAAGCGATCGCAATTCTACAGCTTCGGTTTGCAATTGCATGTTGGGGTTTGTTTCCATTTGGGTGAGTTCTAACCAGCTTTGCACCAAGCTAATCAAGCGGTCAACTTCTTGCATGAGGCGATTAACCCAGCGATTTAAAGGCGGTTCCAAACGGTTTTGTAAAGTTTCCACAACCAAGCGAATGGAAGTCAAAGGCGTTCTGAGTTCGTGCGCTAGATCGGAAAAAGAGCGATCGCGTGCTTGATTTATATCCAATAGGGGTTGACGATTTTCTAAAAATACTCCTACTTGTCCGTTGGGTAAAGGTAAGCCACATACCCGCAAAGTCAGAGATTTGATTGTCGGTATTTGCGCGGCGTTATCACAAGACGGGTGAAATACCCACTCCTTTGTCTGTGGTTTTTGGCGATCGCGAGTTTGCTCGATTAAGCGATCGAGTTCATAAGACCTTACCAACTCCAACAACAACCTTACTTCCCCTGGTTGCCACCTTTGCAGATATAAAATATCTTGCGCCTGCTGGTTGCACCACAACAGTTGATTTTCTTCATCCACCTGCAAATATCCCACTGGTGCAAATTCCAGCACATCTTGGTAACTTTGCAACGACTGTTGCAAATCTTGTCGTTGCTGCCTCAAGAGCATAATTTCTTGCCGTAACCCAGGAATTAGCGGCAGTCCCACTTTGTAAGAATGCGGGGTTAACGGTTGGAGTACGCGTCTTAGGTAGCGGTTAAGTTGAACCTGTTGCCAAACCCAAAACCCAATGCCTACCGCTAAACCCAGAAAAAATCCCAATAAGAGCATTTGAGTCGTTAGTTTTTTCGTGATTACTCAAAACTAACAACTATCGAAACTAATTATCCAAACCTATAGCCAAAACCTCGTACAGTCACAATATATTCCGGATGGCTGGGGTCTTGCTCTAATTTTTCACGCAACCAACGGATGTGAACGTCTACAGTTTTGCTATCACCCACAAAATCCGGGCCCCAAACCTGGTCTAGCAATTGTTCCCGCGACCACACGCGACGGGCGTAACTCATAAATAGTTCCAGCAGGCGAAACTCTTTAGGAGAAAGACTCACCTCCTGACCGCGAACCAGCACGCGGCATTCTTGAGGATTTAAGGTCACATCCTTAAACTTTAATACTGGTAGTTGTGGCAAAGTACTTAAGCGTTGACGCCGCAGTAAAGCCCGACAACGAGCCACTAATTCCCGCATACTGAAGGGTTTAGTTAGGTAGTCATCTGCTCCCACTTCCAAACCCAAAACGCGGTCAGTTTCGCTACCCTTGGCACTGAGCATTAAAATCGGTACAGGGTTTCCTTGATGACGTAGCAAACGGCAAATATCTAAACCGTTGATCTGAGGTAGCATCAAATCAAGAACGATCAAGTCAAAGGGAAGTTCCCCTGAGTTGGTTTCAAAACTTTTGAGATACTCTACAGCAGACCGCCCATCAGGGGCCGTTATCACCCCAAAACCCTCCTCTTCCAGGGCTACAGCTAGCATTTCCTGGATTAGTTCTTCATCTTCTACTACTAGAATTCGGCTGGTTTGTCCAATGTCCGTTCTGGCAGAATACTTGGTCGATTCACTGGTATACATTGATATCACAAAAGTCTATGACTGTGCTTGTATCAATTAGGATGATCAAATCTATTATCTAGCCTGAGTGCAACCGCGCTTCTACTAGGGTTAATTCTTTTAGATTTCCTTTACAAAAAGTTACATATGCCACAGCGCCTTAATTACGATTATAAAACGCTGCGGTTGGAGGCTGCCATAGTCTTTTTAATCAAATAGCTTCAATTTTTCTCTTGACAAGGGCAAATTGCGTTGGGTATATTTGTTAGTACAAAAGTACTATAAAACCCTAAATAAAAATATACTGAGAAAACACAAAGATAATACTGTGGATAACTCTTAGTATATCTCAGTGTCGGATGTTGATTATTTCAGTGTTTACACTGCGTTAAAAATACTGTGTAAAGGCTACTCTGATGTCTGCATAGGGTAGTCATTGGTATGGCTTGCTACCCGATAAATTATTGCTTATTGAACGGAGTTGGAATATGACTACAGTTGGAGTCAAGGACAGCAAACAACAACTAATGCAAGCATTTCAACAAATTCTGATCCAAAGGAAAAAGCTGGAATTTAAAATAGCAACTAAACAAGAGGAAGCAGAAAAGGCAAAAAGTCAAGAAATTCTACAAGCAGCTTCGGTATATACAGTTGATAGTATTGTCAAAGGATTAGCTGATTTACAACTAGAGTTTGGCAGCATTCTCAATGGATTATCTGAAAAATTAGCTCAGGAAAATTCTAAATTAGATGAACTAAACCAAGCAATAGAAATTGAAACTCAACGTTTGCAAGAGCTTCAGCAAATTAGAGTTGTTGCTGATACTCTAGATATTTTAAGCCAAGAACACCAAGAAAAGCTCAAAATCTTAGAACAAGATAGTATTAGTAAAAAGGAAACTCTAGAGAAAGAAATTGCTCTGAGGCGAAAAGAATGGCAGAAAGAGCAAGCAGAGTATGAAGAAAAACTGCAAGCGTATAATGATTTATTAACCAAAGATCGCCAGCAAGAAGAAGAAGAATATCAATATAAATTAGAAACAACTCGTAAACTTAATACAGATAGCTACGAGGCAATCAAGCGTCAACAAGAAAGAGAAATACAAGAAAATTCTCAAAAGAAAGAGAAAGACTGGAACGAACGAGAAAAAATACTCACCCAACATCAGCCGCTATTTGCAGATTATCAACAAAAAGTAGCTACATTCCCTAACGAAATCGAAGAAGCTATTAAGAAAGCTAGAGAAGAAGCAATTAAAGAAACAAATCAAAAAGCGAAAATTGAGGCGGATTTATTTGAAAAAGAATGGGAATCTAACAAACAGAGTTACGAATTAAAAATTCAATCTTTGGAAGAAACAATCAAGAAACAAACTGAGCAGATAGAAGGTATTTCTGGCCAATTGCAAACTGCATTAAAACAAGCACAAGACTTAGCTATGAGAGCTTTTGGGAGTTCTAGTACTAAATAGTTTGAGTTTGTAGCGCCTTAGTCATTTTGAATTTTGAATTCCTGAAGAGGAGGTTTGTTGTAGTGGTGAAAAAACCGACTGAGAAGAATACTAAAGTAGAAATTCTTCAGGCGTATGAGGAGTTAGCTAAAGAACAAGCAGCGTTAAAATCGCAACTTGAGCAAGTTGCTAAAGAAAGCAAGTCAGTAACTAAAGAACAGCCTAAAACTGAGCAAAAAACACCTATGAATCAGCTTTCTAGCGTCCAACAGAAGATGAATAATACAATTGAAAGCTTAGCAAAGATTCAATTAGGTTTTGGTAGCGCTGCTAATGAATTATCTGAACAATTGACAAATAAAGCTTCTAAATTAGAAGAAATCAGACGAACTTTAGAAGATGAAATTCAACAATTAAAGCAGTTACATAATTTAGAAATTTCTGACGAGATATTGGATACTCTCATCCAAGCCTATGAAGATAATTCTAAAGCTTATCAGGAAGAATATAGCCAGCGTGCTGAAGTGTTATTACAAGAAATAGCAGATGAAAGAAATACTTGGGGAAAAGAGCAAGAAGAACATCAACGGGCGATAAAAGAAAGGAATGAAAACCTCAATAAAACTCGCCAACGCGATGTAGCAGAGTATAAGTATAATTTAGAACTGCAACGACAGCTAGACAATGACGAATACGAACAGCGTCAAAAAGCATTATATAAACAGCTAGAGGAATTACTTCAAGAAACAGAAAAACAGTGGGCTGAACGGGAAAAAGCAATTTTTGAACGAGAAAAACAATTTGAAGAATTGAAAGCTAAAGTAGAGGCTTTTCCGAAAGAAAAAGAAGCGGCCATCAAAAAAGCTACAGAAGAAGGCAAAGGTATTGCCCATTATCAAGCTAAGGTTAAATCAGATTTATATTCTAAGGAAGTAGAAGGGCAAAAGCGCTTTTACGAACAAAGACTGCAATCTCTAGAACAGACTATTACTAATCAAGAAGCACGCATTCAAAACCTTTCTAAACAACTTGAATCTGCCCTTAAACAAGTTCAGGATTTGGCAGTTAAAGCTATTGAAGGTACTTCTAATGTGAATTCGTATCAGGCGATGAAAGAAATAGCTTTAGAACAAGCAAAGAGTCAAGTGAAAAATAAATAAGAATTCAGAATTCAGGAGTCATAATTCAGAATAATTTGAGTAAATTTCACAAGCTTCGTGAAAAGTTAGATACCCCACTTCTCAAAGAAGTCGGGGATCTGAACATCTGTTAATTTTATAGTCACATTATATATGTAGAGGCTTAATTAGATTTAAGTCTCTACAACAAAGTCTAACAGCTTTTATTCTGTTTTCTTTGGTTTTTTGATGTCTGGAGGAGGTTGTAGTTTCTTCTTGCTCTTTGTTCCATTAGCTTGTGTTTGATTAAATGCTTGATGGGAATTTTTATCTTGACTAGGCATAATATTAAGTTTTGAAGTCTACTATAATTTTATCTACATCACGGGTATTGTCGATTACAGAAATATCTCACGGAAAAATTAAAAAATAAAAATTCTCAATATTTAACTAGACGTAATATTACAACAGAGATATCACTGTACTCGGTAGTCCGAGACAGTGTGTGTATTTTTACCTAAATACAGAAAATGTCAAGCAAAACTAGAAAAACCGAAATCGGGTGGAATATCCTGAATCCGTCCAGGGCCGATCGCTTGTAATGCTTCTTTGAGTAAAATATCCCCAGTATACAAAGCACGTCCGACAATTACACCAGTCACGCCTTGTGGTTCTAACGCCAGCAAACTCAACAAATCGGTAACGGAACTAACTCCACCAGAAGCGATTACTGGTATGGAAATTGCACTAGCAAGTTCTCGCAAAGCTTCTAGATTAGGCCCCGTAAGAGTACCATCACGATGTATATCAGTATAAATAATTGCTGCTGCACCCAATTCTTGCATTGTGACAGCCAGTTGGGTTGCTAAAACTTGTGAGGTTTCTAACCAACCGCGAGTAGCTACGCGGCCATTACGGGCGTCAATACCGATAATAATTTGTTCGGGAAATTCTTGGCAGATTTCTTGCACTAACTGGGGTTCTTCTACAGCGATGGTACCGAGAATTGCCCACTGTACGCCCAGATTAAACACTTGTTCTACGCTGGTGCGATCGCGCAATCCTCCGCCAATTTCAATGGGCACCGATACCACTTTAGCGATCGCTTCAATTGCCTGAAGATTTACTACTTTACCTGCTTTTGCACCATCTAAATCGACTACGTGCAATCTTGTAGCGCCCTGTTCCACCCACTGTTTAGCAACATCAGCTGGGTTTTCGCTAAAAACTTGCGAGCGATCGTAGTCTCCCTGATACAGTCGCACGCAACGACCTTCTAGTAAATCTATTGCTGGAATTACATCCATTTGCCTTTCCTCGAACTTAATTTGGTAGATATCTGGGTGGGGAGATGGGGAGATGGGGAGATGGGGAGGTGGGGAGGTGGGGAGGTGGGGAGGTGGGGAGGTGGGG